>JBDRSO010000055.1:0-7972 GCA_043824835.1 Pseudomonadota bacterium | reverse complement strand
GAGCTTGTCGTGGTTCAACCGCTTCAGGAAGCTCTTGGTACGATTTGAAAAGCTTCTTTCATCACACATGGCTCTAACTCACTTGGCTGCTGCGATCATCGCCTTGAGAAAAATAGGGATTATTTACGGATAAATTCTTAACTTCCGGCAGACCCGCAATGGGCGGGAGCGTCGCAGCGCGGGAGACCCGATCACAGGTCTTCAAAGAGCGACTTTTGCTTACTTTTGGGCGCTCCGGTCCAAAAGTAAGTCGGCCCGAAGGGACGAAATCCTTCCAACAACGCCTTCGGCGGCCGAGGGATAGCGTCAGAGAAAAAGCAGGGTAAACGCATCGAATTTCCACTGAGCACATTGAGTAGAGCCTGCGGCAGCGTTCCTTCCCTTGGACGACCGCTGCCTTCGTTCTCGCGGGCAGAACCCTGCCTTCGGCAAAACCCATGGCGTGGCACTGGATTAATCGGCCCGGCAGGCATATACCAACTCCCGGAGCGCCACCATGAAACAACAATCACTCACCTCTGTCTACGCCCTGCTCATCCTCAGCATGGCCCTGTGGGGCGGCACCTGGGTGGCCGGGCGCGTCCTGGCCCAGTCCATCCATCCCATGTCTGCCGCCTTCCTGCGCTTTGTTCTGGCCTCGGCCATGCTCGCGGTCATGTGCCGCCGGGCCGAGGGGCGCATGCCGCGCCTTGAGCGCGGCCAGATCCTGCCCGTGCTCTTTCTCGGGGCCACCGGGGTGTTCGTCTACAGCTATTTCTTCTTCACCGGCCTGCAGACCATCCCTGCCGGGCGCGCCGCCCTCATCGTGGCCTGCATCCCGGTCTGCATCTCCATGCTCTCGGCCCTGTTCTACAAGGAGCGGTTCGGCCCGGTGCGCGTGGCCGGGGCGCTGCTCTCGCTGGTGGGCGTGTCCGTGGTCATCGCGGACGGCAACCCCCTGGGCCTGCTCTCGGGCGGAGTCAGCCGGGGCGATTTCATGATCCTTGGCTGCGTGGCCAGCTGGACCGCATACTCCCTTGGCGGGCGCTCGGCCATGAAGCGCCTCTCGCCACTCACGGCCGTGACCTGGTCCTGCTTCTTCGGCACCCTGATGCTCCTCGGCCCGGCCGTGGCAGGCGGGCTGGCCGAGGACGTGCTCCGGGCGCGCCCCATCGACTGGGCCTGCCTCGTCTTCCTCGGCGTGCTGGCCACCGGGCTGGCCTATTTCTGGTACTATCAGGCCATCTCGGTCATCGGCGCGTCGCGGGCGGGCATCTTCATCAACACCGTGCCCGTGTTCGCCGTGATCATGGGCGCCCTCATCCTGGGCGAGCCCATCCACCTCTCCCTGCTGGTGGGCGGGGCCATGGTCGTTTCCGGCGTGTACCTGACCAATCGACACTGATCACACGGCCCGACCCTCTGGCTCTGACAGGTCTTCCCGATACGGCTCCCCACGCGAAAACGCACTCCCCTGCCAAAACTTCAAGCAGAGGTTCAGCTTTTGCCCGATTTGATCCGGGCGATGCGCCTTGACCCTGTCCTGACGCTGGCGCAGTATGGAGCGGGAGTTTCGCAATCCTCCCGAAACCCCGAGGAGGAAATCATGGAGACGCGCATCGAACGGCTGGAGAGCCTCGTGGCCCTGCAGGACCAGACCATCGAGAAGTTGAGCGACGAGATGTACGAGCAGCAGCGGCAGCTGGCCGACCTGGCCCGGCAGGTGGAACGGCTGGCCGGAAAGCTGCGCGAAATGGATGATGTGCTGGGCCAGGCCGGGGGGGCGGACGCGCCGCCGCCGCACTATAATGGATAAGTTTACGATAAGCATGAATGGTTTGAAATGAAAGAAAAAATAACTGCACGAGAAATTATCGACAGTCTTGGTCTGGAGCCCCACCCGGAAGAGGGCGGCTACTATCGCGAGACCCATCGCTCACCCGAGTCGTACGCCGCCCACTCCCTGCCCGGGCGCTATGCTGGCGAGCGCTGCCACTCCACGGCCATCTATTACCTGCTCACCCCGCAGACCTATTCGCACATGCACCGGCTGGTCAGCGACGAGGTCTTTCACTTCTACATGGGCGACCCGTGCGAGATGCTTCTGCTCCATCCGGACGGCAGCGGCGAGGTGGTGGTGCTCGGGCACGACCTGCTGGCCGGGCAGCGCCCCCAGGTGGTGGTGCCCCGTGGCAGCTGGCAGGGGATGCGCCTCCTGCCCGGCGGCGGCTTCGGCCTCATGGGCTGCACCGTGGCCCCGGGCTTCGAGTTCGCGGACTATGCCCATGGGGTGCGCGCCGATCTGTTGGCCGAGTACCCGGATTATGCGGACAGGATAGTTCCCGTCACGGCCGGATAGCCCGGCTGGTGGTGTCGCACACAGTCGCGGCCCACTCCCTGAGACGGGAGCGGGCCGTTTTGCTGGCTCGGGCCAATCCGGTCAGGCGGCTGCTTCCGGCTCGACCGGCCACCCCACCGCGTCCGGAAACCCTGCCTGCTGTGGCACGTCGCGCAGTTCCTGGCGGTAGGCGGTCCAGGCGTCCCGCTCGTCCTCGCTCAGGGGGGCGTCCGCCAGCTGGGTCCAATCGCACTCGGCCAGCAGCCGGTCGCGCTGGGCGCGAATGTCGGCTGCCATGGCCGCATCCCGCGCCACTTCGTCCACCACGGCGGTGACGACCTGCTCCCTGTAGACCAGTCCATCCCTGATCCACTGCGTTTCATAAGTGGTGAATGGCTCCCGGAACACGGGCATGGCCTCGTTGTAATCCAGGGCGTCCAGTTGATCCGTTGTCAGGTCGCGGGTCATGCGGACAACGGTGCCATCGACCACCGTGTCAGGCAGCCGCCGCTTGATTGTTTCGTCTGGGTATCTCCACATGGTGTTCTCCTTATGGTCTGTTTGCGGACTGTGTGCCGGTCACAGTCCAGTCGTTGGTGTTGCCGCTTACATCCTCGCCAAGCGTAGATGCCGCCGCAAAGTCGAGATACGCCCCCTGCGGCCCGTAGGTGTCTGTCCCGTCTGCGACTGAGAGCATCAACTCCTCTATGCCTGGACCAGACCCGTCTACAGTCGCTGTCACGACAAGACGATAGTACCTATACGCGGTAGTATTCGACACCGTCCGCGTTATGCCGTTGGTCGAGGTCGTACCTGAAACGCTATCAAGCTGCGTCCAGGCTGTCCCGTTGTGAGACCCATTCAGTGTCCAAGCGCGAGGACTTCTGGCGGCATTATTACCCCACCCCCACAACGTGTACCGCTTCAAAACCTTCTCGTTGCCGCTGCCGTAGTCCAATTGCAACCATGGGGAGCTTGTGGGAACAACAAAGACAACACAACCATTTCCATTAACATCGTAAATTCCATCAAAGGCTTTTGCAGGGGGGTAGGTTGCGTCCGGGTGGGAGGCGGTAGCTGCCCCTGCCCTGTTCCACACGAGAGTTTCGTATTCAGGCATCACGACCTTGATGGGCCTCCACGACACACCAACGAGTTTCCCGAACACCTCAACATCGACCAACTGGTCTGCGCAGTGAAGCTCCGCGTATGTCCCGGCGAAGCCTCCGTAGAGACTGGTCAGGACGTTCTTGAGGAAGGCGGCATACGACGTGCCGATGGTTCCGCCGTAGCTGGCTGCCGCGGCCCCATTGATGCGGACGTTCACGGCGCTGCCATCGCGCTGGATATGGACGTGTTCGTAGCCCGCGCCGTCGTCGAACCACACCGAGAGGGTGCATTGGCTCGGCAGCGTGCCCGGCGAGGCCAGGGCTGTCAGGTGGGCGGCGTGTTTGATGCGCCAGCCCGGGGGCAGGAGAATGTCACTGATCAGTGCCATGGCCTAGCCCTCCGTATTGACGAAGATGAGCCATTTGCTGGCCCCGTCGCTGACAGCCTGGGCGATGCAGCCCGCCCGGGTGGAGTCGTACTCGCCGACAACGTGGGTGTACCCGGCGTCATGGGCCACGGCCCCACCGCCTGTGAGCAGGAGCGTCACCCGGCCTCCCGCGCCTTCGGGGGCGGTGATGGGCCCGAGTGTCACGCCGCCCGTGGTGTCCACGGTGCGCAGGCTCCCGGCAGCGACGACGATGTCGCCGCCCGCATAGGGCACGGGGGTTTCGGCGTAGCCCGCGGCCAGGGTGGCGGCGGTGTTGGCGGTGAGGATGGTCGGGTCAGCAGGCTGGGCGCCGAGGGCCTGACGGGCCTGAACCGCGTCATCTGCGGCGGCCAGGGCTGCGCCAAGGGCGGTGAAGCCGAGATTGGCCAGGGCCTCGGCCGCCGTGGCTGCGCCCGTGCCGCCTTGGTCCACGGACAAAGGCAGGAGCACAGCGCCCTGGCCGGTGACATCCTTGTTGGCGAGGTTGGTTCCGGCGTCGTTCCAGGCCAGGGCTCGGCCCGGCTCGGGCTCGGGCAGGCTCACGCCGGTGACGGACGAGGACACGCGGAAGGTGATGGTCCGGTCAAGCCGCTCGGCCAGGGCCTGGCAAATCATGGTCAGCTTGTCCAGGGCGGCCTCGTGGGTGGCGGCCGGGAAGGCGTCGTTCTCCACGTAGTCCACCTCCTGGACCATGGTCGGGTTGCGCCGGATGACCAGCACCTCGCCCTGGCCGGGCGGTACGGTCAGGAAGCACTGACCTCCGGTGTGGTCGCCCGCGCCGCTGACGGTGTAGTCGGTGCTGATGACCAGGGCGTTATCGCCCCGGGCGGTGGAGAGCACCAGCTCGATGTCGTCGTCGCGCAGGAACATGAAGGGGATGGCGAAGCTGGCCGTGGAGCCGTTGCCCGCGTACAGGGTCTTGGATTCAATGGATGAAACGGTCATGGTCACCTCCCGTATTTGTAGATTGTGGAGCCCTGGGACAGGATCGAACCCAGGGGTTTGGCAGACCCGGAGATCGCGGCCGAGCCGTTGATACGGGTCATGTTGCCCGCGGCGCGGCCCTGGTTCAGGGCGTCTCTGACCGCCTCGGTGCCTTCGGCCCGGATGTCTTCCTCGTCCTGGCCGTCCCTGATCCTGGCGGCTTGGCGCAGCAGTTCCTTGGAGCCGCTCATGGCCAGGCCCGACGCGCCCCAGGCAGCGTTGGTTGAGGCGCGATCCGCCTCGCGCCCGGCGCGCAGGGAGTCGGCGTCCGAATCGGCGCGCATGAAGATGTCGTGCGCCCTGGTGGACGCCTGCTGTTCCTGAAGACGCGCGGTCTCCTCGGCTTCGGCGGCGCGGCCGGTGGTCGCGCCGGTCCCGGTGAGCAGCTGGTACATGTTGCCCGCCAGCTCTGATCCCTGTCGGAAGAGTCCGAGGGTTTGCCGGTTCACTTCCTGCTGGAAGATTCCACCAGCGTGCTGGTCCATTCCCATGGTCTGTTCTCCTCTATTGCGGTTGCGGTTATCCGGGCGCGGCCCGGGTCATTCATTGACAATGGCGGTGGGCACCACCAGCAGCACGGTCATGGGCAGGGGCTGGTCCTGGATCACTGTCAGCAGGCCATCGGGCGTCCAGCCGCCGGGGAAATTGACGGTTTTGTCGCCGCTGAAGGATGCGCTGGCCTGGCCCATGGGCACTGCGGGCGAGCGGAAGTAGACCGGCTCCATCCGGTCTGGCGAGGGGCCGACCCGGCCGCCCAGGGTGTCGTGAAAGCGCACGGCCACCTTGGTGATGCGTTTCTTCTTGGTCTGGGCCGTGCCCCGGGCGCTTCCCGCCTCAAGGCGCATGGGCTGCAGGCGCGAGACATAGGGCAGGCCGACATGGGCCTTGGACGCGGGCCGGTCGAGATGGACCGAACCGTCCGGGTCTACGGTCCGCGCGGTCTGCACCGCGCCGTCAGCCAGGACGTCCACGGTGCGTCCGGCCAGGTGGCCGAGGCCGGTCAGTGTCTGGGTCGGCACGCCGGCATAGGTCACGCCGCTGTCCACGAAAAAGGCGTCCTCCATGACCCCGTTGAACTCGGCTTCGAGGTATTCCACATGGCGGCGCGCCTGGCCGCCCACGGTGCGCCGGACCACGGCCCAGAGCTGGTCGCGCCCCTCGGCCGGGTAGTGCACGGCGGCGATGCACTCCACGGCCCCGTCCGTGGGCAGCCGCGACCATGCGGCCACTTCCTGATCCGGCTCGTAGGTCAGGGCCAGGAGCACGCCGTCGGCGCGGACGCAGTAGAGGATGGAGTCCGGCTCCTGGACAAAGGCCATCTGGGTCAGGCCCGGCCGGGTGATGTGCTCCGAGAGGATGGTCAGGTCGCGCGAGACGTAGGCGTCGGACTCGTAGCGGTAGGCCATCTCGCGGATTTTGCGGCGGGCGCGCTGGATGTAGAGGGTGGCGAAGCCCACGGCCTCGGGCCGGGTGGTGGACGCGCCGCAGGTGCCCTCCTGGCTCGCTTTGATGGACGCCGGAGTGACCGCGTCGCCAAGGGAACCGCCCAGGGTCCATTCGCCGCCTGCCGTGCCCACCCAGAGCTTGCCGCGCGCCACCAGGAACTCGATGGCGTTGGCCTGCCTGCCCGACAGGGTGACCTCGATGGCGTCGTCGTCAAGGGGCGCTTCACCGGCCGGGGCCTCGGTCCGGTCTCCCGGCTCGAAGCAGTCCCAGAAAGCGGCGTTCAGCTCTCCCTCGGCGTCGCGGACGGGCTCGATCTGGAAGCCCGAGGGGTTGGCCTTGAAGGTCACGGTCCGGTCCGCGCCCGAGGCCGTGAGGTTGGCCGCGCCCTTGTAGCGATAGTAGCGGGTGGTGCCGTCCGGGTGCTGGCCCTTGAGGCCGTCGAGCTTCTCGAACCCGTCGCCGTCGAGCAGGGCAAAGGTGTCGCCCGGGCGGCCGTCGCGCAGGCCGTCGCCGCTTGCGTCCACGATCTCGCGGTCGCGCCAGCCGTCAAGGGGGGCCTCGCGGGTGCGCAGGCGAAAGTCGGTCATGTCGCCGGTGCGCGAGAACCACAGGGTGCCGGGCTGGGCCGGGGTGGCGGCCAGCACCAGCCGCTGCTCGAAGAAGGCGACAACCGACGGGTGATTGCCCTCGGTCCAGGCGGTCGGGCGGCCGGTGAAGGTCATCTCCTCAAGCTCCCACTGGTCGTGGGCCTTGCGGGTGAGGGTGCGCACGGGGTGATCCGGGTGGGCCAGCACCAGCACCTCGCCCGACTGGGCATAGCGAAGCCGTTCGAGCTGGTCGGCCCGGTAGGGCATGTCCAGGATCAGGGGGGATTCATCGGTCAGGACCGGGCCGTTGCCGCAAAAGACGCGCATGCGCCCCTGGCCCGTGTCGTCCTCGCCGAATTCGAGGACGTACGCCTCGTCCGCGTTGCTCTCGAAGGGCACCAGCAGCCCGGGCCGGTCACGACCCAGCGCCGCGGTGACGAAGCGCAGGCCGCTGCGGCGCGTGGCCCCGCCGTGTGGGTGAACGTGGAAGTTTTCCAGGGTTCGGCAGCCGTTGAAGTAGCGCGACAGGTCAACCCTGCCCGCCAGGCGGGGGCTGATCTCGCCCGCAGTGAAGTTGGTCAGTGCCGGGGTGGCTATGCTCATGTCCGCGTCTCCTTGCTGTTTCGACAGCCCGGGCGGGCGTGTCGGGATATGCGGCACAGGCTAGCCCGGGTTTTTGGCCGGGATGGAGAACGGGCGAAAAAAGGACGTCATGGGGCGCGAGGGGGCAGACATTCCCTGTTGACAGGGTATGCGGCCCGATCATGGCGGTCTACCGGCGGGGGAGAGGGAGGTCGAGAGGTGGAGAGGTCGAGAGAGGGCGATGGCCCCGAGGGGCCGGAGAGACGGGAAAGGACCAGTGGAAGAACTGGCCGTGAAGTGCCATAGTAAAAACGGACACTCTTCGGGAGGTCATGCCGCCAGTTTTTGGTTTGTCTGGTGAAACTGGCGCTCGAATGCTTCCGGGCTTTGGTAGCCGAGAAAGGCATGTCGCCTTTTTCGGTTATAGAATACTTCCAGATAGAGGAAGACATCCTGCCGGGCCTCTTGGCGCGTCCGATACCGTTTTCCGTGTACCCATTCCCCTTTGAGCTTGCTAAA
>JBDRSO010000054.1:0-111881 GCA_043824835.1 Pseudomonadota bacterium | reverse complement strand
AGGAGATGTTCCAGTTGCTCCAGGTCAACCTCTTCGATCGGCGAGAAATGGAGGACATCTTCAAACCACCCGACGCCTTCCATGACAACATCAACAACGATTACAGGCTACTGAGCTATGTCGCTTAACCGGACAACACTGCTTTAATGTCGAAAAATTTGATCTTTTTGTAGTCGTGAGGAATCAAAGTAACGGCACTGTGGCTGCTCATCAACACATGGTTGTTTTTGGCTGCCGTGTCCGTGATTTCGAACACCTGTTTCAAGAAGTCGAACTGCCATTCTGGATGAAGGAATGAATCAGGCTCGTCGAGAAGGGTGATACAGTTACGATCTTTATACATCTCTACTATGGAGTAGATGTAGATTGACTGGAATTGACCATCACTGAAATGAGATATGTTGGCGTTTACACCCCCTGCCAGTGTCAGTGGGATTGATATTTCTGCCAAGAATCCAAGGGTCTTCAGATTGTCAAACTGACGAAACAAGTCCTGAGCACTGATGTCGGAAAATTCCTGTTGAATCTTAGAGATATCGAAATAATGAATGTACCGATCCTCTGTTGGAAAGTACCCTTCAGAACGGATAGGGCTTCCAGAGCCTAAGCTGATGCACTTGGACAATCGTTCCAAAAAATCCTTGGCAATGCCTTTCGGTTTCCAATAGCGGTCGTTATCCCTGTCCTCGATATCAAACTGGGTTTTGCCTCTGGCATAGGTGGGGCGTTCCAGCACCAGACGCATTTCTTGCGCCACCGCCTGAACCCCAAGCTTCTGGCAGATGTATTGACGAGCGGTATTAGCTTCCGGCTGTAAAAGAAGCATGGCTATGAGGAGTTCCTTGTACTCTGCGCCAATGCCTACGAAGAAACGACTTTCGTCAAAGTCAGCGTCTTTGATTTTATCGCGGAACTTCTCCTCGTATTTTCCAACCAGCTCGCCAACGGTATCGTTATGCCCCGAATAGTATATGAGTACATTGTCGGGCAGAGTGGCTGATCGAGTTGTTTTTCGCTCCGCTCCATTGATAGACAGGGTGCTCCCGTTCCATGCAATCTCAGTGAGTTCGCCATCAATCTCGTATTGTATCCGGTAGCTGAGGTCGGTTTCGGCGATTTGGCTGCGAGACTCAACGATGTGACGAAAAATCTCGATCAACGCTTCAAACAGATTCGACTTGCCAGTGCCGTTTTTGCCCACAAAGACATCGATGAAGCTGTCTCCATCAAAGCTCAAGGTGAAATCGTTAAGGTTCTTGTATTTTTCTATGTGGACTGATTTTAGGCGCATGGCATTTCTCTACACCTGCGCCATTACAGCGTTGAGGAGTTTAGTCTGCGTGCTGGTCTTCGCGTCGATCTTTTGTTCGAGGTCATCACAAAGAGTCATAAGTTGGTCAACTTTGATTACAATGCGATGCTGCTCTGAAAGTGGAGGAAGAGGAACGATTATATTGCCCAGGCTTTGTAAGTTTAACTTAGGCATCTTCACTCTATTTTCTTCTTTTCTAACCTGGACAAGAAATGGCTCAGACAAAATCGCTTTGATCGTGTACTCAGGGTCAACATGTGGAATTATTGGATACATATCGGCGCTACATAGCCCATCATAAGGGGCTATGACTGCTTTATTTAACGAAGGACGGATCTTTGAATATAGTAATTGACCTGCATAAAATTTGTTATTTGGACCTTTAGTTCCTGCTTCTTCGACCGTCCTCTTTCCAACCAGTCTGCCAGTTCCTTTTTCAATAATATCTGGCGCGATTTGTTGTTCGGTGGGATGATCAAGTGCTGATACCAATTCGGATTTTACAGTGCCAAGCGTGAAGAATCTAACCCACTCCCATCCATTGGGCAGATCGTACGGAATTTCATCATCTTTAATCTTCGGCAACGCCTTCGGCTTCTTAATCTTCTTCTCTTTCACCAACCGCGCTTTCTCCGCCTCAATCTCCTTCAGCAATTCACTGGCAGGCTGGTCATTCGGGTCTTGCTCGACTAGCTTGCCCATTACAGCGAGCTGCAAGATGGCTTTGCGCAGCTCGGCAACGTTCTCTTTCACCGAGTAGAGGTCGCCGAAGTGCTTGGTCAGAAATCCCCAGGCATCGGCAAAACTGTTCTGCTCCTGGGAATCAAGTAATTTTCGAAGCGCTGCGGTATGGACATCCAGCCGCATCTGCTCTTTATCCATGCGGAGCTTTTCCAGCTCATCGCAGCGGGCCATGAGCTGGTCGATTTTGGCAACAATGCGGTCTTGCTCTTTGAGGGGAGGGAGGGGGAATAGTTGTTCCTTAAAATATGGTGTCGGTACTCTTTTTTGACCAGCAGAACCGGTCATGTTGGGAACGGCTTTGGCGATATAATTTGGGTTCTTGAGATAACACAGAAGGAATCGGGGAATGACCGAGTTGAACGAATTTCTGAATATATGTAGTTCCGTCGTCCCTGCACCAATGCCATTGGGTAAGCCTGAAAAAACACAAGATTTTGCGTTCTCAAAGCATGGTGTGATCTTGGCCATACCAACATCGCCTTCAGCGAAGTGAGTGTAGCCTTTTTTGATCTCTCCCCATTCGCGTTCTTCGAACTTGTGATGCTCTGAATAGCCCTCAGGGATAAGTGGCATAGGTACAAAGCCAGCGAGTTCTGAATCCCCTGCATCGTTGCGAGGGTTGATGAGTCCAATTTCACCCAGGCGTACCCATTTCCATCCATCAGGCAAAGAATACGGAAGCTCATTAGCCTTGATTTCAGGCAGCGGCTTCGGTTTCTTAATCTTCCCTTCTTTTACCAACCTCGTCTTCTCTGCTTCAATTTTCTTTAACAATTCACTAGCAGGCTGATCGTTTGGGTCCTGCTCCACAAGCTTACCCTGCATGGCCAGTGTAAGTATCAATTCACGCAGCTTCTTGACGCCATCAGGTGCGGCAAAGGCTGTATCAAAGTGCTTTTCCAGGAGCTCCATTACTTGCCCCCAAGCGCTTGCATCAGTTCTGCTTTTAGAGCGCTTTGTGCTGATTCGAGCTTTTGGACGATGTCTTGGTACTCCAGCATCAACTCTTCAGGGTCGCGGTGGTTGACTTCAACTTCGTATGGGTTCTTACAATCTAGGTTGAAATTTCGATCTTCGATTTCCTTGGCAGTGACTTTCCAGGCATGCTCAGTGGCCTGGCGTCCTTTTCGTCCGGCTCCACCCCACCAGCTTTTCTCCAGGTCGAATTCCTGGATGGTCAAGGGATTGGTTCGGGAATAGGACTTGTAGCCTTCTGGGTAGGGGTGCTCGAAGAACCAGATATCCTTGGTGGGATCGCCTTTTTCAAAGAATAATATATTGGTGGCGATGCTGGTGTATGGGCTGAATACGCCTTTGGGCAGTCTGACAATGGTATGCAGGTTGAATTCTTCCAGCAGCTCCCGTTTGATCGTGGTTTTCACCCCCTCGCCAAACAGGAAGCCATCAGGCAGAACCACCGCCGCCTTGCCCGTATCATGCTTGAGGATGTGCATGATCAACGCTAGGAAAAGGTCAGCGGTTTCGCGGGTCTGGTACTTCTTGGGGAAGTTTTTCTCAATACCGTCCTCTTCCATTCCACCAAAAGGCGGGTTGGTAATCACCGCGTCAACCCGATCCCTTGGTCCATAATCCTTGAGCGGACGGCTAAGAGTATTGTCGTGACGGATGTTTGAGGGAACGTCTATGCCGTGCAGCATCATGTTGGTCATGGCGAGCATGTGCGGAAGGGGCTTCTTCTCCACACCGTGTATACAATCCTGCAAAGTTTTACTGTCTTCTGCCGTTTTTACCTGCTTCTTCAAATGCTCGATTGTACAGGTGAGAAATCCCCCCGTACCACAGGCTGGGTCAAAAATGGTTTGGCCCAGTTGGGGGTCGATCATATCCACCATGAACTGGGTTACTGCGCGAGGAGTGTAGTATTCCCCAGCATTTCCAGCAGATTGAAGGTCGGCGAGAATCTTTTCATAGATGTCATTGAACAAGTGGCGGTCTTTTGAAGAGTTGAAATCGACGTCCGCCTCTATGGTATTGATAACCTGCCTAAGAAGTGTGCCAGACTTCATATAGTTGTACGCATCCTCGAACACCGAACCGACCACTTTGCCATG
Organism: Pseudomonadota bacterium; assembly: GCA_043824835.1. Classification (GTDB taxonomy): domain Bacteria; phylum Desulfobacterota; class Desulfovibrionia; order Desulfovibrionales; family Desulfovibrionaceae; genus Pseudodesulfovibrio. The sequence continues at coordinate 107,753 of JBDRSO010000054.1, read as the reverse complement.
ATCAGAGACACCTGCAGTGGTCGCCAGCTTTTTCAACGCGGGGAAAAGATCGTTGTTGACGAAGTCGATCAACTCTTCACCCGTAAGTCCTTCGTCATCCTTGGCCCAGTTAGCCCAGCGAAAACGGGAAGGCAGTGGAGATTTGTACCCAGGGTTCGTCAGCTCCCATTCCTGCTCTTTGTCATCGAAAATCTTCAAGAATAAGAGCCAAACGATCTGGCTAATGCGTTGTGCGTCACCGTCAACGCCAACATCCTTGCGCATGATATCTTGTATGGTCTTGATCAAAGTCGTTATGGACATGGGATAGTTATCTCCAGCTTCAATTTATGCGCTGTAAAGCGCTTGTTCGAGTTCGTGGACCGCTTGCTGATAGTGGTCGAGTCCACCGAATTCACGAATAATTTCCATGGGGGTGCCGAACTCCGTAAAGGGTGAGATGGTAAGAATCTGTGTCTCTTCAATCTGCGCCACGCCAGTATCGGCGTATTTGTCTAGCAGAGCTTCCAATACGCGGCGAGCTTGATCGCCATACTTAGTGAAGTAGTCCCGCTTCTTAACCTGCTCAGCCCTTTCTCTGCGTGTCAGTGGAGGCATGCCCCAAGCAACATGACAGAGTAAATCAAACGGGCCATAATCTCGTCCGATCTCATCTGCAAGGGCTTCAAAGAAAATGCCTTCTTCAGCTAGCTCATCAATGATGGCTTGCTTCTTGTCCGCTTCGCTCCAATGCCTGAGGAAGTCATCAAGGGAAGAGAAGTTTTTGGTCAGCGCCTTGCGAGTGTAGTCTTTGAGGGATTCAGTGATGAGTTTTCCTTCTGCATCAAAATACTGGACTCGCTCAGCAGCCACTTTGACTTCAACCCCTTCCACCACATACCGACGGACGCTTCCGCCTTCACCACCTGGTTCCGGATCGATGATGATCGTACCACCGCCTTCGTCACCTCCTGCAGAAACGGTATCACCATCATCTGGAGAACCGTCTTCCGTGTCTTCTGGAGGAACAGGAGTGTCATCTGGTCCTGGCTCGTATATCTGGACCGGGTCACCGTCGAAGTCAGGGTCGGCAAAGAGCTCCGTAGCTCTTTTGAAATCCATGATGGTGAAATAGTACTTCCCGTAATCCTCATTGATGCGAGTGCCGCGTCCAATGATCTGCTTGAACTCGGTCATGGACTGAATGCGCTGGTCCAAAACGATGAGCTTGCAGGTCTGGGCATCCACCCCAGTTGTCATCAGCTTGGAAGTGGTTGCTATTACAGGATACTTGCTCTCGGGGAATATGAAGTTGTCGAGCTCGGCTTTGCCTTCTTCGTTGTCGCCGGTGATTCGCATGACGTACTTGGAGCTTTGCGAAGCAAGGTCCCCATTCTCGTTCACCAGGGCTTGGCGCATGCGCTCTGCATGGTCGATGTTTTCGCAGAACACAATCGTCTTGTCGAAACGGTTGGTCTGACGGAGAAACTCACTTATTTTTCGAGCAACCAGCTCAGTGCGAGTCGGCAGGACCAGGGTCTTATCAAAATCTCTTTGGTTATAAATACGATCTTCGATCTCGTTGCCGTTTTTATCCAGCATCCCTTTGTCGGGACGCCAGCCAGTCAAGTCCTTGTCCAAGTCTATGCGTACAACTTTGTATGGTGCTAGGAAGCCATCATTGATTCCCTGCCTAAGAGAGTATGTGTAGATGGGGTCGCCGAAGTAATCGATATTGGAAACGTCTCTGGTTTCCTTGGGAGTCGCAGTAAGTCCAATTTGGGTGGCTGCGGAGAAGTACTCAAGGATTTCTCTCCATGCTGAATCCGCAGCAGCGCTTCCCCGGTGGCACTCATCGATGACAATCAGATCAAAGAACTCTGGGCTGAATTGCTTGTAAATATTCTTTTCTTCTTCAGTTCCTGTCACCGCCTGATAAAGCGACAAATACACTTCATAGGACTTGTTCGCCTGCCGTTTTTGAATCTTGGTCATGGCGGAACCGAACGGCTTGAAGTCGTTCGTCATGGTCTGATCGATCAAGATATTCCGGTCTGCCAGGAACAGAATGCGTTTCTTCGTCTTGGACTTCCATAATCTCCAAATGATTTGAAAAGCGGTGAAGGTCTTTCCTGTGCCAGTTGCCATAACCAGCAAGATGCGGTTCTGCCCTCGGGCAATCGCCTCGATGGTCTTATTGACTGCAAGGAGTTGGTAATATCTTGGTGTCTTGCCACTGCCATCGCTGTAATAGTCTTGAGTTACGAGATAATTTTGGTTTTCGTCCAATCCCTGATGAACAGCCCAGGATTGCCAAAGGGCTTCAGACGTTGGGAATTCATCTAGTGAAAGTTCTCGTTCGATAATACCATCAGTGGCGATCTTATTATGGAATAGAAAACCATCACCGTTTGAGCTGAAGACAAAAGGGACTTGAAGCATCTCAGCATATCCCAGCCCTTGTTGCATCCCGTCTCCAACGGAATGCTTGTTGTCCTTAGCTTCAATGACTGCGATAGGGATATTGGGCTTATAAAAAAGGACGTAGTCAGCACGTTTGTTCTTGGCACGTGTGTGGAGTTTTCCTCGAACAATAATCCTTCCATTTGTGAGGGGATACTCCTCACGAATCTGAGTTGCGATATCCCACCCAGATCTTTCTAGTGCAGGAGTGATGAACTTCGTGCAGATGTCGCGTTCTGATAATTTGTTTTTGTCCACTTTGTACTGTCCCACTGTCTTCTCAATATTTCACAACAATTCTCACAGCTAACGAATTAAAACAATTCAGTAATAGGCTACGCGATAATTTCGGTCAATCAAACCAAAGCAAGCCGATTCAAAAAGTTTGCCCAAAACACCCTGGACATCCAGTTTCAGTTTCCTTCGCGCTCCATAATCTTCCGTGACCAAAATCTTAGTCCGAGGAGACCCTTCAATTTTCACAACAATTCAAATTTGAAGGAGATTCCAATGAGCTTTGAAGACTTCGAAATGATTTACTCATATTCGCGCAAACAAGCAATTGAAGACGGGGTTTTGCTCGACGTAACGGACCAAGCCTGGGAAACAGGTTTAGAATCCCGGTGGCAGTCACCGATCACCTCTACCATGGGTACGTAGTGCCTTCGAAGGAACTCGAAGAGGAAGGACAATCTATCGAAGGACGGCTGCATGATCTTTTCATGATGACGCAAGTAGCGGCGGAATACCGAGAGAGGACAAGTCCTCTTCCAGAAGTCAGTTCCTCAGCCCACCAATCGATTTTTGAAGTTTTGTATGAAATCTTAATAGATTCGAAAGCAGTGGGTTGGACCATGATGGGGTTCGATCTCACTTTACATCACCTCACCCTGAGTATATCAGCCATCGGCTTCAGGCCTGGGCAGAACGAAATTGCATTCAACTTGAGTACATTCAACCTGGCAAGCCACAGCAAAATGCATATGTCGAACGCTTTAACGGGACGGTTCGATATAATTGGCTTTGTCAGTACCTGTTTGAAACCATAGATGAGGTCCAGGACTTTGCAACCAAGTGGCTTTGGACCCACAACAACGAACGACCGCATTTCGCCCTTGGGGGGGGGACCCCCCAAGGGCAAGACTGGGAAAGGCAGCGTAGGCTCTACTTTTCAGATCCACTAGAAATGGGTGACTACTGCATCAAGTAGTTCACAACAGGAAAAAGTGCGTCTACCTCAATCTCTTTCCCGATTTTTTGAACTCCTGAGCGAAATTTGTTGGCTTTAGCGGTGTCGTTAAATAGATTGTTCCTTCTGTTAAACTGTTCCAGTTTTTCTTTTTTGGAGTGAGCCCAGGAATTTCTGAGGTGGGCTACAAATTCAATATCTCTGTCTCTATTGAATAATCTCGAATTGAAAAATATATCCCAGATATTAAAGAAGCCTTCTTGGCTACGAAGTCCGTTTACCTTGCCATACTCCTCAACAACTAGTGATATAAAAAAAGCAAGGTGAGAAAGGTGGTTCTCACAATCATGAGATATTCCCATGTGAGAGTACTTTAGTGATTTGTTTGAGTTGGTGTCTTCTAGCATGTTGATAAACCATCTTACTGCATCGTGGTCATTTGCTATGCCAACAAGATCGCGTATGAGTGAATTGTTGGATTGTTCAATTCTAAAACGCCTTGCAAGATCATCAAGTAAGAATATTGTATCACTAATAGAAATTCGTTCTGAAGTATCTTGGAGCAAGCATTTGTCAAACAGGTGGGTTAGCTCATCATTCGAGTGATTCGGGTCCAATAAAGCTTTCATGGTTTTTCCAAAAGCATATACATCTGCCTTTGCTGTCCATATGGGATTGTCGACACGTACCTCAGGTGCAGCATATCCGCTCTGAGCGAAGGTCCCCATCGCTTTGTTTGCCAATTGGGCCATACCGAAATCAATCAAGACGGGACGATTATAAGTTTCTTCCCAAATGATGTTTGATGGCGAAATATCTCTGTGGTAAATCCCATTTTGGTGGAGAAAGTTAATAGCTTTGGCAACCATAAGAGCAATCTCTATAACAAGATAAGGGCCCATCTTTCCTGCTTTTTTCTCAAGCGGTGTGCCGTCAATCCATTTGTAGATTTGCACAGCATATGGTGACGATCCATTGTCATGGTCGATGTTGATGCCAATGTCGGTTAACTCAAAGATGTGCCTCTTTGCTTCGTTGCCGCTTTGTTTATCCAAGAAATGTTTCAATTTTTCATAAGTCAGTATACTTTCAACGAAACGTGGATATTCATCGTCAGTAAGGAGTGCTTTTCGGCATCCGTATTCGATGTTGTTTCGTTCAAACCAGTAGACACTTGCTTGGTCCCCTCTTCCAACCAGCTCCATTTGCTGAGGTAGCTCCACACAGGGCATAGCCCCTAGAATTAATGCTTCTCTATCCTCAGGGCGAGGGAATCTGTCAGATCTACCTTTGAGCCATGCGAGGTAAAGGTCGTTTAAAAAGCCTTGCTCTTTGTCGTAAACTTTTAAGTCCTGTAGCGCGTTTAGCTGCTCTTCAATTTTGTCAGCAGTATACGTGTAGATTGTCGATTCCGTTTCAGACCTGCACTCTTCACACCAGATGTTTAGTTGGTTTCTTGCCCTCTCAATTGATTCACTGATGCTGACGTATCTGTTGCTATTTTTGGCGAGAGCAACGCCAGTGGGATAGCATGGAGCTGGGGTCCAGGCATTAATACTTTCGTTCGTGTTGAATATGTCGCGGATATACTGTGCTGCTACTTTTGCATTTCCAGATTCCAATTCATGCATAATCGATTCGAAAGCAAGTCGAACGTCATTGATGGTGATCCAATTTCTATGCTCTTTGCCAATCTTATGCGTAACCCTTTGAAGAATTTCTTTTAAGAGATACAAGTTAGAAATGTGCTTAACTAAATAGCTCCGAGCAGAGGAAGTCGACCATAGTTTGTTGTCTATTAACTCCTTTAAAAGCGTTGAAAGGTTGTCTTCATCAAACTCCATTTTTTCAATGGGGCTTAGTAGGCCCATTAGATTAGCGCCCCCTCTGTCATACATACTAGGAAGACCTAGTAGCCCAAAACAGAGAGGGGCTTTCTCCTCGTCTTCTTGTGACCAGTGTGACTCCAGTAAGTCTTTTAAGTGGTTGCCAATAGCCGGTTTCCCTATCAGCAATTGGGCCTCGTCAAAAATTAAAGTGACATTAGTAAGCGCTTTTTGTTTCGCCTTGGTCCGTATGTAGTCGAAGCCTGACTCGTCAGGGAATATTTGTTTTGAGTCATAACTGATGGTTGCACCAAGCTCCTTTTCGGCAATCTTCGATACATCTTGCCAGATTGCACCGTAATCAATTTGACTGGCCTGGTTAACATACTTCGTGCAGGTGATTGTTATTGGAAGGACATTGAAGTCTCGCGATTTTTGTTCAATGTAGCTTGCTAAAGTGGTTTTCCCGAATCGGCGCGGCGCTATTACTGCGAATGAGTTCCCATGTTTTACCTTGTTTAAGATGGCCTTGGCATGGGTCTGAGGACCAACGGGGTGTTTATCGACCCACTCTGTCTGCACGATGTTGCGCCAGTTTGCCATATCGAATTCAAATTTGGCGTTGTCATCTTTGATCTCAAGCCATTCCAATACTCGTGATCCAACGGTTTTTTGGGTGTCACTTTCTAGTAGGTCAATCTTGACTCCAAATGATTTCTTTTTAGAGTTTGACGGGGCTCTTAATGGGATTCGAATATGAATGGTGGTACACAGCCTATCCGAACTGTCTTTATACCAGAATGTATCATTCTTATCTATCTTTGATGGCGATGGCTTTTCCCATTCGGCAGGCCACTGGTTTGCAAGGTCTGAATTGATACCATACTCAATTGCAAAGCTGCATTTCTTCCCGTCGTGACTGATGATTTTTACAGGGAACAAAATATGCCCATATGGTATTGCATCGTTATCAGGAGCGATGAATCTAAGTGTTGATTTGCGCCCAGATTCTAACACATCATTTTTTATCTCTAGATTGTAGGATGTTGCTTCTTTTGACTTAATTCCCACTCTTGTTTTTTCTAAGTCGTATGTGATTATCTCATAACTCAACAGCGGAAGTGGAACAGTTGCTTTCAGTTCGTTGATCCTTGAACTATAGAGCTCGGAAGTTGAAATGAGTTCGGCGGGTGTTTTGGACTTCATAATATCCTGCCGAATTGATGTTTTTGCAGCAGTATTTAATTCTTCATAAAAGTTTTCAACTATTTTACAGAATTTGACGCATTCATCATTGGTTGTCCCCAGCCGACCAAGGAGCTCCCTAAATTCTTCTAGATTATAAGACCTTAGTGTGTTGATTACGAAATTCTTTAGGTCTTCGATTTTTTTGCTAATGAGAGCTGGGAGCTCTCGAAAATCACTGTTCGGAGGAATTCCTCTTATCTCTTCAAGTAGCAGGTCGTAGTTATCAATTTCTGGAAGTATGATTTCGAGGGCTTTCCTTATTATATCGCGATTTTCTGCTACTGTAAGACAATGTGCAACATCCCCGCTGTCGATATTTTCAACATCGGAAACTCCCATGTTTACCCAAACCCATTGGGGGATAAAATTTAGTTGTCTTGATGAAATGAGATCGGCTAGGTCTTTAACCTCGTCCAATGACATGCTAATGCTTGAAAGTTCGTTAAGTGTGTCCTCATCGACCTCGGACGAGACCTGTTGCCAGGCCTTTTTACCAGAGTGCAAAATAGTCTGTAGGTCGAAATCTGTATCTAGCCTTTTAAGCCAGTGGTTAGTGAATGCGTTTAATTCGTTGAGGCTTGTTTTTAGCCTTTCAATGTCTTTAATCGAGTGAATTTCGCTAAATTTTGAAGAGTGGATAAGCGGCTGCAACATTTCGAAGAGCTCTCGGTGCTCCGATGGGTCAACTTTAATGGTGCCCAGCGCCCATTTTTTTACCACTTGATCTATGCTGCTCATCTTGTTTGACACCGTATTTGGAATTTCAGAAGCCTAAACAGAATCCGCGACGCCGGGAGGTTGTCTCTTAATATATTATTTTTCTTGTAGCTAAAATTCCATCCATTGCCAAGAATGCAGACAGAGATTTCTGCCCGACAAATAACCACACAGACCATCTTTAACCATCTGATTTCTTAAGCTATTACCTCTCTATTCAAAGGCGGAATCCATGACTGTTCGACAGAAAAGACCTCGCTTGGGTGATCACTTCCTGGGGCACCGCAGAACCAAAACCACCTTTTTGGATGAGATCAACGAACTCATCAACTGGCAGCTTATCAACGCCTTTCTGTGCAAGAAGATCAGGCGCAAGCCAACACTGTTGGCAATCCTGCCTATCCGCCTCTGGCGATGTTCAAGATTTTGCTTTTGCAGCGTTGGTACAACCTGAGCGATCCGGGCGTGGAGCAGGCGTTGCTCGACCGGCTCTCCTTTGTCAGATTCACCGGTTTCTCTATTGAGGACGACGTGCCGGACGAGACCACCATATGCCGTTTTCGTAATGGTTTGATCCGCCTGAAGGTGCTGGACTCCTTGCTCGACATGCTTAACCGCCAGCTTGAAGGACAAGGGCTTCTTGTCCGTGAGGGAGCCGTGGTGGACGCCTCGGTGGTCGAATCACAGCGGCGGCCACGCAAGGTCATCGACGTGATGCCTGAAGACCGGTCCGAGGACGCCGAAGGACACCTACGGGCTGCCGGGGCAGCTATTCGGATGACGAGGAGGCGGCTGGCCCCGCAATAGAAACCGGGCCTACTACGGCTACAAGCTCCATGCCGCCACGGACAACCGGGACGGGTTTCTGCTTTGTGGCTACATCACTCCTGCGAACCATTCGGACACAGGCGAATTCGAGTGGCTCGTGGATGGCGTCGGCCTTAATCCCGGGGCGTGGATTTATGCGGACAAAGGCTATTGCAGCGGGAATAACCGGGACATTCTGCTTGATCGTGATTTGGAGGACGGAACCATGGACAAGACGCCTCGCGGCGGCAGGCTGACAGACCTTGAAAAGACCCGCAACCGTGACATCAGCAGCATTCGACAAATTGTGGAACGGACCTTCGGCACACTCAAACGCGGCTACGCCTTCTTCCGGTCCCGATACGTGGGTCGTGAGAAGGTGGAGGGATAGTTCCACATCCTCGCCATGGCGTTCAATTTGAAGAAAGCTGTTCCACTGGCGCGAGCCTAAAGGGAGAGGTGCGTCCAATATCAAGACGTTTTCCATAAATGTTGAAAATCAGAGCCCCTAGCTAACGCTAGGGGCTCTGATTTTTCCAAAGAATTCATTTAATTCATCGTTTCGCCAAACCGACGTCGATTGCTATTAGCTGTTGTTTGATATTGCCAAAGATTAATCTTTGATAATGCTACCCGTTTTACATTGCTAATGCATTAATAATATCAAAGATAATAGCTACTTGAAATGTTTTTCAGGCGTGCTATTTTGCCCAAAAATAAACCCGATTTGGAGGTACAAAATGATGATGAATGAAGGCGTTCAACATGTGGAAATCCAGGGTCACAAAATCAACCTGTATCGGGAGGGGAAAGACACCAAAGGATATCTGTTCAACGAGTTGCCGAAGATACTCGCCGTGGTCGATGAGGAGGAAGTCCAAAGACTGCAAGATCGTGACTACTGCAAGGAGAAATTCGATCTAAAATTCCCTGCTATCATTGTGGCTAGTAGGAATGGACACGATGGCAATGGCTATCGTCGGTATTATGCCGATCTGCTTCTCGGAAAATATTGGGTCTGCAAGGAGTGGTATGACACCCCTACCCAACCCAATTTCGAAATGTGGATCAACTATCTATTTGAATTACGCGACAGATTCAACAACTAGGGAGGAACCATGAAAGGCCGATACAATTAAACTTCACAAGTAGGAAAGAAGTCTGTTCACCCGACTTCTCGCGGGAATGCCCAATCTGGGAAAAAATTTTACCCATAAGAAGAACCCCCTGTTCACCAAAATGAACAGGGAGTTACGTTTGATTTTAGGCGTTTTGTCAACATATATAGAAAACCTCTTGGTCCAATATCCGGCATTTCGGCCAGAAATGGCCCGAAAGAGCCGGGATTGAGCCCAAGCTGAGGTGCGATCACAGCATCAAATCGAGTGCGGAGGGCTAGGTGTGGACGCAAAGAGGCGATGCACAAAGGCCTCACCCCATCTCATCAGGGCCAATCGAAGGGACAAACAACAAGATCAAGACGTTGAAACGGCAAGCCTACGGCCACCGAGATACGGAGTTCTTCAAGCTCAGAATCATGGGCATTCATGAAGCGAAGTATGCTCTAGCCGGATGAACCATAAAAAGCCCCTCAAGGACTCTTGAGGGGCTGCAGCTTGTTTTTACTATGCTATCCGTCGATCTGATTGAGTAGATACTGGGCTGCGTCTTCAGTCCGATAAAACACCTTTCGGCCACATTTGAAGAAAGGTTTGATGCCCGTACCATTCGAGTCCCGGTTAGCCATAGTTCTGGGATGCAGCACACCTCCAGAAAATAATCCAATTTCGGATCGGCTAACTATCCCAGATTTCCAGGCGTCAAGAAGTTCCTTTTTGATTATCTCAGTGTTTTTCTTATTAGGAGGTTGCATCTTCACCTCCGTGCGACAGATGTATCCGGTTAAGCTCGTCGAGCTTCTTTTGAACATACAATGGGCACGTTGTATGGCCATTCAGAATTTGGGATAGCCGATTCGGTGTGATTCCAATGTAACTGGCGATTGCGTACATTGGGATGCCCTGCTTTATGAACAGGTCGTGCAGGGGGTGCTTGGGAGGCCTCAATTGCTTCAATTGTGACATCTTCACTTAAGATATCTCCTTTTGGCTTTGAGGAGAGAATGATTTCGTCTTCCTCCCTTTCGCGGGCTTGGGCCCCCCCCTTAAAAAAAGAAACATTTTTTTTAAAAAAACTTGGCACACGGGAGGGTTTGTTCATGGTGTGGCATGTGATGGTGCGAGCCAGTTTTCGGCTTTCTTTATGGCGGAACTCATTTGAATCGCGTAAATCTCATTCAAGAAAATGTGTCTGTCAGAATTGTTGAGTCCTAATTTCAGTAGTGGGATTTGTCCTTTCCCCTGGGAGATTCTTTCGGCTGTCATTGACAACATTTTTCCCTCATACTCGAATGTTATTTGAGCTTTGCTCTTGTGCTGACCAAATCGTCCTCTGAGATATATTGTTGTGAGTGTTTCAAGGGAACTTAAGGCTGGAAATGAGTTGTAGAGGTCAATTCCGAGATAGCTCAGGTGAACTCGATTTGAAATAATGGACTCTCTAAATGATCCAAGGCCGTTGCCAGTGTTGTTGCGAAATATTATTTGTCGATCAATGTCAATTTTTATAGAGCCATTTTTTCCATAAAAATTAAATAGTCGCATGGAATTGATGTCAGTCATTGTGTTCCCACTTTTCCCATAGTTTCCATATCGTCGTGTGCGAGATGTTGATGCGAAGTTCTTTGCCAAGAAATTGAGCTATTCTTCTGAAGCCTAACCCAGCGTTTCGAAGCTCAACAACTTTTCCCCAATGAACGGCTAGGCGCTCTTGGGTAGATGTGCTCCTCGTGTAGTCTTTTGCTCGTGCGATACGGCGCTGAGACAGCATCGCAATATCTGAGGGGGCCAGAGTTGTACTGGACCTGTATTTCTTTTCTGCAGTCCACCCGTAAGCCTCACACGCGAGTATCAGGGCACAATAGTCTAGAACGGGTGCCTTGGATGCGTAACTCTTTTTGAGTTTGTGAAACCTGTGGAATCGGCCCATCATGATCTCCACCCGGGTTTCTTCTGCTTGCCTGCCAAACCACATCACGATGTCGTTTCGCTCTTCGTTGGTCAGGCCGGTTATGTGGGCAAGGGTTTCCTTCATCACAGATAGGTCTCCGTGATGTCCGCCCGGTTATGGCTCATTTCCTGCGATACGAGATTCTTTGCTTGCTCATCGGTGTATCCGTTGTGCAGGCATTCATTGTACCGACGCCGTGCAAACGCGAATCGGAAGCCGTGCGTGCCTATGCCTTTGCCTGCCTGATTGGTTTTCTCGAGTGCGGTGTTCACCGAACGAAGGTATTTGCAATAGTCATCTTCAAGGTGCGTCCCTTGAGAAGTGAAGAATGACATGAGTCTGTCTTTGGTCTCCGGCGTGCAATACTTGAATGCCAGCTTGCCGCCTTTTTCCACCGTCCAGAGAGGGGCTACTTCTCTTTTGGTGACAGGGTCCGCAATGAGGTCCAGGTCTTCACCCGTTGTCAGATCGGAAAAGTTGATGGCAGAAAATGGGTTCTTCCCCCTCCTGGGAGCACCCACGCCTTCAGCCCTGCAGCCGGTCTCCCATTGGAGTTGAGCCATGAGTTTGTGTTTGGGGTCATCTATCTCGTGAATAGCTTTGATGGGGGCGGAGATAGCCCTGCTCCCCCTGCCTGGGGATCGACGAGGCAATTGTTTGGCTTCGCGGGAAGCTCTCTTCCGCTGCCTTTTGAAGTCGTAGCCTGTTGCCCCATTTCGATAAAAGAAGCAGAAATCCGTCAAGGCGCGCTCAAGCGCGGCGAGGGCGGAAAGCTCAACAAGGTAGCTTTGGCGGCAGTTACCTGCCAAGACGTGGTGCGCTAGACGGTCTTTGAGGTAGCACTGCACCATATCAGGGCGCACCTGTTCGAGGTCTTTGATTCCATGCTCTCGAAGCCATCTTACTAGCGGTCGAAGCCGTTGAAATGTTTTGTCCAGCGTTCCTACAGCATGGATAAATGGGCTTGAACCTCCATAGGTTTGTTTTGCTTCGTGACGGCTTTGTCCGATGACTGAAATGAGCCGTAACAAGGTCATTAGTTGTTGGTAGAGGCTTCCACGCATTGCGTTCTCCATATTTTGACAACAGGTTAGAGAATCTCTCTTGTGGCAAGGTTGAGTACCCTTGTGTTCGTTTTGGAGGCGAACCTCAGGATGACGAACAACCTTTTCAGACCAATGGTGTGTATCCATGCCGAGCGTCATGCTCTGAGTGCCACCCGTTCGGCATGTGTTCCTCCGCAGAGGAAGTTCAATGAATGAAACGAATGAGGGCAGGGTATCCAAGAGAGGAATTGCCGCAATGGCCAAAAAGAACTCAGACTGTTTTCATTAACGTCGCCGCCGCCTAAAACAGTCTGGATTTTAATGGTATTATAGCATTTTAGTGCTTGATGAAGTTTACGCCAAAATTGACGCATTATGATTATGATGATTAACATTTGGCTCGGGATATATAGCGTACTCGCATCCCTCAAATCGCTGATTCGGCTGGACCGGGAGCTGGGTCGCAAGGCAGGTTGAGCCGATTTTGCCGCAAATAAATCTTTTGCATACAGCCGGCACCGGGCTCAGGCCGCACGACAGGTCAATGATCCAGAGCCTCTCCCTGGCCAGGTACGCCTGAATCCTCGGCGTGGCGCAGGCGGGTATGTCCGTTGATTCTGCGATTGCGGCCTGACCGATCTTGAGAAGGTGACGCATCAGCCTGACGCGAATGTGCTCACTGGATTTTGTCTCAGTATCTTGAACGGTTTTCATATGCCTCCCTGGACTGATTCGGGAGACATTGAATTCAGGATGCAGTCTCCCACTCTATAATTATCTCATGCCGGGGAGGGGAGGCCAAGATGTTTTGGCGTAAAACAGATTCGTGATAAAATTATGTCTCCTGGGTGGGAGGCTGCAGAGGGCGGCGGGAATGGCTTTCAAACAGACTGAGAAACAAAAGGAAGGAACTATGAAGAATATAAAGCTCTTCATGCCCGTTGCAGCAATTATCTGCGTAATTATTGGTGCATCAGTCTACATCAACTTCGGCGGAAAGAACCGAGTTGCCGAGATTGAAAAGGGCGAATCGTTGACACTCATGGTCGGTCAAGAAATGAGAATACCTTTTGGGCGCACCTATCCGGGGCTGATGTTTGCTGGGAAGCTGCCCGGAGAGAGTTGTGGCCGCCTTGTCGCATACAACAAAGACGGGATTGGCCTTTGGGTCTATGAGGGGCGCCGATTCCAGGTTGAGGGTATGGTTTTATTGGTTGAGTCCATCAACGAAGAATCGATCACGATTCGTCTTGTAAATTCGTGAGCAGGCCGAACAATCCTTTTTACGCTAATCGCCATCAATAAAACGCAGGTGACTTCCAAATGATATGAGCGCGAATATGACAGCAAACACAACGCCTGCTCCTGTATCCGTTAGAATTTCGGACTCAAGTGCAAACCCTATTCGCCCCCACCCGAGGCTTCTTTGCACCCATCGGAACCTTGTGACTATTCTTTGATGCTTCATTGAGAAGCAGATAGCCACACGGCACTATACTTCATTTTCAAATTGAATTATAGTCGCTTCATGAAACGACTTCCCCTCATAACCCACAGCCTGTTTGCCGAGCTTGTTGATCAATGCAAATCCGAGCCACGTAATCCTGAACTATGGCCTTTGAGCGGCAGCATCGTCACCGTTCACGTTGATGGCCAGGACCACTGGTATTTCCAGAAAAGCAGACGAACGGCACCTGGGAAGTATCAGCAGCGAGAATACCTCGGCCCTGTCGGGGATGCGGCGCTGGCACGTAAAGTGGAAAGCTTCGAATCGGCGAAAGCAGGCTACACAAGCAGGGGCCAGATTATCAGCACTCTCAAGTCTTCTGGAGTTGCTGCCCCGACGGGCAAACTTGCAAATCTGCTCTTAGGCCTGAATGAGGCAGGGGTGCTTGAAAAGGCCATCCTCGTCGGGACGATCGCCTTCCAAGCCTATGGAGCGATGCTTGGAGCAAAATTCGGCCAAGCCGCATTCCACACCATGGATGTGGATATGACGCAAGCCGATGCGATTTCTCTTGCCGTTGAAGACTCGCTTGATATCCCTTTGCTTGATGTCCTCAAACAACTCGATGAAACGTTCAGCGAGGTCCCGGGAATGGACCCCAGGACGCCGACGGTTTCATACATCAACAAGGACAAGATTCGCCTTGATGTACTCATGCCCTTTTCCGGCCCTGACCGGGGGCCGATCCGCTCCGATAAGCTAAAATCGCACGGCCACCCGCAACGTTTTCTTGATTACCTCGTGGTGAACCCCGTGCAAACCGTCATGCTCGTCGGAGGTGGTGCTTTGACCCATGTGCCATCCCCAGCACGGTTTGCCCTGCACAAGCTGATCGTCTCTCAACGCCGAGACTCCATTGAAACTGCCAAGCGACGCAAGGACCTGCTCCAAGCCCAACAGCTTGTCGAAATACTCATGGGAGACGATCCCGACGCCTTGCTTGAAGCGTATGAAGACCTCAAGCAACGCGGCCCCAACTGGAACAGATATTTCCGGGGTGGCCTAAACTCATTGGACAACTCCGCGACCAAGGAAGCCATCCTCTCTTTTTTTGAAGAATAACCAACACGCCGTCTCAAAAACTGTCCTATTTATAACGCCGCTTAGTGGTCCAACAAAGTGGACCAGTGTTCCGAACTCACTCGAGGCAGCGGCACCCTCTAGGCTTCTACATCACCGTTCGAGTGGGGGGTGATCACCTCAATTTCACCAGACGTGAGAAGTTCGTCTTACTGGTTGATGGGTAGGGCCGATGTGGTGTGGGGATGGGGGTTCTCGCTCATGAAGACAGTCAATGCTGCCTGGAGAACCGGGGACAAGGTGGGTTTTGCGCGAATGACACATAATACCGCAGAGTTCTCCAATATCAAGCATCTCTCATCGAAAGCTCTTAGTCATTGGAATAACCTTGCCTCTCTTTTGGGCCAGGGCCTTTTCGAGAGAGTCAACGGCAGCCCGTTTCGATTCATCCAATGCGTGAGTGTAGCGTTCCAACATAGCCAGAGTGGACCAACCGAATAGCGTCTGAATGGTTCGGACATCGACTCCTGATGCCATCATCATTGATGCGGCCGTATGGCGGAGGCTGTGGAAACAGATGTGTTCCCGCCTGTCATCCCGCCCTTCGTTGAATTTGAGGTTTCTGACCGCCTGCCTGAAGGCCCAGGGGGCTTCACGCCAGAATTCTCCTTTAGAGTTGGTAAAAACGAGGGCACTCGGGTCTTCTTTCCTAAGGGATTTGATCTCATCGTGTAGAGGCGTTGCGATGGGGAGAGTGCGAGGCTTGCCGGTCTTGGTATGGAGAAGGATCATCGACTTGTCTTCGAGGTCTACCGAGCCCCAAGTCAGGTCGGTGAGTTCTCCTAATCTGGCCCCTGTGTACAGTGCTGCCAGCGTGATAAGGTAGCCGTTCTCATCCAGCTCCCTGACGTGTTGTAGAAGAGTGTCGGCTTCCTCCTGGTTGAGGAATCGCGTTCTCGCGTTATTGATCTTCCCGATTTCGATTGCTCTGGTGGGGCATTCGGTCTCGACGATACCTCTCTTGCGTGCGTGGTTCCAGACTAGCCGAAAGACGGCTAGTGAGAGCTGAGCTGTCCGGAGGGTCCGTCCCTTGTCCAGGATGGAGAGCTTGATCCTTTCAATGTCGTCCGGGGTGACGGCACGCATGGGCTTCCCATTGAGTTGCGGGGAGATCCAGTGTTTGAGGTGACCTTTCTCACTTCTGATCGTCGACGGTTTCTTTCTGGTGGAGGCTTCCGGGACATAGCGGGTGTTGAAGTAATCTTCGAAAGAGATGTCTTTGCGTTGGTCGGCCGCGACGCTCTTACGTGACTCTTGCTGTGCTTCTTTGAGGCTGGTGGGGCCGTGACCGTTCTTGGCGTTTTCGATGTATGCCTGACGTTGAAGGTATGCTTTTTCTTCAGTCCAGCCCTCGGTCTCCCAGCCGAAGAAGCCTTCGAACTGTTTGCCCTGGAACATGAAGCGGTAGCCGAATTTACGGTCGAAGCGCACGCCGTATTTGCGCGTTTTGTGCTGTTGCCATCGTATCCCGGTAAACCTTTTCGACTTGGTCCATTTCATGATCACATTGGCCTCCTGATGTGGCCCTATAATAACCACAAAAAAACCACAAAATCACCACAAAATTTCGTGGTAAATGATGTGATCCCGTGTGACGCCGAGTGAGTGATTTCCGTTGCAAATATCTGTTATGTTGAGAATAAAATGACATTGTGTGATGTCCAATGAATCATCGAAAATCGACTCAAAATCCGCCGGTAGTGATACTGTAAGGGTTCGAGTCCCTTCCCTGGTACCAGAATGAATTCAGCGGCTTGCGATGAGTAATCGCGGGCCGCTGATTTGGGTTTGTGGGCCTGCGTGCTGTGTTTGGCCCACTCCTTCCCCGCAGAAAGAAGGATAGGTTGTGTGAGAAAAAGCAAGAGGCGTGGCTTGTTCCTTATTCTTCAAGAGATTTTGGTGTCGCGCTGTGCTCACACCATTCAACAACTCAACTCGCCCCTGTTACACCCCCGCCCGGTAATCAACGCATTAATCAGCCTGTTCAAGCTCACGCCGTTTTCTGCGGCCGACAGAGCTAAATCGCGGTGAACGGCGGGCGTGGTCCGCAATGAAATCTTGCCGGAAAAATTCTTCTGGCTGAGCGGTTCCGGGATCGGCTCACCGCTGGCCTCCATGTCGGCCACCACGTCGCGGACGAGGCGGACGATGCCTTCAAGGGCGGCGGCCTGCTCCTCATCGAGCCAGGAGAGGGCGGGGAACTCGGCGCACAGGCCGACATACTCCTGATCTTCTTCCGACCAGAGAACCCGGTAAGTGTAATGCTTCACGTTCATCTGGTACCTCCTTCCTGCTTGTCCATCCTTGCAATAGCTTCCAGTACCTGTCTGACCTGATAGGGCTTTGCCATGCCTTTCTTGTCTTGAATGTTCACTCGCGGGTCGCCTCGCCACGGAGTTTTGTAAACCTTGTGGCTTGTTCCATCCTGGCGCGGCTCCCCGAAATAGTGAGCGCATACGGCTACAAGGTCACTGAATCGGACATTCTGCGGAGCCAATGTCATCTGCTTCACTGTTTTTTCGATTTTGCTCATTTGGCGATCTCTCTGTGCTATTAATAATGATAGCACTGAAACATGTCAAGACGGGGGGGCCAGGGGGGCATCGCTTGCCCGCCCCACCCCCTCAATACAGCATGCCCACGACCGCGCCGGTCATGAGGGTGGCCAGGGTTCCGGCCACCAGGGATTTCAGGCCCAGGCCCACGATCTCGTCGCGGCGATCCGGGGCCATGGCGCTCAGACCGCCGACCATGATGCCCACCGAGCCGAAGTTGGCGAACCCGCACATGGCGTAGACCATGATCACGCGGCTTTTCTCGCTCAGAGCCCCCTCGGGCAGGGCGGCCATGTCGAGGTAGGCGATGAATTCGTTGAGCACCACCTTGGTGCCCATGAGCGCACCGGCCGTGACCGCCTCGGACCAGGGAACGCCGATGATCCAGACCAGCGGAGCCATGAGCCAGCCGAGCAGTCGCTGCAGGGTCAGGGGAGCACCGGCCGCGTCCGGGCCCAGGGCCAGGAGCAGATTCACCATCTCGGCCAGGGCCACGAACACGATGAGCAGCGCCACCACATTGATCAGAAGTTTGACACCCTGCGCCGTGCCCTTGACCACTGCGTCCATGGTCGAGGTGGCGGTCTGGGGCGGCACGATGACCCCGGTGGTCACCTCGCCGGTCTCGGGAATCATGATGCGCGAGAGCAGGATGGCCGCCGGGGCCGAGACGATGGAGGCGATGAGGATGTGCCCCAGGGCCTCGGGGATCACCGGGCCGAGGATGGAGGCATAGACCACGAGCATTGTCCCGGCGATGGTGGCCATGCCCGCGCACATGAGGGAGAAAAGCTCGCTCCTCGTCATCTGGGCGAGATAGGGCCGCACCAGCAGCGGGGCCTCGACCATGCCCACGAAGATGTTGGCCGAGACGCCGATGCCCAGCGCGCCGCCCACGCCCATGGTCTTTTTGAGGCAAAAGGAGAAGGCGTTGACCACCACCGGGATGACGCGCCAGTAGAAGAGCACCGCCGAAAGGGCCGAGACCACCAGGATGATCGGCAGCGCCTTCAGGGCGAAGACAAAGGCCGCGCCCGGCCAGGGTTCCTCAAAGGGCAGCGGGCCGCCGCCCAGATAGCCGAAGGCAAAGGTGGTGCCTGCGGTGGTGGCCTTCTCCAGCAACTCCACCAGCACGTTGGCCGCCAGGAAGGCATCATTGATCACCGGCACCTTGATGAGGACGAAGGCCACACCTAGTTGCAGGCCAACGCCCGCCAGGATCAAGCGCCAGTCGAGCCTGCGCCGATGCTCGCTCAAGAGCCAGGCCAACGCCATCAAGACCACCAGCCCGAGGGCTCCAAACATTCTGTCCATCCCCGCCTCCAAAATTTCTGAATTTCTACTGTCTTCGGTCAGGAGATGCAAGATGGCGAGAGCCGTTACCGCCCAAGCGTCTTCTCCACCAGTTCCGGGAGCATGGTTCCGGCCTTGCCCTGGAGGAAGATGTCGCTGAAGCCGTAGGAGTAGCGGGTTTCGTACAGGTTTATCTCGATCACCGTGCCGCCGGCGTTCTTGACCAGATGGGGGATGCGGCCCGCAGGCATGACCTCGCCGCCGGTGCCCACGATGAGGCAGACATCGCTGGCGTGGGCCAGGTCCGTGGCCGCCCGGTGGACCTCGAAGGGGATGGGCTCGGAAAAGAAGATGAAATCCGGCTTGAGGGTGCCGCCGCAGGCCGGGCAGGGCGGGGGCAGGCGGTCCAGGGAGATGGACGCGGAGTCGAAGAAGACCCGGCAGGAAAGGCACTGCATGCGCCGGGTGGAGCCGTGGTACTCAAAGACCGTGCGGCTGCCAGCGGCCTGATGCAGGCTGTCGATGTTCTGGGTGATGACTGCGGCCAGTCGGCCCGCCGCCTCCAGCTCGGCCAGGGCGAAGTGCGCCGGGTTGGGCTTCGCCCGGGCCAGGGTATCGAAGAAGATGGTCTTGAGCAGGGGCCAGACTTCCTGCGGATGCTGTTCGAAATACGCCATCTCGAACATTTCAGGGTCGTATTTGGACCACACCCCGCCCGGGCCGCGAAAGGGCGGGATGCCCGATTCCACAGAGATTCCCGCGCCGGTGAAGGCGACGGCGCAGCGGGCCTGCCCCAGGATGCGGGCGGCGTTGTCCAGCGCGTGATTGGCCATGGCGACTCCTTTGCCCGAGCCATAGCACGGGATGCGGCCAATGAAAAACCCGGCCCGGCGGCGAGGGCGGCCGCCGAAAAAGGTGGCGGCACCGGGCAGTGGCCCGATGCCGCCAAGACAGTGCCGGAACGGGAGCGCCTATGGCGTGATGGTCGTGCCCAGCAGCTTCAGGAATTCGCGGATCAGGGCCGGGTGGGAGGGCCAGGCCGGGGAGGTGACGAGGTTGCCGTCCACATGGGCGTTGCTGAAGGTCTCGTTGGTGTTGACCCAGGTGGCGCCGCCCACTTCGAGGTCGGGCCGCACCGCAGGATAGGCGGTGCAGGACTTGCCCTTGACCACGCCTGCGGCCACCAGCACCTGCGGGCCATGGCAGACGGCGGCAATGGGCTTGCCCGCCTTGGCGAAGTGGCGCACGATCTCAAGAACCCGCTCGTTGAGCCGGATGTATTCCGGGGCGCGTCCGCCGGGGATGACCAGCCCGTCGTAGGTGGCGGGGTCCACGGCGTCGAAATCCACGTTGAGCATGAAGTTGTGGCCCGGCTTCTCGGTGTAGGTCTGGTGTCCCTCGAAGTCGTGGATGGCGGTGGCCACGGTCTCTCCCGCTTTCTTGCCCGGGCAGGCAGCGTGGACATCGTGTCCGACCATCTGCAGCATCTGGAACGGGACCATCACTTCGTAGTCCTCGACAAAATCGCCGACCAGCATCAGTATCTTTTTCACGGACATGTCGTACCTCCTGGGGTTTTCGGATTCTCCCCTCCTTACCCCGATTCGGAGCAGGGCACAACCGTTGCGAGGAGACGTTGGGTTCCGCCGTGCCGGGCCGCGATATGGTGCGCCGCGTACAATTATAACTGCGCTCCCGGCCAGCTCCGGTATATCCGATTGAGCATCGGGCAGATTTGGTCTATCCTTGACAGGATAAACGTGATCATGGGTTTCGCCAATCATCATAACAAGTCGTACAATATCAAAAGCACAGGCTGTTCAAAAATGGTGAGATGCAAGGCGCAAAAAAAGGTCAAGGCCGAAGCGTACTTCCCGTACGCGAGGGGTTGATCTTTTTGCAGCAACACAGCAGATCGCCGTTTTTCAACAGCCTGGCAAGGAGTCGATCATGAGCACTATCACTGGCGTCTGGGCCCGCGAGATTCTGGATTCGCGAGGCAATCCCACGGTTGAGGTTGAGGTCATTCTCGAATCCGGCGTCATGGGCCGCGCGGCCGTGCCCTCGGGCGCGTCCACCGGCTCGCGCGAGGCCCTGGAGCTGCGCGACAAGGAAGAGCGCTACAACGGCAAGGGCGTCATGACCGCTGTCGAGAACGTGCGCGGCGAGATCGCCGGGGCGGTCATCGGCATGGACTGCCTGCGCCAGACCACCCTGGATAACGCGCTGATCACCCTTGACGGCACCGAGAACAAGGAACGCCTGGGTGCAAACGCCATGCTCGGCGTGTCCATGGCCGCCGCCCGCGCCGCATCGCGCTTTCTGGGCCTGCCCCTGTACCAGTACCTGGGCGGGGTCAACGCCAAGCTGCTGCCTGTGCCGCTCATGAACATCATCAACGGCGGCGAGCACGCCCCCAACAACCTGGACATCCAGGAGTTCATGATCATGCCCGTGGGCGCGGAAACCTTTGCCGAGGCCCTGCGCATGGGGGCTGAGACCTTCCACATGCTCAAGGCGATCCTGGCCAAGGACGGGCATGTCACCTCGGTGGGCGACGAGGGCGGCTTTGCCCCGAACCTCAAATCCCACGCCGAGGCCTTCGAGTACATCATCCGGGCCATCGAGGGTGCCGGGTACGAGCCCGGCCGCGACATCTGCCTGGCCATCGACGCGGCGGCCAGCGAGTTCTACAAGGACGGCAAATACGTGCTGGCGGGCGAGGGCAAGACCTTTACCTCGGCCGAGCTTGTGGACTTCTACGACGACTTCACCGACAGGTTCCCGCTGGTGTCCATCGAGGACGGGCTGGCCGAAAATGACTGGGACGGCTTCGCCCTCCAGACCGAAAAGATGGGCGACCGCATCCAGCTGGTGGGCGACGACCTCTTCGTGACCAACCCGGACATCCTGGCCGAGGGCATCGACCGGGGCGTGTGCAACTCCATCCTGATCAAGCTCAACCAGATCGGCACCGTGTCCGAAACCCTGGACACCATCGAGCTGGCCAAGACTGCGGGCTACACCACGGTCATCTCCCACCGCTCCGGCGAGACCGGCGACCACTTCATCGCCGACCTGGCCGTGGCCGTCAATGCGGGCCAGATCAAGACCGGCTCCCTGTGCCGCTCGGACCGGCTCGAAAAATACAACCAGCTCCTGCGCATCGAGGAAGACTTGGCCGACGACGGCGCCTACTACGGCCCGGTGCTCGGCGGCAGTTTCTTCGACGAAGAGTAGGGAAAAGGACGGGGCGGCCGGTTCGCGGCAACGCTGTCGCCACAGCGCCGCCCCATCGCTTCAATGTCTCGGGGTAGCCGGGCCGGGGGCGTGATGCTCCCGGCCCGGCATTCCCGGAATATACGCAAGTCCGTGCCGAGCGGGCTTATGACTCGCCGGAGGCAACAGCATGATTCTACTCGACGGCAAGGCGACGGCGGCCACCATACGGGCCGAGATAAAAGAGGAAGTGACCGAACTCGTGGGTCGGTTCGGGCGTAGCCCCGGGCTGGCCGTGGTGCTCGTGGGCGACGACCCGGCCAGCCAGGTGTATGTGCGCAACAAGGAGCGCGCCTGCGAGGACTGCGGCATCGTTTCCATGCCGCATCGGCTGGAGAATGCCTCCCAGCTGGAGCTTGAGGGGCTGATCCAGCAGCTCAACCGCGATGTGCGCGTGGATGGCATCCTGGTCCAGCTGCCCCTGCCCAAGGGGCTCGACAGCCAGCGCATCCTCGACCTGATCGACCCGAACAAGGACGTGGACGGGTTTCACCCGGTCAACGTGGGCAAGCTCAGCCTCGGGCTGCCCGGGTTCAAGCCGTGCACCCCGGCGGGCGTGATCAATCTGCTCAAGCGCTACGACCTGGACCCGGCCTGCAAGAAGGCGGTGGTCATCGGTCGCTCCAACATCGTGGGCAAGCCCCTGGCCATGATGCTCTCCCAGGCCGGGCCGTGCGCCAACGCCACCGTGACCCTGTGCCATTCGCGCACAGCGGACCTCAAGGCCGAGTGTCAGGGGGCGGATTTCGTGTTTGCAGCCATCGGCATGCCGGGCTTTGTCACCGCGGACATGGTCAAGGAGGGCGCGGTGGTGGTGGATGTGGGCATCAACCGCACCGACGAGGGGCTGGTTGGCGACTGCGATTTCGAGGGCCTCAAGGACAAGGTCCACGCCATGACCCCGGTGCCGGGCGGCGTCGGCCCCATGACCATCGCCCAGCTGATGGTCAACACCCTGGAGGCCTACAAGCTCCACGTGGGCGCGTAAGCGCAATTTCGCGACGATCAGGGGCGGTCCGGGATGCCGGGCCGCCTTTTTTTGCGGGCAGGAGCCGATTTGGCGGGTTTGGGCATTTGCCTTTTCCGTCCGTTTTCGTGTAGCGTGACCAGGGTTTGAAACATGCATTATCCCCGGCCATCGGGCCGGGACGGGAGGCTGGCGATGGGTAGTGTTTTCGTGACCGGGGCCACAGGCGTCATCGGGTCGGCCGTGCTGGCATCCCTGTGCGAGGCCGGGGTGGACGCGGTGGCCGGGGCGCACACCCCGGAAGGGGCCGAGACTCTGGTCCAGGATGGCGTCGAAGCGCGCGTTTTCGACTTTTCGGACCAGGAGTCCATGACCCGGGCCATGCAGGGGTGCGACAGGCTCTTTCTGGTGCTGCCCCTGGCCGAGGGCATGGCCCGCCGGGGCCATCTGGCCGTGCTGGCGGCCAAGGCGGCGGGCATCGGACACATCGTGCGCTCAAGCGGCTACGCCGCCTCGTCGGACGCCCATTGGCGGCTCGGCCGCGAGCACGGCACCGTGGACCAGTTCGTGGAGGATTCGGGCATTCCCTTCACCATCCTGAGGCCCAACACTGTCATGCAGCGCTTTGCCACCACCCTGGCCCCCATGGTGCGCGCAGGTGAACTGGCCCTGCCCGAGGAGGACGCCAAGGTCAGCTACATCGACGCCCGCGACATCGGCGCGTGCGCGGCCCGGTTGTTTCTCGACGGCGCGGCCCACCACGGCCGCACCTATGCCCTGACCGGCCCGCAGGGAATCTCCCTGGCCGAGGTGGCGGCCATCCTGACCAAGGCCACCGGCCGTGAGGTGGCCTACCGGCCCGTGGACGAGGCAGCCTACATGGACGCCCTGGCTCGGGACGGTGTGCCGAAATGGAGCGTGGACATGCTCGTCAGCTTGACCCGGGTGGTCAAGCTCGGCATGGCGGGCAATGTGACCGGGGCCGTGGCCCATCTGACCGGCCAAGAACCACGCGCCTTCGCGGCCTTTGCCGCCGAACACGCCGACGCCTGGTAGGGGAGGGGGCTGTCGTGCTCAAGGGGCAGAGCCGACTGGTGGCGGCCATCAAGGCCATCGCGGCGGGCAACTACTCAAGCGACATCATGGAGCTGACCGGCCTGGACTATCCGCCGGAGGTACGCGAACTGGCCGAGGCCGTGGGCATGATGATGGTCCGCATCGAGGCCAGGGAGTTTCACCTGGAGCAGCTCACGGAGACTATCCGAACCAACTCGCTGAACGCGGTCACCTCGGTGGTCAAAGCCTTGGGCGCGCGCGACGCCTATACCGAGGGTCATGGCGAGCGGGTGGCCGTCTATGCCGAGCGGCTGGCTCGGCGGATGGGCCTTGACGAGGACGAGGTGGAGCGCATCCGCATCGCGGGCGTGCTGCACGACATCGGCAAGATCGGCTTCAGCGACCTGATCTTCTCAAATGAAGACACTACGATGAGCGAGGACATGCTCCTTGAGATCCGCAGCCATCCGCAGTGGAGTTACGACATCCTCAGAAATCTCGACTTCCTCGGCCCTGCCCTGGACTATGTCTACGCCCATCATGAGCGCATGGACGGCCGGGGCTATCCGCGCGGATTGTGCGACGGGGATATTCCGTTGGGCGCGCGGGTGCTGGCCGTGGCTGACTGCTTTGACGCCATGACCACCGACAGGCCCTACCAGCCGGGCAAGACACCCCAGGCCGCCCTGGCCATCCTCGGCGCTCTGGCGGGCGAGGCCCTGGACCCGGCCGTGGTAGACGCCTTCATCATAGAGATCGAGGACAACGGCATGGTCGGGTAGGCGGCCGGCCGGGACGGCGCATTCTCATTTACTTTTCTCTTTCGTGTGGTATGGAATGGTGATGGAAATCCGTGTCCTTCAACCCATCAAACGCCGCCCATGCCACGACGCATCGCCTATCTGACACCCCTTGTGGTCGGGCTGGCCCTGGCCGCCGCCTTGGCAATGACCCTGCATGCCGATGGACAGCGCCATGCCCAGCAGGCGCGACTTGAGGTCTTCCACCGTTTGTCCGTGGTCCAGGGCGGGTTCGAGAACGCCCTCAACTCCCGGCTGCATCTGGCCCGCACCCTCAAGACGGTTATTGCCCTTGATCCTGACCTGGGCCAGCAAGCCTTTGCCGCCCTGGTCAGGGGGCTGCTCGCGGACCTGGGCGGGGTGCGCTTCGTCGAGCTGGCCAGGAACGACCGGATCACCCATGTCTTTCCAGAGTCCGGGGCTGCGACTTCGGTGGGTCGGCGACTGGCAGATGACTACTCCCAAGAGGTGCGTCAGGCCGCACTGCATGCGGTCAGGACAGGGCAGGTCCAGGTTCTCGCGCCCACCCGGATGCCCGAGGGGGGCGAGGCCGTGGTGGCCCTCATGCCGGTATCCGTGGAGGGTGGCGGCCACTGGGGCATGATCCTGGTGCTCATCGACGCCGGGACCATGTTCCGCGAGGCCGGGGTCATGGATGCCTCGCGGCTGGACATCGCCTTTCGCGAGCAGGCTGAGGGCGGCTGGCGCATGATATATGGCAATGCCTCGGTCTTTGCGGCAGACCCGGTGACCATGAACACACCCGTGCCCCAGGGGCTGTGGCAGGCGGGTGCCGTGCCCTCGGGCGGCTGGCGGCCATCGCCCAACCGCGTCGCCCTGATCTATGGCGGCGGTGCGCTCATCCTCCTGGCCACGGGCGGGCTACTGATCTTCATGCGGCTCGTGGCGGCCAGGCTCAGGGAGCGCGAGCAGTATCGCTATCTGGTGCAAAGCGCCCGCAGCATCATCCTGCGGGTCGATCTGGACGGGAACATCGTCTTCTGCAACGAGCATGTGGAGCGGCTTCTGGGCTATGGTCCGGGCGAACTCATGGGCAGGCCCCTTGTGGGCACCCTGATTCCGGAGCGCGGCCCGGACGGCGAGCCAGCCAAGCGGCGGCTCAACAGGCTCTTGCGCGACCCGTCCGAGCCAGAGCTGGCCGAAACCGCCGTCATCCGCCGCAGCGGGGAACTGGCCTGGGTCTCGTGGACGTATTCGCCAGTGCGCTCGGCCGACGGAACCATGGCCGAACTGCTCTGCGTGGGCACGGAAATCACCGACCGCCGCCAGGCAGAGGGGGCACTGCGCCAGAGCGAGCGTCAATACCGGCTGCTGGCGGACAACGTCACCGACGTCATCTGGGGCACTGACGCTGACCTGTGCGTCACCTTTGTCAGCAAATCGGACCTGGGCCTGCGCGGTTTTGTCAGGGCCGATGTCCTGGGGCGGCCCCTGGGCGAGTTCCTTACCGGTGTGTCGCGCGGCAGGCTCGTGGAGGTTGTGGCCGCGCTCAAGGGCATGGCCGACGTCCGGCACGACCAGCCGCCCGCCGTGACCCAGGACCTCGAATATCTCTGCGCCGACGGCCGCTCCATCTGGCTTGAGACCCGGCTCGGGCTGCTGCTCAACGAGTCGGGCGACAGCGTGGGCGTGCTCGGCGTGGGGCGCGACATCACGGACCGCAAGCTGGCCGAGGCCCTGCGCGATGATGTGGAGCGCATGGCCCGCCACGATCTCAAGACCCCGCTGGGTGCGGTGGTCGGCCTGCCCGGGGAGATCGAGCGGCTGGGCGGCCTGTCCGAAGCCCAGTCCGGCATGCTCAGGACCATCGAACAGGCGGGCGAGGCCATGCTCACCCTCATCAACCGCTCCCTGGATCTCTTCAAGATGGAGCGCGGCACGTATGTCCTGAGCCGCAATCCGGTGGACCTGCTCCAGACCCTTGAGCGGATCAAGGCGGAATGCCGGTTCATTCTGCGGGAAAAGGGCATCAGCGTGGGCATCGAGGTGGCCGGCGGCCTGCCCGACGAGGGAATGGTAGTCTCGGCCGAGGAGGATATGCTGCGCACCATGCTCGCCAACCTACTGCTCAACGCCTTCCAATCCTCGCCCGAAAGCGGCTCGGTGACAGTCACCCTGACGCCCGGCGACCCGCTGACCCTGACCATCCGCAATCAAGGCGAGGTACCCTCCGCCATCCGCGAGACCTTCTTCCAGAAATACGTGCGCGCCGACACCTCCCCCGGCTCCGGCCTGGGCACCTACTCGGCCCGCCTCGTTGCCCGCACCCACGGCGGCGACATCACCCTCGACACCGCCACCCCCGGCGAGACCCGTGTCATCGTGACCCTGCCCCGGCGCTGAGCGCCGTGGCCAATGGCCACTCTGGGTGTATTTCGTTCTTTGATTGGGAATGAGATGAATGCATATCCATCATGTTGACACTCTTCCTTTTTTTTACTACCTGAATCCATTGTCCAATCCGCAACAAGGCGGGAAAGGAAGACGCTGCGGGCGCTTCGTTCTTCTGTCTTGTTGCCGTGGCATATTGCGATTCCGAGCACCTTTGTGGGGTACCTGGCCGGCGAGCAGAGGGTATTCCTTGCCCAGTCAAAACCGCATTTCGGAGGTTTCACTATGTTTGGCCGCCCAAGAAAGCGCTTATTCACCTTTGCACTGACCTCACTGTTGATCCTGTGCCTGCTGATGCCGGGCTGCCAGGCGACCAAGCGGGAGACCGGCACTGCTGCCGGAGCCGTCTTGGGCGCGGCGGCCGGAATGTTCTTCGGCAGAGGGGTGGGCAAGGCTGTTGCCATCGGCTTGGGTGCCGTGGTCGGCGGTTTTGTCGGCAACATGATCGGTGGGTATCTTGACGATCAGGACCGACTGGCCCTTGAGAAGGAGTCGGCCAAGGCCCTCACCCAACTCAAGGATGGCGACACGTCCAAGTGGAACAACCCAGAAACCAAGGCGGAAGCGGAAATCACGGTTGTCAAAACAGAGACCATCCAAAGAAGTGTGCCGATTGTCAGACACAAGGAGGTCAAGAAGCCGGGAACGCTCACCATGATCGGAGAGCCCTATGAAATATTGACGGATTCAAACGTGCGGTTCGGGCCTTCGATGGAGTATGACGTGGCCAAGGTACTCAAGAAGGGGAGCGTTGTCCTCGCCGTGGGACAGGAAAAGGGAACGAACTGGATTCTGGTGAACCAGGATCGTCAGGCCATAGGATACATCCACGCCTCCCTTGTCGGGAAGGAAGGCACCCTGGCCGAGACGGAGAGAAAGGCGGAGAACTCTGTCGCCGTGATGCGCCCTGCCTATGATCTTGACGAGATGTCGGACGACATGGCGAGCGCAAAGACCGTTCGGCCCGCCATCAACCTTGACGAAATGGTCGCAAGCTATTCCGACACCCCTGAGACCGAGGATCTGATTGCCGAGCGCGTGGATGTGGAGGCTCCTGCCAGAACCATGAAGATGAAGATCGTCACCCCGCACGGGGAGGAAGAGACGACCGTCGTGGCAAGCAAGGGAACGGACGGAGCCTGGGAGATCTTGTAGCCATGAAATGGAGAACCGGTCTTCTGGTCACTGTCTGCCTGCTCATGTCCGCTGGGGTTTCCCATGCGGCGTCCTGGCACAAGGTCGCTTACTCGAAAAAAATGGGTGCTGAAGTCTTTGTCGACCAGGGACAAGCCAACTGGTGCAGGGAAGCAGTCGAGGTCAAGGTGCTCCTTGATGCTGACAGCCCCCTGCACGCCAGTGGTCTTGAGGGCTTTTTGCAGACCGCATGTTCAGTCATCGCTCGCGATTGCGAAGCGGCAACCGTGGCGAATCTGAATGTGTTCAGTCGGGCGGATGAGACCTTGTTCGGCAGTTATACAGCCGCCATCCAGGACGAATGGAAGCCTGTCAAGGCTGTGCCTTCGGCCCATCCCGCTCCCGCGGCATCCGGCGAGCAGCCCGGGCGCTCCGAGCCCGCAACTGTCCAGGAAGTCAAGGCCGTCAAGGCGGACTACATCAATCTTGTGGCGGGCGTCATGCCTGCCATGCAGGATGTCTTGGCCGATGAGCAGGCGATAATCGACTATGTCAAAATCAAAGATTGCAAGGCGGTCCAGAGGGCAGAAAAGGACGAGTTCGCCCTGGCGAAACTGAAGCACGATGCCCGGGCCGAGGCCGAAGCCTTCTTGCTGAGCGTCAAACCCGAGGTGGTTGAATTGACATTCCCGGCTCGGCTTGGCGAGTATGATTTTGACACAAGCGCATTTAGTTTTGTGCCGATGCCTTCGGGCACGACCAAGAAAGTAGATGCCGAATGGTCTTCGTGGTGCCCCAAAAATACCACCTTCCCCGAAAGCATCGAGGTGGTTATCGAGGGAGGCGAGGTAATCCAGCATCTCGCCATGCCTCCTGACCGTGCAGAAGCCCTCCTGAAGTCCATGCGTGGACACAGGCGGGTTACTGTCAAGGCAACACTCAGGGTCGAGCAGTGGGGCCAGTATTCCAGGAAGGAGCGCACACCGCCAACCATCACGGTGGTCCCTGACGTCGTGGCGGTCTCCATTCTCAAAGCTGGTATGCCTTTTTTTGAATACCCAAGCAGTTGGCTTGAACCCCGTGTGGCCGCATGGCAGAAAAAAAATGAAGAGATGCAGAGAGAGCAACGGCTGCGGCAGGACGCAGCGCGTCTCCGGCAGGAGCGAGAGAAACTGGCACAGGCCGAGCGAATCCAGGCCGGGACCGAGCCGATTCTTGCCACCCCGGAGATAGTCCTTGCCCATTTCAAGAAGCTGTCCGCCCTGGGAACGTCCGGGACGACCATCAATGGCGTGGATGTGAGACGGCCTCTTGTTTTTCGGGCGGCACCGCAATTCGAGGAAGGCATCTCGAGTGCGCTTGCTTCCTCCATGGATGAGGTGGCGGTGCTCAATCAAATTGAGCCGGAAGCCACGGCTAGGCTTTTTTTCAACTCGGATGAGGGCGGAATCAAGGTCGTCGTGCAGAACATCAAGGAGTTTTCGAAGGTTGTCATTCCTGCGGATGTTTTGTCTGGAGTGAAGGAGGGACTGGGGGGAGCAGACGCCTCTTCGGCTCCTGGGATGACGGCCAGGCGGACTGCGAGTGAGCGGGGTCTGGGCCGGTTTCTCTCGGGATATTATCCTGGCCCCGAGATACGAATGGAGTATGTCGCGGAGCCTGTGGGATATGCAGAGGACCCCTGGAAGGGCGGCAAGCTTCTCTATGTCCACGCTGTCAAATGCGTTTACCACATCAAGGCGGCAGACCAGAGCATGGAGCAGACGTGGGAAGCCGAGGCCTCGTCGAAACCACAGCCATTTGTCCAGAAAAGGGATGAGCGCACCGCCAGAACGCTTTCCGTCATCGGCGTCAATGGGGGCATGGAGAGCGACAAGGTCAAGAGTCTTGTGGCCGACAGGCTCAAGCTGCCCTTGGCGTTTGATGAGCATATCAAGATTCTCGCCTCGCCAGACACGACCCCGACAACGGAGAAAGACATCCTCGCCTTCCTTTATGGGGAGAAATCCTTTGTTCCGGGGCAACGTGATTTTACGGGTTACTTCGTCCAAACCGGCAAGTCGCTGATGGGCTTTGGTTCTCCCGTGTACTCCCTGCGCCAAGCAGTGTTGAAGCAGACAGCCGCGCCTCAGGAGAAGGAGGCCATTCTTGATGGCCTGATAGCCAGGTTCGGTGAGCCTGATCTGCTGTTGAGCGACAAGAGTGTGAGCATTTTCAACTGGGGCAGGAGAATCACGGACGACAGGTCGGAGATGCCCATCGGGAAAGACTTCCGCCGTCCGGTTTCGGCCCTTGAAGCCCAGGTATACAGCAGCGATAACGGCGTCCTCACCGTGTTGATCCTCACTGATGAGGAGCTCTATCCGGTCAAGGCCGAAGTCACGACACAGACTGTCTTCTGACGAGTTCCACAATGGCAGCAACGACGCCTTCGGGGGGCACGGCATGAGACATCTGGCAAACACCACCCTGTTCCTGCTGGGTTTTCTCCTGCTTGCGGCCCACGCCGCCCAGAGTGCGGAGCCGTATCATTTCGCCTTCTCGAAAAAGTTGGGCGTCGATGTGTTTGTTGTCTCGGACGGCGATGTCTGGTGTCAGCGACTTGTGGAGATTCAGATTCGTCTCGCTACGGGCAGCCCTCTTGCCAAGGAAGGAGTGGAGGCTTTCTTTGGCGAACAGGTCGGGCCGTTGCTTAACGCCCAATGCCCGAGCGTTGAGCGGGCCATCATCACGGTGATCAAGGCAGAGACCGGCCAGCGGATTGCTTCGATCCGTGCCAGTCGGGACGAGGGGTGGACGCCCCGGGCGGCCCTGCACTGGACAGACAACACGTGGGTGCTCGCGGGGTCTGCGTGTCTTGTGGGCGCGGTGCTGTTGTGGGCCGTGGTTGCAAGAAGAAGGCGCACGGCCCGGCTGAACGCTCCCAGGCAGGTGATCACCTCGCCCGAGTATCATCGGCGACTTCGGGCCATTCCAGACCAGTCTGCCCCGGACAACGGAGGGAGCGATGGAGCGGGACGCCGGGGAGAGGCGGCAATCCTGAAGGTCATCAGAGGCATAGGCGGCGGCATAGTCTATTGGGGACTCGGCCTGAGCTTCGAGAGGCAGCGCTGCGAGTTCGACATCCTGGTTGTGGCCCCGCGCGGTGTGCTTCATGTAGAGGTGAAGAATACCGCCGGGACGTGGAAGCCGGACCCGGACTCCATGAAAGAGGGATACGCCACCAAGTGGATCAGGGAGAAAGATGGTTTGGTAATGAAAAGTCCTATTTCTCAGGCGCACCGGGCTCGTTTTCTGCTCGGTGAAGCGGCGAGGGTTCTCTGTTCATATCAACTCCCGGTACACAGCGTTGTCGTGGTTGCCAATGATACGTTCGAGTTCGCGGGCGAGAAGGATGACCGTGTGAGCCTCATGCGCGATTCTAAGTTCCGGGCATACTATGAAGAGTATGCGCATGGCCGGGAGTCTTCGGTGGTTGGCGTTGCCAAGCCCAGGCTCGCCAGGCTCCCCCTGAGTGTCATGCGGTTCAATCAACTTCCAGTTTGTTTTGACCTGTGTTCTTTCGGCATGGGCCGGGTGGATGTCCATGGTCTTCGCGAATGGACGGACGAGGATTTTGATCGTGAACTTCGTAGCCAACTCATTGAGACCTGGCAGTGGGACAAGATCGATATTGATGTTCCTGCCATATGGTTTGGAAGCTCTGACGATGTCCACCCTGACAAGGCTCCGCCCAAGGGGTATGAATAGTCTCATGTGAAAGTCAGAGGACTGTGTGTGCCGCAGGCGCGGAGCGTTCTGCGCTGAAAGAAAGCCCCCTTGCGGGGGCTTTCTCGTTCAGACTCAGCCGTGAATCTTCTTCAGCAGCCAGGCCATGTTCTGGCCGAGGATTTCCATGGTCTCCATGGCCTCGGTGTCTTCGGATACCTGGCCCTTGTCCATGCCCCGGCCCAGGTTCCAGTAGCGTGAGCCGGGCACGATCATCTGCTCGATGAAGAAGAAGGCGTTGAGGGCGTTGAAGGTGAGCATGTCGCCGCCCCGGCGGCTGACCACCACGGGCGCGCCCACCTTGCGGGCGAACA
Source organism: Pseudomonadota bacterium (assembly GCA_043824835.1). Taxonomy (GTDB): domain Bacteria; phylum Desulfobacterota; class Desulfovibrionia; order Desulfovibrionales; family Desulfovibrionaceae; genus Pseudodesulfovibrio. The sequence goes on along the minus strand of JBDRSO010000054.1, from coordinate 75,244 downwards.
TGTCGCCGTTGACCCGGCCGACCATGCCCGCGCGGTCGATGAGTGCTTTCATCTCGGTGGTGACGTTGGCGAAATAGGTGGGCGAGCCGAGGATGATGCCGTCTGCCGCATCCATGGCCGCGATACAGTCGTTGACGAAATCGTTGTCCACAGCGCAGCGGCGGTCCTTGTTCTCGACGCACTTGAAGCAGGCGATGCAGCCGTGCATGGGCTTGCCTGAAAGCTCGATCAGTTCGGTCTCGATGCCCTCGGCCTCAAGCTGGTCGAGCACCTTGCGGATCATCAGGGCCGTGTTGCCCCCCTTGCGCGCGCTGCCGTTGATGGCGACTACCTTCATGGGTTTCTCCTAATAGGTGTTGTGGTGAATCCTGTCCTCGCGAAACCGGCTGACCTCGCCCGACGGCTGGGCGGGCCAGCCCAAGGGCGCGAAACCGAGGGGGATCACGGTGTTTGGCAGGCCGACCAGCTTGGCGAAGCCTGTACCCCGTTCCTCGATGGGGTAGATGCCGGTCCAGACCGCGCCAAGCCCCAGGCCGTGGGCGGCCAGCAGCAGGTTCTGCATGGCGGCCGAGCAGTCTTGCACCCAGTAGCCCGCGTATTTCTCAAGGGAGAGATCGCCGCAGACCAGGATGCCCACGGGCGCCTGGGCGGCCATCGCGGCATACGGGTGAATGGCCGCCGCCTCGGCCAGTTTGGCCGGGTCGGTGATGACCACGAACTGCCAGGGCTGGGCGTTGCCCGCGCTGGGTGCGGCCATGGCCGCCTCCAGCACCTGACGGATCATGGCCTCGGAAACGGGCTTGTCCTCGAATTTTCGTATGCTGCGCCGGGTGCGCAGGGCGTGCATCAGGTCCATGGGTTCCCCTTTGTCTGCCCCGGAACATGCGGCCGGGGACGTGTTTACCATGAGTATCTTTTCTGCTATTGGGGCGAAAAGATCAAGTACGCACCGCAAAGTGCCATAGTCACCAAAAAGATACCGCCTCGTGCCCACGGCAGGGGCCACAGGCCAGGGAGAATCCATGGGCGTCAACTGCACCCTCAAGCATTGCGGCAACAAGACCTACTATTGCAACGTGGAGCTGACCCTCCAGGTCATCGGCGGCAAGTGGAAACCCATCATCATGTACCGGCTGGGCGGCGGCGAAACCCTGCGCTTCAGCGAGATCAAGCGCTCCATTCCCAACATCACCCAGAAGATGCTTACCCAGCAGCTGCGCGAGCTTGAGGCCGACGGCGTGGTCCACCGCGAGGTGTATCCCCAGGTGCCGCCGCGCGTGGACTACTCGCTGACAGAGCTTGGCAAAAGCGTCATGCCGGTCATCGAGTCCCTGAGCCGGTGGGGCAGGCGCTACGAGGAGTGGGCTGGCCGCGACGATTCAAGGCGTGCGGCCGATGCGGCCGGGACGGCTTGACCGCCATGCCGGGGCGAAGCGGCCGGGACCCTTTGATAAATGGTTCGACATTGTGTACGATTCCGCAGCCAGGAGAAATTTCGTCGCGAGGTGATCATGTCCGAGTCGCTGCAATTGTATCTGACCGAGGTCCGGGCCTGCTGGCTTGAGGCCCGCATCGTGCTGGGTGGCGAGCGGTACGACCTGAGCACGCATTGTGCCCTGTCTGAGCCGCTCAAGGACCTTTTCCGCTGCCTGTGCGACGCCCATGGTCTGGACGCGCCGCCTGACATGGTCGAGGACTACCGCCACCTGGAGTTCGAGTGGGTGGGCGAGGGGTGGCTCTACTACTGGGCGCTGACCCCTGGCCCGGGCGGGCAGCTTGAGGTGAATGTGGAATTCAAGGGCAAGCGCGAGGTGGGAGGGACCGAGTACCCGGTCTGGAATATCCGTTTTGAGACGGATTGGACCACCCTGGCCGGACAGGTCTTTGTCCAGTCCGCGAATCTGCTGCGGAAATACGGATTTTCGGGCTATCTCGACCGCTGGTCCAAGGACTTTCCCGCCGGGCAGATGATGCGCCTTGGTCATCTGCTGCATGACCAGTCGTCCGAGAGCGAGGGCCTGGCCCGCGAGCTGGCCTATCTCGGAGGGACCGCATGACGCTTTGGTCTTCATGGGGCCGTGGCGCGGCGGGATTGCTGCTGGCCTCGGCCCTGCTCTTGAGTCTGATGGCGATGGTGCCCGCGTGGGCCGACGAGCTGCATGTCATGACCGAGGTCTATCCACCGTTCAGCTATCAGGTGGACGGGGAGGCTCGGGGTTTTTGCGTCGATTTGGTGCGCCGCATCCTCGACAGCCTGGGGCGGACGGACACGGAGATCGTCTTCTATCCCTGGGCCAGGGCGTACCGGGAACTCCAGGAGGAGGACGGCCGGGTGCTTTTCCCTCTGAGCCGATCAGCCGAGCGGGAGAAGTTGTTCCGCTTCGTGGGGCCGGTGTTCGAGGACACGCTGTATTTCTACGCGCGCAAGGGCGCGGAGCTGGAGATAGTCTCCCTGGACGACGCCCGCCGGGTCAGGGCCATCGGCGTGACCCGCGACGACTTCTATCATCAGTTCCTGGCGGCGCGTGGCTTTGCCAACCTCGATGTCAGCACCTGTCAGGCCCATGACTTTCGCAAGCTGGCCCAGGGTCGGGTCGATCTGGTGCCCATGGGCGAAAAGGCGCTGCCCGAGTTCGTCGGCAGGATCGACGGGCTGGGACCGGCCATGTTCGAGCGCGTCGGGCCGCCCATCCACACGTCCGGGGTATACATCGGGTTTTCGCGCTCCACTTCGGACGAGGTCATCGAGGACTGGCGACGTGCACTGGACGACCTCAAAGTGGCCGGGGTCTATCAGACAATCATGAACCGCTATTTCCCCACACCGGACCCAGCCCGGCCATAGCCATCGTCATGTTGACAAATCCTTGTGTTTTGGTTGGTTGTGTTTATTTCGCGCATATCCAGGTGCGGCAAGAGGCAGGTGGGGGAGACGATGCGCAACAGGGGTGAGCCCGGTCCGGGATGGCGGGGCTGGCGGAAATTCGCGAGGGTCCGGTGTGCGCTGGCAGGCGCGGTATTGGCGGTCTTCGTGGTGCTGGCCGTGGTACCTGCGGCCCGGGCCGAGGAAAATACCGTGCTGCGCGTCTCCTTCAACGACCTGCCACCGTGGAAGGTGCTCGGCCCGAGCGGCGAGCCCGCAGGCATAGACATCGAATTTGTCGACATGCTGGCCGCGCGGATGGGGCTGACCGTGGAGTACGCCCACTACCCCTTCAAGCGCGGGCTCAAGATGATGGAAAGCGGCGAGATCGACCTGATGATCGGCGTGCTCCGCAGACCCGAGCGTGAGGAGTACCTGCACTTCATCGAGCCGCCCTACAAGAACGAGACGTGCAAGGCGTTCTTCGTGCTCAAGGGGCGCGAACACACCATCTCCAGCCACGCGGATCTGAGGGGCCTGCGGGTGGGCACGATCCTCGGCGTCGGGTATTACCCCGAGTTCGACGACGACTCCCTTATCGCCAAGTACCCGGTGAATTCGCCCGACCTCAACATCAAGATGCTGCTGGCCGGGCGCATCGACGCCTTTGTCTCCACCGAGGCCGCAGGCGACTACCGAGTGGCCGCCGGTGGCCTGGGGGGTACGGTGGTCAAGGCTCTGCATGTTTACCGAGAGCGCCAGGACGTACATATGGTCCTCTCCCGGCAATCGCCCCACGCTGTTCGGCTTGAGGAGTTCAACCGTGCCATGGCCGAACTGGTGGCCGAAGGGGCACTGGGCCGAGCCAAGGAGCAGTTTCTCCGGAGCGTGGCCGGGCACTAGCCCCGGCTCACTTCGTCAGCAGATCGAGCATGCGGCCCAGGGTCGCGTCCACCGCGTCGCTTTCGGGCAGCGAGAGGACCGAGGTGTGCGTCATCTGCCGCCGGGCCAGTCCCTTGAGCGGGGGCAGGAAGAGCGTGTGGCAGGGCAGCCCCGGCAGGACAGGCACCTCGCCCCCGATGTGGCGGTTGATCACCAGCACCTGATTGATGAGCCCCAGGTCGCGGGCCATGCGGCTCACCTCGGCCCCGACGAGCAGGCCGCGCATGCTCGGCTCGCTGACCACCACCAGCCCGTCCACATGGGCCACCGTGCCTCGGCCCAAATGTTCCACCCCGGCCTCCAGGTCCACCAGCACCCATTCGTCCCGGTCTATCACGAGATGGGCCAGCACCGCCTTGAGCAGGGCGTTGGCATCGCAGGCGCAGCCGCCGCCCGCATGGGTCAGCGCGCCCATGACCAGGAGTCGCTTGCGGCCGGGCGTGACCTCGGGCAGCGGGGGGGCACCAAGGGGCACGTCCACGGCCAGGGTTTCTGGCAGATCGCTCACCTCGGGATTGAGGTCGAGAAACCCGCCCGCGTGGATGCGCTGGCGCACCAGATCGGCCCGGCGGGCCAGAGGCTCGGGCAGGGCGTGGTCGGGCAGGCCCGATGCCTGCCCCAGCGACAGGGCCGTGTCCGCGTCGATCATCCAGACGTCTTTTCCCTGCCGCGCCAGCAGGTCCGCCGTCCAGGCGGCAAGGGAGGTCTTGCCCACCCCTCCCTTGCCCGCAAAGGCGATTTTCATGTTCGCTCCTTGGTCTTCGCGAGTGTCCCGGTGGCGGCGGGGGGGAGGTGCCCCCTGCTCTTCCGGGGCTTCCCCCGCCGCCGGAGGTCATGTCCTATTCGCCAAGCCCCAGCGCCTTGCGCTTGGCCCTGATGCGGATGTCGAACAGCTCCGCTGCCTTGACCGGGTCTGGCTCGATGACGAAGCACGCGCCCACCAGATCTTCCAGGCCGGACAGGGCCAGACTGGTCACGGTCTCGGACCCGAGGATGTGGGGCGGGTGCCCCAGGTGGGTGTATATGCCGCTGGCCACGGCGTAGAGGGCGATGGCCGCCGCCTTTTCGGAATACCATTCGGGCGAGGAAGCGCCCACGGGCAGGTCCGAGATGTCCACACCCAGGCCATTGGCCAGGGCGGCGCAGAGCTGGAGGATGCGCGCGTTGTCCACGCAGGAGCCGTAGTGCAGCACCGGCGGGATGCCCAGCGACCCGCAGACCTTGCGCAGGCCCGGACCGGCCTGATCGATGGCCCCGGGCAGGAGCAGCCCGGCCTTGCCCGCCGCGGTGGTCACGCAGCCGGTCACCAGCACCAGGATGTCCTTCTTGATCAGTTCCCTGGCCAGGCCCACGTTCATGGAATCCTGCTGGAACTTGGGGTTGTTGCAGCCCACAATGCCCACCGCGCCCCGGATGTCGCCTGCGGCGATGGCCTGGATCAGCGGGTCGAGGGAGCCGCCCAGGGCCTTGATGACCGCCTCGTTGGAGAAGCCGGTCATGATATCCACGGGCTCGCCCGGGATGTCCACCCGGCCGGGGTCGCGCTCGGCAAAGGCGTCCACGGCCAGGGCCACGATCTCCCGGGCCTGGGTCATGGCGTTGTGGGGATGGATGTCGTAGTGGATGGCCCCGGTGAAGCGCGCCTTGGACGCGGTGTCGATGAACCGGGTGTGGTAACAGCCGGATATCTGCACAAGGCTCGGCATGATGCACTGGTAGTCCACCACCACGGCCTCCACCGCGCCGGTGATAATGGCCAGTTCGGTCATCAGGTGGTTGCCCGCCATGGGGATGCCCTGGCGCATGAGCAGTTCGTTGCCCGTGCAGCACAGCCCGGCCACATTGATGCCCGTGGCGCCGATCTTTTTGGCCCGCTCGATCAGTTCCGGCTCGCGTGCCGCGGCCAGGATCATCTCCGAGACCACCGGGTTGTGGCCGTGGACCAGGATGTTGACCTTGTCCTTCTTGATCACGGCCAGGTTGGCCGTGGACATCTTGGGCGTGGGTGTTCCGAAGATGACGTCCGACAGCTCTGTGCCGATCATGGAGCCCGCCCAGCCGTCGGCCAGGGCGGTTCGCGCCGCGTGGATCAGGGTGTTGGGCGCGTCGTTGTCGCAGCCCATGTGGGTGCGGTGCATCATTTCCGCGATCTCGCGGTCCACGCCGCGCGGTGTCATGCCCAGCTTGGCCCAGATGGCCTTGCGCTTTTCAGGCACGCGGCACAGGAAGTTGACGGATTTGCGGCGGCTGCCGAAGTCGGCGTAGAAGGCGTCCATGACGTCGCGGGCCACGTCCATGATCGCGCGGCCCTCGGTGGCCACGCCGATCTCGGCGGCGATGGCCGTAAGCTTGGCCTCGTCGGTGATGCGGTAGTCTGTGGTCTCGCCCTCGACGATGGCCTCAAGCACCTCGATGAGGTCGCGACCGTGGTCCGAGTGGCCAGCAGCGCCGCCCGCCACGAAGCGGCCGAAGTTGCGCGCCACCACCACGTCCGCGTCCGCGCCGCACACGCCTCGCGGGGCCTTCTTGCTGATGCGGCACGGCCCCATGGTACAGTTGCGGCACGTGGTGCCCAATTCGCAGAATTTGCAGTGGGGCGTCTGCTGGTCCAGCCGCTCGTGCACGGTCTCGATGCCTTCGGCTCTGGCCTTTTTTATCATGGCCCGGGCGTCTTCCCAGATGGTGAGTTCTTCAACGGGTCTTGGTTCCTTCGCCATGTCTCCCTCCCATTTCCTTGAAGGCCGCGCGGGTGCCCGGCCCGTTTGTGTGTGACAGCCAATAGGAGCGACCGTAGCCGTTTCCGGGAGGCGTGTCTGTCGGATAGCCGACAAACGGAGTAAGAAATGCAAAAACGTCGGTTCGGACGGTCTGGCTACCCGGCGGCGGCACGCTCCAGGGCGGCCAGCTCGGGGATGTAAAAGCGTCCTCGGCCTCGTTTTTCCAGGAGTCCGGCCCGGACCATGTCGTTGAGCAGGGTGGACACGGTCTGCCGGGTGGCCCCCAGGAGCTGGGCCAGTTGCTCCACGGTCAGTCCCAGCGTGATGACCAGCCCGCCGTCCTCTTCCACGCCGTTGTCGCGGGCCTGGATGAGGATGTAGTCCATGAGCCGGTCGTAGATGTCCTTGAAGGCGAGGCCGCCGATGATGGAGAAGGTGTTTTGGAGGATGTTGCCAAGCACCCTGACCATGGTTCGGGTGAAGGCCGGAACCTCGGTCATGCACCGCTTTACGGCGTGGACATCCGCCGCCAGCAGCCGGGCATCGTCAAAGGCCTGCACATAGCATCCGGCATGGGTGGCGTAGAGGTCGCCCGGGCCCAGGATGCCCAGGGTGAATTCCTTGTCTTCGTAGGCCAGATAGATGCGCACCCGCCCCTCGGCGATGATGAACACGAGATTGTCCGTCTCGTCCGCGTCGAAGATGACGGCCCCTGCGGGCCAGGACCGCTCGTTGAAGATGTCGTGCAGGTCTCCCAGTTCGTCCCGCTTCAACTCGTCGAGCAGATTGACTCCCGTGAACTTCATGTCGCCTCCAGGCTGTGAGTCGCTACCACAAGCGTAGCACAATCCAGCCCGTGGCGTCCAATGACCCATGCTCCTTCCTTTTGTTATTGAAATGGGCGTTCAATCGGGAAACAATGGTGCATGATCAAGCACGATACCGAGATGCCGGGCGTATCACACCGCGACGAATACACCCGCATCGCCCCCGTGTATGACGCGGTAGTCGGCCCGTTTCTGCGGCCGGTGCACGCGGCCGTGGCAGCGGCCCTGCGTTCCGGCCCGATCCAGCCCGGGGACACGGTGGTGGACCTGTGCTGCGGCACCGGTGTCCTGGCCGATATGGTCGCCCGGGCCGGGCTCAACGTGGTGGACGTGGTGGGCGTGGACAATTCCCCGGCCATGCTCAACCGGGCGCGCGCCCGGGGTGGCGGAGCGCGGTATCTTCTGGTCGACGCCTCGGCCACGGGCCTTGAGTCGGGCCGGTTTGCCGGGTGCGCCATCAGCTTCGCCCTGCACGAGAAGCCGCCAGAAACAGGGCAGGCTATTCTGGCCGAGGCGCGACGGCTGGTCAGACCCGGTGGCCTCGTGGTGGTGGCTGACTATCGCGTGGCTCAGGGCACCTGGCTGGCTGGAGTGGCCATAGCCCTGGCCGAGCGGCTGGCCGGAAGCGAGCACCATGCATGCTTCCGGCACTTCATGGAAGGCGGCGGCTGCGCCCCGTTCCTGGCCCGCTCCGGGTTGGACGCGGGAGAGCCGCTGGCCTGTTTCCTGGGCGGCCGGGTCGGTGTGTACGGTGTAGTGCTCTGATCCCGACCTCGGCGGGTGTCGAAATTGTTCCGCAAGGTGTTGACGCGGGCTCGCCGCTGGTGCAATTGTCCGCCCCATGTGTTTGGCGCGTCGGGCGCGCCGGATCGCCCACGCCGCAGGAGGGACCATGGCGGAGTTTCACGTGTTCGCGGATGTCGAGGCCCAGAGCCGGGCCGCCGCCGACCTGATGGTCGGCCTCTCCCACAGGGCGCTGGAGGCCCGGGGCCGTTTCACCCTGGCCCTGTGCGGCGGCAGCGGCCCGGTGCGGCTCATGGAGCTGCTGGCCGGGGAGCCCTGGGGCAGGTGCATCCCCTGGGACAGGACCGTGGTCTTTTGGGGCGATGACCGGGCTGTGCCGCCCGACCACGAACACAGCAATTTTCATCAGGCGAGCGAGTTGCTCCTCTCCCGCCTTCCCCTGGCCGAGGCCAATGTGGTCCGCATCCGGGGCGAGCTGGGTGCCATGGACGCGGCCCGGGAGTTGCGCCTCGACCTGGCAGAGTGTTTTGGCGAGGGACCGCCCCGGTTCGACCTCATGCTGCTCGGCATGGGGCGCGACGGCCACACCGCTTCGCTTTTTCCCGGTCGGCCCGAGTTGGAGTCCGCTGACTGGGTCGAGCCGGTGCCCGGCCCCGACATGGAGCCGCGCGTGGACCGCGTGACCATGACCCTGCCCGTGCTCGACGCGGCCCGCACGGCCCTCTTCCTGGTGGCCGGGCCGGACAAGGGCGCCCTGGTCCGGGAGATCATGGCCGATCCCACGGCCCCGGCCCGTTACCCGGCGGCCAGAGTCAACGCCGAGCGGACCCTCTGGTATCTGGACGAGGCAGTGGCCGGCCCCGGGCAGTCGGACTAGACTTGCTCCGGGGCCGACGGTATGCGGACTACTTCAGGGGAACATAGACCTCGGTGCGCAGATCCTTGGGTGCAGTTTTGTCCGGGCAGTTGAGGTATATCTCGATGCTTGCCCCGGCATCGGCCTCATGCCCGTTCTGCGGTGCCCATTGGCCGCACAGTTGGGCATAGGCCTTGTGAAGGTCGGAGTACGGCCCCTTGTGAAGGGTCATGGCGTACCGGCCGCCCGCAATGGTTTTCATCCCGATGGGGGCCTGGACCTCAACCGGCCCTGCGACCGTGATGCACGCATCATAGCGGATTTTGTCCTCGGGCGTGACGTCGGGGTCGTCGTGGCAGAGGGCGAGCATCCGCGCATCGGCAGTGATGAGCCCCTTGGGACCGGCCCAGCCGCAGAGGGTGGCCCAGGCATGGTTGCAATCCTTGTAGGGGCCGATATGGCGGACGAAAACGACATCCATTGCTTCGAGATTCACGACTGATGCTTCCATGACAATCTCCTTCCAGTAGTTGAAGTGTGTGTGCTCAAGGTCTCCGTGGTGCGCGTGGCGGAACCGCCTGGGGGAGAGGCTGAACATCGCGGTGAATGCGCGCGTGAAGGACTCGTGGCTCTCGAATCCGGCATTGAGTGCAATGTCCGTTACGGGAGTCTCGCCGTGCTTCAGGGTGATGGCCGCCCGCTCCAGGCGAAGCCGCCTGATGTGGGATTTCACCGACTCGCCGATCATGCCGCTGAAGATGCGGTGAAAATGATACGGTGAGAAACAGGCGATTTCGGCCAACTCGCACAGTGGCATCGGTTCGTCGAGATGAGTTTGGATGTGTTCCAAAACTCGGTCCATCCGCTTCGCGTAATCCCGCTTGGTTTCCTCTTTCGTGGTGCGCATGGGACTCCTTGTGTCATGGTGTCGATTGTGCCGCTTGATCATTTTTGCGCATATGCAGGTAGCGCTGGCCCGGGGGCGTGGCCGATGTGCCGAGGCACTATGCGTCCTGCCGGGGGCAACGGGGGTGGGCTCTCGGGGGTGGATGGCTGCCAGTGTCTGGTGAAGCGGTCTGGACGTGACGGCCGGCATTACGCCGGGCACACGGCCCGGGCGAAGAAGCGGCAGGTGCGGTCTTGCCAGCCAATGTAGCCAAGTTCCGCGTCCGCGTACCACGCGGCGGTGAAGGCCTTGGTGTCCGCGCTCCACAGCCGTGCCGTGCGCGGGTCGAACACGGGAGCCTGACAGGAAGACCCCGGGTGCGCGGCCCGGCCGAAGAGCCCGGTCAGTTCATCCACCGTGGGCAGCCGCCAGCCGGTCCGGCCGCCAAAGGCGTTCTTGTCGAGCCGGGCCGCATGGGCTCTGGCGCGCTCCCAGGTGAGGGGATAGCGCGAGCCGTGCCGCTCCCAGACCAGCCCCCTGCCGGGGCCGCCCGGCTCGGGTTGGAGCACGGTGCCGTCGCCCTGGTCCGCGAAAATGGCCGGGGCGGTGTTCGTTGGCCGCCACAGCTCGTCGAGCCCGAAGAATGGCCGTGCCTGCCGCGCTCCCACCTTGACCGGTGTGGACCGCGCATGTCCGGTATCTGGCTGCGCCGTTTCGGCCAGCAGGTCCGCGCCGGAGCAGGCCGCATCGCGGGCCGCCAGCCAGTCGGCTTCGAGCTGGTCCAGAGCGTCGAGCATGGCGGGTGCGTCGGCGTGGCGATCATCCGGGTTCGCGGCCAGGGCGCGGGTGAAGAATCCGTCCCAATCCGGGCCGGAGAGGTCGGGGTCGGCCTGGAGGGGCGTCGATTCGCGGTCGGCATTCGGCAGCCGTCCGGTAAGCATCCGGTACAGGGTCACGCCCACGGAGAAGAGATCCGCGCGGTTGTCGGCGCTGTCCGGGTCCGCCTCCTGCTCGGGTGCGGTGTACCACGGGGAGCCCACCACCATGCCCGGGTGGCGCGGGGGGCGCTCGCCGCGCAACCGGCTCAGGCCGAAGTCGATGAGTTTGACCGTGCCAAGCCCGCCTTCGTCTTCGGCCAGCATGATATTGAAGGGTTTGACATCGCGGTGGACGATGCCCTCGTAGTGGAGCCGGTCCAGGCCGTGGAGCATCTGGCGGGCCAGGTGCAGGGCCGCCCGCGCGCCAAGCCTGCGTGAGAGGTGCTCCACCGCGTAGGTCTCGCCCATGAGCGCGCCGAGGTTGCCGCAATAGTATTCCATGGTGAAGTGGGGCGGGGTGGCGTCGTTGCCCTCGTCCACGTCGAGAATGGAGGCCACGTTGGCGTGGCTGATGCGGGCCATGGTGGTGGCCTCGCCCAGAAACAGGTTGGTCAGGGCGTCGCGCCCCATGATGTCGAGAAGAATGCCGGCGGGCTTGAGGGCCTTGAGGGCCACCATGCGCCCGGTCACGGGCATGGCCGCCTTGTAGACCGCGCCCATGCCACCCCGGCCCAGCAGGCCGCGAATCTCATACCGTCCGATGTGCATGACCCGACAATACCCCAAAGCCGGGCAGACGGAAAGGCGCGGCGATCAGCCCATGCGGCGCGAGAATTCCGAGACGAGCACGGCCCCGGCCTGGGCCACGTTGAGGGAGTCGAACTCGCGCCGCAATGGGATGGAAAGGTCGTGGTGGCAGAGCTTGGCCACCCCGGGCCGAACGCCCTTTTCCTCGTTGCCGAGCACCAGCACGGCCGGGGTGTTCAACTCGGCCTCATAGGCGTTGAGCGCGTCAGCGCCCGAGCGGGCGCAGTATAGGGTGAAATCGTGATTGATGCAGTCCTTGAGGGCCACGGCCAGGTTGCCCGCCTTGGCCACAGGCAGCTTGTTGAGCGCGCCTGCGCTGGAGCGCATGGCTCCGGCCCCGAGATAGGCACCGTGATGCTGGCAGACGATGAGCCCGGCCCCGCCCAAAGCGTAGACCGTGCGGGCCAGCACGCCCACGTTGCCCGTATCCTGGACCTGATCCAGGGCCACGATGAGCGGCAGGGGGGCGTCCGGCGCAATCTCAAGCAGACTTTCGAGAGAGACGTAGGACAGGGCCGCGCACCGGGCGGCCACGCCCTGGTGATTGCCGCGGTACATGAAGTCCAGGTCCTTGGGCGGCACTGAGCGGAAGGGCACTCCGGCCTTGCGGCACAGGGCGAGGATTTCCTCCATCGCCGCATCGTGGCGGCCCAGGCGGAAGGCCACGAAATCGACCCGGGCCGGGTCGTCGAGCAGCAGCTCCCTCACCGGTTTGTTGCCGACCACGAATATCTTGCCGTCCTTCTTGTCCTGCTGGCTGTCCTGCATAGTGTCCCCGCCTTGTCTCGATGCGGCAAAGAGTTGCACATGGTTGCGCACCGCACCGCGACTATGTAGGGGTTTTGCCGAGCTATTGCAATCCCGGGTCAGGTGAGGTAGCACTGTTCTCATCGGCTCAGCACATGTAAGACTTTTTCTAGACTTCCCAAGCCCCTGTTTTAATGATACAGGGTGCAGGAAGCCGGAGGAAAAATTGGACGCATTCAAATCTCTGCGCCCGCTTCTCGCGGCGCTGCTCATCGTCGGATTGGCGACCTTCACGGTCGGTTGTGCCGCCAAGGCTCCTGTCAGCGAACCTGTCGTCGAGACGCAAAAGAGCGGTGTGCCTGATGACGCCGAGGCCCTTGACCCGGAGGTCATCGCCGCGCCCGTGACCGAAGGGGAACTGACCCAGGCCGAGCAGGCGGTGCTCAATGCGCGCTTTGGTCTGCTCTTTGACCTCGAAGATCACGACAACGCGGATGTCGAGCGGTATTTCAACTATTTCAACCACAAAGCCCGCGGCACCATGGAGCGTTGGCTGGAGCGCTCTCAGGCGCACCTGCCCTATGTGCGCCGCGTCTTCACCCAGTATGGCCTGCCCCAGGACCTCGTGCTCCTGCCCTTCACCGAGTCCGGCTACAATGTCCGCGCTTACTCCTGGGCCGGAGCGGGCGGCATGTGGCAGTTCATGAAGGGCACTGGTCGGCTCTATGGCCTGCGGTCCGACTGGTGGATCGACGAGCGCCGCGACCCCTACAAGTCCACCGACGCCGCTGCCCGCCATCTGCGCGATCTGCATGACCGTTTCGGCGACTGGTATCTGGCTCTGGCCGCCTACAACGCGGGCGAAGGCAAGATTTCCCGCGCCCTCAAGCTGACCGATTGCGACGATTTCTTCGAACTGACCGCCAACAACCACAAGCTCACCGGCCGCGCCAAGCTCAAGCCAGAAACCAAGCACTATGTGCCAAAATTCATCGCCATCTCCAAGATATTCCAGAATCTCGACACCCTGGGCTACAACCCGGTGTCTTGGGACATGGAACCCGAGGTGGTGCCCGTGCAGGTGCCCGGCGGCACTGATCTGCTCGCCCTGGCCAGGGCGGGCGGCATGACCTGGAAGGACTTCCACGACTACAACCCGGCCTATCGCCGGCAGGTCAGCCCGCCGCACATGGAGACCACTGCCTACCTGCCCGCGGCCAAGGCGAACAGCATGATCGCCTACCTCAAGGACCCCGGGTCGCGGCCCTACGCGGGCTACACCCAGTACGCCGTGCGCAGCGGCGACTCCTGGTGGCGCATCTCCAACCGCTTCCGTGTGCCAGTGGCCGTGCTCAAGAAGGTCAACAACACCAGTTCGGACACCCTGCGCCCCGGCCAACTGGTCATGGTGCCGGGCAACGAGTCGGGCCGTGTGGTGGCCAGTTCCCCGGCCGAGGATTCAGCCTCGTCCACCCGGGCCATTGCCTCGCGGCGCGGCAACTATGTGGTGCGCAGCGGCGACACCCTGTGGTCCCTCTCGCGCAAGTTCGGGACCACGGTGAACACGCTCAAGCAATCCAACGGCCTGCGCTCCAACACGCTCAAGGCAGGGCAGAAGCTTTACGTGCCCGACAATTCCGGTCAGGCCACACGTCAGGCCGTCAAGGAAGCGGAACAGACCAAGGCCCAGCTGGTGCGCTACAAGGTGCGCCGGGGCGACAACCTGACCGCCATCGCCCGCAAGTTCGGAGTCACCGTGGCCGAGTTGCGCAAGTGGAACTCCCTCAGCGCCCGCGGCATCATCTACGCCGGGCAGAACCTCAAGGTCTACGTCCACTAAGCCCGCACCACACCAACAAAATGACCGGGGGAGAACCACTGACAGGTTCTCCCCCGGTTTTTTTTGACCGGTTCCGCTGGGGCGAGGCTAAGCCAGCCCCCTGAAGGGGTTGGACACGGGCTCGGCCCGGCCCTGGACATAGCCCCATTCCACCAGCCGGTAGTAGGCGTGTTTGGCCTGATCGCCCTGGTTGACCTGTTCGAGAAAGCGCACATACTCCCCGGCCGCCCCGCGCCGGTCGCCCATGCCCTCCTTGCAGTACCCCTTGTAAAAGGCGGAGTAGGGGTTGCCCGGCAGGGCCACCTCATAGGCCGAGAAATTGGGCAGAGCCTGGGAGAAGTTCCCGCTCCTGACCAGCAGCAGGCCGCTTATCTGCAGAGCCTGGGGTTCGTTCGGGTTGGCCTCCCGGGCAAGCGTGGCGTAGGGGATTCCCTCGCCGTAGAGTCCTTGGGCGGCCTTGCTCTTGGCCATGAGCATGAGCCCGACATAGTCGTCGGGCACCTTGGCGAGGGCGGAGGCGATGTGCTCGTCGGCCTTGGTGTACTCCTTTTTGATCAGGTGTTTCTCCGCGGTCTGCAGATCCTTGATGGCAGGCTCCTTGGCGCGCAACGCGGCGGTGTTGTCCATGTAGCGCTCCTTGTAGAAGGAATACTCGCGGGCCGACAGGTATTTGGTGTTGGCCTCGGCGCGGGCCGTGGCCAGCCGCTCGCTGCTCATGGGATGGGTGGCGAACATCACCTCAAGGGCACTGGGTTCTTTGTCGTGCAGGGCGTTGAGGGCTTCCATGAGCCCAGCCATGCCCTCGGGATTGTACTCGGCCTGGGTCATGTATTCCATGCCCAGGCTGTCTGCCTGGCGCTCGTCCTGGCGGCTGTAGGAGGCCAGGAGCATGCCTGCGCCAAAGCCGCCCAGGCCGCCAGCCAGGGCACCCCATTCCCCGCCGTACTTGGCACCGATCAAGGCACCGCCCACCCCGGCAGCCAAGGAAATCAGGATGGAATTGCTCATGCGCGAGGCCGTGTGCCGGGCGTTGACGTGGGCGATCTCGTGGCCGAGCAGACCGGCCATCTCGGCCTCGCTCTCCATGTCGAGCATGATGCCGCGTGTGCAGGCGATGGTCCCGCCGGGAAAGGCGTAGGCGTTGACGTAGGTGGCGTTGACCACCTGGAAATTGTAGGGCATCTCCGGCCGGTGGCTGACCCCGGCCAGCCGGTGACCCACCTCCGACACATAGGCGTTGAGCGCCTCGTCCTGCGTCCGCCCGTAGTCGGCGGAGAGCTGGTGCGGGGCGGCCTGCTTGTCCATGGTGATCTCATCGGTCTCGCTGACGAACATCAGCTGATTGCGCCCGGTGACCGGGTTCTTGGCACACCCGCCAAGGGCCATGAACGCCGCAGTCATGGCCCCGGCCTTGATGAACCTGCGCCGGGTCCAAGGCTTGGAATATGCACGCATCATCATCGTCTCTCCGTTTTTCTTTTGATACCGCACTCAATCGTATTATTCAAGCAGCTGTCCGCCCAGAGGGCGACAAATCGCCCGGCGAGGCTCGCATAAGAACTTGACTTCAAACCGGACGGAAGGTATGTTTTGAGCATGACAACAGCACATGAACGCAAAAAGCAGCCGGAAATCGTCCGGCGGGCCATTCTCGATTGCGCGGCGCGGATTTGCGTTGAGCGCGGTTTGGCTGCCCTGACCATCCAGTCCGTGGCTGACATGGCCGGGGTGACCAAAGGCGGCGTGTTCCACCATTTTGCCAGCAAGCAGGCATTGATGGAGGCCGTGTTTTTCGACCTGCTCGGCCAGATGGGCCGTGAGATCGATCGGGTCATTGCAGACGACTCTGCAGCCCATGGACGGTTCACCCGGGCCTATCTGGCCACGGTCTTCCGGGCAGAGGCCTTTGCCAGCACCAATGTCTGCGCGGCCCTGTCCATTGCCATGCTCACCGAGCCCGGGCTGCGCGCACTTTGGTGGCAGTGGCTGAACGACCGCCTGGAAAAACACGCCGCGACCGACGGCACCACGACTCTGGCGATGGTTCGGCTGGCCGCAGATGGCGTCTGGCTGGCCGAACTGATGCTTCCCGAGGGGGGCCGAATCGACAACAGGGACGCCATCCATGCGCGTCTTGTGTCCATGACCGGGGAGACCATATGAATACTGCCATGACCACCTATGTCTCACTGCTGACGGCCATTGTTCTGGAGGTGGTGGGGACGTCGTTCCTCCACCAGTCGCAGCAGTTCACCCGGTTGTGGCCCACCCTGGTCATGGGGCTGTGTTACGCCGGGGCCTTCTACTGCCTGTCCATTGCCCTCAAGGCCATGCCTGTTGGTATCGCCTATGCCATCTGGGCCGGGCTTGGCATCGTGCTGATCACGGCGGTGGGGTATTTCGCCTTCGGGCAGTCCCTGGACGCGCCCGCCCTGGTGGGCATCGGCCTCATCGTGGCGGGAGTGGTCATCGTCAACGCGTTTTCCTCTGTCATCCCCCACTGAGCCGGGGCCGGTCCGGCTCTGCGCCGTCTTGACTTGGCAGTCGGTCTGGGACACCATCGCGCCTTTGCCAACCCGCAAGCGCCGAGGTGTCGCCATGCCTTCTCCCCTCCCCCTGCTCATCCTCAAGACCGGCTCCACCTTTGACGACCTCGCCGCCGCCAGGGGCGACTTCGAGCACTGGACCGCCCAGACCATGGGCCTTGCCCCCGGGCAGTGGAGCTGCGCCGATGTCTGTTGTGGCGACCCCCTGCCCGATCCGGCCGGGCTGGTCGGGTGCGTGGTCACAGGCTCCCACGACATGGTCACGGACGAAGCGGACTGGATGCTGGCCACTGGCCACTGGCTGGCCGGGGCCGTTGACGTGGGGCTGCCGCTGCTGGGCATCTGCTTTGGCCATCAGCTCATGGCTCATGTCTTGGGTGGCCGGGCCGCCTACCACGCCGATGGCCCGGAGATCGGGACCGTGGAGGTGACCCTGACCGCAGAGGCTGCGGGGGATCCCCTGTTTTCGACCATGCCGCCCGTTTTCCTGGGCCACGTGACCCACTCCCAGACCGCCCTGGCGCTGCCGCCCCAGAGCGTGATCCTGGCGGCCAGCGATCACGATCCGCATCAGGCCTTCCGCCTGGGTTCTCACGCCTGGGGGGTGCAGTTTCATCCCGAGTTCGACGCCGGGGCCACCCGCCACTACGTCACGGCCCAGGCCGCGAAGATCGCAGCCCACGGAGGCGACCCTGAGGCCGTGCGCGCTCAGGTGCGCGAAACGCCCGAGTCGGCCGATCTGTTGCGCCGCTTCGCCGCCTACTGCCTCGGCTGACGCGCAGCCTGTTGCGCCTGGACTGGATATCGGCTATGAATGGCCCCGGTCGGCAGTTCACCCAGGCGTCGCCGCCCCTTACGGGGAGCTAAACCTGCCTCTTCATCCTTTCCACCCGACACCTTGTTTCGTGCCGAGTCGGAAGTCGGCGGCCACCGGCAGTCTACCCCGCGACAGGCGCGACAACGAGGACATGTCATGCCCAGAACACCCATGCCCCTGTGCGTGGACGATGTCTCCGACTTCGCCCGCACCCTGCGTCGTCAGCTCGATGACCTCAAACGAATCCCCGGCCATGTGGAGATGCTCAACTTGCTCGCCAGGGCGGGCGGATACCGCAACATCCAGCACCTGCGCGCCCGACAGGCGGTCTGCGACAGCCTTGACGCACCACGGCCCGCGCCGGTTGCGGTGGATTTCATCCTGGTCAAGCGGCTGATGCGCCTCTTTGACGACCGCGGGCGGCTCATGCGCTGGCCCAAGAAATACACCCAGCGCATGCTCTGCCTCTGGGGCGTATGGGCGCGCATCCCGGCCAGGACAGCGATGACCGAGCCCGAGATGAACCGCCTGCTCGAACAGCAGCATCTGTTCGGCGACCATGCCCTGCTGCGCCGCGAACTGGCTGACCATGGCTTGGTCACCCGGACCCCTGACGGTCGACAGTACACCCGCTGTGAGCGAAAGCCGCCGCCAGAGGCCGTGGAACTGCTGCGTCATCTTCGCACAGCCGGGCTCGACACAGACTGAGTGATTCCCTGAGACAACACGCGGCGGGTGGCCAGCATAAGGCCGCTCGCCGCTGCCGCGTTGGCGCGGAAACGGTGTGACGCGAGAGCCGAAAAAAGGACAGGGATTTATTTGTAGGAAAAGGTCCAGCCGTGGACGGCCTGGGAAGAGAAGTCGATCTTCAGCGAGCCGACGAAGCGCTCAAGCATGGTGCGCTCCTTGATCGGCCCGCGCACGAGCACGGCCCGGCCCTCGATGCCGCACATGACTTTGAGGTGGTCAAAGGCCTGGGATTCGCTGCCAAGCATGTCCACCAGCCCCAGCTCAAGGGCCTGCCGCCCGGTGACGGCCCTGCCGTCGGCCACGGCGGCCACCCGGGCGCGTTCCATCTTGCGGGCTGCGGCCACATCGTCCACGAACTGCTCGTGCAGATCGCGCATGAGTCCCAGGAGCTGCTCGCGCTGCTCCGGGGTCAGGTCGCGCATGGGGGTTCCGGCGGCCTTGAAGCGGCCGGTGGTCAGCACCTCGGGCTTGATGCCGAGCTTTTCCAGGGCCTCGGCCACAGTGATGAACTCGGCCATGACCCCGATGGAGGCGGTGATGGAGCCGGGATTGGCCATGATGATGTGGGCCGGGACCGAGGCGTAGTAGCCGCCGCTGGCGGCCACGGTGGAGTAGGAGGCGATCACGGGCTTGAGCCCGGCCAGATCGGCCACGGCCTGATAGATTTCCTGGGACGGCGCGATGGCCCCGCCCGGGGAGTTGACGCGAAGGAGCACGCCCTGGATCGAGTCGTCGTCCTTGAGAGTGCGTATCCACCCGACCACTTCGGCGGAGTCGAGGATCATGCCCTCCACCTCCACCACGCCGAGCTTGGCTGCACCGAATCCACCCCCGGGGCCAAGCCCCACGGAGCGAAGAAAGGCCGTGGCCCCCATGACGAGGACCACGGCCAACAGTATCATCATCACCCCAAAGAGAAAGGGGTGGCGCTGGGAGAAACGCAGGCGGGTTCCTTCCAAACGCATGGTCTTCTCTACTTGCTCTCGTCCTCGGCGACCTCGGTCGTCTCGACGGGTTCAGCCTTGGCTTCCTCATCGGCGATCTCGGTCGTCTCGATGGCTTCAGCCTTGGCTTCCTCTTCGGCGATCTCCTCAAGGATGTCGCTGGCGGCTTCCTCAAGCTTCTCGCGAAGCAGGTCGCCCAGGGAGGACCCGGCATCGACGCCGCCGCCGAAGCTCTTGGCCTTGCGGGCAGCGCCGGGCGCGGCGGCAGCCTCTTCCTTGGTCTGCTTGATGGACAGGCCGAGGCGGCGCTCATCCGCAGACACGTGGATGACCTTGGCCTCGATGGTGTCGCCTTCCTTGTATATCTCGGAGGGAGACTTGATCTTCTTGCGGCTGATCTCGGAGACGTGCACCAGACCCTCAATGCCTTCTTCCACCTCGACGAAGAGGCCGAAGTCGGTGATGTTGGTCACGGTGCCGTTGATCATCTGGCCCACGGGGTACTTGGCCGGAACCTGGGTCCACGGGTCTTCGGCAAGCTGCTTCACGCCCAAGGTGAACTTCTCGTTCTCCTTGTCCACGGTCAGCACCTTGGCCTGAACGGCGTCGCCGGACTTGTAGACCTCGGAGGGATGGCGGATCTTCTTGGTCCAGGAGATGTCAGAGACATGGATGAGGCCGTCGATGCCCTCCTCGATGCCGATGAACACGCCAAACTCGGTGATGTTCTTGATGGCGCCTTCGAGCACGGTGCCCTCGGGGTACTTCTCAGCCACCACATCCCAGGGGTTGGGGCTGATCTGCTTCATGCCGAGGCTGATGCGCTTCTTGTCCTGATCGACGCCGAGAACGATGACCTCGACCTCTTCGCCCACCTTGACCATCTGGGAGGGGTGGCGCAGCTTGCGCGTCCAGGACATCTCGGAGATGTGGACCAGACCTTCCACGCCGTTTTCCAGCTCCACGAAGGCGCCGTAGTCGGCCAGGTTGGTGATGGTGCCGTTGAAGCGGGCACCCTCGGGGTACTTCTCGGCGATGTTTTCCCACGGATCGGAGACCAGCTGCTTGAGACCCAGGGAGACCTTCTGCGCTTCGCGGTCGAAGCTCAGGATCTTCAGCTCCAGGTCGTCGCCCAGCTGGACCATTTCCTTGGGATGCTTGATGCGCTTCCAGGACATATCGGTGATGTGCAGCAGGCCGTCGAGGCCTCCCAGGTCGATGAACACGCCGTACTCGGTGATGTTCTTGACCTTGCCGGTGACCACCTGGCCGTCTTCGAGGGTGTCGAGAAGCTTGTCGCGCTGCTCGCCGCGCATCTCTTCGAGGAGTACGCGGCGGGAGACGATGACGTTGCTGCGACGGCGGTTGATCTTGAGAATCTTGAAGTCGAACTTCTTGTTGACCAAGGCATCCATGTCCGGGACGGGCCTTAAGTCCACATGAGAACCGGGCAGGAAGGCCTCCACGCCGCCGAGATCGACGGTGTAGCCGCCCTTGATGCGGCGGAGGATGCGGCCGACGACTTCGCCTTCCTTCTCCATCAGCTCTTCCAGTTTATCAAAAAGCTGCATCCGCTTGGCCTTGTCACGGGACAAGTAGATGGTGCCCTCGGCTTCGTTCTTGCGGGCCACGAACACGTCGACCTTCTCGCCAATCTCGACGGTCATGTTGCCGTCCGCATCGAGAAATTCGCTGGCGGGAATCTGCCCTTCAGACTTGAAGTTCACGTCTACGAGCACGTAGTCCTTGTCGATCTTGACCACCTCGCCGAGGACGATGGTGCCTTCGTCAAGATCCCCGAAATCGGAATTGAGGTATTCGTCGAGCGCGTCGGCGAAGTTCAGTTCCATTTCTGTCGATTCAATAGCTTCTTTTGTGTTTTCCATGAGTTACCTCCACAACGGACCTCGGACAATGTATTTTAGCGCTTATGTTGAAGAAGACGGTACCTGCGCGCCTCAAGGGAGATCGTTCCGAGGCAGTCGAGCCTTGGGATGCGCGGTCGGCCTGTGGCCGCTTCCGTCCTCTTTACGCTCGTGGGGCCGTTGCCGACCCCCGATTAAAGAAGAATCCTGCTTTTATCGGAAAAACGACACGGTGTAAACTCCTTTTCCCTGGCGGAGTCCGGGCGCGCGGGCACGTCGCGCCAGAGTGCGAACCCCTGGAAAAGGTGGCAGAAAAATGGGACCGGCGGGCGTGCGCCCGCCGGTCCCGAAACATGAGTGCAATGGTCGGCTATTCTTTGCAGTTGTGCTTCATGCTCGTGCCTTCGACGATGAAGACCACGGATTCGGCCACGTTGGTAGCCAGATCGGCGATGCGCTCCAGGTGGCGCGCGCCGATGATGGCGTGGACGCCGCGCTCCACGATGCGCGACTCCGAGACCATTTCGCTGACGAACTGGCGCAGGATGGCGATGTTGAGGTCGTCGGCCTTGTCGTCGGTGCGGCAGACCTGCCCGGCCAGGGAGACATCCTCGTCCACATAGGCCTTGAGCGAGTCGGAGAGCATGTGCTTGGCCGTGGCCGCAAGGCTCTCCATCCTGGGATTGTGCGGCAGGGGGGGGCGGGTGCTCAGGAACATGGCGCGGTGAGCCAGGTTCACGGCCTCGTCGCCAAGGCGCTCAAGGTTGACCGTGATGCGCTGGCTGCCCACGATGTTGCGCAGGTCGATGGCCATGGGCTGGTCAAGCGCCAGCAGCTCAAGGGTGTAGTTGTCCAGGTGGTCTTCGAGCTTGTTGATGGCCTCGTCGCCGAGGATGACCTCCTCGGCCAGATCGGCGTCGTTTTCGAGAAACGCCTTGACCGCCTTGTGGACAGCGGCCTCGGACAGGGCTGCCATGCGCAGCACCTCGACCTTCAAATCATCAAGTTTCTTGGAAAAATGTGCACGCTGTTCCATATATTCCTCTGGTCCCGGTCCCCGTTGGCGACGCGGCGTCGTTGTTCGTCAATTGATGCTGATTGCACGCCCTCCCAGGGCTGTCAACAGGCGGCGCGACCTAGCCGAAGCGGCCGGTGATGTAGTCCTCGGTCTGCTTGTTGCTTGGCTTGGTGAACATGGACTTGGTGTTGTCCACCTCGATGAGCCTGCCCATATAGAAGAAGGCGGTGCGGTCTGAGACGCGCGCTGCCTGCTGCATGGAGTGGGTGACGATGATGATGGTGAAATCTTTTTTCAGCTCGTGGATGAGGTCCTCGATCTTCTGGGTGGCGATGGGGTCCAGCGCTGAGGCGGGCTCGTCCATGAGCAGCACCTCGGGCTGCACGGCCAGGGCGCGGGCGATGCACAACCGCTGCTGCTGGCCGCCAGAAAGGTCCAGCGCCGAGGTGTGCAGGCGGTCCTTGACCTCGTCCCACAGGGCCGCGCTTTTGAGGCTTTCCTCGGCGGCCTGCTCCAGAAACGCCTTGTCCTTGATGCCGTTGACCCGCAGCCCGTAGACCACGTTCTCGAAGATGGTCTTGGGAAAGGGGTTGGGCTTCTGGAAGACCATGCCGATGCGTCGCCTCAGCGAGACCACGTCGAGGCCTGGGGCGTAGATGTCCTCGCCGTCAAGCACCATCTGCCCGGTCACGCGGGTGCCCGGGATGAGATCGTTCATGCGGTTGATGCACCGCAGATAAGTTGACTTGCCGCAGCCGGACGGACCGATCAGGGCCGTGACCCGGTTGCGCTGGAACTCAAGGGTGATGTTCTCCAGTGCCTTGAAATCCTCGTAGTAGAAATCAAGATTTGTGGAGGCCACCTTGTTGGCGTTGCTCATGCCTGTCGAAACTCCCGGTGTGGAATGATTGACTCCCCGCCCACAGGGCGAGTGAATCCCTGTTGTCTATCCGTGCGCGGTTACGGGCGCATGACCCGTTTGTTACGATTGGGAAACGAGAGTCAGTCTGCGGCGTGGCCAGGGGGCGGCTCATGGCTGGCGGGCGATGGGCACGGTCACGCGCAGGGTGTTGCCCTCGTGCGCCGTTGTCGGCTTCCCGAGTCGGTCGAGCACGGAATCCTCGCGCAGGTGGACCACGAAGCGCAGCTTGTTCGGGTGCGCGCCGATGACCACATGGCGGACCGGCCCGCTCTCCTCGCGCAGGACATTGGGTGCCTTGAGCGTCCAGTGACCGGCCAGATCAAGCACCAGTCGGGGGGGCGAGGCCAGGGTCAGGTGCGCCACGGCCCCGAGTGGCCTGTCGCCGACCAGCGTCAGGACAAAGCCCCCGGCGGTCGATTCGAGGCTGGCGGCGGAGATGATGCCCCCTGAAGCCGGTGTTTCGGGAGCCGGAACCTCGGCTGCCGGGGCTTTGGGCGCGGGTGGCGTGGCGGCAGAAGCCTCGGAAACCGGGGGCTTCGAAGCAGTGCTGTCGGGAGCCGAGGCCTGGGCCGGGGCTTTGGGTTGCGCTTCGGGAGGGGCTTCGGGTCGTGCCTCGGACGAGGCTTCAGGCGGCATGCCCACGGGCATGTCGGAAGGCATGTCGGACGGGATCACGGTGGGGTCCACGGCCATGCGCACCTGTCCTGCCCCCGCACTCTGGTCCGAGGTGCGTCCCAACCCGCCATTGAGGATGAAGGCCGCGAGCCCGGCCACCACGATCACGGCGGCCAGCAGTATGCGGTGCTTCTTGCTTTTTGTCATTGCCCTTCCTGTCACTCTCTCTGTCGCGCTTCCGGTCGCTTTGCCCCGTGGTGCGCTTCTGTCGGAAGTCTATACTGGAATCCGGGCCGAAAGGCAAAGGCGGACCATCACATGGCCTCGTAGAACCGGGCCAAGCGCTCAGCCACCGTGCGGTCCGACCATCGCTGGACCATGAACCGGCGCGAGGTCTCGCCCACGGCGCGGCAGTGGTCGCGGTCTCCGGCCAGCTCGCGCAGCCGGGCCTCAAGGTCCGCCCGGGTGCTGGCTGAAACCCAGGGCAGGTCGTCGGTTTCGGCGAACCGGGCCACCTGCTCGCGGTTCCAGGCGTCGAGCCCGGCGATGACCGCCAGCCCCTGGGAGAGCCCCTCCAGGCTGCTCACCCCGTAGTAGCCCTGCATGTGGTCAAAGAGCACATGGCAGCGCCGCTTGCGGGCCAGGCACTGGGCGTTGGGCACGTCGTCGATGAGGTCCACGGCCAGCCGGAGCGGGCCGCTTTCCATGGCCTTGGCCACGGCCAGGAAGTCGTCGGTGTTCTTGAGATCCTTGCGGGTGGGCGAGTGGCAGACCCGAAGCGGGCCGGGGTGGTCGAAGCGGCCCGGCAGGGGCGTGAACAGCGGATCGTCCACGGGCACGAGGTTGGGTTGCCAGCGCGCCTCGGGCAGCAGCGTCATCAGGTCTGGCGTGCTCACCAGCAGGTTGCCGCGACCCAGCCGCTGGTACTTGTCGCGAAAGGCTCCGGGATTGGAGCGGAAGTCGTGATGCCCGTGATGATGATGGACCACGGTCTTGCCGCGCAGGTGGTCGGCGGGCAGATGCGGGCCAAAGGGCTGGTGCTCGTCGCAGGTCATGTGGAAGTGGAAGACGTCCGCCTCGCGCATGAGCATGCCCAGCTCATCCACGCCGTCCGGCCCCAGGTCGGGCAGGTGCAGGTCTTTCTCCCAGGCGTGGGTGTAGCGCGTCTCCAGGGTGGCCAGCCGGGCCGTGTGCCGCGTGTGGCGGTTGAGGGCGCGGCAGAACTGGATGGCGGTCCCGGCCGGATCATTGATGGCGAGCATGAGAATCTTCATCGGCGGTTCCTTGATGGGTCGCGGCCTGGATCATGGCCGGAATCGGGCGCGTCCGCCCCGGCGTAGACCACGCGCACGGCGTCGAGAAACCGGGCCACCTCGGCGGACAGTTCTGCCGCGCGGTCCAGGTCTGTCGCCAGGGCCGCTTCCTCGATGGCCGCGCCCAGCTCCGAGAGCCGGGGGAATCCGTAGGACGCGCCCGTGCCCTTGAGCCGGTGGCCGAAGAGGCGCACCACCTCGGTCCGGCCAGTGGCCGTGGCCTCGGCCGCGGCTGCCAGATCGGCCCGCTGCAGCTCGAAGTAGCGGGGCATGATGGCTGCCAGGTCGGCATCAACGGTCACGGTGAACGGCTTCATGCTCATCTCGGTCTGGTCACTGTTGCTTCGGGGTGCCCTGTTCCACCACGTGCAGTTCGTCGCTCTTGTCGCCCGAGAGGTCGAGGGCGTCGAATTCCCTGGCGGCGGGCAGGCGCACCGTGAACTCGCGCAGGGTGTCGATGCGGGCCGTGGCCGGCTCCAGGGAGCAGTCGAGCACATGCCCGCCGCCGCTGCGGTCGCGGGTCAGGAAGTGCCAGTGGAACCCGGGCACGTTGACCCCTTTGACAAAGGGCGGCGAGTAGTAGCCCACCAGCGTGCCCTCGCCCGAGAACTGGACCACCACCTGTTCCCGGACCGCCTCGGCCAGGGGGACGTAGGGGGTGTTCTGCCTGGGGATGGCCCGCGCCTTGACAAAGGGGAAGCGCCCGTCCACCCGGATGGCGAAGAAGGCGTTGCGCGAGGGAAGCCCCTCGGCCACGGCCCGGTTCAGCTCGTCCAGGGAGCCGATGCGGCCGAGCTTGAGGATGGCATCTTCCTGGAAAAAGGAGACCGTGGCAAAGGGAACGCGGGCCGAATCGGCCGGAATCTGCGCCTTGCCACCGGCGGTGACGTGGTAGGCCTCGCCGTCGAGTACCACCAGTTCGCCGTCCAGGCCGTTGAGGGTGCCCAGGCCGAAATCGCCCTTGTCCTTGAGTTCCCTGATACTCAACTGGCCGTCGTACAGCCCGGCCAGCAGGGCGTCGATGGTGGAATACTGGAAGAGGGTGTCGCCCGCCAGGGCGATGCGGCCCGGCAGCGTCAGCAGCAGGCACAGGCACAGGGCCGTGAACGGTCCGCACAGAGATTTTACGCGCATGGATTTCCCTTGTTGCAGATTGATGGGTAGTGTGTCGGCTAGAATTTGGTTCCCCGCGTGCCGTCGCCGTCCTGTTTCTCGAAGGCCACCTGGCGCAGCCGCTTGATCCAGACCTCGCCGCTACGGGTGTTGAACAGGAGCTTGCGCCCCTGGTTGCCTCCCACGTCCTGCGCGGTCAGCTCAAGCCGGGCGAAGCGCAGCAGCTTGCGGGCCATCTCCACGTTGCGCCGCCCGATGTCGTAGGACGAATACTCCATGCCGCGCACCGCGATGCCGGACGAGCCCCCGAAGAGCTTGAGCACCAGATCGCGCCTGGGCACCCCGACCTTGTCCATGGATTCGAGCATGTTCTGTAGCGCGGTATCCACGAATCGGCAAATCTGCGGCTCGTTTCCCCCGCGCTTGCCTGCCGAACTGTCGGGCAGAAAGGCGTGACAGATGGCGCCGATACCCATTTTGGGAACATGCATGGTCACAGCCACGCACGAGCCCAGCACCGTGGTAATCAGTGTTGGCGCAACGCCGAAAAAACAGTCTCCAGTCTGGAGAAAGACCTTGGGCAGTTCCTGCCCGACTTTTCTCATGTGCCACCGTCCGTCGTCGATTTCATCCGTTTTCCGGGAAGGAACCAGTCTCAATTTGGCCCGTGAAGCAGGCCAAGTCAACCCCTGGTGCGCGCCTTGGCCAACTCTGAAGAGACTCGTTGGCTGAAAAGCAGCGAAAGCGCGCTTAGGGCCGCCGCGCCAAGAAACACCACCCGGTAGTCTGCAAGCCAGAGCAATCCGCCAAGCAGGGGAATGACCACGGCCGCGATGTGGTTGATGGTGAAGCCCACGGCCATGCCTGATGCTATGTCGGCCGGGTCCGCGATCTTGTGGTAGAAGGTCTTGATGGCCATGGCCGCATTGTAGAGGACGTTGTTGACCACGTAAAGCGCGCCCGCCACAAGGCCGCTGTCAGTCAGGGCGTAGCCCATGAATACCAGCGTCAGGCCCGCGTACTCCACGCTGAGCACGGCCCGCTCGCCAAATCGGTTCACGGCCCGGCCCACCATCGGGGCCGCAAAATAGTTGACCACGTTGTTGAGCACGAAGAGCGCGGTCACCTGCTCAATGGAATAGCCGAACCGCTGCACCAGCAAAAAGACGGCGAAGGCCACGAATATCTGCCGTCTGGCCCCGCCGAGGAAGGTCAGGACATAGTAGAGCCAGTAGCGGGCCTTGAGGGTCATCCGCTTGCTCTGGATGGGGATGTCGACGCTGGAGGGGTCGCGGGTCATGGCCCACAGCCCGGCGGCCACGGCCACGCCCCCGAGCAGGGCGAACATCCCGGTGTAGCCCACCGCCCGGGCCAGGAAAAAGATGGCCGCGCCCACCGCGATGTTGGTCAGGGCCGCGGCGCCGCGCAGGCGGCCCATGACCAGCGGGGCCTCGGTGCGGGTGAAATACTGGAGCGTGAGCGACTGGTTCATGGTCTCGAAGTAGTGGAAGCCGAAGCTCATGAGCAGGGTGGTGAAGACCAGCCCGGCCGTGGTGGGCAGCAGCCCGGCCAGGGCCACGCCCAGTCCGAGGACGCAGACCGAGAGGGCGGCCAGCCGGTGTTCGCGGATGATGAGGAGCAGATACAGGGCGGTGAGGGCCAGGAAGCCGGGAACCTCGCGCGCGGACTGGACCAGGCCGACATCGAACCCGGACAGGCCGCCCACCTCCACGGCGAAATTGTTGAAGAGCGTGCGCCACCCCTGGAACCCCACCTGCGCGCCCACCACGAGCACGAGCAGGAAGAGATACATGTGCCGCCGCCGGTATGCGTCGTCCACGGTCACCTCGTTGCGAGGCGCAGACAATAGGACTTTGACATCACAAAGATCAAGGATAGAATGGGCCTGCTGCCGCGCGTTGGTCGGCACGACCCCCAAATCACCGGAGACAGCCGCCCGTGAAGCCTTCCCCAGAAACCCGTCCCATCCTGGTCAGCGCCTGTCTGGCCGGACAGCGCTGCCGCTATGACGGCACGGCCTCGCCCGACCCACGGGTCATGGATCTGGTGGTCCGGGGTCTTGCCATTCCCTTCTGCCCCGAGATCGCGGGCGGGTTGGCCACGCCGCGACCGGCCTGCGAGCTGCGCCAGGGTCGGGTCAAGGACCGGGACGGCGTTGACCGCACCGGGGCCTTCCTGCACGGGGCCGAACAGGGGCTGGAGCTGGCCCGGCTGGCCCGCTGCGACCGGGCGGTGCTCAAGGCTCGCTCGCCCTCTTGCGGGCTGGGTCATGTCTACGATGGCTCCTTTTCCGGCATCCTGGTACCGGGTCACGGACTCTTCGCGGCCATGCTTCTCGACGCGGGCGTCCATGTGACCACCGAGGAAGACCGGGAGGGCGGATGACGCGCTACTGCGGCCTGCCTCTGAGCGTCCGCGCCCACCCGCGCGCCCGGCGGGTGCTGGTCAAGCTGGTGCCGGGCCGGGGGCTGGAGGTGGTGGTGCCGCGCGGCTTTGATCAGGCCCTGGTGGGCGAAATTCTCGACGCCCGGCGGCCGTGGATCGAGCGCACCCGGGCGGCCATGGAAGCCCGGGGCGCGGACCTGACCGGGCAAGCCCCCCCACTGCCCGAGACCGTGGAGTACAGGGCGCTGGGCCGCTGCTGCCGGGTGGACGCCCTGCATCGGCCGGGCCGGGCCGAGGTGGTCGAGAACGGCCCGCGCCTAATGGTGCGCGGCCCCCTGGACGACCCGGCCGCCCTCATTGAGGCCCTGGTCCGGTTCACGGCGCGCAAGGCGCGCGAATTCCTGCTGCCGCGCCTGGACGCGGCCAGCCGCAGGCTGGGCATGCCCTATTCGGCCATGCGGGTGCGTTGCCAGCGCACGCGCTGGGGCAGCTGCTCGGCCCGGGGCGTCATCAGTCTCAACGCCAAGCTTCTCTTCCTGCCGTCAGAGCTGGTGGACCACCTGTTGCTCCATGAGCTGTGCCACACCCGCCACCTCAACCACTCCGACGCCTACTGGGTACTGGTGGCTAGCCACCAGCCCGATTTCGAGAGGATCGAGCGGGAGTTGACCCGGGCCGTGACCCTGGTCCCGTCCTGGTTCCGCTGACCTTCGGCACCCGCTGTCAACCGCTTCCCGCCGCACCCCGGACACACCCGGGCCGTTCCGGTTGCCTTTTCCCTTTCTTCGGCTACAATGGTCTTCCACAGTCGCAAGTGCGCCCCGGCAGGGGCTGCGCCCGACGCATCGGTCGTGCAGCCGCCAGTGTCGCGTCCACAAAGAGGGTTGATCCATTTGCCGCCTTTCATGCGCGACACGCAAGCCCGGCAAATGCCCGGCCCGCTGCGGCCAGCGGCGTGAGCAGCCCAAGACCGCGTTTTTCGGCGCAGCGGTTTTCCGAACACTACGGCTTTGCGTCGTGTGCGGACATCACGCGAGGAGGAAGAGTGTCTTATATAACGAGTGACTCCGTGGTCACGGTAGTGTTTGAACTGTCATGGGAGAGCGCGCACGCGGCCCATGTGGAGCGGTATTACGCCGACGGGGTCAGTTTTGTCCGCGACATCCTGCCCCTGGGTCTCAAGAGCCGCATGCGCGGCCTTGGCGTGGGCGATTCGGTGGAGATGGCCATCGACCAGTCCGAGGTTCCCGAGTTCAAGCCGGGCAAGGTGCTGGACATGCCCCTGGCCCGGTTCAAGGCCCCCTTCATCCACAACCGCAAGCTCAGGCCGCGCCTGGGCCGGTTCTATCCGCAGCACCTCATTGAGAGCGTGCCCGGCACCCGGCCCGACTCGGACGCCCCTTTCCGCGTGGTGGAGACGGATCAGATCGGCTTCAAGGCGGACCTCAACCACCCCATGGCCGGGCGCGATGTACGCATCCGGGCCAGGGTGCTCGAAATCAGGCCGCCCTCCGGGGCGAGCGGGGTGCTGCGCCGCTGGTCCGACATCCTTTTCAGCGGCCCGGGCATGCAGGCCCAGCTGCCTGACGCGGCCACCGATTTTTTTGGCGACGAGCCCTTTGCCCGGGACGAGGAGCCCTTTGCTCGAAACGAGGAGTCTGGCGAGGCCCTGTCCCGCGCCGTTCCCCGGCAGTGGCCCCGCCTGGACAGCCGGGCGCGGGCTTGCGTGGTCAATATCCACGCCGGGCTGCTGCGCGATGGCATGGACATTCTCGACCTCATGGCCGGGCGTGACTCGCACCTGCCCGGCGGGCTGGCCCCGGCATCGGTCACCGGCCTGGGCGTGAACGCGCAGGAGTTGGCGGCCAACCCGCTCCTGACCGCGTCCGTGGTCCATAACATTAACCAGGACCCGGAACTGCCCTTTGCCGAGGCCAGCTTTGACGCCGTGGTCTGCTCCCTGGCCGTTGAGTACCTGACCCGCCCCTTTGAGGTCTTCGCGGATGCAGCCCGCGTGCTGCGGCCGGGCGGGGTGTTTGTCCTGACCTTTTCCAACCGCTGGTTCGAGCCCGGGGTGGTCCGTGTCTGGACCGAGCTGCTGGAATTCGAGCGCATGGGGCTGGTCAGCCACTATCTCGCCCACACCGAGGGATTTGGCGATGTGCGCACCATCAGCGAACGCGGCTGGCCGCGCCCGGCCGAGGCAGGGGACGACACCGAGGCTGCCCACGCCGAACACTCGACGCGTAGCGACCCGGTCTACGCCGTGTGGGCTCGTTTGAACGGCTGATTCAGGTAGCCCGGCATGACACAACGCCGACCAGGCGGGGAGTGGCCCCGCCCGGTCGGCGTTGTGGTCATGTGGCCGGGTGGCTTCAGGCCAGCTGGGCGCGCGACAGGGTGGCGATGAGCCGCTTGAGCAGTTCCAGGTCGTAGGCCCCGCGCTGGGACTTGATCCGGGTCAGGGCCTCGAAGGGGGTCAAGGGCTTGCGGCCCGTGCCGCCGCGCATCAGTCCGTCGTATTCGTTGCACAGGGCCACGACCTTGACATAGGAGGGCAGCATGGCCCCGGACGCGCCCGAGGGATAGCCCGAGCCGTTCTCGCGCTCATGGTGGAAGAGGATGCACTGCAATGTTTCCTGGGGCAGGGGCAGGGACGAGCACACGCCCACCCCCAGGGCCGGATGGGAGCGGACCATGTCCAGCTCGGCCTGACTCAGGGTGTCGCGTCGCCGGGCGAAGAGCTCGGCGGGCAGCTCCAGCTTGCCGATGTCGTGGAGCATGGCCCCCACGCCCACGGCCACCAGCAGGTCGGAGTCGTCCTTGACATAGCTGGCGAGCACGCTCACGGACAGGACCATGACCCCGATGCCGTGTCGGTACAGTTCGCTGCCCTCGGCGATGAAGCGCGAGAGCTCCTTGAGGGCGTCTTCGCGCGCCAGGAATTTCAAGCTGTTGGCGATGAGCGCGCGGATGCGGGCAAAGCTGCGCCTGTCCATGTCCTTGGGCAGGCTGGTCTCAAAGGCCTGCCGGGCCAGGGAGACCGTGGCGTCGTTCCAGGCCCTGGCCCGCTCGCGCACCGGAATGCTTTCGTCGTCCAGCAGTTCGAGCAGGTTGTCGTGCAGGTATTCCGCGTAGCGGCGGTAGTCGTCGGCGCGCACATAGAGGTGGTCCACGCCCAGCCGGGAGAGCCGTTCCTTGTGCTCGTCCGTGAACAGTTCGCCCTTCTCGGCGTAGAGCACATAGCCGTGATCCTGCTTGAGAAACAGGGAGAAGCCGCCCACCCGCGACGGGATGACCATGTAGGGCGAGACCTTGAACAGCGTTCCGGTCGGCTGTGTGGGGGTGTGGCCGTTGTCGTCGGCCGGTGCGGTGGTTCCCATGGCTCCCTCCTGCATGGTCGGGTCGCCTGGACGCTCCTGGCAGGACTGCGCGATGCGGCCCGGGCAGGGGATGTTCTGGCAACCCGGCTGTCTTCGCTCGTCTTTTCGCTGTCCGGCCTGGGGCACAATCGCCGCATACCGCCCGGAAAGGGCGAAGACCCGTGGCTTTCCGTCCCCGCCTCGCGACGGGTTTGGCTTGTCTTCAGATAAGACCATACGCGCCCTGGCCGTGCCTGTAAACCTCAGGCATGCATCCTGCTGATCCGGGAAAAAGTCCCGAATCAAACAGCGCCATGTCTCAATGGCCATTGCTTCTTTGCCAAAAAATGGGTACTTTTCTTGACAGAGAAAAGCTTAATGCCCGATCCAGGGCAATCATTTGTCCGGGATTTTCTCCTGAATCCATCGGCAAGGGACACAGACAAACATGCCTCTCACAACAACATTCACAGTGACCGACCGGTATCTCCTTGTCATGGCGCAAGGTACGGCGCAAACCGTCGCCGACATGACCGAGTATGCGTTGAGCATCATCGACCAGGCTGGAAAAACCGGCCAGAACCGAATTCTGCTCGAAGAAACCGGCGTTACCATAACCCTTGATACCCTTGACATCGTCCTCCTGGCCGACCGGCTCGACGAAATGCGCGTGGCCAACCAGGGCATCCGCGCCGCTGCGGTCTGCGCCCCGCACAACTGCGAGGTCGAACGCTCCATCGAGACCGCCCTGTGCAACCGGTCCATCAGCTACAGGGTCTTTTATGACCGGGCCGCCGCCGAGGCGTGGCTGCTGGGCTGACGGGACACACCAAACATAAGTCAGCAAGCCGGTATCAAACGGGCATCGACCCGGCGGGGTCGCATTTTCATCGCCCCCCTTGCCTTCCATCTGGGAGTGTTTATCCTCCGCCGATGAAGAGCACCGCCCCAAAAAAAGTCATCCGCATAGAAGGCGCCCGCCACCACAACCTCAAGAACCTGACCCTCGACATCCCCCGCGACCAGCTGGTGGTTATCTGCGGGCCGTCTGGCTCGGGCAAGTCCACCCTGGCCTTTGACATTGTCTATGCCGAGGGGCAGCGCCGCTATGTGGAGTCGCTCTCGGCCTACGCCCGGCAGTTCCTGCCCCAGATGGACAAGCCGGACGTGGACAAGGTGGAGGGGCTCTCCCCGGCCATCAGCCTGGAGCAGCAGACCGCCACGCGCAATCCGCGTTCCACCGTGGGCACGGTCACCGAGGTCTACGACTTCCTTCGCGTGTTCTTCGCCCGGCTGGGCAAGTTCTACTGCCCCGAGTGCGGCAAACCCATCGCGGCCCAGACCACGGACGAGATCGTCAACACCGTGCTGGCCATGCCTGAGGGCACCAAGTTCATGGTCATGGCCCCGCTGGTGGAACACCAGAAGGGCACCCACAAGGACCTCTTTGCCAAGCTCAGGAAGGAGGGCTTTGCCCGCGTGCGCGTCAACGGCGCGCTCCACGCCCTGGACGACGCGCCAGAGCTTGAGAAGAACAAGAAGCACACCATCGATCTGGTGGTGGATCGCCTCGTCATCCGCGAAGGCATGGCCAAGCGGCTGACCGACTCGGTGGAGCTGGCCCTGACCCGGGGCGAGGAGCGCATGCTCGTCTCGGTCCTCGATGCCGAGGGATCGGGCCGCGACATCTTCATGTCCACCCTGTCCACCTGCCCGTCGTGCAAGATTTCCATGCCGCGCTTGAGCCCGCAGCTCTTCTCCTTCAACTCGCCCCAGGGCGCGTGCCCCACCTGCAACGGCATCGGCAGCGTGGACTATTTCGAGCCGGACCTCATCGCGCCCAACCGGGGGCTCTCCCTCAACCTGGGCGGGGTCATCCCCTGGAAATCCGCCTACCGTCAGACCCAGTACGGCCCGCTGCTCAAGAAGCTCGGCAAGGCCCACGGCTTCACCCTCGACACCCCCCTGGCCGACTACTCGCCCGAGGCGTGGCACGCGCTTTTTCACGGCGACTCGGCCACGGGCTGGCCCGGCGTGGTGCCGCTGCTCGATTTGAGCCAGCAGCAGGCCGGGGTGTGGGATCACTGGACAGCCCGCTTTCGCCAGAGCCGCCCCTGCCCGGCCTGCCAGGGCGCGCGGCTGCGGCCCGAGGCCCTGGCCGTGCGCGTGGCCGACAGGAACATGGACGAGTTCACCTCCATGTCCATCCAGCGCGCCCTGGACTGGCTCGAACACCTCGAATTCTCGGGCCATGAGACCCGCATCTCCGAGCCGCTGCTCAAGGAGCTGACCCACCGCCTCGGCTTCATGGTCAACGTGGGTCTGGAATACCTCTCGCTCGGGCGCAACATGTCCACCCTTTCCGGCGGGGAGGCCCAGCGCATCCGCCTCGCCTCCCAGCTCGGCTCCGGGCTGGTGGGCGTCACCTATGTGCTGGACGAACCGTCCATCGGCTTGCACCCGCGCGACAACGAGCGGCTGCTCAAGACCCTGCGCTCGCTCCAGAGCCGGGGCAATACCGTGCTGGTGGTGGAGCACGACGAGCCCACCATCCTCCACGCCGACCACGTCATCGAGATCGGCCCCAGCTCGGGCTGGCTCGGCGGCGAGATCGTCTTTCAGGGCCCGGTGGATGAACTGCTCAAGGCCGACACCCTGACCGGCAAGTACCTGCGCGGCGACCTCTCCATCGCCCCGCCCGAGACACGGCGCGAGGCCAGGGGGGCCATCGCCCTGCGTGGGGTGAGCACCAACAACCTCAAGAATCTGGACGTGACCCTCCCCCTTGGTGTCATGACCTGCGTCACCGGCGTGTCCGGCTCGGGCAAAAGCTCCCTGGTCATGGACTCCCTGTACCGGCACATGCTCCTGCACATGGGACAGAAAGCCAACAACCCCGGCACCATCCGTGGCATCGACGGGCTTGAGCTGGTGGAAAAAGTAATCTCCATCGTCCAGACGCCCATCGGCCGCACCCCGCGCTCCAACCCGGCCACCTACACCAAGATCTTCGACGAGATTCGCAAGATATTTGCCGGGTCCAAGGAAGCGCGCACCCGGGGCTACCAGCCGGGCCGTTTCTCCTTCAACGTCAAGGGCGGGCGCTGCGAGGCGTGCAAGGGCGACGGCCAGATCCGGGTCGAGATGCACTTCCTGCCCGATGTCTATGTCACCTGCGAGGCGTGCAAGGGCAAGCGCTACACCGCCCAGACCCTGGAGGTGGAATACCGGGGCAAGAGCATCGCCGATGTGCTGGATATGACTGTGCGCCAGGCGCGCGAGTTCTTCGCCAATCATCCGGCCCTGGTCCGGCGGCTCGACGTGCTGGCCGAGGTGGGGCTTGAATACCTGCGCCTGGGCCAGCCCGCCACCACCCTGTCCGGCGGCGAGGCCCAGCGCATCAAGATCTCGCGCGAGCTGGGCAAGCGCAACCTGCCCGGCGCGCTCTACATCCTCGACGAGCCCACCACCGGCCTGCATATGCACGAGGTGGGCAAGCTCATCCGGGTGCTCCACGCCCTGGTGGAGAAGGGGGCCACGGTCATGGTCATCGAGCACAATACCGACGTGATCATGGCCTCGGACCACGTCATCGACCTCGGCCCGGGCGGCGGCGAGCACGGCGGGCGCATCGTGGCCTCGGGCACGCCCGAGGAGATCATCGCCAACCCGGAATCCGTCACCGGCAGCTTCCTGCTGTAAATCCACGAAAAAGGCCGCTCCCCCTGCGTTGGGGGAGCGGCCCGTCTCGTTTCGCGAATCGGCCGGGGGCTACATGACCCGGCAGCCGTCCTTGGTCACCACCACCTGATATTCCCAGCGGATGCCGCCCCAGGCCGGATCGTACAGGCCCGGCTCCACGGTGACCACCATGCCCGGCTCAAGCACGCAACTGGCGGCCTTGCTCAGGCTCGGCGGCTCGTGGGTCTCAAGGCCGATGCCGTGGCCCAGGCCGTGGGTGAACTGGTGGGCCACCCCGGCCTTGTCGAACACGGCCCAGGCCGCTTCGTAGGCCTCAATGCAGGGCAGGCCGGGCCGGATGATGTCGATGGCCGCCTGCTGCGAGGCGCGCACCAAATCCATGGTCCGCCTGAAGCGGTCCGAGGGGGTGGCGCCCACCCAGAAGGTGCGGGTCTGGTCCGAGTTGTAGCCCTGGCAGCGGCAGCCGGTGTCGATGAGGACCAACTCGTTCTCGCGCAGCACGGTGGCTCCGGGATTTGCATGGGGCAGGGCCGCGTTGGGGCCGACCCCGACGATGGTGGAAAAGGCCATCTCCTCGGCCCCGTTCTCGCGGAAGAAGCGCTCCACATCCCAGGCTATTTCGGCCTCGGTGCGGCCCGGTTCGAGCCGGGTCTCGATGTACTCGAAAAGGCGGTGGTTCAGCTCGATGGCCGCGTCCATGCGCGAAAGTTCGTCCTCGTCCTTGATCACGCGCAGGGCCTCGACACGGTTGTCGGCCCCGGTCAGGTCCACCTTTTCCTTGAGCTTGTCATAATCAAAGAGGTGCAGCGCTTTGGGTTCAAAACCCAGGGAGCGGACGCCCAACCCTTCCAGGGTGGCGCAGACCAGCTCATGCTTGTCGCGGCTGTAGACGTGCAGCGCCGCGTCGTCCCAGACGCGGCGGGCGGCGTCCACGTAACGGGGATCGGTGAAGAGGCGGTCGTCGCCCGAGGCGGTGACCAGGAGCCAGCCCGAGGATTCATTGCACTGGGCGTCATGCAGCTCGAAGCCGCTCAGGTAGTAGCGGTTGGCCGCGTGGGAGACGAGGAGCGCGTCGAGTCCCCGCTCGTGCAGCGATCTGCGGAGCCTCTCGCGCCGGGTGGCGAAAATATCTGTGTTCATGCGGTGTTTCATTCCCAGCGATAGGTGGTTTCGGGAGCGCCGGTGACCATCCTCTGCGCCCATTCCACGCCCTGCATGACCGAGTGGTCCATGTTGCCCACCTCGTATTTCCAGCCGCCGAAGCGGCCGCGCGAGAAGATGTCGCGCGCTTCGAGCCGGGGCTGGATGGCCTTGAGTGCGCTGTCGCGCTGCAGGCAGGGCACGGGATAGCCGTAGTCCACGGTGGTCTCCCATCGGGTCAGGACATCGGCCACCCTGGCCGCGTCCAGCAGGGAGGTGTTTACCAGACCCTCGATGGTCCGGTCCATCAGTTCGTCGCAGTTCTCCGGCTTGTGGGTCGAGTAGGAGGTCTCGCACATGAAGGCGAGCTGCTCGCCGGGCCGGGCCACGTTGTTGGGCGAGTAGTTGTGGAAATTGGTCACCCGGTAGAAGGGGGAGTCCGGCTCCGGGAAATACATCCAGCAGCGCGGGTTGCGCTCGGCCTCGGATTTGATGTCGAGGCCTACCCCGGCCACGTGGACCGAGTTGTGGGTCAGACGGCCCGCGGCCTCGACCATGGCCTCGTCCGTGTCCGTCAGCCAGCGCGAGGCGAGGATGTCGAGGGGCGCGGTGTTGAGCAGGGTCTCGTATTCCACGGTCAGCCCGGCCTTGGTGGTCACGGTCTTGGCCTTGGCGTCGATGGAGGCCACTTCCTGCCCGTACTCGATGAATCCGTCGAGCCGGGCGGCCAGCCGCCGGAAGATCTCGCCCGTGCCGCCGTGCAGCGGGAACTTGAAGGTGTTGTTCGGCCCCCAGGAGAGATCGTCGCGCTCAAGGATGATGTTCTTGAGCACGCGGCGCAGGTCCACCACGCTGACCCGCTCGCCGATCCAGCCGAACTGCATCAGCTCGGGCGGCGTGGCCCAGACCTTGAAATTGTAGGGATTCATGAAATACTTGGCGATGCCCGCGCCAAAGATGCGCTTGATCCACTGGCCGAAGTCAGCGGGGTCGTTGTCGGGCCGATTGCCGGGCAAAAGCCCCTCCACGCATTCCCAGCGAGGCTGGGGCGGCAGGTGGCGGATGTTGTTCTGAAAGGGATAGGGCACCCAGGTGGCGCAGGAGCGCACCCATGATTCTCGCTCGTGCTCCAGCCGCTCGTCGCCCAGCAGCGAATCGAGCAGGGCGTCGAAGTACTCGTAGTGGGAAAAGACCACATGGCCGCCGATGTCCCAGGTGAAGCCCTTGTCATCCTTGAAGCTGGCGGAGAGCCCGCCCGCGTGGCCGTGCCGCTCCAGCACGATGAGGTCGTCCACGCCCAGTTCGCGCAGCCGGTGGGCCGCGCCGAGCCCGGTGGGGCCTGCGCCGATGATCAGGTATTTCTTTTTCACGGATGCTCCCTGTGCTGTTCCCATGCGGAAGATATTTCCAATTCCGCAGCACCAATCAAGTTTAATGCCAAAGGGGTCCGGCCGACGGCGCGGGAGCGGAAAATGATCGGGGGGGACCAGGGCGGGGTGGTCACGCGCTCGTGGGCGCGTCCGGCGTCGGGTGCGGCTCTTCGCCCCGGCCCAGGGCGATGGTTCCGGCCACGATGAGCGCCCCGCCCACCACGGTCCAGCTGTCGGGAATCTCGCCCAGGATGGACGCGCCCCAGAAAGCGGCGAACACGATCTCAAGGCAGGTCACGGCGCTGATGCGCGCTGCGGACTCGATGGCGTAGCCACGGGTCATGAAGTACTGGCCCGCGTTCATGAAGGCGGCGATGCCGAGCAGGTACACCCACTCCAGCGCGGTGGGCCAGACCCACCCCGAGGCCAGGATGGGCGAGAGCACCGTGATGACCAAGGGCGGGTAGAGCATGACCACGGCCGGGTGCTCGGTCCTGGCCAGGGTGCGCACCGCCAGGATGGCCAGGGAGGTGACCACCACCCCGCACAGGGCCACGGTCACGGCCAGGGGGTCGAGATTCGAGGGGCCGCCGCCGAAGAGAAAGGCCGGGCGGCAGACCACGGCCACGCCGGTGAGGCTGACGGCCACGGCCATGAGCCCGCGCGGGCCGATGCGCTCGCCCAGCACCACCCAGGCCAGCAGGGCCACCACGGCCGGGTGGGTGAAGAGGATGACCGTGGCATCGGCCAGGGGCAGATGGATGATGGCGTAGAACTCGGCGAACAGGGCCGCGAACCCGACCACCCCGCGCAGGAGCAGCATCATCCGGCGCGTGCCGAGCATGCCCACCCCGGTGCGGCGCAGGATGAACCAGACAAAGCCGATGCCCACCAGACCCCGGATGAAAAGCATCTCAAGGGTCGGCACCCGCTCGCCAGCGAGCTTGATCAGGAGTGATCCGACGGAGAAGAGGAGGGTGCCCATGAGCATGTGCCGCATGCCCGGGGTGAGGATGGCGCGCATGGGCCGCACCCTAGGCCCGTCCCGAACACGTGACAAGCGGAAATACCGCAACATATCCGTCACCCGATCTCCACTCGGCCGCAAGGAACCGTCAGCCCGGCGGGGCTATGGTTCACTGGCATTCGGAACACCGCACTCCTTCCCTCTGTACTGCGGGGTGGGGACTCCCCCCTCTCTCTTCCCCACCCCGCGCCCGGGGGCCTCGCGGTCCCGGCTGGCATTGTCCGGCCATCCCTTGCCAAATCCCTTCGAGTGTGGTTTCACTCTGATCTTATGAAAACATTCATCTTCCTGCCCCCGGCCAGCAAACCCACCGGCGGCGTCACGGTCCTGCGCCAGATGGCGGACATCCTGCATCAGGCCGGGCGCGAAACGTATCTGGTGGAGCGCGAGGGGGGGAGCTGGCGACCCGAGGGGCTGGACGACGCTGCCCCGGTCCTGGCCTGGAGTGACATGAGCCTGACCCCGGACGACCTCTGGCTGGTGCCCGAGGGGTGGCCCAACGCCCTGGCCCCGGGGCTGGAGGCCCGCGCCCGCTGCGTGGCCTATGTCCAGAACTGGGCCTATCTCTTCTCGGCCCTGCCGCCGGGCGTGGCCTGGAGCAGCCTGCCCGTCTCGTTCCTGGCCGTGTCCGATCCGGTGGCTCATTTCATCAGACAGGCCACGACCCAGGACGCCCCGGTCCTGCGGCCCGGCATCGACCACGCCATTTTCCGGCGCGACAAATCCCGGCCGGCCATCGCCGCGAACAAGGCCGTGACCGTGGCCTTCATGCCGCGCAAGAACAAGGGGCTGGCCGCCCAGATCAGGGCGGTTTTCGAGCACCGCAATGGGCCGGGTGCGGTGCGCTGGCTGCCCATCGAGGGGCTGGACGCCTTTGGCGTGGCCAAGGCCTTGCGCTCGGCACACATTTTTTTGATGACCGGATTCCCCGAGGGCTGCCCCCTGCCGCCGCTGGAGGCCATGGCCTGCGGCTGCCTGCCCGTGGGCTTCACCGGCCTTGGAGGGTGGGACTACATGCGCCAGGCCCAGGCCAGCCCCCGCTTCACCCCCTGGTGGCCCCTGCGCGAGGTGGCGTGGTCCGGCAACGGCCTGTGGTGTGCGGACGGCGATGTGCTGGACGCGGCCCTGTGCCTTGAGCAGGCCGCAGCGCTTCTTCGCGAGGGCGGGCCAGGGCTTGACGCCGTGCTCGCGGCCGGGCAAGAAACTGCCAGCGCGTATTCCACGGACGAGCAGAGGAATTCGGTCCTGGCCGTGTGGGACGCATGGTGAGTTGAAAGGCGCGAGCAAGACCCGACATGGCCAAGAAGACAATCCGCCCGGAACCCGAATCCCTGAGCCTGCCTCCGGTGGGTGTGGAGTCCCACGCCCATCTCGATCTTGAGGAGTTCGACGGCGACCGCGAGGCTGTCCTTGAACGCGCCCGCGCCGCCGGGATCTCGCACCTGATCAACGTCTTTCTCGGCCCGGACGCCTTTGAGCGCGGCCGCCCGCTTTTCG
This sequence comes from Pseudomonadota bacterium, assembly GCA_043824835.1. Classification (GTDB taxonomy): domain Bacteria; phylum Desulfobacterota; class Desulfovibrionia; order Desulfovibrionales; family Desulfovibrionaceae; genus Pseudodesulfovibrio. Next base: position 34,790 of record JBDRSO010000054.1, on the reverse strand, counting down.
ACGGCCATCCCGAGGTCTCCTTCCTGCTCGGTGTGCATCCCAACGACGCGGACCAGCTCACGGACGAGTCCCTTGCGCGCATGCGCGCCCACTTCGCGGCCGAGCCGAGGCTGCGGGGCGTGGGCGAGATCGGTCTCGACTACTACTGGGAGCGCGTCCCCCACGACATCCAGCAGCGCGCCTTTGTCCGCCAGCTGGACCTGGCCCGGGAGCTGGACCGCCCGGTGGTCATCCACTCCCGCGACGCCGATGCCGACACCCTGGCCCTGCTCATCGACAATGGCTTCCGCGACTATCCGGTGCTGTGGCACTGCTTCGGCGCCGGGCTCGACCTGGCCCGCAGCGTGGTGGACAACGGCTGGCACGTCTCCGTTCCCGGTGTCATCACCTACAGGCGGACCGACGAACTTCAGGCCGCCGTGGCCCGCATCCCCTTTGAGCGGCTCCTGCTCGAAACAGACTGCCCCTTCCTCGCGCCCGAGCCCTGGCGCGGCAAGCGCAACCATCCGGCGCTGATGGCCTTCACCGCCAAACGCGTGGCCGAGATCAGGGGCCGCAGCGTGGAAGACATCTGGCAGATCACCGGGGACAACGCCCGGCGCTTTTTCGACCTGTAAGCCAGCCCCCTTTACAGCTTGGACTTGAGCACGATGTCCGTGATGGGGCCGCGCGAGCGGTCGCCCTTGAGGACCATGTGCGCGTAGTTTTTGTACCCCTTGAGTTTTTTCACGGTCCAGTTGAGGCCGTTGTTGGACTCGTTGAGGTAGGGGTTGTCCACCTGCCGGGTGTCGCCAAGGCAGATGCACTTGACCCCCTCGCCCATGCGGGTGAGCAGGGCGCGTGTCTCGCCGCGCGAGAGGTTCTGCATCTCGTCCACGATGACCACCGCATTTTCGATGTTCATGCCCCGGATGAAGGCCACCGGCTGGATCTCGAACTTCTTGGGATTGAGCTTAAAGGACTCGCCCTCGGGGTTGGCAAAGATGCGGTTGGCCGGACGGATGTCGTGGAGCTTGATGAGAAGGTCTTGTATATACTTGATGTACGGCAGCATCTTCTCTTCGATGTCGCCGGGCAGGTAGCCCATCTTGGTCCCTATCTCCACCACGGGCTTGACCAGATAGATCTTGCGGTAGGGGTTGTCCTTGCGCTCAAGGGTCAGGTAGAGGGCGGCGGCCAGGGAGAGGAAGGTCTTGCCGTACCCGGCCTCGGACTGGATGGAGATGAGGTCGATGCCCTCCTGGAGCATCAGTTCCAGAGCGAGGTTCTGATAGACGCTGCGCGGTTTGACCCCCCAGATTTCGTGGGTGTAGGAGATGGGCTTTGGCCCCTCGGGGCCGTGGAACACCGGGGCACCGCTTTCCCAGCGGAAGCAGTTGGGCACCAGCTCCTCGTCATCTTCCACGAACCCGGTGTAGCGCTGCGATTCAGAGCGGAAGGGGTCGGAGTCGCGGTACTCCTCGCTGGGGATGCCAAAGCATTTGGCCTTGATCTGGAGGATGCGATCGTTGGTGATCAGCGTGGCCTCGATAGGGGCCATGTGCATGATTTCCTTGAGAATGCGGTCGTCCATCACGTCGTCGGTGAGGGTCAGCGCGAAGTCGGGGGGGAAGATGGTGACCAGTTCGTCTCGGAGAATGGCCTGAACGGCCTGGGAGACGATGTGTCCGATGCGTGGGTCTTTCTTCAGTCCGTCCAGTTCGGTCAGGACGGTGTAGGGAATGTATATCTGGTTTTCCTGCCCGTTGCGCAGGGCAGTGATGCATTTGGGATTTTCAATGAGGACGTTGGTGTCGAGGACAAAGTGCTTTTGGGCCATAATCCCCCGTCCGATGCTTTGATGTTGGATCGACTGGCGTCGCGCCTCACCTGGACCAGTGGCCGCATCGGGCCTGGCGTCACCGAATTGTCTTCATTGGCACCTCCGCTCTCTTTGCATGGTTCATGGTCACACCGTGACCAGTTTTCAAGAAAATGTCTAGAAGCAAGATGCGCCATCCGGCGGGTGGGTGCATGACGGCCCTGTGACATTTTCGGGGCGGACGTATCGTCAAGACGGAGAAAGCCGCTCCCGGTGAAATCTATGTCCATGTCAGGATTCCAAGCCTCGCCAACCGTCGCCCCATCGATGAGAGCATCCGATGGACCAGCGCCGAAGGCCCCGGCCGCGCCGTGGTCAACGTTTGAATCGGACTGCCACCATGCCCGAGCGGTCGCCTGCGGCCAGGGCGCGGGCAAAGGCGCGTTCCTGCCCCTGCGACTCGGCCAGTTTTCGGGCCACGGCCAGCTCCTCCAGGCCGGATTTGACCCGGCATGAGCGCAGGTTGGCCAGCGCCAGCTCCAGGGCCAGCCGCCAGTCGTCTCGCTCGCGCAGGGTCAGCGAGGAAAGCAATCCCACCCGCAGTTGCGAGAACCCGGGCAGGGGCCTGAACATGGTGTCGAGCAGGCGCGTGACGGCCGGGTCCTCGGGGCGGTGGGCCAGCACGGCCAGCAGACATTCGCTGGCCGCGGCGGGCAGGTGCGTGGCCGGGTCAAAGGTGAATCCGGCCCGGACCACCGTCCCGCGCCGCGCCGCATCCCTGGCCCAGAGGATGCACAGGTCGTCCGGCGAGCCGGGCGGGCCTGGATTCCTGATCCCGGTGCTGCGGATGTGGCGATACCAGAAGGACTTGGCCGCGTCGAAACGGTCCAGCCGCAGGGCGGCCATGGACCCGGTCAGGTTCGCCTCGGCCGAATCCTCCCACAGTCCGGCGGCCAGCAGGCTGTCCACGGCCACGCCCAGCGCAGTGGTCATCCCGGCCATGGCCTGCACACGCATGGCCGCGCAGGCCACCTCGGGCGACACGGTCAGATCAATGGCCCCGGGACCCCCGGCCATCCGCGCAAGCACCTCCTGGGCCGAGCCCCCGAACATGTCCGCCTCCCACATGGCAGCAACGGTCAGGGCCAGCCAGGTGTCGGCCTCGCGCCCCCTGGCCCGGCAGTCTGCCGCGTCACGCCCGTATTCCAGCAGTCGTTGCGCCCGATGCCGGACCGTGTGTTCGGCCAGCACCCGCTCGCGTCCGGCCCGGCCCATGGCCTGGGTCAGCCGAGGGTTCTTCAGGTACATGCAGAGTTTTTCCTCCAGCTCCACCCCGTCGGCATAGGTGTCGAACTCGCGTCCCGGCTCGAACAGTGCTGCCTGCTCATCGCCCAGATCCTGGCCCAGCACCAGACAGCCGCAGGACGCGCCCTCGAACAGGCGGAAATTGACCTCGCCCAGGATCGACTCGTTGGGCACGATCCGCGCGTCGCGGTAGAGATCGAGCATGGCCTTGAAGGAGAGCCCGTCGGTCACGGTCAGGACATGCCCGGCGCATGCCCGCTCAAGCAGCCGCACCATCCATGTCCTGCCCGGCCGCGCGGCCGTCAGGCGGCCCACAAAGGCCGCGTCGCGCGTGCGCTGTCCATGGGCGGGGTTTGGCGAGCGCAGCCCGTAGGTGGGCAGCCAGCGAACATCAGCCGCGCCCCGCCCGGCGAGCACCGGAATGGCCGCCCGCTGCGAAGAGCAGGTCAGGTCGAAAAGCCGCGCGTAGGGCGCATGCCAATACCCGTTGAGGTGCGGGTCCATGCACCAGAGCATGGTCGGGCAGGCAAGGGCATCAAGCCCCGCAAGCAGGCATCTCGGTCCCAGAGACTCGGCCTGGACCACCAGGTCCGGCTCGAACCCGCGTCCCTCCCGTGCCTGGGCCAGGGCCTGGCCAAGGTCCAGCACCGATCCACCCGATCCGGCCAGGCGCAGCACCTCGCACCCCAGCTCCCCAAAAGCGGCGGCCAGGGACTGGGGGCCGTCGATCAGGCACACGTTCTTGATTTCACCCATGCTTTGGGCATAACCCGATTTCCCCCGGGTTGTCATGGGGTAACCCCCTCGCCCCGCTGCCTTTTTCCACCCTTCGCAGCCATCGCGGCCCCCATTTTTTAAGAAGCAAGGCGTTGATATGACGGACGATTTATCTTTTCGCAAAGAGCGGACAAGGCCTAAGCCTAACAGGCGTCACTGCCGATAAGAGGGGCAACCTGACTGCTCACGGCCCAAGACGGGCTCGGCATACGAACGCGGGGAATGACCCGGGGGCAGGAAGGAGCCGTTCGCACGGACGCGGACCAAGGCGCCGGAACGGACGGGGGGGAGACTGGGGGGATGGGCCGACAGGCCCGCCCCCCACACCTTCAACGACCCAGGGAGGGGTTGATGAAGAGGCAAAAACCGGGTCGCGACGATGCGGCCGAAATCAAAACCGAGCGCGTATTCAGCGACTTCGACGCGGCCAGGGGGGAACGCCCGGACCGCGATCGCATCAGCCGCGAAGAGGAGGCCGAACGCGCCCGAAAGATAGCCCGGCTCAAGTCCCTGGTGCGCTCCGGCGACTACCGGGCAGACGTCAGGGACATCGCCAGGCTGCTCACCTCGGCCATGGATCCGGTCCCGTGAGCAATCCCTGAGAGGGCGACTCGCAAACGCAGGACCACGGCTTTTCCGGCCCTCGCCCAACCGGGCGCAGCGGCTTCAATCAGCGAGAAATGAGAGAATGAATCCTTCGCATCCGGCGCTGGCCGGGTAGAGGGTTCATTTCGGGCAGGGAAGAATCAGCCGGGCCGACCACTCGCCCCGCCCGGGTCCAGGACGATCTCCACCGCCATCTCCGTGGCCGCAGCGTCGAGAAAGGTGCGCATCTCGCGGCGCATGTGCGGGCTGTAACGCAGTTGGAGAATCCCGGTGAAGCGGTTGGTCACGGTGAACACGCCGAGGTTGTCGTGGGCTTCGAGCAGGAAGCGGAACAGCCCGATCTTGGACGGCTCCACGCGCACATAGGTCCGCGCCGAATGCAGAGGCGGCGGCGGGCAGTCCCGCTTGCGGGGTTTTCGTCTGGACGTGTTCTTCATGCGTTGGTCCTAGCCCGAGTCCATCCGGTTGGCAACCGGACGGGCCGACAGCGGGAGAAGAAAGGCCCCGAAGACGGGGCCTTTGGCTTTGATCGGATTGGCCGGGCCTACTTCAGCCCCAGCTCCTTCTTGATGTGCTGGAAGTCGAGGTGGGTGGCCACCAGTTCGGCGCCCTGCTTGATCTTGATGGCGTCGCGCAGCTTGTGGCGGGAGAGAATGTCGTCCATCTTCTTGGCCACGGTGAAGGTGTCCTCGCGGACCATGATGATGGGGGTCTCCAGCACCTCGGAGCGGGTCAGGATGATGTCATTGGGGTAGAGGTTGCCGGTGAGCACCAGACAGGGGCAGTCGCCTTCGAGCGCCACCAGCTGGACATCCGAGCGGTCGCCGCCCACGATGATGGCGGAGTTCTTCTTCTTGCGGAAGTGGGTCATGAAGTTCTCCACCTGCATGGTGCCGATGAGGAAGGTCTCGACCACGCGCTCGGCCTTGCTGTGGGCCGAGATGATCTTGCCGCCCAGCCGGTCGGCCAGGTCTCCCACCTTGATGGCTCCCATGAGCGGGTCGTGGGGGATGACCCCGAGAATCTTGATGCCCTTGGCCTCCAGGGCCGGGCCGAGCAGCTGATCCACCTCGTCCATGAAGTGCGGCGGGATGTCGTTGAGGATGACGCCCACCAGCTGGTCGCCCAGGTGCTCCTTCATGACCATGAGGTAGTCGTATTTCAGCTCCTTCTGGAAGCGGTCGATGATGATCGCCTTGATGCCCAGCTGCTTGATGACCGAGATGGCGTCGGTGTTGCAGTACTTGCCGGAATACATGGAGCCCGAGCCCGCCACCAGGGTGACGTCCTTGGATTCGGACAGGGTCTTGTAGCTCTCCACGATCTTGTCGAGCAGCCCTTCCATGTTGTTGGAGAACGCCTTGACCTTGAAATCCTGGGTGACCACCACGGGGGAAACCAGCTCCGGGTCCTCGTGAATGCCGAGCACGTCCTGGACAAAGGCGGCGTCCTCGTCCCCGAGTTTGCCGTCTATCTCCATGGGCATGGCCCCGACGGGCTTCATGTAGCCCACGTTGAAGCCGTCCTTCTGGAGCTTGAGGCCCAGGCCCATGATGATCATGTTCTTGCCCGAATACCCGGTGGTCGAACCGATGTAGAGACCTGCCATGCCGAATTTCCTCCCTGGTTGTGAAGCGAGCGCGCGGCCTCGGCCCACGTCTCGTCTTGATGACATTGCGGAATAATCAGCCGATGGTCAAGCGCAGGTCCGAAACAAGGGCACCTTCGGCGTTGACCAGCACCGGGCTGAGCACGGCCTCCTGAATGGAGGGAAAGTCGTTCGCCAACTGCGACATGGACAAGAGAATGTCCTCGATGGCCGTCAGGTTGACCGGCTCCTCGCCTCGCGCCCCGCGCAGGAGCGGGAACGAGCGGATCTCGCGCACGATGTCCTGGGCGTCTTGGAGCGTGAGCGGGGCCAGCCGGTGGCTGATATCGCCAAGCATTTCGGAGAGCGGTCCGGCCAGACAAAACGATAGCAGCGGCCCGAACTGCGGATCCTGGGTGAAGCGTACCTCCACCTCGCGCGCCTTGACCGGCCCCATGGTCTGGACCATGCAGCCTGCGATGTAGGCGTCGGGGCGCTTGCGCTGGCAGCGGCTGGTGATGGCCAGCCAGGCGTCGCGCACGTCGCGCGGGGTGTGCAGGTCGAGGGCCACGCCGCCCACGTCGGCCCGGCTCTGGATATGGGGCGAGACGATCTTGAGCACCACGGGGTAGCCGAGTTTCTTGGCCGCGCGCACGGCCTGCTCGCTGGTGCGCACCAGCCGGGTCTCGGGCACGGGCAGTTCGTAGGCCGCGGCCACGGTCATGGCGTCGGCAAAGGGCAGCTCGGTTAAGCCCAGCTTGCGCGCCTTGCCAATGACGTGTTCAGCCTTGCCCTTGTCGCGGCGAAAGCAGACCTCCACCGGATGGGGCCGGTTGAGCCAGCGGTGGTGGGCGAGCATGGCCGCGATGGCGCGGATGGCCGGTTCGGGATAGGCGTAGCAGGGCACGCCGGCGGCCATGAGCATGTCGCGGCCGGGGCCGATGCGCTCGTGGCCCATGAAGCAGGCGAACACGGGCTTGTCGCAGGCGGCGGCCGTGTCGATGATGGCCTGGGCCGTGGCCTCGATCTCGGCCGAGGCCGTGGGCGTGAGCAGCGTCAGGATGGCGTGGGTGGTCTCGTCGGCGGCCACGGCACCAAGCGTGGCCCGGTAACGGTCGGCCCTGGCGTCGCCGATGATGTCGATGGGGTTGTAGATGGAGGCAAAGGGCGGCAGCGCATCGGTCAGGGTCTGAAGGGTCTGCTGGCTGGGGCGGGCCAGGGTGAGCCCGGCCCCCTCGCAGGCGTCGGCAGCCAGGATGCCCGGGCCACCGGAGTTGGTGATCACGGTCAGGTTCGGTCCCTGGGGCAGTGGCTGCTCGGCAAAGGCCCGGGCCAGATCGAAGAGCGCCTCCAGGTCGTGTACCTCGATGATGCCCGCCTGCCGGAAGGCGGCGGTGGACGCCTCCACCGACCCGGCCATGGAGCCGGTGTGGCTCGATGTGGCCCGCGCTCCAGAGGAGGTGGTGCCTGCCTTGATCATGATCACCGGTTTGGTGCCGGTCACGGCGCGGGCCTTGCGCAGAAATTTATCGCCATCGTCCACGCTTTCGAGGTAGCCGATGATGACCTTGGTGTCCGGGTCGTCGCCCAGGGCCTCAAGCACATCGGCCTCGGACAGGGCGGCCTTGTTGCCCAGGCTGACGAACTTGGAGAAGCCGAAGCCCTCGCCGTCGGCCCAGTCGAGGATGGCCGAGCACAGTGCGCCGGACTGGGAGAAGAAGCCGACTGAGCCCTTGGCGGGCATGGCCTGGGCAATGGTGGCGTTGAGGCCGCAGGCAGTGTTGATGAGTCCGAGGGAATTGGGGCCGAGCAGGGTCATGTTGCGGCGGCGGGCCAGCTCGGCCATCTTCATTTCCAGCTCAAAGCCGTCGCGGCCAGTCTCGCGGAATCCGGCGGTGATGACGCACACGGAGCGGACGTTCGCCTTGGCCAACTCGGCCAGGGTGTCCAGCACCTGCTGGCGCGGCAGGAGCACCACGGCCAGATCCGGCGCGTGGGGCAGCTGGTCTATGGTGGGGTAGACCGTGAGCCCGAGGATTTTACCCCCGGCGGGATTGACGGGAAACAATTTCCCCCTGTACCCTGCGCCCACCAGATTCGAGAGCACCACATGGCCAAGCTTGCCCGGGTTGCCCGAGGCACCAATGACGGCGACGGAGTCGGGATTGAAGAGGGTGGCGAGGCTGGCGTGTGATTGCATATACCACAGAGAGGTTGAATGGACATCGGCGACCTGCAGCAATCTATCCATCATCGGTTTGGTCAAGTCAAGCTTGTGTGGGCCGCGCTCACCCATAGCTCCTACGCCAACGAGCAGGAGGCTGACGGCGACAACGAGCGGCTGGAGTTCCTAGGCGACGCCGTGCTCGAGTTGTGTGTCTCCGAGGAAGGCTACCGACGGTTTCCGAACGCGCCCGAGGGCCAGCTGACCCGCATCCGGTCGCAGATGGTCAAGGAGAAGAGCCTGGCCTCCATAGCCAGGGAGCTTGGGCTGCACCGCTACATCCTGCTGGGCAAGGGCGAGGAGCTGCAGGGCGGGCGCGATCGCGACGCGCTGCTGGCCGATGCCTTTGAGGCGCTCATGGGCGCGGTGTTCCTGGATGGGGGGTTCGAGGCGGCCCGGCAAACCATCATGCACATCTTCGAGCACAGGTGGCCCGAGCCCGAGATGTTGCCCGAGACCAAGGACTACAAGAGCCGCCTGCAGGAGGTGGCCCAGGAGCGGTTTCGCGACCGGCCGGTGTACGTGCTTGCCGGAACCAGTGGCCCGGAGCACGAGAAGATTTTCATGGTCGATGCCGCCCTGCCCACGGGCGAGATATTCCGCGGCATCAGCACCAGCGTCAAGCGGGCGGAGCAGGAAGCGGCTCGGCTCGCCCTCAACGCCCTCGAACCGGGCGAATACTCCGATCCCCCCGACTACGACTAGTCAAGCAGACGGGCGCGACCCCAGCGCCGGACGCGCGTAGCCAACCGGCAACCGGAACCCGGCGGCCAGGGGCCGTCGGGCCGGTTCCGATCGTCTTCAGTCGCTTCAGCCGACCCGGTGCGGCTAGCCGCCGATGAGCTGCATGGCCATTCTCGGCAGAGAGTTGGCCTGCGCCAGCATGGCGACAGCGGACTGGGTCATGATCTGGTTGCGCACGAACTCCGTCATCTCCTGGGCGACGTCCACGTCAGAGATGCGGGATTCCGCGGCCTGCAGGTTTTCGGCCTGGATTTCCAGGTTGGTGATGGTGTTTTCCAGCCGGTTTTGCATGGAGCCGAGGTTGGCGCGGATCTTGTCCTTGGAGATGATCGCGTCGTTGATGGCTGCCATGGCCGTCTGGGCCAGCGCCTGGGTGGAGATGGCCCTGCCCGCGACTTGTTCCTCCCAGGTGAGTCCTACGCCTTCCCGCAGCGCGGCATTGTGGCCGAGGCCCAGGGCCGAGGACGTGGACCCCTGGATGGCTACATAGTAGTAGTCCTCGGAGCTGTCGTTGCCCGTGCCGAAGTGGATCTTCAGCGGGCCGGTGGGTGCGAGCCCCGTGCCGTTGTGGTCAACGCCCGGGTTGCCGGAGAGGTTGCCGTTGAGCAGGTAAATTCCGTTGAAGTCGGTGGCCATTGCGATACGGCTGATCTCCGAAGCCATGGCCTGGTACTCGGAGTCGATGATCAGGCGCTGGTCAGAGTTGTACGTACCGGTGGATGCCTGCATGGCCAGCTCTTTCATGCGGATGAGCTTTTCGTCGATGACCTGCAGTGCGCCGTCGGCCGTCTGGATGAGCGAAATCGCGTCGGCAGCGTTGCGGATGCCCTGGTGCAGAGAGCTGATCTCCGAGCGCATGAGTTCGCGAATCGCCAGCCCGGCCGCATCATCGGCAGCCGTGCCGACACGCAGGCCGGATGACAAACGCCGGGTCGAGACACCCAGGCGGCCGTAATGGTCCGTCAGGTTCCTCTGGGCGTTCATCGCCATCAGGTTGTGGTTGATAACTAAAGACATCAGAACCCTCCTTGTTCAAACTTCAAATCCATTTGCGCTGTCTTAAGCACTATGCGTGCCAACCGAAGTTTATCAAGTAATGTTAATGGTTTAATATTCTAAATAATGTCTAGACAGACCTTTTTTGCCTAAGGGCAAATCGCCGGGAAGCCTTGTCTCGTCAAAGGATTGCCGCCTTGGGGCAGCAAAAAATGCCCTTTTCGCCCCGCTGCTGCACGATGGTTCGGCCCGAGTCCTGGCGTGGTGCGGGCGCGGCCGCGCGGTTGGAGCGCATCGCAGGGGGCGGCGTGGACCAGTGCGGGCGCACAGGGGGGCTTCACAGGCGGAAATGTCGGCCAGGTCTGGTCGGGCGTGATGGGGAGTGGAGCCTGTGCCAGGGGCTTGCTCTTCACGGCAGGGCGAAGGACGGCGTTGTCGGCTCGGAGTTCGGCTGGATAGGGGGATTGGCTCGGCCGGCAAGGCCGGATCGGCCCGGCAGGATGTTCCTGCCGGGCCGGTCGGTGCGGTGCTCCACGCGGGTCAGACGCGGAGCGGTATTGGAGAAGGCGTCCTCACGCTGTGGGCGGGACGTCTTGGGTACGTTTCTAGCGCTTCATGGCGATCACTTCGCCGAGCATGGAGTCGGTGGTGGTGATGACCTTGGTGTTGGCCTGGAAGCCGCGCTGGGTGGTGATCATGCGCACGAACTCCGTGGCCATGTCCACGTTGGACAATTCCAGGGCGTTGCCGTCCACGGTGCCCTTGCCGCTGGAGCCGGCTTGGCCGGTCAGGGCCGGTCCTGACTCGCGTGTCTCGGAGAAGAGGTTGCCGCCCTCGCGGCGCAGGCCGTGCTTGTTGGTGAAGGTGGCCAGGGTCAAGGCGTAGAGCTCAAGCACCTGCCCGTTGGAGTAGTGGCCGGTGAGTACGCCCTCGCGCGAGACCGAGAGGTTCTGGAGGATGCCCGCCGAGTAGCCGTTCTGGCTCTGGAACAGGGTGGATGAGCCGCCGGTGTTGTAGCTCTGGGTGGCCAGGGCGCTGATGGATGGGTCCCTGAAGTTGGGCAGCCTGCTGGTGTTGTTGGTGTACGAGAGCGACGCCGCTGCCGCGTTGGAGGGCAGGCCGCCGACAGGCACGCTCCACCCGGTGCCGCCGAGGTCCTTGTTGGACATGCCGAAGTCCATCTGGATGAGGGTGGCGTCGTCCTGATTGGTCGCGCTGGCGTTGGACTTGCCCAGGAAGTTGGCCGTGAACACCGGGTAGCCGCCGGTGGAGAAGTCGGCCAGGGTCCAGTTCTGCAGGTTCTTGGGGCCGGAGGTGCCGCCGTTGGACTTGAGAGTGAAGGCGCTCATGCCCGTGAGCTGGCCGGTGGAGAAGGTCAGGGTGCCGATCATGAGCACGCCGGCCGCCGAGGTAAGGCCCTGGCCGATGGGGGTCAAGGAGCCGTCCGCGCCGCTGAGTGTGCGCTTGTCCACCTGCGGGTCGACCGTGACCATGAACTCCCACGCCGTGTCGCCGCCCGCGTTGCTCAGGGTGACCGGGTCGAAGTACACGGTCACGTTGTGGGCGGTGCCGATGTCGTCGAACACCTTCATGGTGGTGGAGTAGACGAAGCGGTTGTTGTCAAGCGGGGTATCCGCAGCGCCGTTCCAGTTCTCGAACATGGCGAAATAGGGGTGGTCGTCGTTGTTGGACTTGCTCGTGGCCGTGGGGTCGAGGTTGGTCACCACGGTCATGGTCGTGGTGGCCCTGGGCGCGGACTGGAAGTTGTCGAGCCTGATGTCCGTGGGGGTGCCCACGATGCGGGTGGAGCCGCTGCCCGTGGGGGTCGCGGTTCCGGCGGCCGACACGGAGGTGGTGGCCTGCTCGACTTCCCAGCCCTGGACCACGTAGCCGTGCGGGTCCACCAGATAGCCGTCGTTGTCGAAGCGGAAGTTGCCTGCCCGGGTGTAGAGCCTAGCGTCGGTTCCCTTGGGCGAGACGATGAACATGCCGTCACCGGAGATGGCCATGTCCGTGGCCTCGGTGGAGGACTCGAAGGAGCCCTGGCCGAAGTCCGAATAGATCGTTGATATGCGCACACCTCGGCCCACCTGGCCGATGCCGTTGACCGTGGCGAAGTCCTGGCTCATGAGATCTTCGAACTGCATGGTGGTGCCTTTGAAGCCCACGGTGTTGACGTTGGCGAGGTTGTTGCCGATGACCGTCATGCGCTCCGAGTGCACGGTCAGGCCGGTGATGCCCGCGTAGAGAGATGACCCTAAACCCATAACTACCTCCTGTATCTTCTCCAAGAAGCCGGGGCGTTGTCGCCTCCGGCGGTTTATGCCTAGCCTTCCGCCTCTTCCGAGGTCTCGGTGTCGTCCGTGATGGTCGGGCTGCCCGGGTCCACAATTTCCTTGATGTTGAGGAAGTTGATGAAGCGGCCATCCTTGAGGCGCAGGTACTGGGTGCCGCCCTCGTTGACCACGGCATCGACCGTGCCCGAGATTTCCGTCTTGACCATGACGGCACCGCCGCTGACGTCGCGGCCAAGGATGCCCATGCCGTAAGCGCCGTCGGGCACCAGCTGGCCTGCTTCGTTCCGGCCATCCCACTTGTACTGGTAGGTTCCGGCCTCTTTGCTGCCAAGCTCCACGGTGCGGATGATGGCGCCCTCGCCGTCGTAGATGTTCATGTAGATGTTGGTCACGGGCTCGCCAAAACCATAGTATATGGTCGAGGCGTTGCCCTCGTTGACGCTGACCTTGTATCCCTCGGCCTTGATCTCCTTGCCGATGTAGGCGGCGGCGGAGAGCATGTCGGTCTGGGTCATGGAGGAGTTGAGTGACTTCACGCCATCGTTGATGCCGGTCAGTTGCTCAAGGCTGGAGAACTGGGCCAGCTGCGAGGTCATGTCCGTGTCCTGCATGGGGTTGAGAGGATCCTGGTGCGTCAGCTGGGCCACCAGCAGGGTCAGAAAGTCCTGTTGCGCAAGACTCGTCTTGTTGGTGGGGGAGTTGGACGCGGCCAGCCGCTGCTCCTGTGCGCCGAGATAGACGCCGGTGGTGTCGTTGTATGCCATGACAGACCTCGCTTATGCGATGAAGTAAATGCCGTTTTCTGCGCGGGGCGAGTGGACCACTTCGTTGTGTCTGGCCGCATTTTCCCCGCCCGTTTCGCCGCGCATGGCACGCATGTGCTTGCGCATGGCGGTCATGACCTCGCGGTCGCGGGCCAGATTGTGCTGGTCGTTGCCCGCCCAGGTGTTGTCCTGGTTGCCGGTCAGTCCGGCCTGCACGTCGAGCTTCTCGACTTTGAGTCCCTGGCCTTCCAGGGCGCTACGGATGACTTCGATGTTTTCGTTGATGACCCTGGCGGCCTCGGTGTTGTCGGCCCGGATCACAGCGTTGACTTCCTTGCCCTGGACCTGGAGCACGATGCTCAGCTTGCCGAGATTCTCAGGGGTCAGTTGCAGGGTGAGCTGCTTGGTGCCGTTGGTCAGGTTTCTGAACACGGCGTTTTCCACTTGGCGCATCACCTTGGGGGCATCCACCTTTTCCCAGGCTCGGGTCTGGATCTTGGAGGCCGGGTCGGTCGTGTCGGTCCTCAGCGCCTGCTCCATGGTTTCGGTCTTGACCTGGGTGCGGCTCGCGGCAGTGCCGGAGTCGTCCCTCAGCCGGCCGAAGAAATTGTTCCACGCCTTGCTTGATTCAGACTCGGCATCGGTCCTGGCATCGATCCCAGCTTCGGACTTGGCATCGGACTTGGCATCGGGCCTGGCATCGGGCTTGGCATCGGGTTTGGCTTCTGACTTGGACTCACGCTGGCCGTTGTCGGCCATGTTCCCGCCGGACTTCTCAGACAGGGGCTGGTCGCTCTTGCGGGCGGTTTCGGCTCCGGCGTTGTCGCGGCGGGTGTCCACCGCCTCCTTGAAATCTTCCCTGGCCTGGGCTCTGGCCTCGGTCTTGGGTGCGTCCTCGGCCACTCGGGGCTTGAGGTCCACGGCCGCCTCAAGGTCGCGGGCCGCGCTGCTCTCGCGGGCCTGCTCGCCCATGGCCTGGACAAACGCCTTGCCCACGGCGCGGACCAGGGTGCGATCCTTGGCGTCCATGTCGGTCATTTCCTGGCGGACGAGGGTGAATGCCTCGCGCATCTCCTTGACCGTGGTGGTGGAGCCGAACATCTCCTTGAGCTTGGCCGTGAACTCGCCGGAAAAGCCCATGGCGGACGAGAAGGCGACGACCTCCTCCTTGGTCAGCAGCAGTTGCCGGGCCTTGGGCAGTTCGGCCAGCCTGGACTGCAGTTCGCTCATGACCTTGTCCTGCTCGCCGTTCTCAAGCCTGGCCACGAGGGTGGCCGACTCCTCGGCCGAGAAGCCGAGCTTGGCAAAGAAGCTGCCCAGCGCGTTCTTGTCCTCGTCGCCCAGCGTGGCCTGACGGGTCATTTCCATCTTCCCGGCCAGGGCGGCCACAAATTCCTTCCAGGTCATGCCTTCGTCGCTGGCGATCTTTTTCTCAAAGGCCTTGATCTCGTCGTCGGTCAGGCCGTAAGCCTTCAGGTCGTCCCTGACATTCTCAAGGTCTTCCCTGGTCATGCGCTCATCGCGCTCGTCGCGTTCGGCACGCTCGTCCGTCTTGGCGTCGCGGGCTTCGCGGGCGGGCTGGATCGCCTCTTTCCTGGTCTCGCGGGAACGGGTTCTGGAGTCGTCGGCAACCGTGCGGATTTCTTCCTGGCGTACCGGCGCGGCGTCGAGCATTTTTTCCTTGGTGGCGACCGGCGCCATGGACAGCTCGCTCTCCACCGAGGCGGAATGCATGGCAAAGACCTCGGCAAACATGGACTGCCGCTCGTTCCTGCCAAAGGCGGGGAACTTCGGGGCATTGTGTTTGTCGTCTACCAGGGGGATGCCGGGAATATTTTGCATGGTTCACTCCTTCGGCATAGCTACCATCAAAAGGTGTGCCAAAGGAGAAAAACAGTCATGTCGGCGTGTTGGCCGGAGTCGATGGCGGCAGAAAGCGCCGTTTTCTGCTTGCGGGCCGGGCCAGGTGGCCTTCCTTGCCGGGTGGGGGGGCGGAGATGGATTCAGGCGCTGACGGCGATGAGCCCTTCGAGCATGTCCAGGGCGTCTGCCCAGGCGCGGCGGGAGTGGCTGCCGTTGGCCAGGGCCATCTGGACAAAACCGGTTAGGGGCCGGACCACGGCTGGGCTGTCGATCCAGAAGGAGTCGTTCAGGAGCGTGCCGGTGCGCAGGCCGTGCTTGAACTGGCGGCCCATCTCCGGGATGTGGGCCAGCAGTGCTTGGGCGGCCTCGGGCGCGGCCTGGACCATCTCGGCCCAGGCCGCGACAGCGGGGGGCTCGGTGCGCCCGCCCAGCCGCCAGAGGAAGAAGGCGTGCCAGAAGCGGGAGAGGAGTCGCCCGGCATCCGGGGGGGCGGTGTCGAGCCTGTGCAGGGCGTAGAGCCCGCGCCGGCGGGCCGTCCTGAACAGGGTCAGGCCGGGGAGGGTCAGCCGGGTCAGCTTGCTCGGCCCATCGCCTGCCACCACGCGCGCGGCCAGGACCGCGATGCGGGCGGGCTCGAAGGGGTCGTGGCAGTGGAGCCTGTCGCGGGAGCACTGCCAGCAGCCGTCGGCGCAGTCCATGTCGGCCCGGAGCACGAGATGGTCCGGGCCGTATGGGCCGGTCTCCCAAGGGTTGACGTGGCCCATGGACAGGTTGAGGCACTTGAGCCCGGTCCAGGCGGCCAGATGCATGGGGCCGGTGTCCGGGGTGATGAGCAGGGCCAGGGTCTGGCCCACGGCTCCGAACTCGTCCAGGCCCAGGGTGCCGCACAGGTTGAGGGCCGGGGCCTTGGCCAGGGCCATCACCCGGCGGCCGAGATCCTTCTCGGCCGGGCCGCCAAAGAGCACGGGCCGCAGCCCGCGCCCGAGCAGCTCGCGCACGAGGTCGGCCCAGAACCGGGCCGAGGGGCGCTTGCCCGGCTCGCTCGCGCCCAGGAACAAGCCCACCCTGACCGTGTCGGGCGGCAGGGTGCGCGGGGGGTCGAACCGCGTGGCTCCCATGGCCTTGGCCGGGATGGTGTCCAGGGCGTTGAGGTCGGCCCAGTGGAGGCGGTTGTATCGGTTGTTGCCCACCAGGGAGGCCCGGTAGAGTTGCCAGGGGCCGTGGACGAAGCGCACGCCCTCCGGGGTCTGGGTCGGCCCGAGCCGGGCCTCGGCCCGCAGATCGTGGGCCAGCCGGGCGGCCTCCTCGCGGATGCTCAAGTTGATGACCAGCTCGAAGTGGTGCTGGCGCAGGATATGCACGCCTGTCCACGGCACATAGGTTGCCTTGGGCGAGATGCGCATGAGCGGCTTGGAGAACATCTCCTCGGCGGCCACGAACAGGGGGTGTCCCGGATACTGCCGGGCAAGCCAGAGCATGAGCGGGTAGGAGAGGATGAGGTCTCCCATGCGCTGCATCTGGAGGATGAGAATGGGGCGTTTGGTGCTCATGGGCGGATGGGGGTCAGGCGAAGGTATCGCGCATGATGTCCATGAGCCGAGACATGCGATGGTCGTAGGTGTGCTCGGCCAGCACGCGCTTGCGCGCGGCTTGGGCCACGCGGCACCGCTTGTCCGGGTCGTTCAGGTAGATGTCCAGCAGCCCGGGAATCTCGTCGGGGTGGTTGTAGAAGACAACCTCGCTGCCCGGCTCGAACAGCTCCTCCATCTGCCTGCGGTAGTCGGTGAGCAGGAATGCGCCGCAGCAGGGCACGTCGAAGACCCGCTGGTTGACCGCGCCCTTCATCTGCTGGCTGGTGCAGTTGAAGTTGATGTCGCTTTGGGGATAGAAGTCCGGCAGGTCGTCGTAATAGGACAATTCAGGGTGGTAGCGCCAGCCCGTGCGGCCTGTCAGCAACTGCTTCCAGCCCGGGTCGCCCACGATGAGCGGGGCATGGTCGAGGATGCGCAGCACACAGTCGAGCCGGTACAGCAGCGTGGCCTGCCAGGTGAGGAAGGTCTCAAAGGCCTGGATGCGCTCCGGGCTGCCCAACCCCTCGAAATCCTCGCGCAGCTCGGGGAAATGGCGCACCAGGAAGCGGCCCGAGCAGCGTTCGTCTGACTCGCCAAAGGCCCGGGCCACCATGATGCCCGCCTCCACCAGCCGGGGCGGCGGGTTGGACGCCTCCAGCCGCTTGAGGGTCTTGCCCAGCATGGAGTTGCCCACAAAGGAGATGGGGGCGCGCCAGGCGGCCACGGGTCTGGTCCGGTGCGGCACGAGGCGGGTCGGGTCCGCGGCCAGGGGCAGATGAAAGACATTGGCAAAGCCCATGGTCTGGAGCGAATCGACGGTGTCGGCATCCCAGGTGAAGAGGGCCGTGCGCACACCGTGCAGGTTCTGGTAGGTGCCCAGAATGAGGTGGGGATTATCCACGAACCAGGAGGCCAGGGGCACGTCAAAGCGGTGGAGCAGGGCGGCCAGCACGCCTTCGCGGTCCACGCCCAGGTGGTTGACCGTGAGCACGAAGTCGGGCCTGAAGGCGGTGAGGGCCGTGACCATGCGCGAGACAAAGGCGTCGAGGTCCATCTCCCTGGTCCCGAAATCCATGACCTGATGCTCCACGCCAAGGCGCTCGCACGCGGCCTTGAGCTCGCCGGTCAG
The DNA here is from genome assembly GCA_043824835.1 of Pseudomonadota bacterium. Taxonomy (GTDB): domain Bacteria; phylum Desulfobacterota; class Desulfovibrionia; order Desulfovibrionales; family Desulfovibrionaceae; genus Pseudodesulfovibrio. Next base: position 17,125 of record JBDRSO010000054.1, on the reverse strand, counting down.
GAAATACTGGCTGGTGAGCAGCAGGATGCGCGGCGTGGCGCTGCGGAATTTGGGCCAGGGGCTCGGGGATGTCTGCATTGTTCCTCTCACTAACGGCAGCCCTGGTTTTTGTCCACTCCGGCGATGGCCGGGTGTGCGCATCGGCGCGGCCCGCGACCTCGGCCCGGTTTCTGCCCGCAGTTTGAGTCCGTGACCCAGGCCCGCACCGTGAATGAAAAAGCGCCCGCGTCGGGATGAACCGGCGCGGGCGCGTGATGGCTGTCAGTGTCCTGAATCAGTTGAGCAGGTCGGGCCGGGCGATCTCGATGTCCGCCTGCTCGCGCAGGCCGGTCATGTAAGCGTTGAGCGCCTCGAACTGGTAGTTTCGGTTGGCTTGTTCGAGCCATGCGTCCTTTTGTTCTTCCCAGTCGGCCTCGGAGGCGGGGAGGATTTCCTTGAGCCGGGCCACGATCACGCCCGCTTCCAGGGCAAAGGGCTCGGGCAGCCACTCGCTGCCCGTGGCCGAGAAGGCGGCGTTGGCAAGATTCCGGCTCTGGCCCAGGCCGGGCACGAAGCCCTGGCGGTCAAAGGGTTCCGAGGTCGCGATGCGTCCCGCCAGTTCAGCCGCTGCCTGTTCGGCGTCCGGGCCGGTCAGACGCTCAAGGATCGCCTGGGCGTCGGCCATGGCCATCTCGAAAGCCTTGCGCTGGGAGATGGAGGCCACGATGGACTCGCGCACCTCATCCAGCGGCAGGGGCGCGGCCGGGATGTCCTCGACTTTTTCCACCAGCATGTAGCCGCCGTCGATGGAGAGCGGGGTCTTGTGCGATTCGCCCGTGGTGATGCGCATGACCACGCCCGCCGCCTCGGGAGTCAGGCCGAAGCCCTGGACAAGGCCCTGGGCGGGAATGGGGCTGGAGGTCACGGCGAGCATGCCCAGCTCATCGGCCACGGCGTCGAGGGCCATGCCTGAGGCGAGGAGGTCCATGGCCTCGTCAAGCAGGTCGGAAACCTGCTCCGACGCCTTTTCCTCGGCAATGGCCTGGGTGATTTCTGGTTTGACGTCGGCAAGGACCAGTTCCCCGGCCTCCTTGCGGTCCTCGACAAAGATGATATGCCAGCCGAACTGAGTGCGCAGCGGCTCGGTGACCTGTCCCTTGGGCGCGGCAAAGGCGGCCTCTTCGAATTCTGGCACCATGTCGCCCCGGCCGAACCAGCCGAGGTCGCCGCCGCCAGCCGCGCTGGGGCCTTCGGAATACTGCCGGGCCAGGGCCGCGAAGTCGCTGCTGGCCTTGGCCAGGGCGTACACCGCGTCGATGCGCTTGCGGGCGTCGGCCTGCTTCTCTTCGGAGTCCGAGTCGCTGGTCTGAATCAGGATGTGTCTGGCCTTGACCGCCTCTTCCTGGCGCATGGTGGCGGCGTTGGCCTGGAAGTAGGCCTCGATCTCGTCGTCGCTCACCTGCTGGCGGGCGGCAAGGTCCTTGGGCGTGAAGAGCAGGTAGCGCACGCGCACCTGCTCGGGCACCATGAGGCTCGCCTCGTTGGCCGTGTAGAATTCCTCCACCTCGGCCTCGGCAACGCTCACGCGGGCGAGAAATTCTGCCGGGGAGGAGAGGAGGTAGTCCACGCGCGCTTCCTCGCCGACCCAGTCGAATATCTGGCGGGCCTGCTCGGGCGTGGCCAAGGCGGTCCTGCTGACCATGTCCGTGACCTTGCCCGCAATGAGTTCGCGCTTGAAATTGATTTCGAACTGGGCGGGCGTCATGCGGATGGAGCGCAGGGCGGCCACGTAGATGTCGCGGTCAAAGGCCCCGGTCTGGTTCCAGAAATACGACTGGCGGGTGATGGCTGCGAAGACCTCGTCGTCCGAGGCGGTGATGCCTAGCTGGGCGGCCTCGTCCAGGAGCAGCCTGTTGTTGATCAACTCGCCCACCACCATCTGCTTGAACTGCGGGTCCTGCAGCTGGGCAGAGGTCACTTCCGGGTTGGTGCTGCGCAGCCCTTCGGCCGCTCGCTGAAAGGCTTCTTCGAATTCGGCCCGGGTGATGATCTGGTCATTGACCGTGGCCAGGACCGGATCCTGCCCGGTCTCAAGCCCGCTCATGCCAAAGGCGAAGACAAAGACCACGATGATGATTCCGAACAGGATCTTGACGATCCATCCCGAGGCGTTTTCACGCATTATCTCTAGCATTGCTACTCCACAGGGGCGCGTTTGACCGCACGGCCGGGCGGACCCGGGCGGCGGCAGCGTTCGTGTCAGTCGTCAGGACTGGTTGTTGCGGACCGCATTGAGCAGGCCACCTGACTGGATAATCTCCAGTTCCTTTTTGGTCAAATCATTTGTGACGGCCACGCTTTCGCCGCTGGCGAGGCGGATGGCCACGGTGTTGCCCGGCTCGATCATTGAGGCCGGGATGTTCAGGCTCGCGCCCTGTTCGAGTCGGTCGTAGTCCCCGGGCTCCACGAGCAGTAGCGGCAGGATGCCGAAGTTGACGAGGTTGGCCCGGTGGATGCGCGCCAGGGACTTGACGATGACCGCCCTGACGCCCAGGTGGCGCGGGCCGAGCGCCGCATGCTCGCGGCTCGATCCCTGGCCGTAGTTCTCGCCGCCTACGATGACCCCGCCGCCCAGCTCGCGGATGCGGGACACGAATTCCTTGTCTACCCGGCTGAAGATGTACTGGCTGATGGCCGGGATATTGGAGCGCAGCGCCGTGATCTCCGCGCCTGCGGGCAGGATGTGGTCGGTGGTGATGTTGTCGCCCACCTTGAGGGCCACGGTGGTCTCGATGGCGGTGGGCAGCGCGTCGAATTCTTCCAGGGCCACGATGTTGGGGCCGCGCAGGATTGCCACGGACCCGGCGTCCTTTCCGACCTCATTGGGCGGGAACACGAACAGGTCGCGGATGGAGGGCACCTCGGCGGGTAGCTCGACCCGCTCGGGCGCGTCGCCCCAGGTGGCGGGGTCGGTGAACGCGCCGTCCAGGGCCAGCCGGGCCGCGGTCTGGGCCGAGGCGAGGTAGACCTGTCCGTCCTGGGTGCCGGAGCGGCCCTCGAAGTTGCGGTTGAAGGTGCGCACGGACACGCCCGCGCTGACTGGCGAGCCGCCCATGCCGATGCACGGGCCGCAGGTGCATTCGAGCACGCGCGCCCCGGCGTCGAGCAGCGGTTCGACAAGCCCCTCGCGCGCCAGCATCTTCATCACCTGCTTGGAGCCGGGGGAGATGAGCAGGTCGGTCTGGGGCGGAATCCTGCGCCCGGCCAGGATCTGGGCCGTGTTCTTCAGGTCCGAGTAGGACGAGTTGGTGCAGGAGCCGATAGCCACCTGATCGATGGCCTTGCCTGCCAGCTCGCTGACCCGGCACACCCGGTCAGGCATGTGGGGCTGGGCCACCAGGGGCTCCAGCGTGCCAAGGTCGATCTCGATGACCTCGTCGTAGGCGGCGTCAGGGTCGGCTGAGAGTTCCATGAAGTCAGAGGCCCGGCCCATCTTCTCCAGAAATTCGCGGGTGCGCGCATCGGACGGGAAGATGGAGGTGGTGGCCCCCAGCTCTGCGCCCATGTTGGTGATGGTGGCCCGGTCAGGCACGGAGAGCGAGGCCACGCCCGGCCCGCCGTACTCGAAGACCTTGCCCACCCCGCCCTTGACCGTGAGCAGGCCGAGCAGATGGAGGATGACATCCTTGCCCTGGGCCCAGCCGGTCAGCGCGCCGGTCAGGTGGACCTTGACCACCTTGGGCATGGGGATGAAGTATGCTTGGCCCGCCATGGCCAGAGCCACGGAGAGCCCGCCCGCGCCCATGGCCATGGAGCCGAGGCCGCCCGCCGTGGGCGTGTGGGAATCGGAGCCGATCAGGGTCGCGCCGGGCTTGGCGAAGTTCTCCAGGTGGAGCTGGTGACAGATGCCCGTGCCCGCCGGGGAGAAGACCGCGCCGGATGTGGCGGCCACGGTGCGCAGGTAGCGGTGGTCGTCCGGATTGCGAAAGCCCATCTGCAGGGTGTTGTGATCCACGTAGCTGACCGAGAGGTCGGTGCGGACCTTGCCGATGCCTATGGCCTCGAACTGGAGCCAGGCCATGGTGCCAGTGGCGTCCTGGGTCAGGGTCTGGTCTATGCGCAGCCCGACCTCGCGGCCGGGGATCATCTCGCCCGAGACGAGATGCTTCTCAATGATCTTGTGGGTGATGCTCTTGCCCATCTGCCTCTCCTGCGGGTCGTTGGGGTGTCGGGTTCTCTCGTGTCGGCATGCGCGCCCGGCGGTGGAAGCCAGTTGCGGGTGAAGGGGGCCGGACCTCTCATAATCCGGCCCGCCCGCGCATGCGCACAGTCGTTAAAACAGGAAGCCGTTCTTCGGCTCGCTCGGGCTAAGGCCGTCGATGCCGAGGTTGATGCGGTTGATCTTGTTCACCCGGAACTGGATGTCCACATCCAGGCGCAGCTTGTCGCGCTGGAGCTCGAAGATTTCCGCGTTGTGGTAGATGCCCTCACTGGGCCTCTCGGCGGCCATCAGCTCGCGGATGGTCCGGATGGTGTTCTCCCGCTCCAGGGTCAGCGCGGCGATCTCGGCCTCCAGGGTGGGGATGTCCTCGGAGAGCCTCTGCTCACCGGATTTTGATTCGTCTGCGCGTGTCATCTTTCTTCTCCGTGACCGGTTTGGGCTTCATCTTGCCGGTGGGAAGCGAGTTGTAGAAGTTCCAGAACTCGGGCCAGGTGGAGGTCACTTCGCCGTGGTTCTCAAGGATGATGCCGGGCACGGCATAGGCGGCCAGAGCGCAGCCCATGGACCAGACGGGCGAGGGGCTGTACCATGTGCCCTCCCAGGTCCGGCCGCCGGGCTTGATGGTCACGCCTTCGTCGGTCTGCTCGTAGGACGCGCCCATGCGGTCGAGCAGTTCCATGACCGTTTCGTCCGCGCCGTGGAGCACGGTGTCTTCGCCCTTGAGGGCCAGGGCCAGGGCCAGGGGGAGCAGGTCCGGGTCGCTGCCCATGGTGATGACCGCGCCCTGGGGCATGTCGGCCACCTTGGTGGCGATGAGGTTCTCGGTGGCCGTGTCGATGCGCAGGCCAAGGCTGACAAGCTCGTCCAGCACGCGCCTGCCCTTGTCGTTCATGGGCCAGGAACCCTGGATGTTGATGGAGCCGCCGCTCATGATGGGCAGGGCCAGCAGCAGGCCGCACAGGGATACGGACAGTGGGAGTGTGGGCGCGGCCTCGATGACCGGGACGCCGTTGCGGACCGTGACCGTGTCGCCGTCAAGCGTGGCCTGGATGCCGCATGCGGTGAGCACTTCCACGGCATCGGCCACCCGCTCGCGGGCCACGGGGCCGAGCCCCTTGATGGTCAGCCCGCCCCGATAAGACCAGGCGGCCATGGTCAGGGCCGCGGCAAAGTCCGGGTCCAGCGAGCCGGGCAGGGTGATCTCAGCGTCCATGATCCCGCCGCATTCCAGGCGGGCGGGCAGGCCGGGGTTGCTGGGATTCATGGGTACCAGCCGCGCGCCCAGGCTCGGCAGCACCTTGTTCAGGGCCGCGATGTCCATGAGCTGCAATCCGGGCTTACCGGTAAACTTGCACCGCCCGGCGTGGCCCAGGGCCAGGGCCAGGAGCAGATAGAAGTTGAAGGAATCCTCACCCACGAAGACCATGGTCCCCTCGAACCCGAGGGTGCGGCCGCCATCGTTGCGGATGAAGTCGTCGTCCCAGTGGATGGGCGCGCCCACCTGCTTGAGGGCCTTGGCCAGATCCTTGTTGGGCGCGTTCATGGTCACGGGGGCGAGGGTGGTGCGCGCCCCGGTGCTGGCGGCCATGGCCAGCAGCATGCGGGTGCGGCGGAATGAGCGCGGCCCGGTGATGGCTGCCTCAAGTGGCTCCACGCGCGGGGCGAGCTTGTAGCCATCGCCAGTGAATTTCTTGCGCACGTCGGCCAGGGAGAACTGATTGAGCAGGGTGAACAGGGAGCGGGCCAGCTTGGCATCCAGGCCCAGATCGCTGGCCATCTGGTCCAGGGAGCCGCGCAGAAGTTTTTCGAGCTTGGGATCGACCAGCGATTTCTGCCGGGATTTGCGCCACGCGCCTTCCTTGCGGATGAGGAAGGAGCGTTTTTCGAGCAGCTGCAGAATCTGCGCGTCGATCTCGGAAATGTCGGTGAACCGGTGCTGGGCGACATCTGCGGACTTGTCCGCGAAATCCTCGTTGGATTCGATGTGGTCGCCTGCCGCATCGCGTCTGCTTTCGGGCCGGGGGGGGCGTTTATTGAACTGCACCGGCGCGCCGCCACGGGCCGGGCGCGTGTCTCTGCCCCTGCCCTTGTCAGCCGGGGCGCGGCCGCCGTCTTGCTTGCGGATCTTGATCATGATCTTTCCGTCTTCCTTATTAATGATATGGTTCCCCGAACGGGGAAACGGTTCTCTATCTTGAAAGACGCTGCGTGGCAAGCTCTGCAAGGGGGTGGCTCCCGGTCGGGTCGGAAGGATTGGAAAAGGGGAGGCAGCGCAGGCTGCCTCCCCCTAGGAGTCACAACGGGCGAGAGCCCCTTACTTCATGGAAGCGCCGGAAGCGGCCTTCTGCATCTTGACCTCGACCTTTTCGGTCAGGCTGGCGTAGTAAGCGCGCAGGATGTCCAGGACCTCTTCGCGGCCGAAGTGATCAGGAATCGGGGCGCCTTCGGACAGGCCCTTGCGCAGGGCGGTGCCGGACAGGATGACGCGGTCATCCTTGGCGTGCGGGCAGGTGCGCAGGGAGGCCATGCCGTCGCACTTGTAGCAGTAGAAGGTCCAGTCGATCTTCAGGGGCTTGGTCTGCAGGGCCTTGCCGGCATCGGTGCAGGCCTCGTTGGCGTAGGGAATTTTGTCGAAGATGGTCTGGGCCTCGAACATACCGTAGAAGTCGCCAACGCCAGCGTGGTCACGACCGACGATGAGCTTGTTCATGCCGTAGTTCTGACGGAAGGTGGCGTGGAGCAGGGCCTCGCGCGGGCCAGCATAGCGCATGTCCAGCGGGTAGCCGGCCTGGATCACGTTGTCCTTCACGAAGTAGTGCTCGACCAGGGTATCGATGGCTTTGACGCGGACTTCGGCCGGGATGTCGCCGGGCTTGAGGGCGCCCACCAGGGAGTGGATGACAACGCCGTCACACACTTCCACGGCGATCTTGCACAGGTACTCGTGGGAGCGGTGCATGGGGTTCCTGAGCTGCAGTGCGGCCACGTCGCCCCAGCCCTTGGCGTCCATCTCGGTGCGCAGCTGGGCAGGGGTCTTGTAGACACCGGGGAACTTGGCGGGGAAGTCGCCCTCGGAGAGGACCTTCACCGGGCCGGCCAGGCAGAACTTCTTGCGGGCCAGAACCATCTGCACGCCGGGGTGGTCCTTGGTGGCAACGCCCATGAAGTCGCCCTGGCTGTCAGCGCCTTCGCCCTTGTAGACCTTCTCGCATTCCCAGGTCTTCTCGGCCTCGGAAAGCTCGAAAACCTCGGAGACCTTCATGGTGGCCATCACAACGCCGTTACGCTCAAGGGTGATTTCCTCACCGGCCTTGATGGAGGCGTCTTCGGTGGCGAGCATGACGGGGATGGGCCAGAAGGTGCCATCGGACAGGGTGATCTTCTCGCAGACGCTCTTCCAGTCGGCCTTGGTCATGAAGCCACTCAGCGGAGAGAAGCCGCCAATGCCCATCATGATGAGATCGCCCTTCTCCTGGGAGGAGATTTCGATCTTCTTGAGGCCAGCGGCCTTTTTGGTTTCAGCAGCGAGTTCTGCGCCTTGGAGCAGGCAGCAGACGAGACCTTTTCCACCGTGCGGTGCTACGAGTTTGGACATGTAAGCCTCCTAAATAGTTTGTCTAAAGATTCCATAGCCTTCATTCATGGTGCGTTCGAGTGAGCGCTGGATGACCATGATTGTGTCCCACATATCAGGGTAAGCCCTTTAATGGCCGTTTGTGAAAGTCGTGTCAAGCGCTTTTTCCGGCCGTTCGGCGTGGCTTTGGTTCATGCGAACGAGGAGATTTGACTAGATGTTTTCGCGAAATTGTCTAGACACAACCCTCGGGAAGCGATGGTTTTTTTGCCGGTATGCAGTAGCGAGCCGGATGCGGGATTGTCGCCTTGAAAGAACAAAAAAGGCTTGCACTCGATGCGAAAAGTGCCCTATCACTTGCGGTAGTATTGTCTTGCTGGCCCTGTTTGGCTGTTTTCGTGCCTTTTTCGGGGTGCGTATGGAGAAAATCGGCCTGTGCGGCGGCATGTTGCGGGCACAGCCCCCAGGGACCGATCATGAGCTTGTTAAAAAATTCACTTTCTCGTTGACAAGCTGGGCGCGGTCTTGCTAATTCCAAAATTCCCATCGGCTTCAACCCGATGCGATGCTAAATTTTTGTTTAGGTAGAGGACGTCGGTTATTGTGAATAATAAAACCCTATTTAGGAGGAGAAGTTATGCCGACTTTTGTTATCCCGGAAAAATGTGACGGCTGCAAGGGTGGCGAAAAGACCGCTTGCATGTACATTTGCCCGAACGACCTGATGATCCTGGATGCCGACGCGATGAAGGCATACAACCAGGAGCCGTCTGCGTGCTGGGAATGCTACTCCTGCGTGAAGATTTGCCCCCAGGGCGCTATTGAAGCCCGTCCGTACGCCGACTTCGCCCCCATGGGTGGTACCTCCATCCCCATGCGTTCCGCCGAGGACATCATGTGGACCGTGAAGTTCCGCAACGGCAGCGTGAAGCGCTTCAAGTTCCCCATTCGCACCACCCCCGAAGGCTCCATCAAGCCCTTTGAAGGCAAGCCCGAGCCGACCGACCTCGAGAACGAGCTGCTCTTCACTGAGGCCGAGCTGGCGGTTCCCAAGGCCACTCTCATGGAGACTGCGACCATTACCGAGGCCGATCTGAAGAAAGAGTGGAAGGCAGAAGACTACGCGAACCTCGTCTAGTTCTCTGTCGAAGCGTTGATTTGTCGTTACAGACTGCAAAACAAGAATAATCCTAGGAGGAAATTATGCCTCTGCTTCCCAGCAAAGAAGCTTCCAAAGGTGTGGCACTGGCCGAGCCGGTAATCGTCGAGAAACACGTCGATCTCCTGCTCGTCGGTGGTGGTATGGGTAACTGCGGCGTGGCTTTCGAGGCCATGCGCTGGATCCAGAAGGTTGACCCCAGCCTGACCCTTGAAATGGTTGACAAGGCCGCTCTCGAGCGCTCCGGCGCTGTGGCCCAGGGCCTCTCCGCCATCAACACCTACGTTGGCGCCAACGAAGTGGACGACTACGTCCGCATGGTCCGCACCGACCTCATGGGTCTGGTCCGCGAAGACCTGATCTTTGACGTGGGCCGCCACGTTGACGATTCCGTCCACCTCTTCGAGGAATGGGGCCTCCCCATCTGGGTCAAGAAGGACGGCAAGAACGTTGACGGCGGCAAGGCCAAGGCCGAAGGCCTGGCCATCCGCAAGGGTGCCGAGCCGGTCCGTTCCGGCCGCTGGCAGATCATGATCAACGGTGAGTCCTACAAGTGCATCGTGGCCGAGGCCGCCAAGAACGCCATCGGCGAGGACCGCTACGTTGAGCGCGTCTTCATCGTGAAGATGCTCCTGGACGCCAACGAGCCCAACCGCATTGCCGGTGCCGTCGGCTTCTCCACTCGCGAGAACAAGGTGTACATCTACACCTGCAACGCCTGTGTCGTCGCCTGCGGCGGCGCGGTCAACGTCTACCGCCCCCGCTCCACCGGTGAGGGCATGGGTCGCGCCTGGTACCCGGTGTGGAACGCTGGTTCCACCTACACCATGGTCGCCCAGGTTGGCGGCGAGATGACCATGATGGAAAACCGCTTCGTGCCCGCCCGCTTCAAGGACGGTTACGGCCCGGTCGGCGCCTGGTTCCTGCTCTTCAAGGCCAAGGCCACCAACTACAAGGGCGAGGACTACTGCGTCACCAACCGCGCCATGCTGAAGCCCTACGAGGATCGCGGCTACGCCAAGGGTCACATCATCCCGACCTGCCTGCGTAACCACATGATGCTCCGCGAGATGCGCGAAGGCCGCGGCCCCATCTTCATGGACACCAAGACCGCCCTGCTGAACACGGTCAACGGCGACCTGACCGGTCCCGAGTGGAAGCACCTTGAGTCCGAGGCTTGGGAAGACTTCCTCGACATGTGCGTCGGTCAGGCCAACCTGTGGGCCGCCACCAACTGCGCTCCCGAGGATCGCGGTTCCGAGATCATGCCCACCGAGCCGTACCTCCTGGGTTCTCACTCCGGTTGCTGCGGTATCTGGTGCTCCGGTCCGGACGAGTCCTGGGTTCCTGAGTCCTACAAGATCAAGGCCGACAACGGCAAGGTCTACAACCGCATGACCACCGTCAACGGCCTGTGGACCTGCGCTGACGGCGTCGGCGCTTCCGGCCACAATTTCTCCTCCGGTGCCCATGCTGAAGGCCGCATCGTCGGCAAGCAGATGGTGCGTTGGTGCGTGGACCACAAGGGCTTCAAGCCGACCCTGAAGGAAAAGGCTGCCGACCTGGCCAAGGAAATCTACCAGCCCTGGTACACCTACGAGGCCCACAAGGGCGGTTCCACCGACCCGGTCGTCAACCCGGCCTACATCACCCCGCACAACTTCATGATGCGCCTTGTCAAGTGCACCGATGAATACGGCGGTGGCGTTATCACCCTGTACATGACCTCCAAGGCTCTGCTGAACACCGGCTTCTGGCTGCTCGGCATGATGGAAGAAGATTCCCAGAAGCTCGCGGCTCGTGACCTGCACGAACTGATGCGCTGCTGGGAGCAGTACCACCGCCTGTGGACCGTGCGCCTGCACATGCAGCACATCGAGTTCCGCGAGGAATCCCGCTACCCGGGCTTCTACTACCGCGGCGACTTCATGGGCCTGGACGATACCAAGTGGAAGTGCTTCTGCAACTCGAAGTACGATCCCGCCACTGGCGTGACCACTATCTTCAAGAAGCCCTACGTGAAGATCATCCCCGACGCCTAAGCTGCAATAGGTAGTGATCGACCCGTGACCGCGGGCCCCCGGCCCGCGGTCACTTTCCCATCTGCCGGGGCTAAAATGGTCTGAATCCGGGCCGGGATGCCGCTCCCGGTCCGGGTTTAGGCCATTTTTTGGCTGAGCCTCAACATTATTCGGGAGGAATGAAGAGAATGTCGAATAACAGTATTCTCGTTGTAGGCGGGGGGTTCGCAGGAATCACCGCCGCCCTCGAAGCCGCCGAAGTGGGCTACGAGGTGTACATCGTTGAAACCAATCCCTACCTCGGTGGCCGGGTTGCGCAGCTGAATCAGTATTTCCCGAAGCTGTGTCCCCCGTCTTGTGGCCTGGAGATCCAGTTTCAGCGCATCAAGAACAACCCCAAAGTCAAGGTGCTGACCATGGCCTCCGTGGCGTCTGTTTCCGGCTCGGCCGGTGACTACGACGTCAAGATCATGCAGCGCCCCCGCTACGTGAACGAGCGGTGCACCGCCTGCGGCGACTGCGAGAAAGCTGCCGTGACCTCAGTCGACTCCGAGTTCGACTTTGGCGTGGGCAAGCGCAAGATCGCCTACAAGACCCATCCCTTCATGTTTCCCATGCGCTATGTGGTGGACGCGGACAATGCCTCCGACTCCGAGTTGGCCTCCATCAAGGACGCCTGCCAGTACGACGCGGTGGACCTCGACGACAAGGCCAGGAGCATCGATCTCAAGGTCGGAACCATCGTCGTGGCCACGGGCTGGAAGCCCTACGACATAGCCAAGCTGACCACCCTGGGCGGCGGCAAGGTGCCCAACGTGGTCACCAACATGCAGTTCGAGCGGCTGGCCGCGCCGAACGGCCCCACCGGCGGCAAGATCCTGCGCCCCTCCGACGGCACCGAGCCCAAGCGCATCGCCTTTGTCCAGTGCGCCGGGTCGCGCGACCAGAACCATCTCAATTACTGTTCGTACATCTGCTGCATGGCCTCCCTGAAGCATGTCCGCTACATCCGCGAGCGCGGCGACGCAAATGTCACGATCTACTACATCGACCTGCGCACCCCGGGCCGCTATGACAAGTTCAAGGTCATGACCGAGGCCGATGACAAGCTCACCCTCGTCAAGGGCAAGGTGGCGGCCATCGCCGACGACGGCTTTGGCAACCCCGTTGTCACTGTGGAAAACGCCATCACTGGCATCAAATCCGACGAGAAGTACGACATGGTGGTGCTGGCCACCGGCATGGAGCCCAGCATCGCCGGCCTCAAGGTTCCGGCCGGGGCCGTTGATGCCGACGGTTTTGTCATTGACGGCGATGGCATCATTGCCGCCGGTTGCGCCAAGCAGCCCTTTGACGTCATGAAGACCGCCCAGTCCGGCACCGCTGCCGCGATGAAGGCGATCAAAACCGTGGTAGGGAGGTAAGCAATGGCTGAAAAGCTTGGAGTATATATCTGTGGCGGCTGCGACATCGGAGCGAATCTCGATGTCGAAGCCCTGGCCCAGTTCGTCGCCGGAGGCAAGCACTCGGCCGCGGTCACGGTGGCCAAGGCCAACCCCGTGCTGTGCAGCCCCGAAGGCAAGGCAGAAATCGAGGCCGACATCGCCGCGCAGGGACTCGACGGCGTGGTCTGCTGCGCCTGCACGCCCCGCGCCAAGTGGGACGTGTTCAGGTTCGGCGAGAAGGTCCAGGTGGAGCGCGTCAACCTGCGCGAGCATTGCGTGTGGTCGTTCCAGGACGACCCCGCCTTCCCTGGCCAGATGGAAGTCATCGCTAAGGATTACATTAACATGGGCGTGTCCAAGCTCTCCAAGAGCCGGATTCCCGCCCCCGAGATAACCGAGGCATACAAGACCGTGTTGGTGGTCGGCGGCGGCTACGCGGGTCTGAACGCGGCCCTCAACGCCGCCAGCGTCGGCTACCCCGTGGTCCTGGTCGAAAAGGCTGACACCCTGGGTGGCAAGGCCGCGACCATGTACAAGTCCTTCCCCCTGTCCGGCTCGTTTGGCGACAAGACCCAGGAGATCGGCGTCAAGGAGCTGATCGCCGAAGTCCAGGCCAACGAGAAGATCAAGGTCATCACCGGGGCCACCGTGGAGACCCTGGCCGGAGCGCCCGCCAAGTACACGGCCACCATCAGCGGTACCGTGTACGAGATCGGCGCGGTGGTCATGGCCACCGGCTGGGTTCCCGGCAAGACCAAGTTCCTGGCCCCGCTGGGTTACGGCAAGATCAAGAACGTGGTCACATCCGCCGAGTTCGAGGCCATGGCCAAGAACGGCGGCATCAAGACCGCCGACGGCAAGGCTCCGACCTCAGTGGCCTTCATCGTGGACACCTCCCTGCTCATGAAGGGTGTCAACTATGACGCCTGCGGTGAAGCCTGCGCCGCACCTGAAGACATGCCCTGCAAGGAGGAGCAGCCCGCCGATGCCGCTGACGAGTGCGAGGTCTTCAAGTACGAGGACAAGGAATCTGCCAAGCACTTGGCTTACAGCTCGGAGCTGACCTCCCTGGTCGCCCTGAAGCAGGCCAACTACGTGCGCGAGTTGGCTCCCGACGCCATGGCCTATGTGATCTACGACCACATGATGGTCCCGGGCATCAACGAGAAATACTACCAGACTGCCCAGGACGACCCGGGCATCATGCTGACCAAGGGTACTGTCACCGCAGTGGAAGAAGCGGGCAACGAGGTGGTGATCAAGGCCAAGAACACGTTGATCGGCGACAACATCGCCATCAGCGCCGACCTTGTGGTGGTGCCCACGGCCATCGTGCCCACCACCGCGGCCGATCCGACCATGAACTTCGTCTACCGCCAGGGCCCGGCCTTCCCGGACCTTGACCTGTTCGACGGGTTCGCGGACTCCAACTACATCTGCTTCCCCTACGAGACGCGCCGTACCGGCGTCTACGCCGCAGGCTGCGTGCGCCAGCCCATGGGCCTGGGCCTCGCCGCCGAGGACGCGGCCGGTGCCGCCCTCAAGGCGATCCAGTGCATCGAGTCGTCCAACCGGGGCGTTTCCGTGCATCCGCGCTCGGGCGACCTGAGCTTCCCGGAGTTCAACTTCATGCGCTGCACCCAGTGCAAGCGGTGCACCGAGGAGTGCCCGTTCGGCGCGCTGGACGACGACGAGAAGGGAACGCCGATGCCCAACCCGACGCGCTGCCGCCGCTGCGGCACCTGCATGGGCGCCTGCCCCGAGCGCGTCATCTCCTTTGCCAACTACGGCATCGATCAGATCGGCTCGGCCATCAAGGAAGTCAAGGTGCCCGACACCCTGGACGCTGGCGGCCCGCGCGTCATCATCCTCGCCTGCGAGAACGACGCCTACCCGGCGCTGGACATGGCCGCCATGCGCGGACGCAGCTGGAGCCCCTATGTGCGCTTCCTGTCCGTGCGCTGCCTCGGCTCGGTCAACGCCATCTGGGTGGCCGATGCCATGAGCAAGGGCGTTGACGGCCTGTTGATGCTCGGCTGCAAGTATGGCGACGACTACCAGTGCCACTTCGTCAAGGGTTCCGAGCTGTGCAATCGCCGCAAGGAGAACATCGCCGAGTCCCTGGGCCGCCTGGGCGTCGAGCCCGAGCGCGTCGAGCAGTACGAGGTCTCCATCGACATGTACGACCAGGTTCCCGGCATGATCGACGACTTCGTCTCGAACATCGTCAACAACTTCGGCCCCAACCCGTTCAAGGGCTACTAGGAGGTACGGAATGTCCAACACCGTAAAGGTACAACCGGACCTTAAGTTCGTGAAAGAGTTACAGGCCGTGGGCGGCGACTCTTTGAAGAAGTGCTACCAGTGCGCCACCTGCTCGGTTGTCTGCCCGCTTTCGCCGGACGACAACCCCTATCCCCGCAAGGAGATGGTCTGGGCCCAGTGGGGTCTCAAGGATCGCCTGGTCAATGATATAGACATCTGGCTGTGCCACAACTGTGGCACCTGCTCGGACCTGTGTCCCCGCGGCGCCAAGCCGGGCGACCTGCTCTCCGCGCTGCGCAACATGGCTTACCGTAGCCTAGCTCCGCTGCCCATCATCGGCAAGTGGATGAGCAGCTCGGCGGGCATGCTGCCCCTGGCCGCCATCCCGGCGCTGATCTACGGCATCATCTGGGTGATCATGGCGGGCAAGGTGGGCTCGTTCCTGCCGCGCTTCGATTGGGACGCCGCCAACCATGCCTGGATTCCCTCCGCTGACGGCAAGATCGTCTTTGGCGGCCTCTTCCCCGGCGACTACACCATCGACCCCATATTCATGGCCGTGTTCGCCTTCATGATCTGGGCGTTCTATGCCGGTGTGCGCAACATGATCAAGGCGTTCGACGCGCAGCCCAAGACCTTCATCGTGGGCCGCAAGTCCGCGCCGACCATGCTTGCGGCGCTCATTGACACCGTCAAGTACGAGATCCTGCAGCACACCCAGTTCAACGACTGCAACGACGCCGACGCCGACGAGCTGGATGTGAAGCGCGCCCAGGGCCACCGCTGGCTCATGTTCGCCTTCATCGCCCTGCTGATCGTCACCGGCGTGGTGGCCACGGGCCACTGGGGCGGCTGGTTGCTGCGCACCATGGGCATCACCGGCCTGGGCGAGATCGTGTCGGCCATCGGCCATACCCCGATGCCCTTCTACCATCCGATCAAGCTGCTGGCCCTGGTGGGCGCGGGGCTTGGCGTGTACGGCCTCGTGGCCCTGACCAAGCGCAGGGTCAATCTGGACGCTGCCAAGCAGTCCTCCATCTGGTACGACTGGTACCTGATCACCCTGGTCTGGGTCGTGTTCGGCACCGGCATCGGCGCCATGGTCTTCCGGGTCATCGGCGCTGGCGTCCTGGCCTATCCGACCTACTACGTGCACCTGATCTCGGTCTTCATGCTGCTTGCGTACCTGCCCTGGTCCAAGCTGGGCCATCTCGTGTACCGTACCGTTGCATTGTCCTACGCCAAGAAGATTGGCCGCATCCCCATGGGCGCCGACAAATAGTCGCCTGGGTGAACATACTAAAGAAGCTTACTTAGTTAAGGAGGCATCAAATGGCTGAAGCTAAGGTTTTCCCCATGAACGCTTTTGTGTCTGTGCTTCGCGGCGACGCCGCCGACCAGACTCAGCTCGATATGCTGGCATATATCACCCAGGCCGAGACCCTTGACGCGGAGTTCGCCCCGGTGGCGCAGTCCCTGTCCAAGGCCTGGATCTACGAGCAGGAGCCCGGCCTGACCAAGTACGCCGAGGGCGACATCGCCAAGCTCGGCAACCAGGTCAAGATCGAGGCGCTGCCCGCTGCCCAGGCCGCCCGCGCCCAGAAGGTGCTGGAAGTACTCGGCGCGCTCAAGGCCGAGAACGAGGCCCTCAAGGCCCAGGTTGAGGCCCTGACCGCTGAAAAGGTCGAGCTGGCCGCCAAGATCGCACCCCTTGAGGCCCAGGCCAAGACCGTGGCAGCCCAGAACGCAGCTGGCGAGCAGAAGGTCACCGTGGCCTCCGGCAAGCTGGACGAGATGACCAAGAAGCTCAACGACCTGATGGCCGAGGTGGAGAAGGTCAAGAGCCAGGGCGTCGTGGTCGCCGGTGTTGCCGGTGGCGCTGGCGCAGCGGCTCCTGATGCCGGTGTGGCCGCCGGACCCCAGGTGGGCGGTGAGCCCGAAGCCGACTTCGGCCTCGGCGGCGACGCCTTTGGTGGCGACACCTGGTAGGCTGATCCCTGACCGATCGATTCCAAGGCCCCTGCACGCGAGTGCAGGGGCCTTTTTCATTGTCGTCATTCGACTCGACCCGCGGCCGAACCACCAGAACTGCGGGGCCGGGCCTTCAGTCGCATAAAGCGGCCCGCGTCCACGTGCCTGACCCATCGTGCAGTGGCTTTGCGATGGATTTGAAGGGCGTCGCAGTGAGAGGCTCTCCGGTCGCCCTTGGCGGGCCGGAATCGGTGCGCCAGAATCCGGCGAATTCCGTTGGTACACAATGGAATTCAGGCTCTCTCTGGCGAAGCAGAATTTGTCGCCAATTCATGCGTTTGACAATGCGCATCATTTTATATATTGTTTATCATCATTGCTGTCCGGTTAAGAACCGTTGGTATCCCAGGATTTCGGCATGAGCATTCACTTCCTAGGCGAAGGTTATTTGATGGACATGTTTGACAGCCCTTCAAAAAGAAAAATGTC
>JBDRSO010000053.1:0-6937 GCA_043824835.1 Pseudomonadota bacterium | reverse complement strand
GCCGCCCGCAACCCGGTCGCCCTGCGCCGGGCAATCTCCCGGATATCCTGCCAGAGCTCTGGCAAATCCGCAGGCACCTGCTAACCGATCCGATCCATCACCCTGATACCCATAGGGCAGGCTTTCGAGCCTGCCCTTTTTCGTTGCCCAGCCGTGATTTGCCGGGCCAAAAGCCCGCGGCGCAGCCCGACGCGACAGGGGCGGCAGGCGGGATGCATCAAGGCCGGCGCAGTGTGGCTGATCATGGGACTGATGACACGCCGTCGCCCATTCGCCACTGCAATCCCTCAAGGCTGTGTCAATTGTCGGTTGTCCTTTCACCGCCAAGGGGGTAATGAGCCGAAAACACCGGGCAGTGACCGCCCGGAAGCGCAGGGAGTGAGTATGCCGACACCGAATATCGCCGCCCTGATCCTGGCCGCAGGCAAGGGCACCCGCATGCACTCGGCCAAGCCCAAGGTGCTCCAGACCATGATCGGCGAGCCAATGCTCAGCCACGTCTACGACGCCCTGGCTCCCAGCTTTGGCGCCGAGGCGTTCACCGTGGTGGGCCATGGTGCGGAGCTGGTGGCGCGCGCCTTTCCAGAAATGGCCGCCCGCTTCGTTGTTCAGCAGGAGCAGCTTGGCACGGGCCACGCCCTGCAGGTGGCCTGGGACGCCATCACGGCTGCCGGGGCCGACTTTTGCCTGGTGATCAACGGCGACACGCCGCTGGTCTCGGCCGAGGCCCTGGAGCGGCTCCTGGCCCATGCGGGCTGCTGCGACATCGCCTTCATGACCATCACCCCGCGCGACCCGGCCGGATTCGGCCGCGTGGTGCGCGACGAGGACAGGCGCGTGGCCGCCATCGTGGAGGCCAAGGACTACTCTGTGGCCGAACACGGTCCGGCCACCGGCGAGGTCAACGCGGGCATCTACCTGCTGCGGGTCGCCAGCGTCGGCCCCCTGCTCGGCCAACTCGGCAACGCAAACAAGAGCGGCGAATACTACATCACCGACCTGATCGGGCTGGCGGCCACGGCCAGCCTGACCGTGGAAGGCGTCCAGTGCGGCGACGATGTCAGCCTCATGGGCATCAACAGCCCCCGCGAGCTGATCCGGGCCGAGTCCGCGCTGCGCCGCCGCATCGTGGAGGAACACATTGACCGGGGAGTGCTCATCCACAACCCGGAGACGGTCATCATCGGCCCCAGGGTGATCATCGAGCCCGGAGCGGAAATCTTCGGCCACTGCGAAATCTACGGCGCGTCCTCGGTGGCGGCCGGGGCGCGCCTTGGCTCCTACACCCACATCACCGACGCCAGCTTCGCGCCCGGCTGCGTGGTACGCGAGTTCTGCCACATCGAAGGGGCCGAGATCGGGCCGGACGCAGTGGTCGGCCCCTATGCACGGCTGCGGCCCGGAACCGTGCTGCGGGCCAGGGCCAGGGTCGGCAATTTCGTGGAGGTGAAAAAGGCCGTGCTCGGCGAAGGGGCCAAGGCCAGCCACCTGACCTATCTCGGCGATGCCGAGGTCGGGGCCGGGGCCAACATCGGGGCTGGAACCATCACCTGCAACTACGACGGCAAGAACAAATTCACCACGGTCATCGGCCCCGGAGCCTTCATCGGCAGCAACACGGCGCTGGTGGCTCCGGTCACCGTGGGGCGCGATGCCCTGGTCGGGGCCGGGTCAACCATCACCAAGGACGTGCCCGACGAAGGCGGGGCCATCGCCCGGGCCAGACAGACGAATATTTCTCGGCGACTGAAGAAGTCTTGATTTGTCTTGGGTAAAGGGATAAAGAGGCGGAATGGAACTTATTGTCCAGCTTGAAGAGCGATTTAACCGGTTGCTCAACAAAATTAGTGAGTTGAGGGAAGAAAACCAGCGCTTGAGGGAGGAGGTCGAAGCTGAGCGGCAAACGCGGCGCGACATCGAATCTCGCATCGATACGCTTTTGGAAAAGATCAAAAGCGAGCTGGATTAGCAGCGATATACGATGCCACGCTACACGTTGACCCTGTTCGGCCTCGAAATATCCTTCAAGACGGATGCGGAAAGCGACCGTATTGAAGCCGCGCGGGCCTTGTTGGAGAAACGATACAACGATCTGACTGGTGGGGCGGGCGATCTCAGCAAGGAAAAGGCGCTGACGTTCCTGCTCCTGAGCCTAGCCGACGATTACTTGGTCGGCGAGGCCAAGCTGGCGCGGCTTGAAGAGAAGATCGGAGAGATTTTGGAAAAAACCTCGGAATGATCCGGGCCGATGATAGGGCCGGAGCCGGGGCGGGCAGAAAAATACCCTGGGATGTTGGTGATTGCCAGGAGCGTTTTTGAGCCAATGCTCTTGAAAAGGGCGACGACTCCAGCGTGCTGGTGTGCAGGCCCGGCAAGACCGGGAAGCCTGAAGGCACGCGAGTCATGCCCACCTGGAATAGCCAGGTTCAAAACCAACTGGCGACACGGCCTCCCGGGGCTCCTCGCGGTGTGACGCTGTGGCGGCACCCCCTGAGCATATCCCCTTTCCACTCCTCCTCCGAACGTGCCCCGGCACCTCTTCCCTCGGCCGCGCCCGGCCGCAAGCGCTTTGTTGGCGTCAACAGACCGCCTAAAGTCTGTCAACATACCACAAGGAGAAATCCCCATGTTCATTGAAATCGCCATGATCGGCGCAGGAACGTGCGTCGGCCTGGGGGTCGGCTTCCTTCTGCAAAGATACATATCCGATAAACAGGTGTCCGATTCGCGGGGACTGGCCGAACGCATCGTCGAAGAGGCCAGGAAAGAAAGCGAGGCCCTGAAAAAGGAGTCCAGACTCCAGGCCCAGGACGAAATATTCAACCAGAAAAAAGAGCTGGAGCGCGAGTTCAAGGACCGCGAAACCCAGCTCAAGGAAGAGCAGAAACGCCTCCAGAGCAAGGAGGAGCGGCTCGACGCCAAGCGCGAAAAGGTCGCGGACAAGGAAGCCCAGGTGGTGGAGCTGGAAAAACACCTCATCAAGCAGGAAAAACAGCTGGCCGATCTGGAGGAAGACCTCGAACGCAAAGCCGACGAACACGAACACAGACTCCAGGAGATATCCGGCCTGACCGTTGAAGAGGCCCGGGAAAAGCTCCTGGCCGAGATCGAGTCGCGTACCCGGCACGAGGCCGCCAGGATGGTGCGCAACATCGAGATGGAGGCCAAGGAAAACGCGGCCAAGAAGGCGCGCGAAATCCTTTCCCTGGCCCTGCAGCGCTACGCGGGCGACTACGCGGGCGAGCAGACCGTCACGGCCGTGACCCTGCCCTCCGAAGACATGAAGGGCCGCATCATCGGCCGCGAGGGGCGCAACATCCGCGCCCTTGAAGCGGCCACCGGCGTGGACCTGATCATCGACGACACGCCCGAGACCGTGGTCCTCTCCGCCTTCAGCCCCCTCAAGCGCGAAGTGGCCAAACTGGCCCTTGAGCGCCTCATCCACGATGGCCGCATCCATCCCGCCCGCATCGAGGAAGTGGTCAAGAAGGTCGAGGGCGAGATGGACGCCAAACTCAAGGAGATCGGCGAGCAGGCCACCTTTGACGTAGGCGTGCATGGCATCCACCCCGAACTGGTCAACCTGCTCGGTCGCCTGCACTACCGCACCAGCTTCTCCCAGAATGTTCTCCAGCACTCCATGGAGGTCGCCTTCCTGTGCGGCGTCATGGCCGCAGAGCTGGGCCTCAACGAGAAGGAGGCCAAGCGGGCCGGGCTGCTGCACGACATAGGCAAGGCCGTGGACCACGAGATCGAAGGCCCCCACGCCGTCATCGGCGCGGACCTGGCCAAGAAGCACGGCGAGTCCAAGGAGATCGTCCACGCCATCGCCGCGCACCACGAGGACGTGCCGCCCATGTCCATCCTGGCCAATCTGGTCCAGGCCGCAGACTCCCTCTCTGGCGCACGGCCCGGGGCGCGCAAGGAACTGCTTGAAAACTACGTCAAGCGCCTTGAGGAGCTTGAGGGGCTGGCCACCAGCTTTGACGGCGTGTCCAAGGCCTACGCCATCCAGGCGGGCCGGGAAATCCGCGTCATGGTCGATTCCGAGCGCATCGGCGACGAGAGCACCTATATCCTGTGCAAGGACATCGCCGAGAAGATCGAGAACAATATGACCTACCCCGGCCAGATCCGGGTCACGGTCATCCGAGAAAAGCGGGCCGTGGGCTACGCGAAATAGGCTTGATGACGGCCCGGCCCCCGCGAGGAGGCCGGGCCGCCTTTTATTGAACGGACGCGCCAGCGGATTTATCATATCCCTTGGTTGTTTTTTGTGATCATGATGGCGGACGGGTCGCGGGCGCGAGCCCCGTCCCCTGGAGCCAGCCCATGAACAAGGACAGCAGACACGCCGCAGGCGAGAACCACGGCCTCGACAAGGAGGCGCTTGACAGGTCCATGGCCAAGACCATGAACCTGTTTCGCGCTGAAATGGGCGATGGCGAATTCCGGCGCTTCAGCGAGCTCATCCAGTCCGAATTCGGCATCAAGATGCCGCCCACCAAGAAGGTGCTGCTCCAGTCGCGCTTCCAGAAACGACTGCGCGCCCTGGGCATGCACTCCTACAAGGAATACTGCGACTACGTCTTTTCCGACGAGGGCCGGGAGCGGGAGCGCTCGCATCTGGTGGACGTGGTCACCACCAACACCACCCATTTCTTCCGCGAGCCCAAGCACTGGGAGATCATGAACACCATTGTCCTGCCCGAGCTGTGGGGGCGCGGGATCGGTGCGGGGCGACCGCTTCGGTTGTGGAGCGCGGGCTGCTCCAGCGGCGAGGAGCCCTACACCCTGGCCATGGTCATGGCCGAGTACGCGACCCGGTCTTCGGGCTTCGACTTCGCCATCCTGGCCACAGACATCTCGCGCGAGATCCTGCAAAAGGCCATGCGCGCCGTCTATTCCATGGAAAAGGTAGACGAGATACCCCAGGCCATGCGCAAGCGCTACCTGCTCAAGAGCAAGACCAAGCCGCTCTTCAAGATCGATGCCCCGCTGCGGGCCAAGGTCAGCTTCCAGCAGCTCAACTTCATGGAGGACTTCCGCATCCAGGAGGCCCAGGACATCATCTTCTGCCGCAATGTGGTCATCTACTTCGACCGCGACACCCAGGTGGTGCTGTTCAACAAATTCTGCACCCACATCAAGCCCGGCGGCTACCTGTTCATAGGCCACTCCGAGAGTCTCTCGGGCATGCGCCTACCCCTGCGCCAGATCGCTCCCACCGTCTTCCAGAAGATCGGCTGAGGCGATTGCCCGGCAGCCTCGCCCATGTCAGGGACAGCGCCCCGGCTGTGCTGCCGGGCTGCATCGCCGTCATTGCCACCCCTGACCTGCGGGGCCAGAAACGCTCCAGCATCGACATCCACCCGGGCCGACCCTGGCCAAAGGTATTTTACAAGGCGCGATTTTTGACTTAGATGATACCTCCGGCAGGCCGGTGGCCATCGCCCGTTCCAACTGGAAAGGGCCGCGCGGATGCGGACAGGAAGAGTGATATTCGCACGGAAACAATGAGGATTCGATGAACATCTACGATGAACTACAGTGGCGTGGGCTGGTCAATCAGGTCTCTGACGAAGACAAGGTGCGCACCTATCTGGCCAAGCCGGGGGCGGCCATGTATTGCGGGTTCGACCCCACCGCCGAGAGCCTGCACATCGGCAACCTCGTACCGCTGCTCTGCCTTGCACGCATGAAGCGCGCCGGGCACAACCCCATCTTTCTGCTGGGCGGAGCCACCGGCCTCATCGGCGATCCCTCGGGCAAGGACAAGGAGCGCGAGCTCTCCCGCCAGGAGGATGTGGACGCCCGCTCCGAGAAGATCAAGGCCCAGGTGCGCCGCTTCTTCGAGCGCAATACCGGTGAACGCCCGGAGATCACCAACAACTTCATCTGGACCAAGGATCTTACCACCATCGAACTGCTGCGCGACGTGGGCAAGTATTTCACGATCAACTGGATGCTGCAGAAGGAGTCGGTCAAGGGCCGCCTCGACCGCGAGGACGTGGGCATCTCCTACACCGAGTTCAGCTACATGGTCCTCCAGGGATACGACTACTACCATCTTTTCAAGACCAAGGGCTGCCGCCTGCAGATCGGCGGCGGCGACCAATGGGGCAACATCACCGCGGGCTGCGAGCTGGTGCGCAAGAAATGCGCCCAGGAGGAAAGCACCCAGGAAGAGGTCTACGCCCTCACCTTCCCGCTGATCACCACGGCCTCGGGCAAGAAATTCGGCAAAAGCGAGAAGGGCGCCATCTACCTCAGCCCGGACCTGACGCCGCCCTACGCCTTCTACCAGTTCTTCATCAACACCGACGACCGCGACGTGATCAGGTTCCTCAAGCTCTTCACCTTCCTGGATCAGGAAGAGATCGCGGCCCTGGAAAAGGAGCTGGCAGAGGCCCCGCACCTGCGCTCCGCCCAGAAGCGGCTGGCCGAGGAGGTCACGCGCATGGTCCACGGCCAGCCCGAGCTGGACCGGGTCATGGCCGCCACTGAGGCCCTGTTCGGCGGCGGCACCATCAAGGGCGTGGACCCGGCCACCCTGCGCGCCGCGCTGGAGACCGCGCCCCACTGCCACTACGCCCCCGGCACCGTGCCTGACCTGCCCCAGATCCTGCTGGACCTCAAGCTGGTCACCTCCAAGGGACAGGGCCGCAAGGACATCCAGGGCGGGGGCGTCTACATCAACGGCGAGCGCGTGGAAGAAGATCAGGACGTGGCCGAGTCCGATTTCATCGGCGGCGAAGTCCTCATCGTCCGCAAGGGCAAGAAGAACTACGGCCTCGTCACCCGGGGCTAGCAAGCTACTGAAAAACGGCGATCTGCTGCGTTGCTGTCCTGATCCGTAGGATTCGCCGAAGACGGCTCATCAACGGCTCAAGGCTGCATCTCACCATTTATGAGCAGCTTGCAGTTTTAAGAATGT
>JBDRSO010000052.1:0-52178 GCA_043824835.1 Pseudomonadota bacterium | reverse complement strand
AATACTTGGAACCCTTTTTTCGTGCCTGATGGCGGATTTCAGGAATATGTCCGCTCTGTGTCCGCCGCTTCCGACGGGGTGCCTGTAAGCTGACACCCAACTTGAGAAAATGAGCCACGTAAGTTGATAAAACCCGCGTGGCTTATTTTCTGTTTTGGCATGGCTGGCGCCACGCGCGGGTGCGTGAGGGGTGGGCTAGTCGCCGCTCTCTGTGCGCGCGGTCTCGATGTCCTCGATCACCACGAGCGGAGCCTTGACCCTTGGGGAATAGGTCTTGTCTCCCAGCAGTTGCATGAAATACCCTCTGGCGGTCTTCCAATCCCGCCGTTCCCAGGCGCACATGCCAAGCAGGTACACGTTGTCGGCAGCTCCGTCGCCCTGGCCCAGCGCCACGCGCAGTTCGGCCTCGGCCTCCTGGAACCGGCGCGCGTCATAGAGAATCTTTCCCTTTTTCCCTGCCAACGAGCCTGACCGGTCATATCGGGAAAGCAGGCGCATGGCCTCTTCCGGGCGCCCGGCAGAGGTGTACAGACGGGCGATGCGGCTGCCGTGCTCCGTGTTCACGGAATCGGCCTTGATCCGCTGCAACGTGGCAGAAGCCATGAGCGGCGCGTCGGAATACGTGTACAAAGAGGCGAGCCGCTCCAGTTCCTTGCCCGAAGGCTCGCGCAGACGGTAGCAGATGTCCAGGGCCGCAGCCCCCTTGGCGTACTCTTCCTGGTCCAGGTGCAGCTTGGCCAGCAGTTCCCAATAGGGGGCATCCTCGGGATTGTCTGCCAGATATCTGCGCAGCATCACTTCGGTTTTCTCGTACAGACCGGCCTCCAGATGGGCGTGGACCGCAAGGCGTACCCAGTCCTTTTCCGGCTGCGCCTGATCAGCCAGCAGCCGTTCAAGCACCCGGGCCGCTGCGGAGAAATCTTCCCCGATGTAGTAGGCCGAGCCCGCATGGAACAACAGAGTCGGGTCCCTCGGCGTACTGAGCGCGTAGGCCTTCTCGAACAGGCGGCCTGCATCGGCATGGTGCCCCAGTTCGTAACAGGCCACGGCGCAGTTGCGGGTGAGTTGTTCATTGTCCGGGAAGGCTTTCAGGCCGTTCTGGAAGGCGTCCAAGGCTTTCTTTTTGTCGTTGTTCTGATGGTGGGCACTCCCCAGCATGAGGTAGGCTTGACTTGGAATCATCTCCTCGGGCTGCGCCATGTATTGACCCAGGATCAGCGCGGCGTCGGCGAATTGTCCGGCGTCCATGCGCATCTGCGCCTTGTGCAGCGCCTGGCGGGCCAGCGGGGGGAGACGCTCACCGGCGAGCGCAGGTGCGGCGGCGATCAGAAAGGCCAGGGCCAACAAAAAAATGCGCTTATGGAAGGAATTCATGCTCATGGCGTCAACTCGAAGGCAAAGGGAAGGAGGACCCAGGTGTCCACGGCATTTCCCCTGTACCGGCCCGGCTTGAAGCGCCAACGTTCAGCCGCGCCCAGGGCGGTCTCGTCGAATACCCCTGCCGGGGTTGAGGAATGAATGGACAGCTTTTGCGGGCGCCCCTCGCTGTCCACCAGCATGCGGACCACCACCTCGCCCTCCACCCGGTTGCGCTTGGCCACGAAGGGATATTCCGGCGACACGCTCCTGACCACCTGCGGGAGGTCGTCCACCTCGTCCATGGTGAAGCCGATATTGCCGAAATCACCCGCCGGGAGGGCGACGCCGCCCATGAGACCCGGATGGAGGTCTGCTGAAAAATCCGGGACGCTCATGTTCATGAGCGGTTTGACGGGCCGGTTTTCCGACCGGGAGGTGAAGGTTTTGGGCAACTCTTCAGGCGGCTTGGCCTCATCCGGCTTCCGGCGTTGCATTTCTGGTTCTGTCCGGTCACGCTCCGGCTGGGCCAGGCGGACAGCCCCCTCGACCACGATCATCCCGTCAGGCAGCGGGGCCTCGTTGAGCAGGAGGATTCCCACATACAGCAGGCCAGCCACGAAGACGGCCAGCAGGCAGGACACCATGAACTCTCCCGCGCCCCGGTCACGGAGAATCATCACTGCTTCCTTGCCGCGATGCTGATGTTCTTGACCCCGGCCATGCGGCACTGGTCCAGCACCTGCACGGCGTTGCCTGTGGAGCTTTCCTTGTCGGCCACGATGACCACCGAGCCGTTGGGAACCTCAGCCAGGAAACGCTCCATGTAGGCGCGCACGGACCGGATGTCGAGGGGACGGCCCTCGACGAATATCTGCCCGTCGCTGGTCAGTCCCAGCAGGACATTGGCCTTTTCCTTGGTCTCGACGGACTCGGCGGAAGGCCGCTCCACATCCACGCCGGATTCGCGAACGAAGCTGGTGGTGACGATGAAGAAAATGAGCAGGATGAACACCATGTCGATGAGCGGGGTCATGTTGATCTCGCTGCGGCGCGACCGCCTGCTGCGCGAATACCGGATACTGCGCATGGTTCCTCCTAGCTCGGCATCACTTCGGTCTGGTGCTGCAGGCCGATGCAGAAGAGCTCCATGCGCCCCTTCAGCTTCTGCGCCCGCTGAAAGAGGAAACCGCCGAGCACCAGTCCCGGAACCGCGACCACCAGGCCGCTCTGGGTGGTCACCAGGGCCTCGGAGATGCCCGAGGCCAGGGCGCGCGCATTGCCGGTCCCCAGCTCGGAGATGACATCAAAGGTGGTGATCATGCCGGTCACGGTGCCAAGCAGCCCAAGCAGCGGTGCCACGGCAGACAGGAGCAGGATGGTGCCGATGTAGCGCATGGCCTTGACCTCCTGGCGCATGCGCATGGCATCGAGCATGTCGCGGTTGAGCTCGGGGTCTTCGCACCGCTGCTCCATATATTGGGAGAGGATGTCCCATTGCCACTGCGCCTGCCCGGCCTTGCACACGCTGCATTCGCCCCTGAACAGGTCGAGACAGCGCTCCGGGGTCGTCTCCCTGCGGCGTTCGCTCAGAAAGCGGAGCCCCTTGACGATGGCCAGGGTCCACATGACAAGCGTGATGAGAAGCAGGGGGAGCATGATACTGCCCCCGGCCTGAAAATAGTCCATCAATTGTTCGCCAAGATTATGCAGCGACATCGAGCTCCTCCCGCGTCTTGATCTTGCCGAGCTTCATGAGCGCCACGGCAAAGCCGGTTCCCTTCTCCTCCATGTCGCCGACGATCCTGTCCACCCGTCTCTCCAGCACATGGTGCAGGATCATGATGGGCACAGCCACGGCCAAGCCGAGCTGGGTGGTGATCAGGGCCTCGGAGATCCCGCCGGACATCATGCGCGGATCGCCGGTACCGTACACCGTGATGATCTGAAAGGTGTTGATCATGCCGGTCACGGTGCCCAGCAGGCCGAGCAGCGGTGCCACGGCCGCAAGCACGTTCAGGGTGGGCAGGAACCGCTCCAGCATGGGCAGCTCCTTGAGCAGCCCCTCCTGAAAGGCGTTTTCGATGATCTCACGCGTGTTCCCCAGATACTGGAGCGTGTGGTTTATGATCCTGCATGTCGGATAGTTGCTCTGCTCCAGGCAGAACCTGCGGCATTCCTTCCATTGCCCCCTGTTGACCAATTCAAGGATGGTGGCCATGTTCCTGTCCGAGTTGCCCCGGATCCGGCTCAGGGAATAGAAACGCTCCACCACCAGGATCAGGGCGGCCACGCCCACCAGAATGATGGGCCACACCAGCAACCCGCCAGAGCCCAGCCACTCAAGCACGCCGGTTTGCTCCCGGGCCAGCCGGCCGAACACCGCGCCGTTTGAGATGTCCACCGGGAACAACAGCTCCTTGCCGTTGAAATAGTCGGCCATCATGCCGGAAAGGGCCCATCCGGGATCGCCCTGCACTGCGGTCAGCCTGCTGCCATCGCTGTTCGGCCGCAAAAAGCCGATGCGCCCGTCGGGCTGGCGATAGGCCATGGTGAAGGTGCCCACCCGCAGCAGCTCGCCGCTGTTGTCCTTGCCGTCCTGGCCAATGAACTCGCCTGTGCGCCGCGTCACGGAACCCGAGGCCCGCAACTCGTCCAGGAACAGGGTGAGCAGGCTCTGGATGCCCTCAAGGCCGGGGAACTTGTCCGGTTCCAGTACAGTGGTCAGCACGACCCCGCGCTCCGGAAATTCGGGCGTGGTCAGGCTCTCGTGGAAGTAGTCGCGCGCCTGCTTGGCAGCGGTGCGGATGGCCCCGTCAATGGTTTTTAGCTCGTGATCCTGGGCTGCCAGATCCTCCTGCAACTCCGTTTCCCGCGTCAGCAGGCTCTCATACTCCACCTTGAGGGCGTCGAACCGCTTCTGGCGCGCCGAGATGGACGCCTTGAGGGCGTCCTTTTCCGACGTGATATCCCGGCGCTCTCCCTCGATGATTACCTTGGTCTGATCGGCGTTTTCCTGGGCCTGCCGGGCCGCCGTGGCCACCTGCTGCGCCACCTGCTGCCACGGTGCCTGGGCCTGGGCCGGAATCGCCAGGAACACGGCGGCGACAAAGGTCATGATGATGGTCTTCATTGTGCGGCTCCGATGGGCAGTTTGAGAAGTTCAACGGCGCGCTTGCGCTCGGCCATTTCCCGAGCCCGACGCAGGGTGCGGGCCACGCCCTGGTCCAGCGGGCTCCAGGCATGGGATTCCTGGTCCCAGAACCCGGCGGAAGACCCGTCGGCAGCCTGATAGAAGAGCGCAGTCCGCCCCAGCCGGAAGACCGAGACCTGGGTCGGGATTCCTTCGAGTTCCAGCGCTTGGGAAACAGTTGCCACGTTGCGTCCGTATTCCGTCTCCACAAGCAGCGCTTCGAACATGCGGCGCAGCTTTTCGCTGAGACTCAGGTGGTAGTCGTCCAGCGAGGCGCGCAGGAACCCGATTCGCTGACGACGTTCCTCGGCCAGAAACGGCAGATCGCTGTCCACGAACTCCTCCAGGCGATCGACCACGGTCTCCAGAAACGGCTCAAGCTCCATGGCGATCCGCTTGGCCTCTTCCTTCCTCCGCTCCAGTTCGGCGATTGTAGCGTGTTGCTTCTCTATGTACTTTGCGTACTTCCTGTTTTGAAAGTCCAGCCAGTCGTCCATGGCCTTCATGTCCCGGATCTCGTCGGCCACTCCCGCCTTCTCGTCGGACCAGCGGTTGTACGCCGCCTGCGCACCAGCCTCGGACGCCACGGCCCCGGCCATTTGCGCATGGACCGCCACAGGCGTGTCCGCACCGTGGGCCAGGATCGGGATCAATAGCAGTGCGGCCACTGCCACCATTTTGAACACATTCATAAACACCTCAGTTGCTCGTGGCGAATCACCACGATTAGTGCTTCATTTTCTAACGGTTGGGCGAACAGACTTGGTGCCATCGTTGACGATAACGACTTTCAACATCATCTATGCCGATTTTGCTTTGATGTAAAGTCCGCTGTCATCCGCACCGTTCAGGGCCGCAGAGTGTGGTCGTGGAGAGCCGTGCTAGATGATGAAAATTCAATAAGTAAAGCGCGTTGCAAGGGAGCCAAGTTCTCGTGCCCGCTCTGTGTCCGTTTTTTTTGACGCCCTGAGGACATGGCGACATTCCGCGCCTTCTGCCTGCTGGCATAGGCAGGTTCGAGGCGGCGGCGATGGACAAGTCTGTTTTATTCGTGGGGCAAGTGCGGTGCTTGGATGCCATCCCCAGGAATGGCTACGAGAGGTGCTGGCTCACAACAAGAAAAGCAATAACTTCGGATAATTATCCGATGTCGTTTTTCTTGCGCGATGGTGGATTTCGGGAAAATGTCCGGCTAACCCCATCCGGTGCCGAAAAATGAAAGCCCCCGCTCTTGGCGGGGGCTGTTCGGAAATGTTGTCGAGATGTTGCCGTGATACAACGCCTCAGCCAAGGTCTGTTTGTTGGGTGTTGCCTGAAAACGCTTCCGATTCGATGAAACGGGGTTGTGTTGGGCGTTACCTGGAAACGTTCCTTTGCTCTTGGTCTCACCATACGCCACTTCCGGCGTGATGCAAGCTTTTTCTGCGGGCCAGGGGCTAGAGTTTCTCGAAGTATTCCTTTTCCGCGCCGCACTGGGGGCAGACCCAGTCTTCGGGCAGGTCTTCGAACCGGGTGCCGATGGCCACGTTGTTCTCCGGATCACCCTCGGCCGGGTCGTAGATGTAGCCGCAGGGACATTCCCATCTCTCCATGATCGTATCCTCCAAATAGGTTGGTTGACCTGAACATACCACAAAATGCCAGCGATTCAAGACCGCTCGCGTGACTCCTGGCCCTGGCTGGTCAGAGCAGTTCGAGGCGCTCGTCCATGCGTACCTTGAGGTGCCGGTAGGCCTTGGCCGTGGCCACCCGGCCGCGCGGGGTGCGCTTGAGAAAGCCGCACTGGATCAGGTAGGGCTCGTAGATGTCCTCGATGGTCCGCACCTCTTCGGCGCAGGCGGCGGCGATGGTCTTGAGGCCCACCGGCCCGCCGCTGAAGTTCTCCACCATGAGCGAGAGGATCTTGCGGTCCATGGCGTCGAGGCCGTGCTGATCCACCTCCAGCCGGTCCAGCGAGGATTCTGCGATCTCGCGGGTGACCGTGCCGTCGCCGTGGACCAGGGCGTAGTCGCGCACGCGGCGCAGCAGCCGGTTGGCGATGCGCGGGGTGCCCCGGGCGCGCCGCCCGATGGCCAGCGCGCCGTCGGGATCCACCTGCACCCCGATGATGGTTGCCGCGCGTTCCACGATGTAGCCCAGCTCCTCGGGCGAGTAGAACTCGATGCGGAAGATGCAGCCGAATCGGTCGCGCAGGGGTGAGGTGAGCAGCCCGAGTCGGGTGGTGGCCCCCACCAGGGTGAAGGGCTCAAGGTCGAGCTTGACCGTGCGTGCGCCCGGGCCGGACCCGATGATCAGGTCGATCTGGAAGTCTTCCATGGCCGGGTAGAGCACTTCCTCCACCGTGGCGGGCATGCGGTGGATCTCGTCGATGAAGAGGATGTCGCCGCGGTCCAGGTTGGTCAGGATGGCGGCCAGATCGCCTGAGCGCTCCATGACCGGGCCAGAGGTGGTGACCATGTTCACGCCCAGTTCGCTGGCCATGATCCGGGCCAGGGTGGTCTTGCCCAGGCCGGGGTTGCCGTAGAAGAGCGTGTGGTCCAGCGGTCTTGAGCGCTCGGTGGCGGCGCGGATGAAGACATCGAGGTTGGCCCGCAGCTCGTCCTGGCCGATGAAGTCGGACAGGCGGCGCGGCCGGACGCTTTCCTCGGGGAGGGTACTCTTGCTCATGAGCGGGCCGTCGCGATGCGCCTCAGCGCCGTGCGGATGGCGGAGGCGGCGTCGAGATCGGGTTCAGCGTCGAAAATTTCCAGCAGCATGGGTCTCACTTCATCCTCTTGATACCCCAGCCCCTTGAGGCCCGCAAGGGAGTCGAGGTATTCGCCGCGCATTCCCTCGACCTTAGGCGCGTCGCTCCTGATCGAGGCGGCGGTGGCGAGCTTGTCCACCTTGTCCTTGAGGTGCCAGAGTATCTGCTTGGCCGATTTCGGCCCGATGCCCGGCACCGTGGCCAGGGCGTCGGCGTCTTCGCGGTAGGCCACTTCGCGCAGGTGCTCGGCGTCGAACATGGAGAGGATGGCCAGGGCCTTCTTCGGCCCCAGCTTGTCGATGGAGATGAGGGTGCGGAAGAGGTCGAGATCGTCGCTTTCGAGGAAGCCGAAGAGGTCGATGGCCTTTTCCCCTACCTGGGTGTGGACATACAGCACCGCCTCGCCGCCCCGGCCGGGCAGCCGGGCCAGTACCGACGTGGGCGCGGCCACCTCGTAGCCCACCCCGCCGGGCGTGAGCAGCACCAGCCCCTTGTCGTTCGCGGACAGCACCGTTCCCTTGAGATATCCGATCATGCGGCTCCTCCGTGCTCATGGTGTACCCCATCGTGGCGAGACATTCAAAGGGAATGCGCACCCCTGTGGCGATGCGCCGCGCCCCGCATTTTCGGTGACTTTTTCGGCCCGATGAGCGTATGTCAATGAGAGCCCCCCATCTCAACACAAGGAACTGCCATGCCCCATGCCATCACGAAAATCAGCTTCAGGATCTTTTTTCTGACCATGGCCCTGGCCGCCGCGCTGGCCATGCCAGCCTCGGTCGCGGCTCAGGACACGGCCCCCTTGTCCACGGACGATCTCGTTTCCCTGGTGGGAGAGGCCGTGGTCGAGGACGCGGCCCAGGCGGACGAGCGGGTCCGCAAGGCCAGGGAGGTGTACGACGAGGTCATGCGGCGCGGCACCAGACAGCAGCAGTCCGACGCGGCCGGGGAGCTTGAGCGGGCAAGGGAGCGCTCGCGGGATGCGGGGCAAAAGCTCGATGAGGCGCGCGTGGAGGCCATTGCCCGGGAGAGCGGCCGATCGCCTTCGGAAATCCGAGTCATGCGCGAGTCCGGCATGGGCTGGGGTGCCATTGCCAACGAGACAGGCGTCCACCCCTCGGTCAACGCCAAAGGCAAGACCCAAGGCAAGGACAAGGGCAAGATCCAAGGCAAGGGCGAGGACAAGGGTAAGGACAAGGGTAAGGACAAGGACAAAGGCAAGGGCAAGGCTCCCGGCAAGGGCGGGGGAGGGGGTGCCGATCAACCCCTGACGGATGCCGACACAGGCAAGGGCAAGGCAAAGGGCAAAGGTAGCCAATAGTCGCCCGCGCTTGAGCGCAAGAAAAAAAGGTTCGTCCGGCAACCCCGGGCGAACCTTTTTTATAATTTCAGAAATGGCGCGATCAGCCGCCGATCAGCCTGCGCATGCGCCGCTCGTTCAGGTGGCAGATGGCCACGGCCAGGGCGTCGGAGGCGTCCTCGGGCCAGTCTGGCTTCTTGATGCCCAGGCAGCGGGCGACCATGAAGGCCACCTGATCCTTGGGCGCGCTGCCCACGCCCACGAGGTTCTTCTTGACCTTGCTCGGCTCGTATTCGGCCACGCTCAGGCCGTGGGTGGCGCAGGCGGCCATGGCCGCGCCCCGGGCCTGGCCCAGCTTCAGCGCCGAGGACGGGTTCTTGGACACGAAGACGTTCTCGATGGCTGCCTCGGCTGGATCGTGGGCCGTGATCAGCTCGGCCAGCCGGGTGTAGATGACGCCCAGGCGCGTACCCATGTCCTTGCCCGCCGGGGTGCGGATGACGCCGGTGGCCACCAGCTCGGCCTGACCCGAAGACTCCCGGACGATGCCGTAGCCCGTCACCCGCGAGCCGGGGTCGAGCCCAATGACCACCACGCTGCCCTGGCTCACGCTCGCCTACTCGTCCTCGAAGAGTTCGTCAGGGAAGTCGGCGTTGAGGTAGACCTTCTGGACGTCGTCGTTATCCTCAAGGGCGTCGAACAGGTTCATGGTCTTGCGGCCGGTGGACACGTCCACAGGGATGAGCGTCTCTGGCACGCGGCCTACCTCGGCGGACTCGTAGGCCATCCCGGCGTCGGTGAACGCCTGCTGCACGGCCATGAAGTCGCCGGGCGCGGTGTGCACGATCAGGGAATCGCCGTCGTCCATGATGTCTTCGGCTCCGGCTTCCAGGCCCACCTCCATGAGCTGGTCCTCGGTGAACTTCTCCTTGTCGAAGATGATGATGCCCTTCTTGCTGAACATGTAGGCTACGGCTCCGGCCTCGGCCATGCTGCCGCCGTGCTTGCTGAAGGCGTGTCTGATTTCGGCCACGGTGCGGTTGCGGTTGTCGGTGGCCGCGTCCACGAGCATGGCCACGCCGCCCGGGCCGTACCCCTCGTACATGACCTCGATGAAGTCGCCGCCCGCCAGCTCGCCCGTGCCCTTCTTGATGGCGTTTTCAATCCTGTCCTTGGGCAGGTTGACCTGCTTGGCCTTCTGGATGGCCAGCCTCAGGCCCGAGTTGTCCTCGGGGTTGCCGCCGCCCGCCTTGGCGGCCAGGATGATGTCCTTGGCTGCCTTGGTGAAGAATTTTGCCTTCTTGGCGTCCTGGCGACCCTTGCGATGCTGGATGTTCGCCCATTTGCTGTGTCCGGCCATATGTCCTCCTCAAAGGATGTGCAAAGAAAGGTTGGGTTCAAAACGGTCAAATATTCTACCCGTCTGTCCCGACAAAGCCAAGCGCCACGATGAAGAGCTCCTTGCTTTCGGAACGTGAACTGTACGGTTTGAAATGTTTTACTTTCTCGAAGTGCGGCCGGAGCGAGTCCACAAACGTCTTGGTCTCGGCGCCATCGAATATCTTGACCGCGAAGTGGCCGCCGCGCTTGAGCCGCTTGGCCGCCACCTCGAAGGCGCGCTCGCACAGCTCCAGGCTGTTGGCCTGATCCGCGAACTTGATTCCGGTTGTCTTGGGGGCCATGTCGCTGATAACAAGGTCAAAGGGAGCCAGCGGTTCCATGGCCGCCAGCAGCTCCGGCGATTCGGAGAACACGTCGGCCTGCAGGAAGGTGATGGTGTCGGAAAAGGTGTGCTTGGTGGGCTGGATGTCCACGGCCAGCACGCGCCCCTGCGGACCCACGCGCTCGCTCGCATACTGCGACCACGAGCCCGGGGCCGCGCCCAGGTCGAGCACGGTCTGGCCCTTCTTGAAGAGGCCGAACCGCTTGTCCATCTCCTTGAGCTTGTAGACGGAACGGGCCGCATAGTTTTCCTTTTTGGCCCGCCTGAAGTATTTGTCCTGGTATTGTTTCATGGCACCGCTCCTTGCCCGGCGTGGAGCGATTCGTAGCCGAATACGCCGAAAAAGCCAAGCGCAGCATGGTCCATCGTCCTGTCAGAATTCGCATCGTCAACGAACTGGGCAATGCCCAGACCCTGCCCGATGGCCCGGACCAGTTCGAGGTGCTGCCCGGCGGCCCTGACGCCGTGTTCCTCGGCCTGGGGCCTGACCCGGCCGCCACGGCCGCGCTGTTCGCGCGCTTTCCGTTCGCGGCCTTCATCGAGTGCCCGGCCCTGGCCGAGCAGATCGAGGGCTGGGCCGACGCTGTCCCGGCCGGGTTCGTCCCCCTTGCGCCCGAAGCGTTCACCCCGGAGCGCGCCGCAGCGGCCACCATCATCCGCTACCGCCCTGTCCTCAAGGCGTTCCCTTCCTTTTTCGCCCCTCTGGCCGCTCGGGCCGCGCTGGCCAAGGCCCGCGTCGCGCCGCACCGCGCTCATGGCGGACGAAGGACCGTCTGGCTGCCCTCGGCCGAGAGCGATCTGATGACCCGGGAGCTGGCCCTGGCCTTCGAGTCGCGCGGGTTTCGCGTGGTCATGGTGGAGCGCGAGGGGCTGGAGCGCTCGCCCGGCACCGAGCTGCCACGGCTGCTGGCCCAGGGCGCGCCAGACCTTTTCCTCAGCGTCAATTTCCGGGGGCTGGAGCCCTTTGGCCTGGGCTTCTCGCTGCTGCGCGAGGCCGGGGTCAGGGTGGCGGTCTGGCTGGTGGACAACCCCTGCAATCTGCTCACCGGGGTCAAGTTCGGCTCCTGGCGGCAGGCGCGGCTTTTCGTGACGGATCACAGCTTCATCGGCCCGCTGGTGGGGGCCGGAGCGCGCTGGGTGACGCACCTGCCCCTGGCCACCAGCCCGGAGCTGTTCGCCGAGCCCGGCCCGGTGCCTGACTGCGCCCACGGCCTCGCAGATACGCTCGTCTTTGTGGGCCGTTCGGCCTTCCCCCACAAGGAACGCTTCTTTGCCGGGCTGACCCCGGACCCGGCCCTGCTGGCCGAGGCCGAGGCCATGCTCGATCACGGCCAGCGGCCCGACCATCACTGGTGGCGCGAGCGCGTGCCCGCGCCCCTGTGGCCGGGCAACGAGGTGCGCCGCGCGGGCGCAGGGGCCGAGGCCGCCGGATATTTCTGGCGCACCCGCTGTCTGGCCGAGGCCGGGCCGGGAGCCGTCATCTTCGGCGACGAGGGCTGGCGGGACGCCCCGGCCGTGACCGCTGACCTGCGCCCGCCGCTGGACTATTACGCGGCCCTGCCCGCCGTGTATCGCGCGGCCGGGGCCAGCCTCAACGTCACGGGCATGCAGCTTCCGGCCGGGCTGACCCAGCGCCATTTCGACGTCTGGTGCGCGGGCGGCCTGCTCCTGACCGACGCCAACCCCGGTCTGGCCATCTTCCCGGCCGAGCTGACCGGCCCCGTCACCTTTGCCGCGCCCAGAGACATCGCGCCCCTGTTCCAGAGCCTGCGCGCCGACTCGGCCACCCCGGCCCTGCGCCAGGCCTGGCGCGATCTCATCCTGCGCGAACACACCTACGCCCACCGCGTGGACACCATCGTCACCACCCTTGGCCTGTGACCGTGCCTCGGCGCACAATCTCCCAACCCCCTCGTCAAAACACTTGTCCCCGCCCCGAAAAAGGGCTAACAACCCTCAACCCAAGGGGACGTAGCTCAGCTGGGAGAGCACTGCCTTCGCAAGGCAGGGGTCGAGAGTTCAAATCTCTTCGTCTCCACCAGGAAACGACACGGGGCTTGCGGATAATTTCCGCAAGCCCCTTTTGTGCGCGTCACTTCGGACCGGCATCCACCAATCCAGCCCACGTCTTCATTCCACAAACACCGCACCAACTCTTGACAAAAATTCCGGCATGACGGACATTTCTGGCAATCGTCACGGTCCTGTCACGGGAGTCCGCCTGCTGCCGGGTGTGGGGGCGGCGGAGACCGGGGCCAAAACCTGCGACGCGAGCCATGGATTATTTCAACTTCGAGGAACGGGCCAGCCAGCGCGACTTCGCGGGCATCCGTGACCGGATCTTCTCGCCGGTCACCAATCTGCTGGTGCGGCTCGGGGTTCGGCCCAATCAGGTTTCGGCGGCCGGGGTCGGCTTTCTGGTGCTGGCCGGGCTGACGCCGCCCTCGCTGGCCTGGCTGGCCATTCTGGGCATGGCCATGTACGTGCTGTGCGATGGCCTGGACGGCCCACTGGCCCGCAGGACCGGCACGCCGCACCCCGGCGGGCTGCTGGTGGACATCGTGGCCGACCAACTCGGGGTGGTCATCCTGCCTGCTGCGGCCATCTACCACTTTGGCGCGTGGGGACCGGCCATGGTCCTCTTCGCCGCCGCCTACGTGGCCTTTATCGGACTGGTCGTCTACGCCAATGTACTGCGCGTGGAACTGCGCCGGTTCATCCGCTCCAAGTACGCCTTCTTTTTGCTCTACCTCGCCTCGCTCTACTTCAACAGGGATCTGGTCTCGTATTTCTGCGCGCTGTTCGCCCTGTACTACTCCGTGGAGACCTTCGAGACCCTGCGCCGCATCTACGCCTTCCACACCGCCCGGCAGGCCGCATCGCCCGGCGACGCGCTGCCGCCGCACACAAGGCGCGACATCCCCTGAGCCCGCTCCGGCCCACTGCTGCGACCCGCTTCGTCTATTCCCGACTCTGGGAGTATGCAATCAATTTGTCTTGACACGGCGACTGGTTCTGTTTCATTTTTTGGCCTAGAATCCGCAAATTTATCTGTCGGATGCTTTGCCAGAGGGGTTGAAGGGATACGATGTTCGGGCTCATCATGAAAATCAGGGAAAACCTGATTGCCAAAATCATTGTCGCCACCGGCGGCATCATGCTGGTGGGGACGCTGATCCTCATCCACTTGAGCATCGGTTTCGTCAACACCCACACCCTCTCCGAGCACGTCATCACCGCCGACATGGTCAGCAGGACCATCAAGCTCGGTCTGCACAGCGCCATGCTGCGCAACTCGCGCGACGAGATCGACCAGATCATCCGCAAGGTCGCCGAGATCAATCCCATCACCTCCATCAGGGTGGTCAACAAAGAGGGCGAGATCAAGTTCTCGAACAACGCCGAAGAAAAGGACACCGTGCTCGGCCAGGAGCGCCCCCTGTGCCAGGCCTGCCACGCCTCGACGCCGCCCAAGGCGGCTCTCACACGGGAGGAGCGTGTTCGCGAATTCCGCTCCAGCGAGGGCGGCCACCTCTTCAGCGTGCAGACGCCCATCGAGAACTCGCCCGAGTGTTCGGGCGGGCCGTGCCATTTTCATCCGCCGGACAAAACCATCCTCGGGACCATGGAGCTCGTCTTCTCCTTCGACAACACGGACATGATGGTGGCGGACTACCGCACCGGCCTCATCGTCCTTGGGACCATCTTTTTCATCATCACCTCGGGCGGCATTTTCCTCGGGCTGCGCCAGATCATCACCAAGCCTCTCTCGCAGCTGACCAAAAGCTCGCGCGACATCGCTGAGGGGCGCACCTCCAGGGCGGACCTGCCCATCTCCATGCGCCAGGACGAGCTGGGCGAGCTGGCCCGCTCGCACACGGCCATGGTCAGGGCGCTGCATGCCAAGCAGCAGGCCCTCAACGCCAAGATGCTCGAATATGAATTGCTCTTCGACAACGTCCCCTGCGTGGTCACGGTCCAGGATCGCGACTACAAGCTGCTCGAATACAACAAGGAAACCCGCGAGCGCTTCAGCCCGTTCCCCGGAGCCTACTGCTATCAGGCATACAAAGGCATCAACGAGCGGTGCGAGGACTGTCCGGTGGAGAAGACCTTCGAGAACGGCTTGGCCCACTGTAGCGAGGAGAGCCGCCGTAATCCCGACGGCACCTACTCCCATTGGATCGTCCATACCGCGCCCATCCGCGACGAGCATGGCCGGGTGACCAAGGCCATGGAAATGTGCCTGGACATCACCGAGCGCAAGAAGCTCGAAGAGCGCCTCAAGGAGTCGGAGAAGAAGTACCACACCATCTTCAACAACGTGCCCAATTCCATCTTCGTGGTGGACAACACCACCCTGGCCATCATCGACTGCAACTCGACGGCGTCGTCGGTCTACGGCTACACCCCCGAGGAACTCATCGGACGCCCCTTCCTCACGGTCATCCACCCCGACGAGGCCGAGCGCATCAAGGCGCAGCTGCGCGCCTTCACCTCCATCAACCAGGTCAAGTCCACACGCAGCGATGGCTCCGCCTTTTTCGTGGACATCATGCTGGCCATCTCGGACCACGGCAGCGCGGAATACCTGCTCATCAGCACCACGGACATCACCGAGCGTCTCGAAGCGGAGCAGCTGCTCTTCCATGCGGGCAAGATGGCCACCCTGGGCGAGATGGCCACTGGCGTGGCCCATGAATTGAACCAGCCGCTCACGGTCATCAAGTCGGCCAGCAATTTCTTTATCAAGAAGGTCAATGCGGGCGAGGCCATCCCGGCCGAGACCATCGCCACCCTGGCCCGCGAGGTGGACAGCTATGTGGACAGGGCCACCAGGATCATCAACCACATGCGCGAGTTCGGCCGCAAGGCGGACCGGAACCTGGAGCGGATCAACGTCAACGACTCCGTCCACCGCGCCTTTACCCTGCTCAACAAGCAGTTCGACGCCCACGGCATCACCGTGGGCTGGGAACTGGCCGACGACCCGCCCTCGGTCATGGCCTCGCCGGAGCAGTTGGAGCAGGTCGTGGTCAACCTGCTGGTCAACGCCCGAGACGTGCTTGAGGAGAAGACAGGAGCCGGCATTTCTGATACGCCACGGATTACCGTGAGGACCGGACGCGACGGGGACAGGGTCTTCATCCAGGTGGAGGACAATGGCGGCGGCGTCCCCGAGGCCATCCTCAGCAAGATATTCGACCCGTTCTTCACCACCAAGAGGGTCGGCAAGGGAACCGGGCTTGGGCTGTCCATCAGCTATGGTCTGGTCAAGAACATCGGCGGAACCATTCACGCGGAAAACGGTGAGGCCGGGGCACGGTTCACCATAACACTTCCAGTCGCGGACAGTTGAGATGCAGAAAACAGTATTGCTCGTTGATGACGAAGAGGGAATCCGCACCGTTCTCAGTCTGGCCATCGCCGACGCTGGGTACGAGGTGGTTACTGCCGCCACCGGCGCGCAGGCGCTGGAACTGCTGGCCGCGCGCGAAATCCCCCTGATCGTGACCGACATAAGGATGCCGGGCATGGACGGGCTTGAGCTGCTCAAGCGCGTCAAGGGAGACTGGCCCGACAGCGAGGTGATCATGATCACCGGCCACGGCGACATGGATGTGGCCATCGAAAGCCTGCGCCTTGGCGCGGGCGACTTCATCACCAAACCCCTGTACGAGAACGCCCTGGAAATATCCCTCAAGCGCGCTGAAGAGAAGATCGCCATCCGCGACCAGCTGCGCGAATACACCGAAAACCTCGAACACCTCGTGCTTGAGAAGAGCAAGGAGCTGGTGGAGGCCGAGCGCATGGCCGCCGTGGGCCAGACCGTGGCCTCCATGTCCCACGCCATCAAGAACGTGGCGGGCGGGCTCGAAGGCGGCATGTTCGTCATCGAGAAAGGCCTTGAGCTTGAGAATCGCGAATACCTGCGCCAGGGGTGGGAAATGGTGCGGCGCGACGTGGAGCGCATCCGCAATCTCTCCATGGAACTGCTCGACTACGCCAAGCCCGTGACCATCAATCCCGTGGACGCGGACCCCGACGCTCCGGCCCGGCAGGTGCACGACCTGATGGCCTCCCAGGCAGCCACCAGCGGCGTCGAGTTGGTCCTCGACCTGGCCGAAACGCTGCCCTCAATGCGCATCGATCCCAACGCCATCCACCAATGTCTGACCAACCTCGTGTCCAATGCCATCGACGCCTGCCAGGACCGCCTGGAGGGCGAGAAGAAGGTGGTCATCCGCACCCGCGACGGCGGCGGCATGGCCGTGCGCTACGAGGTGGAGGACACGGGCCACGGCATTGCGCCCGAGATTTTGACCAGGATTTTCAACTCCTTCTTCACCACCAAGGGCAGCCGGGGCACGGGCATCGGCCTGATGGCCACCAAGAAGCTGGTCAAGGAGATGGGCGGGTCCATCATGGCCAACTCCCGCGCGGGCCAGGGCGCCATCTTTACCATCACCATCCCCACCGCCCACCTCACCACCTAACAGACTGTTGAAAAATGGCGATCTGCGTCGTTGCTTCAAAAAGTTCAAATCCTCGCGTACAGGAAGTACGCTTCGGCCTTGAACTTTTTTCGCGTCTAGCATCTCACCATTTTTGAACAGCCTGCCGGTTCTGAGTTTTCCAACGACCACCTAGCTGGGGGCGGGAAAGCGCCCGATTGCTTCGTTGCTTCGAGAGGATCAAACCCTCGCGTAGGAGGACTACGCTTCGGGCTTGATCCTCTCTCGCGCCTCGCCCTCGAACACTTTCCCGCCCCCGTCCCTGACGGCTCGACAAAGCAGAAGGCCGCGCTGGTGGAATCGGGGTCAATGCGTCGCCGCCGCAAGGCACCCCCTGCCGGGCGGCCATGGCACTCGGCACCCTTAGCCGCCGTGGTTTCCGGCCGACACCTCTCCGGTTTTGCCCCGTCATGCCGCTCGCACGTCCGTTGCGAGCGGCATGATTTTTCGCGTCCAGTGCTTTCTCTCGGCGACAACATGCGGTATGATGAAGGCTATTGCGAAAATGGTAGCCATTACTATTTAGCCGTGATACCAATGGCTGCAAGTGAGAGTGAAACCATGCCGTCCGACGCGGCCATCAGCGCTCGGCGGCCATAAATGAACGGAGGAAATGACATGGCCAAAAAAAAGCAAGAGACGATGACCACCTCCTTTGGTCATCCGGTGGGAAATGATCTCAATTCGGTTACCGCCGGGCCTCGCGGGCCGGTGCTGATGCAGGACGTGCACCTGCTCGAAAAGCTCTCCCATTTCGACCGCGAGCGCATTCCGGAGCGGGTGGTCCACGCAAAGGGCGCGGGCGCCTACGGTTATTTCGAAGTCACGGCCGACGTGACCAAGTACACCCGGGCCGCCTTCTTCTCCAAGGTGGGCAAGAAGACAGACGTGTTCGCCCGCTTCTCCACCGTGGGCGGTGAAAAGGGCAGCGCAGACGCCGAGCGTGATCCGCGCGGGTTTGCCCTCAAGTTCTACACCGAGGAAGGCAACTACGACATGACCGGCAACAACACCCCGGTCTTCTTCATCCGCGATCCCCTCAAGTTCCCGGACTTCATCCACACCCAGAAGCGCGACCCGGCCACCAACCTCAAGAGCCCGACCATGGCCTGGGATTTCTGGTCGCTGACGCCCGAGTCCATGCACCAGGTGACCGTCCTCTTCTCGGATCGCGGCACTCCGGCCACCTACCGGAACATGAACGGCTATTCCAGCCACACCTATAAATGGTATAATGCCAAGGGCGACTATTTCTGGGTCCAGTACCACTTCAAGACCGACCAGGGGATCAAGAACCTGACCGGCCCCGAGGCCGCCGCCATGTGCGGCAAGGACCCGGACCATGCCACCCGCGACCTGTATGACGCCATCGCGCGCGGCGAGCATCCGTCCTGGACCCTGGAGATGCAGATCCTCACCCCCAAGCAGGCCGAGAAGTTCGGCTGGGACATCTTCGACATCACCAAGGTCTGGCCGCACAAGGAAGTGCCGCCCATCACGGTGGGCAAGCTGGTGCTCAACCGCAACCCCGAGAACTACTTCGCCGAAGTGGAGCAGGCCGCCTTCAACCCGAGCAATCTGGTGCCAGGAATCGGCGTGTCGCCCGACAAGATGCTCCAGGGCCGCCTGTTCTCCTACCACGACACCCATCTGCATCGGCTTGGGCCCAACTACCACCTGATCCCGGTCAATCAGCCCAAGCACGCGCCCGAGAAGAGCTACCAGCGCGACGGTGCCATGCGCACGGACCATAATGGCGGGGGCGGCCCCAACTACTGGCCCAACAGCTTTGGCGGTCCGGCCCCGGACAACACCTCCATCGAGCCGCCCATCCCCCTGGACGGCCAGGGTGGACGCCACGAGTTCACCCACAAGAACGACGACTTCGTGCAGCCGGGCAACCTGTACCGCCACGTCATGACCGAGCAGGACCGGGCCAATCTTGTCAGCAACATCCTGGGCAGCCTGGGCCAGACACCCAAGCCCATCCAGCTGCGCCAGTGCGCCCTGTTCTTCAAGGCCGACAAGGACTACGGAACCCGCGTGGCCAAGGGCCTGGGCCTCGATCTGGCCAAGGTCAAGAAGCTGGCCGCCATGACCCAGGAGGAACGGGTGGCCGCAACGCCCGTCAAATAATCTGTCGAACCACAGGTCCGGCCGGGTGCCACCCCGGTCGGGCCGCCTCACTGCGCGCAAGGCCTCTGCCACCGTCCCCGGCAGGGGCCTTGTCCCGTGTGCGGGCAAGATCGTCCCGCCGTCTTTGCCCTCCCGGCCGCTCCCCCAGCGTCGTCATTCGCCCACTTCACCCTTGTCTCGCCGCGGCTTTCAGAGTAGAACGTCGTGAAGTCTCGATAAAATCTAGACTTCGGGTCGCGCAACGGGGTCTGCCCATGTCCGGCAGGGCGGCGGCGGGCGGCCCGGACGGTTTGATCCCGATGGTGGAGGCACAGTGAAGCAGCGCGTTCTGGCGGGAATCCCCGATGTGCTGGACGAACAGCGGTTCGCCCACGGAGGCCACCTGCGCCGTCTGGCCGAGCAGGCAGGCTGCCGGGCCGAGGAGATTCTCGACTTCTCGGCCAACGTCAATCCGCTGGGGCCGCCGCCGTGGCTGGGCCAAGTGGTGGGGCAGGCGCTCCAGTCAGTGGACGCCTACCCGGACCCGGACTGCCACGATCTGCTCATGGCTGCGGCCGAGACGTACAAGGTCTGGCCCACCCAGGTCATCGCGGGCAACGGCGCGTCCGAGCTGCTCTTTGCCGTAGCCTCTCTGGGCGGGTTCGGTCAGGCGGTCATTCCCTCGCCCACCTATGTGGACTACGCCCGCGCGTGCAAGGCGCACCGGCTCAAGGTGGTCGAGGTGCCCCTTGGCGACGATCTGCGCGTCAACTTCCCGGCCATGGGGCGGCTGTTGACCACGCCCTCGCTCGTTTTCCTGTGCAATCCCAACAATCCCACGGGCACGATCTTTTCCCCGGCCGACCTGCGCGAGGTGGCGGCCATGTTCCCGCGCTCGCGCTTCGTGGTGGACGAATCCTTTGCCGAGTTCCTGCCCGAGGGCACCGACCGCCTTATCCGCGACAGGCCGTCCAACGTCATCACCGTGCTCTCCATGACCAAGTTCTTCGCCATTCCCGGCCTGCGCCTGGGGCTGGCCTTTGCCGA
This sequence comes from Pseudomonadota bacterium, assembly GCA_043824835.1. Classification (GTDB taxonomy): domain Bacteria; phylum Desulfobacterota; class Desulfovibrionia; order Desulfovibrionales; family Desulfovibrionaceae; genus Pseudodesulfovibrio. The sequence goes on along the minus strand of JBDRSO010000052.1, from coordinate 32,183 downwards.
CCCGGATGTGATCCTGCGCCTCAAGCAGGCCATGCCCGCGTGGTCGGTGAACACCCTGGCCCAGAAGGTGGGTGCGCGCTGCCTGCGCGACACGACCTATGCGGCGCGTACCCGCGAGCAGACCGCGCTGCTGCGCGAGAACCTGGCCTCGGGCCTGCGCCATGTGCCGGGCATCAAGGTCCATCCGGGCGCGGCCAACTATCTGCTCTGCCGGATGGAGCGCGTGGGCCAGGACGCGGTGCCGCTCCGCGATAGGCTCCTCGCCGAGCACCGCATCGCCATCCGGCTGTGCGGCAACTACGAGGGCCTGGACAACAATTGGTTCCGCGTGGCCGTGCGCGGCGGCGAGGACAACGAGCGGCTGATCCGGGCCATGGAGGCGGTCAGCGGCACCGGGCGCGGCCCGGTGGTCCGGCGCATCAAGCGCACCCCGGCCCTGATGCTCCAGGGCACCAGCTCCAACGCGGGCAAGTCCGTGCTGGCCGCCGCCTTTTGCCGCATCTTTCTTCAGGATGGCTACAATGTGGCCCCGTTCAAGGCCCAGAACATGTCCCTCAATTCCTTTGTCACCGACGAGGGATGTGAGATGGGCCGCGCCCAGGTGACCCAGGCCATGGCCTGCCGCCAGCGGCCCGATGTGCGCATGAACCCGGTGCTGCTCAAGCCCGGGTCGGACATAGGCTCGCAGGTCATCGTCATGGGCCGTCCGGTGGGCAACATGAGCGTGGGCGAATACGTGCGCTACAAGCCCCGCGCCTGGGAGGCGGTCAAGGCCGCCTACGACTCCCTGGCCAACGAGCACGACATCATGGTCATCGAGGGCGCGGGCAGCCCGGCCGAGGTCAACCTCAAGCACCACGACATCGTCAACATGGCCATGGCCCGCCACGCCGACGCTCGGGTGCTCCTGGCGGGCGATATCGATCGGGGCGGGGTCTTCGCCTCCATGGTCGGGACCATGCACCTGCTCACCCCGGCCGAGCGCGACATGGTCGAGGGCTTCCTCATCAATCGCTTCCGGGGCGACGAGACGCTGCTTGAACCCGCCTTTGGGCAGATGTTCGAGCACACGGGCAAGCCGGTCCTGGGCACCATCCCCTATATCCATTCTCTGGGGCTGCCCGAGGAGGACTCGGTGTCCTTCAAGGAAGGCTTCCGGCCTGAGGCGCGCAAGCTCCCGCCCGACCAGTGCGTGGACATCGCGGTCATCGACCTGCCGCGCATCTCCAATTTCAACGATATCGACCCGCTCCACGCCGAGCCGGATGTGCGTGTGCGCGTGGTCTCCGATGCCCACGCCCTGGGCACGCCCGACGCGGTAATCATCCCCGGCTCCAAGTCCACGGTGCCGGACATGAAGGCCCTGCGCGGCGCGGGCATGGCCGCGGCCCTGCGCGCCCTGGCAGGGGAGGGGTGTCGCACCCGCATCATCGGCATCTGCGGCGGCTTTCAGATGCTCGGAGAGGTGGTGGACGACCCCTATGGCCTGGAGTCCGAGACCACCCGCATGGACGGCTTCGGCCTGCTCCCGGTGCAGACCACCCTGGTGCCCGAGAAGACCCTGACCCGCACCTGGGGCACCCACGCCCGTTCAAGCCTGCCTGTCCACGGCTACGAGATCCACCACGGCCTGACCAAGCCCCTGGCCGATTCCCTGCGCGTGGCCCTGCGCGACAACGCGGGCCAGCCCCTGGGATTCGCCCGGGCCGATGGTCGGGTCTGGGGCACCTACTTGCACGGCCTGTTCGACGCCGATGAGTTCCGCCGCTGGTTCATCGACCAGTTGCGCGCGGACAGGGGGCTGGTCCCGCTGGGCGCAGTGCAGGTGCGCTTTGATCTGGAGGACGCCCTGGACCATCTGGCCGGGGTGGTGCGCCAGGCGGTGTGCATGGAGAAAATCTACAAGGCGCTCGGCTTCAGCGGCTGCTGCACCCAGGCCAGTCTGTTTCGCGCTGCGGGCGGCTGATCGCTGCGTCGCAGGGCATGCGGTCTTTGTCTGTCACGAAGTCATAAAAAAAGATGGTTTTTAATGTAAAATTTTTTGTCCAGTCCTGGCGGGAAGATGTGTTGGTTTTTCTGCTTTCGGCAGCCCTTTTCTGGGTTTTTCTATCGAGTGGATGAAAAATATGTGTTGACTTTCTCTTGTCGATAGTCGATGACTTGGCCTCAAACGCCAGCAACGCCCGCGGAGGCGTGGCCCCCTGTGGCCCGGGCTGGTTGAAAACGAACAGGAATATCGGGAGGCAGTGTACGCATCTTGTACGCTGCCTTTATTGATATAGGCGCATGTGCGCCACTGCAACACCACTTTCTCAGGAGAAAATTGAATGTCCAAAAAACTGTATGTCGGCAATCTGTCCTGGTCCTCCACTGAAGACGACGTCCGCGCCGCTTTCGAAGCCTATGGCGAAGTGACCTCTGTCAACCTCATCGAGGATCGTGAAACCGGTCGTCCCCGTGGCTTCGGTTTCGTCGAAATGGACGATGCCGGCGCTCGCGAGGCCATCGCCGCTCTGGACGGCAAGGAATTCGGCGGCCGTAACATCAAGGTCAACGAAGCCAAGGCCCGTGAAGAACGCCCCCGCTGGTAGTTCCCGTAGATAAGGATCCGTCCTGATATACGGCGCCCGCTTCCCCACAAGGGAAGCGGGCGTTTCGCTTTTTTGGCCCGGGCTGGACAGAGCAAGTATCTCTGGTATGCTTCAGGCTGCACAACCTTGGAGGGAACCATGGAACCGCTGAACATCGTCGGCTGGCTGCTCCGGGCAGGGGTGGCTGTGGCCGTGCTGGCCGGGTGCGTCGCTGCCATGCGCTGGCTTCGGGCCAAGCGGGGCGGCGGCGACCGCCTTTGGACCATGTTGGCCACGGAGATGACGCCTCAGGTCGCGCCCCTTGTCATGGCCGTGGCCGCGCTGGCCACGCTGTCCGCCCTGGTCCCGGTGGGCGAGATGGAGCCGAGGGCTGCCTCTCTGACCCTCTCCCTGCTCGGCGGGGCGTGGGTAGTACTCGTGGCCTGGGCCATGACCATTGTCTGCCGGGCGTTCACCGTGCTGGTGGATTGGAAATACGACGTGTCCGTGGCCGACAACCTGGGCGCGCGGCAGGTGCACACCAAGGTCAAGGTGCTCCAGCGCATCGTCGTGGTCCTCATCTGGTTCGGGGCGCTGGCCGGGATGCTGATGCAGTTCGAGCGCTTCCGCATGCTCGGCGGCACGCTGCTGGCCTCGGCGGGCGTGCTTTCCATCGTGCTCGGCCTGTCGGCCCAGAAGACCTTTGGGTCCATCATCGCGGGCATTCAGATCGCGCTCACGCACCCCATCAATCTCGACGACGTGGTCATCGTGGAAGGAGAGTGGGGCCGCATCGAGGAGATCACCTTTACCTACGTGGTGGTCAGGATCTGGGATATGCGGCGACTGGTGGTGCCCATCACCTATTTCCTCGAAACACCGTTTCAGAACTGGACGCGCAGGAGCTCCGAGATTCTCGGCTCGGTCTTTCTGCACGTTGATTATGCCACGCCGCTGGCCCCGCTGCGCGCCGAACTGCTCCGGCTGTGCCAAGGGGCGGGGGAGCTGTGGAACGGCAAGACCTGCCTGCTCCAGGTGACAGAGGCCGGGCCGCAGACCATGACTGTCCGCGCCCTGGTCAGCGCCTCTGACGCCTCGCGGGCGTGGGACCTTCGCTGTCTCGTTCGCGAGGGGCTTGTCGTCTTTCTTCAGGCCAACCATCCCGGATGTTTGCCCAGGCATCGGCTGGTACTGGAGGAAGGGGCCGGGGCCATCAACGGGGAAGGCCAGACAGAGAACGCCCGGCCCGGGGACGGCCATGGTGATCATGGCGACAATGGCGATCCGGCGGGGGAGGGCCGAAAAGCCACGCCGAGTTCTGGATGAGGGGGCCGGATTGCGTAAGCCGCTTTTCCGGTTCGTGAATCAAGCCTGCGGCCCTGAATGGGGAAAAAGGAAGCATACGTGCCGGTTGTCGTTGAGTGTGACAGAATTTGGCCACGGGCGTCACGAGATTGCGACAATGCTCTGGTATGGTTGGTAAAATGCGTTGTCACAGAACTGTAACGTGATAAGACATTACATTCCGGTGACGATCGTGTTACAGAGCGCGGGCGTCGTGCGGTGGTGCCCGTTCAAGCTCGCATGCCCCTGCCAGACGACAAAACCGGAGCAAGGCGAATGAAGCTTCATTCCTTTCAAATGCGCATCCTGCTGTGGACCTGGGCGCTGCTGCTCGTGGTCCTTGCCGTGGTCTTCTTCTACACCACCAGCATCGTGGGCAACGAACTGGTGCGGGAGACGGAGCGCCGTTCGCTTAACGAACTCGATGCCCTCAAGTGGCTGGTCGAGAATCATCCGCCCTTTGGGTCCGAGCGGGAGTTTGCCACGCTGGTGGAGGCGCTTGGACACCGGCTGGGCGTGCGGCTCACCTACATCGTGGACGGCAGGGTGGCGGCCGATTCCGACGTGCCTTTCTCCGAGCTGGGGTCGGTGGCCGACCACAGCACCCGGCCCGAGGTGGCGGCGGCCATGGAGGGCGAGCGCGGCACAGATGTGCGCTACTCCGGTACCGTGCACAAGGACATGCTCTACGTGGCAGTCCGGGCCGAGGCCGTGCCGGGTATGCCCTCCGGGGTGCTGCGGCTGGCCGTGCCCATCTCCACGGTCAATGCGCGGCTGGCCTCGCTGCGCGAGAATTTTTCCTGGATCTTTTTCATCACCCTGATCTGTGCCGGGGTCTTGAGCGCGCTCATGTCGCGCAACATGAGCCACGACATCACGGCCTTTTCCGAGCTGGCCAGGGCCATTGGCGAGGGCGACTACGCCAAGCGGCTGCGCGCCCTGCCCGGCGGCGAGTTCAAGCCCCTGGCTCAGTCGGTCAACGCCATGGCCCAGTCCATCGAGCGCAACGTGCGCATCATCGAGGACCAGAGGGGCCAGCTCCAGGCCGTGTTCGACGGCATGCGCGAGGGTGTCATGACCATCAACACCCAGGGCCGCATCGAGTCGTTCAACGGTGCGCTGGACGAGATGTTCAACCTGCCCGTCAGCACCGTGGGGCGAACCCCCATCGAGGTCACGCGCCGCTTTGAGATACAGGACCTGGCCGACAGGCTGCTGGCCGAGCAGGGTCCAAATGCGGGGGTGGACGAGGGTGCGGTCCAGATCGATCTGATGGACTCGCGCATCGTGGAAGTCAGAGGGGTGCCCTTCTTCGACTACAAGGGGGTGCGCAAGGTCATCCTGGTCTTCTACGACATCACCGAGATGAAGCGCAGCGAGAAGAGCCTCAAGGATTTCGTGGCCAACGCCTCGCACCAGTTGCGAACGCCCCTGACCTCCATCAAGGGCTACTCCGAAACCCTCATCGACAATCCGCCCGCCACGCCCGAGGGCGGCCGCCAGTTCCTCGAAATCATCCTCAAGAACGCCGACCACATGGACAAGGTCATCTCCAGCATGCTCGCCCTGGCCCGGTCCGAGCAGGTGGGCGATACCCTCGCCCTGTCGCCGGTTTCCGGGCGCGAGAGCATGAGCCGGGCCGTGGGCGATGTCACCCCCTGGGCCACCGAGCGCTCCATCGCGCTGAGAAGCCGCACGCCCGATGACGAAATGTTTGTCATGGCCGAGTCCGATGGGCTGCTGCATGTCTTTCACAACCTGCTCAACAACGCGGTCAAGTATAGCCCCGAGGGCGGGGTGATCACCTTGAGCGCCGAGGACGACGGCGAATCCATCGTCTTCTGTGTCGAGGACCAGGGTCCGGGCATCTCGCGCGAGCACAGCTTCAAGGTTTTCGAGCGATTCTACCGGGTGGACGAGAATACCATCGACGGTGCGGGCAGTTCCGGCCTGGGGCTGGCCATTTGCCGTCGCATCGTGCGAAACTTCGAGGGCGAGATCTGGCATGATGGCTACGGAGAGGACACCCGGGGAGCCCGGTTCTGCTTCCGTCTGAACAAACCGGGCCCCGAGCGGCCGGTCGACATCTAACCAACACCCTCGCAAGAGGGGCCATACAATGGATATCTACGATCTCTTCTTCTACCTGTCGCTGGGCGCGGGCTTTATGATGGCCTTCAACCTGGGGGCCAACGACGTGGCCAACTCCATGGCCTCGGCCGTGGGCGCGCGCGCCATCACCGTGCGTCAGGCAGTGTTCATCGCCAGTATCCTCAACTTCATCGGCGCCGTGTTCATGGGCTCCCACGTCACGGCGACCGTGAGCAAGGGCATCATCAACGCCTCGGCCATATCGGACCCGAAGCTGATGATGATAGGCATGTTCGCGGCCCTGCTCGCGGCCGCCACATGGATGCTCATAGCCACGCTCACATCGCTACCAGTCTCATCAACCCATTCCATCGTCGGCGCGATAATGGGGTTCGGGCTGGTGGTGGGTGGCCCGGACGTGGTCAACTGGCTCAAGCTGGGCGGCATTGTCCTCTCCTGGGTCATCTCCCCCTTCTTCGCCGCCACCATCGCCTACTGCGTCTTCTCCCACATCCGAAAATACATCCTCTACAAAAAGCAATTCATCCAGCAGGCCAAGCGATGGGTGCCCATCTGGGCCGCCTTCACTGTCTCCCTCATCGCGCTCTCCTTCCTCTACAAGACCCCGGTGGGCAAGTCCTTTGAACTGCACTGGCTGACCGCCCTGGCTGCGGCCGCAGCGCTGGCCATGCTGACGTGGGCCTTGGTCAGGGTGCTGGTGGGCAAGATGGTCATGGATGAGGAGGAGGGGGCCGAGGGCGTGGAGCGGGTCTTCCGCCGCATGCAGGTGGGCACGTCCTGTTACGTGGCCCTGGCTCAGGGGGCCAACGACGTGGCCAACGCCATCGGCCCGGTGGCGGTCATCTACCTGATTGCCAAGGAGCAGGCGCTGTTTTCCCAGGCAGACATCCCCACATCCATGCTCGTGCTCGGCGGGGTGGGTATAGCGCTCGGCATCAGCATCCTCGGGCACAAGGTCATGGCTACCGTGGGACAGAAGATCACCACCCTGACCAACACCCGCGGCTTTGCCGTGGACTTTGGCGCGGCCTCCACCGTGCTGGTGGCATCCAACCTCGGCCTGCCGGTCTCCACCACCCACGCGGCCGTGGGCGGTGTGGTTGGCGTGGGGCTGGCGCGCGGGTTCAAGGCCGTGGATTTCAGAGTGCTGCTGCGCATCGTGGCCTACTGGGTGGCCACCGTGCCCATCGCCGCCCTGACCAGTATCATTTTCTTTGTGCTGCTCAAATGGTTGTGCTACAGCTAGGTCACGCGAATTTTTGAACAAACTTTCACGAGGGTAGAAATATGTCCATCAGATTGCCTTTTTTTGGCCTTCTCGCCAAGAGAGATCCCATGGAAGGGCTGGTCGAGCACTACAACAAGATTGCGGAGTGCATCGCCACCATCGACGAGTCCCTTGAATGCTATGTGGGTGGCGGGATGTGCCGCGAGTTCGAGGAACTTACCCGGACCATCGACGAAATCGAGAACCACGCCGATGTCATCAAGCGCAACATCCGCAACCATCTGCCCCGGGGCCTGTTCATGCCCGTGGAGAAACCCCTGTTCCTGAGCTACACCAAGAGCCAGGACAACATTCTCGACGCCGCTCAGGAGGCTCTGCACTGGCTGGCCATGCGCAAGGTGGACATCCCCGAGGACATCCAGAAGGACCTCATCTACCTGCTCGACGCGGTGGAGCGGACCACCATCCTGCTCGGCCCGGCGCTGGAGGCCACCATCGCCCTGGTTCATGGCGAGTCCCTGGACCGCGAAGGCACCAAGAACTACTACTGCAAGGTGCGCCGCGAGCGTGAGAACGTCAGAACCCTCAAGACCAATCTGCAAAAGGCCGTCTACGCCAAAGACATTGAGTTCAAGGACATCTACCAGCTCCTGCACTTCATCGTCTGCCTGGACGACATGGCGCACAACACCGAAAACTGCGCAGACTTCCTGCGTGCCATGATCGCCCGCTAGTCCGGCCGAAACCCCGTGCCTTGCCGCCCCGCCCGCATCAGCCGGGCGGGGCGTTTTCTTGCTTACGCGCTGTTCGCCCTCAGCGGGTCGCTCCGGTCGGGCAGCCCCCACCGCGCAGATGCTGTGCTGCCGGGATGATATGATTCTCTTCGCAGAGGCAAAGGATAGTGAAGAAATATATTGAAATTGATTTTCATAATCAATATAGTCCATCTCGGCCGCAAGGGCCGAGGAGGAATGCCATGCACAGCGAGAAGAGAGTGTATTTCCAGGTCGTTTCAGGAGGTGTCCATGCGTGATCCCGCTGCGCATGGGGGTGGACTGGGCGTGAAGTCGGCGGACGCGAACTGCGGCTGCTCGGCCCACTTCGTGACCACCGTACTGCATCAGTTCGCCGAATCGCTGGGTTTTGCCATCGACGCCAAGGACCAGACCACCCGGCGGCATTCCGACGAGGTGGCGCGCGTGTCCCAGGAGTTGGCCCTGGGGCTGGGCCTGTCCGTGTCCCAGGCCGGGATCATCCATGTGGCCGCGCACCTGCACGACATCGGCAAGATCGGGGTGCCCGATGCAGTGCTGGGCAAGCGCGGCACCCTGACGCCAAGCGAGTGGCAGGCCATCCGCAGGCATCCCCAGGCCGGGGCCGACATCCTGCGTCCGGTGCTCGCCCTGAACAATCTCGGCGTGGTGGACATGGTCCTGCACCACCACGAGCGTTTTGACGGCGCGGGGTATCCCTGCGGGCTCAAGGGAGTGGCCATCCCGCTTGGGGCACGCATCATCGCCCTGGCCGACTCGCTGTCGGCCATGCTCCAGGATCGTCCTTACCGCAGATCGCGCACCTTTGGCTGGGCCCATGACGAAATCATCCGCTGCTCGGGCGGCCAGTTTGATCCGCGCGTGGTGGAGGCGTTCCGGGCGGCGGCCCCGAGGCTCGATTCCCTGGTGGGCGGCGAGGCTGGGAAATCGTTGGCCGCATGACGGAAAAAACCGGCCGGGGCTATGGCTCCGGCCGGTCATGCCATGGCTCTGGCGCGCCGGATCAGCGCTCGAAGACCGCGCCCTTGGAGGCGGAGGTGACGAGGCGCGCGTAGCGGCGCAGGAAGGGGGAGGCGATCTCCTTGACCACGGGCTTGAAGGTTGCGCGCCGCGCTGCAAGCTCGGCATCGTCCACCAGCAGGGTGATGGACCGGGCCGGGATGTCGATGGCGATGGTGTCGCCATCGCGGATCAATCCCACCGGGCCGCCTGCCGCTGCCTCGGGCGAGACATGGCCGATGGCCGCGCCGCGCGTGCCGCCCGAGAACCGGCCGTCGGTGATCAGGGCCACGGACCCACCAAGGCCCATGCCCGAGATGGCCGAGGTGGGCGTGAGCATCTCGCGCATTCCCGGCCCGCCCTTGGGCCCTTCATAGAGGACCACCACCACATCGCCGGGCTTGATCTGGCCGCCGAGAATGGCCTGCACGCTCTCCTCCTCGGAGTGGAACACCCGGGCCGTGCCGGTGTTGACCATCATCTCCGGGGCCACTGCCGACTGCTTCACGCAGCACCCCTCGGGCGCGATATTTCCGTAGAGGATGGCGATGCCGCCTTCCTCGGAATAGGGCGTGTCGATGGGCCGGACAATGTCGTGGTTGGTGACCTTGGCGTCGAGGGCCTTGAGGTTTTCGCCCAGGGTCTTGCCGGTGACGGTCATCACGTCGAGGTTGAGCAGGCCGCGCTTGACCAGCTCGCTCATGACGCCGGGGATGCCACCCGCCTCGTTGAGATCCTCCATATAGTGCGGCCCGGCTGGGGAGAGTTTGCACAGGTTGGGGGTCTTCTTGCTGATCTCGTTGAACATTTCAAGGCTCAGGTCGAGCCCGGCCTCGGCAAAGAGGGCGGGCAGGTGCAGGGTGGTGTTGGTGGAGCAGCCAAGGGCCATGTCCATGGTCACGGCGTTGTGCACTGATTTCGCGGTCACGATGTCGCGCGGGCGGATGTTGCGTTCAAGCATTTCCATGACCTGCATGCCGCTGTGCTTGGCCAGCCGCACCCGGGCCGACATCACGGCCGGGATGGTGCCGTTGCCCGGCAGGGCCAGCCCGATGGACTCGGACAGACAGTTCATGGAGTTGGCCGTGAACATGCCCGCGCACGAGCCGCAGGTGGGGCAGGCGGATTCCTCAAGGGCGGCCAGTTCGCTCTCGTCCATGGTCCCGGTCTTGACCCGGCCCACGCCCTCGAAGACCGTGATCAGGTCCGCGCTCTTCTTGCGACCGGCCAGCATGGGGCCGCCCGAGACGATGACCGCCGGGATGTTCAGGCGCAGGATGGCCATGAGCATGCCGGGCACGATCTTGTCGCAGTTGGTGATGCAGACCAGGGCGTCAAAGGGATGGGCCGTGGCCATGATCTCCACCGAGTCGGCGATGATCTCGCGGCTGGGCAGGGACATGCGCATGCCCTCGTGGTTCATGGCCAGCCCGTCGCACACGCCGATGGCCGGAAATTCCAGGGGTGTTCCACCGGCCATGCGCACGCCGTCCTTGACGGCCTTGGCGATGGTGTGGAGGTGGACATGGCCGGGAATGATCTCGTTGGCGGCGTTGCACACGCCGATGAGGGGGCGGTCGAGTTCCTGTCTGGTCAGGCCGGTCGCATAGAGGAGCGAGCGGTGCGGGGCCTTTTCCAGCCCGCCGGTCATGATCTTGCTGCGCATGGGGTGACTCCTTCGTTGGTCGAAATGCGGACAGTCACTTCACCGCCAATGGGCGCGGCTGTCAACTTATAATGGGGATGGGGAAGGATGAGCTGGGACGGGAGGGCATTGTCAAGTGCAGAGTTGAGTCCTCTGGCGCAACCCGCCTGCATGGGGGCTGTTTCCAAAGACGCCCGCTTTTGATAGGGAGTGACGACCGGTCGTCATCGGGCGCGGCCGGGCCTGAACATGGGGAGAGCAATGAGGATAGCCGTCATCGGCGGGTACGCGCCGTCTCTGGTCAATTTTCGCGGGCCGCTGCTGGCCCGGATGGTGTCCATGGGCCATGAGGTCCACGGGCTGGCCCCGGCCCATGTGCCGGACGTGGGGGTGCAGCTTGAGGCCATGGGCGTGGACTATCACCGCATTCCACTTTCCCGGCGCGGCCTTAATCCCCTGGCCGACATCGGCGCGCTGCTCTACCTCAAGCAGACACTGCACCGCATCCGGCCCGACATCGTCCTTTCCTACACCTTCAAGCCCGCGGTCTACGGCTCCCTGGCTGCGCGTATGGTCTGGGTGGGGGAAAAGAAGCGCGTCTACGCCATGATCACCGGCCTTGGCTACGCCTTTACCGAGGAACCGGCCGGGCTCAAGCGGCGCATCCTTTTCAACGTGGCCAAGGGCATGTACCGCAGCGGTATCAACGCCTGCGACGGGGTCATCTTCCAGAATCCCGACGACGAAGCGTTCTTCCGCAGGCTCGGGGTCATAGCGGACCGGGTGGCCACCACGGTGGTCAACGGCTCGGGCGTGGATCTGGACCACTACGCCGTGGCCCCGCTGCCGCAGGGGCCGGTGTTCCTGTGCCTGTCCCGGCTGCTGCGCTCAAAGGGGGTGGCCCTGTTCGCCGAGGCGGCAGCAAGGCTCAAGGCGCGCCATCCCGGGGCCGTGTTTCGGCTGGCCGGGCCTCTTGAAAGCGGCGGCGACGCCGTGACCCCGGACGAGATCGCCCGCTGGCGGCAGCAAGGAGCCCTGGAGGTGCTGGACGCGGTGGAAGACGTGCGCCCACTTCTGGCCGGGGCCGGGGTGTATGTGCTGCCCAGCCACTACCGCGAGGGCGTGCCGCGCTCCATTCTCGAAGCCATGAGCATGGGTCGGGCCATCGTCACCACCGACGCGCCGGGCTGCCGCGAGACCGTGGTGCAGGGCCAAAACGGATTCCTCGTGCCCCCCCAGGATGTCGATGCTCTGGCCGAGGCCATGGAGCGGTTCATCCTCGACCCTGCCCTGGTCCCGGCCATGGGCGAGGTCAGCCGGGCCATGGCCGAGGCGCGGTTCGACGTCAACCGGGTCAACGACGCCATCCTGGCCTTCATGGGGCTGCTGCCCGATGAGCCCGGAGCCGGGGCCGAGACCGGGGCAGAAGCATGAAGCGCTTCTTTGACCTGATGGTGGCGGGCGTGGCCCTGCTTTTTCTCTGGCCGGTGCTGGCGGCGCTGGCCCTGGCCGTGCGCGTCAGCCTCGGCTCCCCGGTGTTCTTCCGCCAGACCCGGCCCGGCCTGCACGGCAAACCCTTCACCATCATCAAGTTCCGCACCATGCGCCACGCCGTGGGGCCGGACGGCAAGCCCCTGCCCGATTGCGACAGGCTGACCCGCTTCGGCCGCTTCCTGCGCGCCACCTCGCTTGACGAGCTGCCCGAGCTGATCAACGTGCTGCGTGGCGAGATGTCCCTGGTCGGCCCCAGGCCGCTGCTCATGGCCTATCTCGACCGCTACTCGCCGCAGCAGGCGCGCCGCCACGAGGTGCGGCCCGGCATCACCGGCTGGGCGCAGGTCAATGGACGCAATGCCATTTCCTGGGACGAGAAATTCGAGTATGACGTATGGTATGTGGACAACCGTTCCCTGTGGCTGGACCTGAAAATCCTCTGGATGACAATTGGCTCGGTCTTCAAGGCCCACGGCGTCTGCCAGCCCGGACACGCCACCACCGAGGAATTCATGGGCAACGCCCACAACCACCAAGACAAGGAGGGACACCCGTGAACATCACCCGCATCCTGCTGCCCGTGGACGGCTCGCGCTTCTCGGACGCTGCCGCGGACATGGCCATGGAAATGGCCGAGCGCTTCAATGCGTCCATAGTGCTTCTGCATGTGCGCAAGACCGTGCCCACCGGCCTGGGACAGCCCAATGCGAACGAGCTGCTGGAATACCTGACCAAAAACGCCGAGGTGGTCATGGCCCACTATCGCGGCAAGCTCGACAACGCCAAGATCGACTTCATCGACCTGGTCATCGGCGGCCGGGTGGCCGAGGTCATCGCCAACGTGGCCGAAGTGGAGAAGTGCGACCTCGTGGTCATGGGGTCCAAGGGCAAGTCCAACCTCGAAGGGCTCATCCTCGGCTCGGTCTCCCACAAGGTGCTCAACATCGCCGCCTGCCCGGTGCTGGTGGTCAAGTAGCGGTCTTGGCCCGGCGCGTCCTGTCTGGCAGGCGTACCGCAATGTGCTTTTCCGGCCGGGCCGTTTGTGGCATTGAATGGAGACGGGCGCACGCGACGCACCCCTGACGGAAACCCCTAATTTGGGAGGAACCCATATGAGCATCCCTGTTTTCAACTGCAAGAACGCGGACGACGTGATGAAGGCGGTCAAGGACTACGACGTCAGCTTCATCCAGTACTGGTTCGTGGACATCCTGGGCACCCTCAAGAGCTTCCAGATCACGCCAAACGAGCTTGAGGCGTCGTTCGAGGAGGGAATGGGGTTTGACGGTTCTTCCATCCTCGGCTTCTGCCGCATCGACGAGTCCGACATGGTGGCCATGCCCGATCCGACCACCTTCCAGATCTGCGCCTGGAGGCCTGCCGAGCGGCCGGTGGCGCGCATGTTCTGCGACGTGGTCAACCCCGACGGCTCGCCCTTTGCCGCGGATTCGCGCTATGTGCTCAAACGGGTCATGGGCATGGCGGCCGAGAAGGGCTTCACCTTCTACGTCGGCCCTGAGCTAGAATTCTTCCTCTTCGCCGACGACAAGAGCACCCAGGTGCTTGATTCGGGCGGCTACTTCGACGCCCCGCCGCTGGACCTTGGCAACAACATCCGCCGCGACATCATCTTCGCCCTCGGGGCCATGGGCATCCAGGTGGAATATTCCCACCACGAGGTGGCCCCGTCCCAGCATGAGATAGACCTGCGCTATCAGGACGGCATGATCATGGCGGACACGGCCATGACCTACCGGGTGGTGGTCAAGGAGACGGCGCGCAAGCACGGCTGCTACGCCACCTTCATGCCCAAGCCCATCTTCGGCGAAAACGGCTCGGGCATGCACGTGCACCAGTCCCTGTTCAAGAACGGGCGCAACGTCTTTTACGACGCCAGCGACGAATACAACCTCTCCGCAGAGGGCAAGTCCTACATCGCGGGCATCCTCAAGCACGCGCCCGAGTTCGTGGCCGTGACCAACCAGTGGGTCAACTCCTACAAGCGGCTGGTGCCCGGCTATGAGGCCCCGGTCTACATCGCCTGGGCCAGACGCAACCGCTCGGCCCTGGTCCGCGTGCCCATGTACAAGCCGGGCAAGGAGGCGGCCACCCGCATGGAGCTTCGCTGCCCAGACCCGGCGGCCAACCCCTATCTCTGCTTTGCCGTGCAGTTGGCCTCGGGCCTCAAGGGCATTGAGGAGAACTACGTGCTGCCCGACCCGGTGGAGGAGGACATCTTCGCCATGAACGACCGGGCGCTCAAGCGCAACAAGATCAAGGCCCTGCCCGGCTCCCTGTACGAGGCCGCCACGGCCCTGCGCAAGTCGGCCTTCATGAAGGAGGTCCTGGGCGAGCATCTGCACACCGCCCTGGTGGAGAACAAGCTGGCCGAATGGGACGAATACCGCACCCAGGTTACCGAGTACGAGCTGGGCAAGTACCTGCCCATCCTTTGATCCCGGCCCGCCGTCATCTTATGAGAAAAGGCCCTTCGCGCGCGAAGGGCCTTTTGTTTTGTCTTGGTCCAGAGCAGGGCGGCTATGCGCCCTTGGCCACGGTGAAGCCTTGGGGCTGGAGGCCCGTGGACGCGGGTGTCCCCGCGATGCGCGCCAGGAAGTTGTCGCCCAGGTTGGCGATGTGATCGTTCACGCCGTCAAAGTAGTTGAAGTGCTCCTGCTCCTCGTCGATGAGGGTCTCGAAGAGCTTGACGCTAACGCTGTCGCCATTCTCCCTACAGGTCAGCAGGAACTGGTTGTACACGTCGATGGTCACATCCTCCAGGTCGGCGGAGAAGCCGAAGATGTCCTGGACCGCCTGATTGCGGACCGTCTTGGCGTCCGCCTCGCTCACGGGCTCGCCGCCCAGCTCCTTGACCCGCTCGGCGAGCATTTCGGCATGGCGCATTTCGTCGATGGCGATGAGCTTCAGGTTCTTGGCCAGCTCGCCGTAGTCCATGGAGTCCAGGCCGTAGTGCTGGTTCATGTACTGCGAGATGGCGGTCAGTTCCATGGCCCTGGCCTTGTTCAGCACCTCGATCACCTTTTTGCGTCTGGTTTCTTTGTCTTTAGTCATGATTCCCGTCCTTGTTTTTGATTGTCGGGTGGGGATGTCTCTGAACCTCAATACCATGGTTGGGCCGACAGACGCAACGCGGTCGGGGCGCAAAGCGGGGATGGCGGCAGCCAGGGGTGTTCTGCAAAGCGAGCTTTGCGGTTTGCGCGGGCTGTGTTCGGACAAAAATCAACAATTCAAGCACGTTGTCAGTTTTTCTCAAGGATGGCCCGGCATTTGCTCAAGGCGACCCGTCGTCGGCGGACCGGGCCTGCGGGCAGGCGGCCTTCGACGAAAAAAAATCACTGTGAGGAGAACGGCTATGGCAGAGAATGTTGCGCAGGAGAGGGACGATGTGGTGGTGGACACGGCCACCAGCTCGTGGTCCGATCTCTGGAAAAAAGAGGACTACTTGGCCATCTGGCTGGGTTTCCTGATTCTGATCATCGGCTCCGTGTTCTATTTCAATAATGAGCCCGCAGACATGCGGGAGAAATTCGCCGAGGCCAACGCCATCATGGAGGCCGAGGCAGCCAAGGCTCCCTTCAAGACCGTGGCCTGGTACGAGGCCCAGACGGCCAAGGAGCGGATCAAGGCCAGGGACGGCTCCACGGCCAAAAGCCTCTCGGCCCTGCTGGCCAAGCCCAAGAAGTGGTCCACCAATCCGCTGGATTCCCTGATTCTCACCCAGGAGCAGGCCGACGCCATGAACGCGGCGGCCATCCCCGCCTCCGAGGCAGCCGCTGCAGCCGCAGCCCAGGCCAAGACCACGGCCCTGGCTGCCCAGGCCGCTGCCGCACAGGCCGGATTCAAGGACGCGGCCCTCAACGCCAAGACCTCGGCCGAGATCGAGGAGTGGCTCAAGCTGCGGACCAAGGCGTCATCGGCCAAGAGCAAGACCGCTAACAAGCCCTACAACCTGATCCCCGGCCTCATCATGCTCCTGGCGGTCTTCGGGGCCGTTTTTGCCGTGGGCATGCAGTTCATCGACGGCACGGGCGCCAAGTTCTTCAAGGGTTTCGGCTTCGTCTTCGGCATCGCCCTCATCGCCTATGTGCTGGCGGGGCAGAAGACCATGGCCCACTACGGCATTGGCGATGCGGCCTGGGCCATCGCCCTGGGCATGATCATCTCAAACACCGTGGGCACGCCCAATTGGGCCAAGAAGGCCCTGCAGGTGGAGTTCTTCATCAAGGCCGGTCTGGTGCTGCTCGGTGCCGAGGTGCTCTTCAACAAGATCGTGGCCATCGGCATCCCCGGCATCTTCGTGGCCTGGGTGGTCACCCCCGTGGTCCTCATCTCCACCTTCATCTTCGGCCAGAAGGTGCTCAAGATCGAATCCAAGACCCTGAACATGGTCATTTCGGCGGATATGTCCGTGTGCGGCACCTCGGCGGCCATCGCCACGGCCGCAGCCTGCAAGGCCAAGAAAGAGGAACTGACCCTGGCCATCGGTCTGTCTCTGGTCTTCACCGCCATCATGATGGTGGTCATGCCCATCATCATCAAGGCCACGGGCATGCCCTACATCCTGGGCGGCGCCTGGATGGGCGGCACCATCGACGCCACCGGCGCCGTGGCCGCTGCCGGCGCGTTCCTCTCCGAGAAGGCGCTTTACGTGGCCGCCACCATCAAGATGATTCAGAACGTGCTCATCGGCGTGACCGCCTTTGGTGTCGCCGTCTACTGGTGCACCAAGGTCGAGTGCGTCGAGGGCCAGCGCGTCAGTGCCATGGAAATCTGGCACCGCTTCCCCAAGTTCGTGCTGGGCTTTTTGACCGCATCGGTGGTCTTCTCCATGGTCTACAGCGTGATGGGTTCCGATGTCGGCTTCACCATGGTTGACCAGGGCGTGCTGCGCGGCTTCTCCAGCCCGCTGCGCGACTGGTTCTTCTGCCTGTCCTTCGCCGCCATCGGCCTGGCCACCAACTTCCGCGAGCTGCGCCATTACTTCAAGGGCGGCAAGCCGCTGATCCTGTACGCATGCGGCCAGGGTTTCAACCTGTGCCTGACGCTGCTGATGGCTTACATCATGTTCTACCTGGTGTTCCCGGACATCACGGCCAGCATCTAACCGATACCTACTGACCCCACTCCACAGGCCGGGGGAGTCTTCGGACTCTCCCGGCCGCCCCCCCGCCTCCCCGCCCCCCGGGGAGGCGATGAGGGGAGCCGGGCAAAAGCAGGGAGGAGCGCGATGACGACAGCGACGAAAACAGCCGACAGCGGCCTGATGGCGGACCAGAGCCTTGGCCGCAGACTGGCGGCCCTGGCCTTGATTGCGGCGCTTGTATGGGGATTCATGTTTGTGGCCGGTCCCAAGCTGGCCTCCAGCGTCCCGGCCCTCGGCAGCCTGGCCGCCTTTGTCAACGAGTCGGGCATCGAGACGGGCGCGTACTACTACACCAGCGTGGAGATCGTGGGCCACGCCGACCACAACGCTCGCAGCACCATCGAGTACCGGCCCCATGGCCCTGGGCCGGAGTAGCCCGGCGGGCTTACTCGGCCGGGTCGAACATGGCGTCGATGAGCCGGGAGACACCGGTCAGGAAGATGATGGTGCGGGGCACGACCCCGAGGAAAAAGGCGAACTGATCGCCCTCGGTCTGGCCAAGCCCGGCGCGTGAATAGAACGAGAAAAACAGGATCATGACCAGGGCGGAGAGGGCGGCCAGGGGCAGGGCGGAACCCAGCCGAGACATGAGCGCCCGCCCGCTGATGAGGCCGCGAAGGCGCAGGACAATGGCGGCCGCCGCGCGCAGCAGCCCGGTCCAGGACTGGATAAAGGCATCGGCAGTGGCCACGCCGACCATCCCGGACACCAGCAGCGCAAGGGCGATGTCGGACATTGGCCTCCCCGGCAGGATATTTCCCACCTCTTGCATTGAGCTTACGTTTTTGAAAGCGGCGGCGTCAAGTCGGGCTTGACGTGGCCCCGGGTTCGGGTTCTACAGAGCGCCGAGGCGACCAAATGCGATTTCCCAGACCCCACTCCCTGCAAGGCAAGTTTCTCATCGGGCTGATTGTGACCTCCCTGGTCATCGGCGGGATTCTCTACGCCGCGTTCTCCCACTACATGGGCAAGCTGCTGGAAAGCGAGATCCACGCCAAGGCGACCATGGTCCTCGCCCAGGTGGACTCCATCCAGAGCTACGTGCTCAGCGTCCTGCGCCCCACCATGTTCGAGAAGTTGCCGGACACCTTCATCATCGAGGCCATGTCCACCTCCTATATTTCGAGGAGCATCATGGGCCGCATCTCGGACGGCCCTACACGCCACATCTACCGCCGCGTGGCCATCGGCTCGCGCAACGAGGAGTTCGAGGCCAACACGCTGGAGCGCGAGCTGGTGGCCCGGTTCCAGAAGGACAGAAGCGCGCAGATCTGGCATGGCTACGAAACCATCGACGGCGTGCGCCACTTTGTCATGGCCCGGCCCGTGGTCTTCGGGCAGGATTGCCTGCGCTGCCACGGGAAGATCGAGGATGCACCGGTGGAACTGGTGGAGCGCTACGGCGACCGGGGCTTCGACCACGTGGCCGACACCGTGGGCGGGGTGGATTTCGTGGGGTTGCCGGTGACCGCGTCCGTGGCCCGCATCCACGGGGCCATCACCAGCTATGCCATTGTCTTCGCCCTGGCCGCGGTCTTCTATTTCGTGGCCACCAACATCATCTTCAAGGGCATCGTGGCCAACAGCGTGCGCACCCTGACCACCAGCTTCCGCCGCAACTTCCGCGACGACACGAGCATGGCCCTGTTCCGCGAGGTGGAACAGGGCGACGAGATCGACGAGATGGCCGCTGGCATTGAGCGCTTGAGCGACTATCTTTACGAGACGCGCCAAAAACTGCAAAACTACGCCACCAACCTCGAGGCCATGGTCGAGGAGCGCACGCACGAACTGGCCCGGCTGGCCAAGGCCCGGCAGGCGGATGTGAAGATGTTCGCCCAGCTCCTGGCCGGGTCGAGCCGCAGCCAGTCGCGGCGCGAGCTGTGGCGGGCGTCCCTGCCGCTCATTGCCGAGCGTTTTGACCTTGAGCGCGTGGTCCACCTGTGCGCCCTGTCCTCAAACCGCCACTACTCCTGGCCCGAGTCCGACGAACCCCCGGCTCTGCCCCCGAACTGGGTGTCGCTGCTCTCGGAGTCGCGCCCCCTCATCGAGCCCGGCCGCGCCTTCGTCCCCGAGGAATCCTCGCCGGGCAGCGCCGAGGGGCTGCTCTGCCTCTACCACAAGCCGGGGCAATCCTTTTGCGCCCAGGACCGGGCCGTGCTCATCGCCATCGGCCGCCAGCTGGGCATCGCGGCCGAGAACTTCGCGGCCCTGGACAGCATCGTGCGTCACAACGTCAACCTCCAGGCCGTGTTCGAGGGCATCACCGAGCCGCTCCTGCTGGCCGACAGTTCCGGCTCGCCCATCGTGGTCAATGAGGCCGCGCGCGCTCTGTCTCGTGATCTGTCCGGCGGCGCGGCCAAGGACGGCAACATCATCGGGCTTCTGTGCGGCATGGACGGACGGGCCGGGGACTGCGACATCTCCCGCTCCATTGGCATGGATCAGGTGCTCTCGCGCGAGGTGGCGCTGCCCGGCGGCCGCAGCTTCTCCTTGAGCATCTATCCGGTCCAGGCCAACGAGCCGGACGAGAGCGGCCGGGCCGTGGTCTACGTTCACGAGACCACGCGGCAAAAAAGGCTGCTGGCCCAGATGAACCAGGCCGAGAAGATGGCCACCGTGGGCAAGCTCGCCTCGGGGCTGGCCCATGAGATCAACAACCCCCTGGGCGTCATTCTGTGCTATGGCGAGCTGTTGCGCACGAGCGTGCCCGAGGGGCAGGCCTCGGACGATGTGGAGGTCATCCTCAAGCACACCCGTCAGGCCCAGAGCGTGCTTCGGAACCTGCTCAACTTCGCCCGGCCCAAGGTGGCCACGGACAAGGCCGTGGACATGGTCCCGGTGGTCCGCTCGGTGGTCGATGTCTTCCGCATCCAGGCCGAGAAGCAGGGGGCGCGCATCGAGGTGGCTGTGGACGGCCCGGTGCCGCCGGTCAATGCCGAGCCCCAGGCCGTGGAGCACATCATGGCCAACCTGCTGCTCAATGCCCTGGACGTGGTGCCCGAACACGGCGGCCGGGTGCGCGTCGCCCTCGGCCACGACCAGGGCGCGACCCATGTGGTGCTCAGGGTCTCTGACAACGGCCCAGGCATCACCCCCGATCATCAGCCCTTCATCTTCGATCCCTTCTACACCACCAAGGAAGTCAACAAGGGCTCGGGCCTGGGGCTGGCCGTGGTCTTTGGCTTCATGAGCGACCTCGGCGGCTCCATCGTGGCCGCCAACCTGCCCGGCGACGACACGGACAGCCACGACGGCACCCCGGCCGGGGCCGTGTTCACCCTGCGCTTTCCGGCAGCGCCGCAACCCACGGAGGAGGCGTGATGGACACTCCAATCCCCGAGATACTGGTGGTGGATGATCAGGCGGACTTCGCCAAGGGCCTCAAGCGGCTCATCGAGGGCCATTTCCCCAAGGTCCGGGTGCATCTGGCCCTGTCCGGCGATCAGGCATTGTCCCGCCTCGGGCGCGGGCCGGTGGATCTGATAATCACCGATCTCCAGATGCCCGGCATGAGCGGGCTCGACCTGATCCGCAAGGCCATGTCCGAATCCCCGGCCCTTTCCGTGGTCATGCTCACGGCCCACGGCTCCATCGAGACCGCGGTGGACGCGCTCAAGGCCGGGGCTTATGATTTCGTGACCAAGCCCATCGAGCCGGACGCGCTCTTTCGCGTGGTGGCCAAGGGGCTGGAGCGCAGCCACCTGCTGCGCGAGAACCGGCGGCTGAGGAATCGGCTGGAGCGGCACAAGGACCGGCTCATCGGCGACAGCCCGGCCGTGGATCGGCTCAAACAGTCTCTGGCGGCCGTGGCCGCCACCGACTACACCGTGCTCATCCTCGGCGAATCAGGCACGGGCAAGGAGGTGGTGGCGGGCATGGTCCGCGACCTGAGCGCTCGCGCCGACAAGCCCTTCGTCACCGTCAACTGCACGGCCATTCCCGAAAATCTGCTCGAAAGCGAACTGTTTGGTCATGTCAAGGGTGCCTTCAGCGGCGCGGACAAGGACCGTGAGGGGCTCTTCGTCAAGGCCCACACCGGCACCATCCTGCTCGACGAGATAGGCGACATCCCGCTGGAAACCCAGGCCAAGCTGCTGCGCGCGCTTCAGGAAGGCGAGGTGCGGCCCGTGGGTTCGGACCGCTCCCGGTTGGTGGATGTCAGGGTCATCGCCTCCACCAACCAGGACCTTCAGGCGCGCATTCTTGCAGGCTCGTTCCGCAGCGACCTCTACCACCGCATCAACGTCCTTTCCCTGACCCTGCCCCCTCTGCGCGAGCGCCAGGGCGACATCGCGCTCCTGGCGCGCTATTTTCTGCTCAAGGCGTGCAGCGAGCTGGGCCTGCCCGACAAAGATTTGGACCCGGCCACCCTGGGCCGTCTCGCCGCGCAGGACTGGCCCGGCAATATTCGCGAGTTGCAAAACGCCATGCGCAAGCTGGCCGTGTTCGGCCCGGTCGGGGACGCTGTCGCGCCGTATATGGCCGCAGGCGGGGCCGGGGGCGATCTGCCGCCATTCAAGGAGGCCAAGGCCCAGATGATCGATGGGTTCACCGCCAACTACGTGCGCGAGGCCCTGCGCCAGAGCGGGGGCAACATCACCCGGGCAGCCCGGTTCTCGGGCCTCTCCCGGGTGGCGGTGCAGAACATGCTCGCCCGCTTCGGCATAGACCCCGACGAGTTCCGCAACGCCTGACCGCGTGCGCGGTTGACCTCCGTGCGCCCCCTTGAATTGACGGGTCGGGGCGTGTAACACCCGGGGAGGATCAAACTAGGGGGGTTCATGCAGGACCGTGATCAATCCGTTTCGCTCAAGCTGGCCGCCGAGGCCCGGTTCATTCCCCTGGTCCAGGGGGTGGTGGAGCAGGGCGCGGCCGCCTTTGGGCTCGACCGGGGCAAGGCGCTTCGGCTGACCATGGCGGCCGAGGAGCTGCTCTCCCATCTGGCCGAGACCTCGGCCGGGGTCGCCGTGGACCTGACCCTGACCCCTGGCGGCTGGTGCGTGCGCGCCGACTTTTCCTTTGTGGCCGACCCGTCCGACCTGTGGGCCATGAACCTCGCTGCCCGCGAGGACATCGGCCCGGGCAAGTCCATGGACCGCCTTGGGCTGCTCCTGGCCGCGCGCATGTCCGACGGCTTCGAGATCAGGCTCGACGGCCGGGTGGTCCACCTGGAACTGCGCCAGGACCACGCCTACGAGGCCGCGAATCCACGCCCGGTTCGGGTGGTGGACGCCCGGGGCAAGGTCGTCATGGTGGACGATCCCGAGCCCGCTCTGATCCGCGAGGCCTGCGCCCTGGCCGTGGACCGCTATCCCGCCCACCTCGTCAACGAGACCTTCTTCACACCGGGCAAGGCCGCCGACATGGTGGCCCGGGGCGACATGAACGCGGTCGTGGCCGTGGACAGCGCGGGAACGTTGGCCGGGCTCATGGTCTGGCGTTCGCCCTCGGAGCGCAGCGTGGGCTTTTGCGGGCCGTATGTCTTTGTCAGGGGTGGGGGCACGGCCGGGTTCCTGGAGGCCAGGATGCTCGCCACAGTGGCCCGGACCAAGGCCGTGAGCCTGTTCAGCGAGCTGGGCACCGACGATCTGACTGCGGAGAACTACGAACTTCTCGGGCGGCTCCCCCTGGGGCGGCCCGGTCCCCGGGGCGACAGCGGTCTGGGCGACGGGCCTGAGAGCGTCGAGCTGGACATCCGCTTCCGCCACCTGCGCGAGGATTCGGGCCGCGCGGTGTGGGGCCACCCCTCCATGCGTTCCTTCCTGGAGGCGGCCTACGACCGGCTGGTGCTCATGCGCGACATCCGCGAGGCCGATCACGCGGGCGCGAACCTGCCCGAGCGCAGCGTGTTCTCGGCCCGGCTGCGGCCCGAGCTGGGCATCGCCACCCTGGCCCCCATGGTGGTGGGCCGGGATGCGGACAGGGCGGTGGCCGACCACGTGCGCGCCCTGACCCGGGACGGCTATCGCAGCATCCTCTTCCGGCTCGACCTCGCCCATGGCTGGCAGGCGACCCTGGCCGGTTCCCTGGCCGACAACGGATTCTCGCCCCGGCTGGTGCTGCCGGACGCGGGCATGGCCGACGTGGTGGTGTTCCTCCATGGCTGATTTCGACCTCAGGCGGCTGGTCCCGCCCCATGTCCGGGCCTTCGAGGCCTACCGGCCGAGCAATCCGGACAGCGAGCTGATGCGCCTCTATGGCGTGGACCATCTTCACCGCCTCAACAACAACGAAAACGCCCTTGGCCCGGCGCCCACGGTGCGCGAGGTGGTGGACTCCTTCCCGCCCGGGGCCGTGCCGGTCTATCCCAACGGCGACTGCTTCGATCTGCGCCACAGTCTGGCCGGGCGTTTTGACAAGGACGCGGAGCGGTTCCTGGTGGGCAACGGCTCGTGCGAGGTCATCGCCAGCGTGATCAAGGCCTTCTGCGAGGAGGGCGACAACATAGTCACCGCAGACAGGACCTTCGCGGTCTACGAGTGGGTGGCCGAGTTCTCGGGCATCAAGGTCCGTCTGATTCCGCTCAAGGACATGGCCTTTGACCCCCGGGGCATGCTCGACGCCATGGACGAGCGGACCAAGGTTCTCTTTGTCTGCAATCCCAACAATCCCACCGGCACCTACTGGGACAAGGCGACCATGGACGCCTTCCTCGACGAGGTGGCCGGTCGGGCCGTGGTGGTCATCGACGAGGCGTACTTCGAGTACGTGGACAAGGACGACTACCCGGACGGCATGTCGCTCGTGGAGCGCCACCCCAATGTCATCGTCTTTCGGACCTTCTCCAAGATGTACGCCCTGGCCGCCCTGCGCGTGGGCTACCTGTGCGGCTCGGTCGAGGTGGTGGACATGGTCCGGCGCACCCATGTCGTCTATTCGGTCAACACCCTGGCCCAGCGCTGCGCCCAGGCCGCGCTTGAGAACGACGCCCCCTTCATCGCGGCCACGCGGGCCATGGTCAGGGAGGCCCGCGAGCTGCTGTGTCCCATGTTCGACTCCATGGGGCTCGAATACATCGCCAACGAGGGCAACTATCTCATGGTCCGGGTGCCCATGCCCGACACGCTCATGTACCGCAAGCTGATGCGCAAGGGGGTCATGGTTCGGACCATGACCGGCTTCCGGTTCCCCAACTGGATTCGCGTCAGTCTGGTGCAGCGGCCGGCGATGGAGGCCTTTTGCCGGGCCTTTCGCCAAGTGCTGGATGAAACCGCATGACCCCCTCGGGCACGATCACACCAAGAAGACTGAGCATGACCAACGCGCACGACACATCCGGCCCGCTTTCGGCCGGTGACGAGAGAAACCGCATGACCCCCTCGGGCACGATCACACCAAGGAGACAGAGCATGACCAACGCGCACGACACATCCGGCCCGCTTTCGGCCGTTGACGAGAGAAACCTCAAGGCCGCCATGGACTCGGCCCGCGCCGCCATCCTTGCCGGAGAGGGGCCCTTTGGAGCGGTGGTGGCTGGGCCCGAGGGCACCATCGTCATGACCCAGCATAATGAGACCCTGACCGCGCGCGACCACACCCGCCATGCCGAGGCCGTGCTGGCCTCGCGCTTTTGCCGCGCCTACTACGATCAGCCGGAGTTCCGGGCCGGGTCCACGCTGTATTCGAGCATGGAGCCGTGCGCCATGTGCATGTTCACCATGTTCAAGGCCGGGATCGGGCGGCTGGTCTATGGCCTGAGCGCCGAGCGGATGTACTCGGCCCACGCAACGTTCGCCACATTGCCGCGGACCACCATCACCAGCCGCGAGTGCGCCCAGCGCATGAACAGGCCCATGCTGGTCCTGGGTCCGTACTTTGAGGACGAGGGGCTGCAACTATGGGACGAGGCGTTCAGGCGTTTCACGGAGCGCCGGGGCTGATAGCGCCACCGCTTTTTTGAGGGACCTTGCGGGCAGCCGGGAGTTTTTCTGTTCGTCATTCCGGGCCAAGCCGATTCGAGGAATTGCGGAAATTGAAACCGCCAAGCAAGAGGAGCCGCATGCAACGGGAGGCATTGATAGCCAGACTGCGAGAGGCACGGCGTAAGATCGAGCCGGGCCAGGAGGTAACGGTGGGGCTGTTCCGGCCTGAGGACGCCTTGGGCGTCTGCCTCGCCTATCTGGAAACCTACGGCGACGCCTTTCCCATCGAGCATGTCTACGATCCGGGCGAGGTGGTCCGGCGCAACGCCACGGACGACCAGTACACAGTGGTCGCCCGCACCCCGCGCGGCGAGGTGGTGGGTCTGGCCGGGCTCTTTCGCCACGCGCCCAACCCCGATGTGTACGAGGTAGGCCAGCTCATGGTGCTCAGGCAGTATCGCGCCGGTCGCCTTGGCGGGGCCATCATTGATCAAGTCGTTGGAGTGCTGTCTCGCGAGCTCGGAGTGGCCGTGGTTTTCGGCGAGGCGGTATGCAACCACCCGGCCTCGCAGCGGCTCGTCTTACAGAGCGGGCTGGCATGCGCCGGGCTTGCGGTGGAGTGTATGCCCGCCAAGACGTATGAGATCGAAGGTGGGGTGGTTCGCAATGTTTCGCTTTTGCTCATGTTTGCCGTCCATGTATCCCGCCCCTGCGCCATCCGTGTTCCCACGCCCTACTGCGGAATCCTTGGAGAGTTGTGTTGCCGGTTCGGGCTTGTGCGGACCACTCTTGCCCCGCAACCCCTGGCCGGGGAAACCGACTGGACCGAGTTTCTCCTGTCCGAGGCCGGCCTGTCCCGGCTTACGGTCAGCCGGGTGGGCGCGGACTTCGGCGAGGTGGTGGCCGGAGCCGAGGACCGGGCCGAAACCGTGCAGGCGTACCTCAATCTGGGCGACCCCGGCGTGGACGAGGCTGTGGCCCTGCTGCGCGGTCGGGGGTATTTCTTCGGCGGGCTGCTGCCCAACTGGTTCGGCCCGGACGGGCTGATCATGCAGAGACCGGCGCAGGAGCCGAACTGGGACGCCATGTGTCTTGAAGGCGACATGGCCATGGCCATGCGCGACTTCGTGCGCGCCGACCGTGAGACTGTGACCGCTTCGGGGCGACAGGGCATTGGATAATTGTTTCACAAGCGACCGGATTCCGCTTGACTTGACAGCCTGAATCGGGTTGTAAGCACCGGTACTGGACGGACTCGCGTCCCTGTCCCTGATGGCCGGTCAAGCCCGGCCTTGTGGCGGGAGCGACGCGAACCCGATGCCCCGGGGGTTTCCGCCGGGGCCCATGCTTCCAAGGAGAGTGTCATGTACGTCGGACTGAAGATGCTGCGCGACTTCGTGAAGGTCACCCCCCAGACCCTGGTCAAGGACGCCCAGAAGCTGCTGGACAACAGCACCCTGTGGATGCTCCTGGTGGTCAACGATGCCGGCAGGCTGGTCGGCTACGTCCGCAAGGAGGATATCTCCGCGGCCATGCCGAGCCTCATGACATCCCTTGAGAAGCATGAGCTCAACTACCTGATGAGCAAGCTCACGGTGGAGAAGATCTACCGCACGGACATCAAGACCGTCAGCCCGGAAACAGAGATTGAGGGCGCGGCGGACATGATGTTCGAGATGAACCTGGCCGGACTGGCCGTGGTGGACGCCGAGGGCGAACTGATCGGGTACATCAACCGCAACGTCATGCTCGACGTGCTGGCCGAGGAGATGGGATACCGCGAGGGCGGCAGCCGCCTGACCCTTGAGGTGGAGGACCGTTCCGGCGTGCTCTACGAGGTCGCCGGGGTCATCGCCAACATGAAGATCTCCATCATCTCCACCGGAACATTCTTTTATAACGGACGCAGGATCGTGGTCGTCCGAATAGATACCGATGACCCCTCCGCCGTGGCCGCCGCGCTGCGGGAACGGGGCTACAAACTGGTCGCCCCCGAGGATTTTCGGGGAGAATGGACCTAAGAGTCTACCCGCAATCACCACACATGCAGGCTGGTCGGAGTTAGACGGTATTCGCCGCCCCGCCGCATGACCGTAGTGCCCACCGGGTACGCTCCATACCATAATTGCAGGATTATGGCCTACCTTGACGTTCGCGACGTGACCCTGACTTTTAAGGGCATCGCCGCCCTCATGGGAGTATCCTTCACCGTCGAGCAGGGAACCATCGCGTCCCTGATCGGTCCCAACGGTGCCGGGAAAACCTCCATGCTCAACTGTATCAGCGGCCGCTACACCCCCGACGGGGGCGCTTCCGGCCCGTGCACGATTTCGCTTGACGGCGAAAGCCTGCTGTCCCTGCCCGCGCACAAACGCACCGAGCTGGGACTCTCCCGCACTTTCCAGAACATCGCCCTGTTCAAGGGGCTCTCCGTGCTGGACAACCTCATGGTCGGCCGCCACAGCCGGATGGAGTATGGGCTGCTCGCCTCCATCATGTACTGGGGCCGCGCCGCGAGGCAGGAGGACAGGCACCGCCGCCGTGTCGAAGACGTGATCGACTTTCTCAATCTCTCCCCCTACCGGCACCAGCACGCGGGACGCCTTCCCTACGGGGTGCAGAAACGGGTGGAACTCGGGCGAGCCCTCGCCGCCGAACCCAAGCTCATATTGCTCGACGAACCCATGGCCGGAATGAACCTCGAAGAGACCGAGGACATGGCCCGGTACATCCTCGACATTGCCGAGGAATGGGGCGCCACTGTCCTGCTCGTGGAACACGACATGGGCGTGGTCATGGACATCTCCGACAAGGTGATCGTCCTCGACTTCGGGAGCAAGCTGGCCGAGGGGACGCCGGACGAGGTGCAGGCCGACAAGAACGTGATCGCCGCCTACCTGGGGACCGAGCAGGCGACGTTCAGCGGGAGATAGACGGGAAGGCCGGTCCCCCCTTTCGGGGGCCAAGACTCAATCATACACGGATATTTCATGACAAAGCCATACAAGACCACGCTGCCCAGGCTGCTGGTGCGTCAGGCCGCCGAGCGAGCGGACAGGCCCGCCCTGCGCGAAAAGGAATGGGGCGTCTGGCAGGCCTTCTCCTGGCGCGAGAACCTGCGCATCACGGCGGAGTTCGCCTGTGGGCTCGACGCCCTGGGCCTTGGCCGGGGCGACATCGTCATCCTCATCGGCGACAACCGGCCCGAGTGGATCTGGGCCGAACTGGCCATCCAGGGGCTCGGCGGCATGGCACTCGGGCTGTATCAGGACTCCCCGGCAGACGAGATCGAGTACGTCTTCGCCCTGACCGAGTGCCGCCTCGTGGTGGCCGAGGACCAGGAGCAGGTGGACAAGATCCTTTCCTTCCGCCACAACCTGCCCCACCTTGAGCACATCGTCTATCACGACACCCGCGGGCTGGCCGCCTACGAGGAGACGGTGCCCGGACTGATCGACTTTGGCGCCGTGCGTCGCCTGGGGCGCGAGAAGCACAAGGACACCGAGGAGCGCTACACCCTCTGGGCCGGGGCCACCCGCGACACCGACCCCGCGCTGATCGCCGCCACCTCGGGCACCACCGGCCGCCCCAAGCTGGCCATGCTCTCCCACGCCAACCTGCTCTCCATGGCCCACAACCTCGGCCGGGTGGACCCCAAGCACCCCACGGACGAATTCGTCTCCTTCCTGCCCCTGGCCTGGATGGGCGAGCAGATGATGGCCGTGGCCTCGGCCCACATGTACGGGTTCTGCGTCAACTTTCCCGAAGAGCCGGACACGGCCCGGGCCGACTCGCGCGAGATCGGGCCGCATCTCGTCTTCTCGCCGCCGCGCGTGTGGGAGTCTGTGGCGGCCAAGGTGCGCGGCGACATCATGGAGACCACGCCGCTCAAGCGCTGGCTCTACAACCGGCTCCTGCCCATCGGCTACGAATATGCAGACGCCCTGTTCGAGGGGCGCAAGCCCGGCCCGTGGCTCAAGCTCAAGTATTTCCTCGCCGACCAGGGGCTGTTTCGCTCCCTGCGTGACAGGCTCGGCTTCTCGCGCATGCGCAGCGCCACCACGGGCGGGGCCGCGCTGGGGCCAGATACCTTCCGCTTTTTCCACGCCCTTGGTGTCAAGCTCAAGCAGATCTACGGGCAGACCGAGATCGCGGGCATCTCCTGCATCCACCAGGACGGGCAGGTGGACTTCACCTCCGTGGGCGCGCCCATCCCCGAGACCGAGGTACGCATCACCGAGACCGGCGAGATCATCTCGCGCAGCCCGGCGGTGTTCATCGGCTACTACCGCAACGAGGAGGCCACCCGCGAGACCCTGCGCGATGGCTGGCTGCTCTCCGGCGACGCCGGCTACTTCGACGAAACCGGGCGGCTGGTGGTCATTGACCGGCTCAAGGATGTCATGCTCCTGACCGACGGAACGCGCTTCTCGCCCCAGTTTCTGGAGAACAAGGTCAAGTTCTCTCCGTACCTGCGCGAGGCCGTGGTGCTCGGCAACGGGCGCGACTTCATCACCGCCATCCTGTGCATCGACATGGACATCGTCGGCCACTGGGCCGAGAGCCGGATGATCACCTACACCACCTACCAGGACCTCTCGGCCAAGGACGAGGTCTATGCCCTGATCCGCGAGGAGGTGGCCAGGACCAACGAGATGCTGCCCCCGGAGACGCGCATCCGCCGCTTCTGCCTGCTCTACAAGGAGCTGGACGCGGACGACGGCGAACTGACGCGCACCCGCAAGGTGCGCCGGGCCACCATCGGCGAGCGCTACGGGCAACTCATCGAGGCGCTCTACACCGACACCTGCGCCCTGAACCTGCAAACAGAGATCACCTACCAGGACGGCCGGGTGCGAGAAATGTGCGGCACCATCCGCATCGAGGACATGGAGGCGTAAGTGGAATACTATCTGCAACTGGTCATCAACGGGCTCGTGGTCGGCGGCATCTACTCGCTGGTGGCGCTGGGGTTCGTGGTCATCTACAAGGCCACCAAGGTGGTCAACTTCGCCCAGGGCGAGCTGGTCATGGCCGGGGCGTACATCTGCTTCGCCCTTACCGTCCAGTTCAGCATCCCGTTTCTGTGGGCGTTCCTGCTCACCCTGGTCTTCTCGGTGCTGCTCGGGCTGGCCATCGAGCGCGTGGTGCTGCGCCCCCTCATCGGCGAGGAGCACATCTCGGTGATCATGGTCACCGTGGGCATGAGTTCGGTGCTCAAGTCGCTGGTGCAGCTCTTTTGGGGTACCCAGATCCGGGTCTATCCGCCGGTGCTGCCCACCGAGCCGGTGGTCATCGCCGGGCTGCCCGTGGCCCCGGTCTATCTGGCCGCCTTCGCCCTGTCGGCAGTGCTCTTTGCCGTGTTCTCGGTCTTCTTCAAGTATTCGCGCACCGGCATCGCCATGAGGGCCACTGCCTTTGATCAGCAGGCAGCCCAGTCCATGGGCATTGGCATCAAGAACATTTTCGCCATGAGTTGGTGCATCGCCTGCGTGGTCTCGGCCGTGGGCGGCGTGATCCTGGGCAACATCAACGGCATAAACTCCCACCTCGGCCACCTCGGCCTCAAGGTCTTCCCGGCGGTCATCCTCGGCGGGCTCGACTCGCTGCTGGGCGCGGCCCTGGGCGGCCTGATCATCGGCGTGCTCGAAAACCTCTGCGACGGCGTGGCCCGACAGTTCTTCGGCCTGGGCGGCTTCCGCGAGGTGGCGGCCTTCATCATCCTGGTGGTCATCCTGATGATCAAGCCCTACGGCCTGTTCGGAACCAAGGAAATTGAGAGGGTCTAGTCATGCAGGGCAAATGCGGACTCTTCTTCACCTCCTATCGCGCTGAGGCCCAGATATTCCCGAGCGGGTTCCAAAAGCTCATGGTGGGCCTGTTTATGCTCGCCCTGCTGGCGGCCCCTCTGGCCCTGAACATTCACGAGACCTCGGTCATGAACCTCGTGTTCATCGCGGTCATCGGTGCCGTGGCCCTCAACCTGCTCACCGGCGTCTGCGGCCAGATATCGCTGGGCCACGGTGCCTTCATCGGCGTCGGGGCCTACGCCGCCGGGCAGTGCACCTTGCATGGCGTGCCCTTTCCCCTGGCCATCCTCACGGCCGGGCTGATCACGGCCATGGTCGGCATGGTCTTTGGTGTCCCCTCGTTGCGGCTCAAGGGCATCTACCTGGCCATCGCCACCCTTGCCGCCCAGTTGGTGCTCGAATTCGTCTTCCTGCACGGCGGAGCGCTCACCGGCGGCTCAAGCGGCCTGCTCCTCGACCCGCCCGTCATCCTCGGCTTCGTCTTCGACACCGAGGCCAGGATGTACTATCTGCTCCTTTCCTTTGCCGCCGCCGCGCTGCTCATGGTCGCCAACATCATGCGCTCCCGCTACGGTCGGGCCTTCGTCTCCATCCGCGACTACTACCTTTCGGCCGAGATCGTGGGCGTCAACCTCTTCTGGTTCAAGCTCGTCGCCTTTGGCGTCAGCTCGTTCCTGGCGGGCGTGGCCGGTGGCCTGTGGGCGCACTATACCGGCTACATATCGGCCGAGCAGTTCAACATCGGGCTGTCCATCTCCTACCTCGCCATGATAATCATAGGCGGGATGGGGAGCGTGCTGGGCTCTGTCTTCGGGGCGGTGTTCGTGGTCCTGATGCCCGAGGCCCTCAACGCGCTGGCCAACAGCCTGAGCGCGATCTTTCCCGGCATCTCCCAGTATCTGGTGGCCCTGCGCGAGGGCGTCTTCGGGCTGGTGCTCATCCTGTTCCTCATCTTCGAGCCCGAGGGGCTGGTCAACCGCTGGCGGCTGATCAAGGCGTACTGGAAACTCTACCCGTTCGCCCACTAATCCCGCCGCGCGCGGGTGAACATAGCGTCCGCGACTGGCCCGGGATGGGGCAGGCGCGACAAACCTCAAATTCCCTAGATAGTGTAGTCACGAGATTCCAGCCCAAAGGGAAATGCACCGGATGTGAATAGCCGCAAGGAACGAGGCTGAA
>JBDRSO010000051.1:0-52810 GCA_043824835.1 Pseudomonadota bacterium | reverse complement strand
AAGTTTTTTCCAAACGTCGTCTGAAATGTCGTGGCGTCTGTGTGCTGGGATCGTCAAGGCAGCCTCCTTTTGAGTCGGTGCGTTGACTGAGTATGGCACAAAGAAATTGTTTAGACAATCTCGTGACTACACTATCTAGGATGGGGTATAACCTGTTCATGGGGACCATATGCGCATCGCCGTACGTCTGCTTATCGTTATTCTGTGCCTGCTGGCGGCACCCCTTTCTGCCCCGGCCGATGAGGACGGCGAGACCCTTCTGGTCGTGCATCTCGAATTTCCACCGTATTACTACACCACCTCCACCGGCCGACCGGAAGGCTTCCTGCTGCGCAAGACAGCAAACATCTTGCGTCTGGCCGGGATCACCCCCGAGTTCCAGTCCATGCCCGCCAAGCGGATTCTGCAGGCCATGCATTCCGACGAACCGGTCTGCTCCATCGGCTGGTTCCGGACCCCGGAGCGGGAGCAGTTCGCCAAATTCTCCCGGCCCATCTATCAGAACAAACCGCTTGAGGTGCTCCATCTCGCCAGGAACGCCGACCTTTTTCGGGAGAAGCTCACCCTGGCTGATATTTTGGTCGACCCGGCCATCAGCATGGGAGCGCTAGAGGGTTATTCACTGGGTGCTGCCGTGGACGAGGCCATCGCCGGGGCCAGACAGGGCATGGGACGGGTCAATGGCAACTACGCCCAGCTGGTTCGCATGCTGGCCATGGAGCGGTTCCTCTGCATCCTTGTCGCCCCGGAGGAAAAGGACTCCCTGATCCGCGTCAACGGGCTGCACCCGGAGATCTTCACCAGCAGGCCACTGCCGGACATCCCGTTGGGCAATGTGCGCTATCTCATGTTCAGTCGGGGCATGCCCGACAGCGTCATCGCGCGTATTGATCTGGTCATCGAGACCATGGACGCCGCCGACGCGGGACGTTGACAGGCGGCCGCCATTCCCGCATCACTGACGCCCGCCTGGGGTGCCCCGACATCGACCGGGAATGGGCGAATGTTGCCCGGACCTGTTGACACGCCGTCATTTTGTTGACAGTGATGGTGCAGGTGCTAGAGAGGGCCATGCGGGAAACCTCCCTTTGGCTGCATTCCCAAGCGATTACGTAAGGAGAAGTGATGCTCAACCTGGACGGCATCATTGGCGGCAGCTCCGCCCTGGCTTTCGTGTTCAAGGTGCTTGCCAAGGTCGCTCCCACGGACAGCACCGTGCTTGTCACAGGCGAGTCCGGCACGGGCAAGGAACTGCTTGTGCGCGCCCTGCACCGCAACAGCACCCGGCGCGACAACGCCTTTGTGCCCATCAACTGTGGGGCCATTCCTCGGGAACTGCTGGAATCCGAGCTGTTCGGCCACGAGAAGGGCGCTTTCACCCACGCAATTCGTACCCGGCCTGGCCGTTTCGAACTGGCCGACGGCGGCACCATCTTTCTCGACGAGATAGGCGAGATGGACCTGAGCCTTCAGGTCAAGATTCTGCGCGCCCTGCAGGAGAAAGAGATCGAGCGGGTGGGTGGCACCTGCATCAAGAAGGTGGATGTCCGCGTGGTGGCCGCCACCAACCGCGATCTTGAGGAGGAGGTGCGGATGGGCCGGTTTCGTGAGGATCTCTTCTATCGGCTCAATGTCATCCCCATGCACCTGCCTCCCCTGCGCGAGCGCGGGAGCGATATCCTGCTGCTGGCCGAGCATTTTCTCTCCTCTCACTGCCGGACCAAGGACCGCAAGCCGCTGAGCCTCACTGAACGCGCCAGAGAGATGCTCCTGACCTACTCCTGGCCGGGCAACGTCCGCGAGCTGGAGAATTTCATGGAGCGGCTCTCCATCCTCTGCGATTCCGTCGAGGCCGCACCCGAGGACCTGCCCGAGAAAATTTTTCACGACATCGGCGAAAAGCCTCTGCGCAAGGTGGCCGAGGTTGAACCCATGCGGCCCGCGGGGTTTGTCTGGCCCACACTCAAGGATATGGAGGACAAGGGCCTCAAGCTCAAGGACTTCCTCGAAACCATCGAGGGACGGCTGCTGGAGGAGGCGCTGACCCAGTGCGACGGGGTCAAGAACAAGGCCGCCGAGATGGTCGGCATCAAGCGCACGACCCTCATCGAGAAATTGAAAAAACGGGAACTGCTGTGACCCGCCGTCACCGGCCACACCGCTTCCGGCGCGATGCGTAGCACGACAATTGCATAACCGCTCGACGTGACTGTGAAAAGAGCCAAATTCACCCTCTGGCCCGTTGCGCTGGCCCTGTTCGCCTGGTTGTGCCTGCCCGATCCGGCGGCGGCCCTGCGTGTGAATTTTGCCTCGCAAGGGGATTCTGACAGGCTCACTTTTTCTTTCGATTCCGGCACGTTGCCAGAGAATGCTGTGCGCCGGATCAACTCGCGCGAGCTGCGTGTCCAG
Organism: Pseudomonadota bacterium; assembly: GCA_043824835.1. Taxonomy (GTDB): domain Bacteria; phylum Desulfobacterota; class Desulfovibrionia; order Desulfovibrionales; family Desulfovibrionaceae; genus Pseudodesulfovibrio. The sequence continues at coordinate 50,401 of JBDRSO010000051.1, read as the reverse complement.
CTCCCCGCGACCGTCTGGGATACCGAGCCCAGGCCCGGGACCAAGGACGCGCCGGGCAAACTGGTGGAGGCCATCCGTACGGATGATGATGGGGTTTTGATCACCACCAGGACCGACGCCTTTGGCTTTATCAGCCTGCCCACCCCGGGCAAAGCCGAGTTCGTGCTGCAGATTTTCCGCGACCCCATCGGGGCGCGCTGGCGGCCGCCGTCCGAGCCTGGCGCGGCCCCGGCACCCGCCTCCCCATCCGCTCCCCAGTCAACAGAGGGAGCCGGTGCCCCTGCGGCCGACACGGCAGAGACACCTGCCGCTGGCTCCCCCGACGACCTTCCGGCTGAATCCCAGTTGCCGCCCGAATCCGGCGTCCCTGCCGACCGCAGACCTTTTTTTGCCGTGCCTTATTCGGTGCGCACCGAGGTGGCCCCGCCCGGGGGCGTATCTGTATCCGCCGAGACTCCAGCGCCTTCAACCGAGGATGTGCCGACAGCGCAGCCGGTGGCCGATCCCGTGCCCCGGCCCGAGCCACAGCTGGCCGTCCCGGCCCAGGTCCCGGCCTTGTCAGGGCAGACCGGGGACTATCCGGCGTCGAGTGCCCTGCGTTTCCGGGCCGAGAACCGGACCGCCGACGAGGTCAAGTTTGCTGAACTGGCTGGGCCGTTTTCTGGCGGTGCCGAGGTGGTGGACGCCTCGCCCATTCCCGGGTCCGACGGCTCTATGGTGGGCGGCCAAGTAGCACCCCCGCCCGGCGCGGTTCCCGCTGCGCCGGAAGGAGTGCGTCCGGAGGAGACCCCGGATCGTGCGCAATCGTTGCCCGCGACCCCGTCGGACCGTGTGGCCGGTGACGTGTCAGCACCGCCCGCAGTGGTTCAGGGCGCGCCCCCGCCTGCCCTCAGTCCAGAAGAGGCGGCCCAGGTGGCAGACCAGGGCTCGGTGGTTCCGGTGGAGGTTCCGGTGGAGGTTCCGGCCGAACCGGCAGCGGAACCGGAACCGCAGCCGGAACCAGAGCCAGAGTCCCCGGCCAGTCTCCGCGAGCGGGAGCTTGCAGAGCAGGTCCAGGATGCGCAGTCCCTGATGTTCAGCGGCAAGCTGGGCGAGGCGCTGCCGCTCTTCGAAGACATTCTCAGGCAACCCGAGGTGCCGCTGGACGTCCGCGAGGAGACGCTCTACGCGGTGGCAGACATCAAGAAGCAGCTATACGGACACGATCTTTCCGGGCATTTCGGCGAGATCGCCCAGGCCTTTATCGAGGCCATGAACGCCAACCTCCAGTCCAACCGGGTGCCCAGCGCCCTGCTCAATCTCGGCCTGCTCAACCTTCAGGTGAACAATTTCCCCGAAGCCAAGGCCTATTTCAAGGTGTTGCAGGACAATTATCCCGACGACGACAACATCCCGTCCATCAGCTACTATTGGGGCGAATACTATTATCGTCGGGGCGAGCACCTCAAGGCCGCAGACCAGTTCCAGTACCTCATCCAGACCTATCCCGAACACCAGCTGGTCAAGCCCGCGGCCTATTATCTGGCCGAGTCCCTCAACCGGACCGGATTCGTGGAGCAGGCCTACCAGATCGTGGACTACATCGACAAACGCTGGCCGGATTACTACATGGAAAACATGGAGTTCCTGCGGCTGGCAGGCGGCGTGGAGATGGCCGTTGGCAAGTTGAATGAGGCCAAGAATCATTTCTTTACCTACTACAACCTCAATCCCGAGAGCGACGGCGCGGACGTGGTCCTGGCGCGCATCGGCGACATCTATCTGAACCAGGGCGAGAAGGACGCGGCCAAGCTGATCTACGAGCGGACCGTGCTGGAGTATCCGACCAAGGAAGGCGGTCTGGTGGCCAGCATGCGTCTGGCCGAGGAGGGCATCTACGACGACCCGACCATGATGGACATGGTCAGCGTCTTTGACCGGCCCTACAACCTGCGGCCCGAGCGGATATACCAGCAGATAGTGGAGCAGTTCCCTGACAGCCCGCTGGCCCCGGTGGCCCAGCTCAAGCTGGCCATGTGGTACGCCTTCAACCGCCAGTATCCCGAGGCGCTGGGCGCGGCCCAGGATCTCATAGAGAAGTATCCCGACAGTCCGCTGGTGGCCAGGGCGCGCACCCTGGGCGACTCGGTCTTTGCCCTGGCCGTACCCGGAATGGTGGCCGAGGAGCGTTTCGGCAGGGTTGTCAGGTACTGGGAGACCTACGATTTCATCGGGCAGGAAGACACCAAGGTGGACGATGCGATCATCATACAGGTGGCCCTGAGCTACTGGCGGGTGGGCAAGCCGGAAAAGGCCCTCGAACTCATCAAGCCCTATCTGGTGCCCGAGCAGAAACCCGGCGTGTCCGACGAGGCCCTGGGGCTGGCCGTGAATATCTATCTCGACCAGCTGGCCTGGAAGGAGATTGCCGATGTGGTCGAGATGGCCCGGGCCAACTGGACCCTGCCGCCTGAGCGGTTGCGCCAGTTCGAGTACGCCCAGGCCATGTCGCTGCAAAATCTTGGCGATGCGCCCCAGGCGCTGGTGATGTGGGCCGAGCTGGCCAAGGACGTCAAGGTGGACCCGGCGTTTCGCGCCTACGCCATGTACTACATGGCCAAGGATGCCATGGAACAACAGGATCTGCGCCGGGTATTCGTCTACGCCCAGGAGGCGCTGGCCCTGCTGTTGCAGACCCGTGGCGACCCCGAGAAGATCAAGGACGCCGTGCTCATGTCCATTTACGCCACCGAGCGGTCCGGTCGTTACGAGGAGGCCCTCAAATGGGCCAGGGAGTATGACCGCTACATCGACGTGGACAATCCCGAGTGGGCCTCGACCCGGTTCAAGCTGGCGCGCATCTATCGCAAGGCCGGGGCCATCGATGAGTGGAAGCAACTCCTGGGCGACATTGTCGAGAAGAAGCCCGAGAGTCTTCAGGCCCAGCTCGCGAAATCGGCTTTGGAAACCTACGAACTGGAGCAGCAGGCGCAGCAGTATGCACCCGCTCCCAGATAGGGCAGGTAGGGCAGGGAGGGAACCATGGACAGACAGCCCGTCGTGGCAGGACGTTTCTACGATGCCGACCCGGTCCGCCTCGCCCGCGATGTGGACGGATACCTCGCCACCGAAGCGCCAGGGGCCGGGCACACGCTTCTGGCCATGGTGCCCCACGCCGGGTACGTCTACTCCGGGAGCGTCTGCGGCCAGACCCTGGCCAGCGCGGCCCTGGCCCCGACCATACTCCTGCTTGGCCCCAACCATACCGGGCTCGGCCGCCCCTTCGCCCTCTGGCCTGACGGGGCGTGGCACGTTCCTGGCGCGTCCCTGCCTGTGGACGCGGCGCTCGCCTCGGCTCTGCTCGCGGCGGACCCGCGCATCGAGCCGGACACGGCCGCCCATCTGCGCGAGCACTCCATCGAGGTGATCCTGCCGTTTTTGCATCGGCTCGATCCGTCGGTCTCCATGGTTCCCTTGGCCATTGCCTCGCGCGTGTTCGAAGAGGTGGAGGGCGTGGGCCGGGCCATTGGCAAGGCGATCAAAGCCTTTGGACGGCCCGTGTCCATCGTGGTCAGTTCGGACATGAGTCACTACATTTCCCACGATCAGGCCAAGCGGCTCGATGCCCTGGCCCTCAAGGCGGCGGTGGCCCTAGACCCGCGCGGCCTGTTCGACACCGTGCGCGCCCAGTCAATTTCCATGTGCGGGGTGCTGCCCATGACTGTGGGCCTGTATGCGGCTCTGGAAATGGGCGCGACCCGGGGCCAACTGGTGGCCTACGCCACCTCGGGCGAGGTGTCCGGTGATTTCGAACAGGTGGTGGGTTACGCCGGGGTGCTGGTGGAGTAGCGGAGAAATCCGCTGGGATTTCAGACAAAAAAAGGCGACCGCCCGAGGGCGGTCGCCATTGTTTTAGTGTCTGCCGGTCTAGCGGCGGCCACGACCTCCGCGGTCGCCGCCACGGTCGTCACGGCGCGGTCCGCGTCCGCGATCGTCGCGGCGTGCGCCGTCCCGGTCGCCGCTGCGCGGGGCAGGGCGCTTGAACTCTTCGATGTCCACTTCCTGGCCCGCCTGTTTCATGAGCCATGCCTTGCGGGAGAGGCGGATGCGTCCGCCGGGCTCAAGGGCGATGCACGTGACCCAGACTTCCTGGCCGAGCTGGACCACGTCTTCCACGCGTTCCACGCGCTCGATGTCGAGCTGGGAGACGTGGAGCATGCCTTCCTGGCCGGGCAGGATTTCGACCAAGGCACCCACTTCGAGCACCTTGCGGACTGTGCCGAGGTAGTCTTTGCCCGGTTCGGGCTTCTGGTCGTAGTAGAGGACCATTTGCTTGGCCTTTTCCATGGAGGCGAGGGTGGGGGCGAAGATGGATATCTTGCCGGAGTCCTCGATGTCGATGTCGGCCTCGGTTTCGGCGGTGATCGCCTTGATGTTCTTGCCGCCGGGTCCGATGACAGAGCGGATCTTCTCCGGGTCGATGTGGACTATGGCCATCTGCGGGGCCAGATCGGACAGCTGGGCGCGTGGCTCAGGCAGCACCTCGGCCATGTGGTCGAGGATGTGCAGGCGCGCGTCCCTGGCCTGGCTGAGGGCCTTTCTCAGGACGTCGGACGGAATGCCCGAAATCTTGATGTCCATCTGGATGGAGGTGATACCATCGCGGGTGCCGGCCACCTTGAAGTCCATGTCGCCCAGGGCGTCCTCGTCACCGAGGATGTCCGTGAGCACGAAGAACTGGTCGCCCTCCTTGCACAGGCCCATGGCGATGCCCGCCACCGGGGCGGAGATGGGCACGCCCGCGTCCATCAGCGACAGGGTCGCGCCGCAGACAGAGGCCATGGATGAGGAGCCGTTGGATTCCATGATCTCCGCGACCACGCGGATGGTGAAGGGGAATTCGTCCTGGTTGGGCAGGACCGGCGCGATGGCACGCTCGGCCAGGGCTCCGTGGCCCACCTCGCGGCGGCTGGTGCCGCGCAGCATGCGGGCCTCGCCCACGCAATAGGGCGGGAAGTTGTAATGGAGCATGAACCGTTTGGTGGCGTCGCCCAGCAGGGAGTCGTAGCGCTGCTCGTCACGAGTCGAGCCCAGGGTGGCCACTGCCAGGGCGCTGGTCTCGCCGCGGCGGAACAGGCTGGAGCCGTGGGTCATGGGCAGGATGCCGGTCTCGATGGAGAGGGCGCGCACCGTGGTGGTGTCGCGGCCGTCGATGCGCAGGCCTTCCTTGACGATGCGCTCACGCACGATCTTCTTGGTCAGGTCGCCCACCACGCCGCCAACGGCCTTGAGCTTGGCCTCGTCGTCGGGGAACTTTTCGGCCACGGCGTCCTTGGCCTTCTGCTTGGCAGCGTCCTTGGCCGCGTAGCGGGTCATCTTTTCGGGCGTGGTCACGGCGGCACGCAGGTCGTCGGTGATGATTTCGCCGAGGAAGGCGACAAGCTCCTCGTCCTGCTGGGGCGGGGCGATGACCATTTTGGGCACGCCGACCTTGGCGCGCAGCTCGTCCTGGATGTCGAAGAGCGGTTGGACCTGCTCGTGACCCCAGGCCAGGGCGTCGGCCACCAGGTCTTCGCTGACGAAGTTGCCACCGCCCTCGACCATGACCATGGCGTCGCGCGTGGCGGCAAAGACCAGGTTCAGGCTGGAGAGTTCTTCCATGCCCTTGTAGGACGGGAAGAGGACGAACTGGTTGTCCACATACCCAACGCGCGCGCCCACGATGGGGCCGAGGAAGGGCATCTTGGAGATGTGGGTGGCGGCCGAGGCGCCGGTCAGGGCCAGCACGTCGGGGTTGACGTGCTTGTCGGCCGAGAGGACCGTGGCGATGATCTGCACCTCGTCGCCAAAGCCCTTGGCGAACAGGGGGCGGATGGGCCGGTCGATGAGCCGTGAGATCAGCGTCTCACGTTCGGACGGGCGGCCTTCGCGGCGGAAATAGTTGCCCGGCACGCGTCCGGCGGCGTAGGCCATCTCCTGATAGTTGCAGGTCAGGGGAAAGAAGCCCCGATCAACCTCGATGGGCTGGGTGGTGGACGTGACCAGGATGACGGTGCCGCCGGACCGGATGGTCACGGCGCCGCTGGCCTGACGGGCGTACTTGCCCGTTTCGATGGTGATGTCGATGCCGCCCACCGTGGTGGTCAGGCTTGTGCTGTCAAAAGGTTTCAGCATGGGTAATCCTACCTTGTTATGAGGTAATGGTGGATCACTTCCTGCGATAGACCCTCTCTGGGGTTAGCCGGCTTGGGGAGGAGCTTTTGGAGAGTTCGGACCGGAAATTTGTGTCCAAAAACGCCTTCCGCAGCCAACTAAACATCGCGTGAGGGGTTTGGCGGATCGAAAAAGTCGGCTCCGCCGCAGAAAGTGACAAACAACCGGGGGAGGCTGGCGCCTCCCCCGACATCAGTGATTCAAAGAACTACTTGCGCAGGCCGAGGCGACCGATCAGGTCGCGGTAGCGCTGAACATCTTTGTTCTGAAGGTATTTCAGAAGCTTCCTGCGCTGGCCGACCATCTTGAGCAGGCCGGTGCGGGAGTGGAAATCCTTCTTGTGCGTCTTGAAGTGGCCGGTCAGGTACTGGATGCGGGCGGTCAGCAGCGCAACCTGGACCTCGGGAGAGCCGGTGTCGCCCTCGCAGGTCTTGTACTCTTCAACGATCTTCTGCTTGTCTTCGGCAGTCATGACCACAGCGGTATCCTCCTAATTGATTGTTTTGAAACAAAGCCTTCGGTGCGTCGTCGGGCGGGTCAGTCCTCGCCCCACAGACCTCTGAGAATGGCCCACTTGGGCTTGCCGTCCTGGATCTTCGCCTCCACAAGGGCCAGCGGCTCGCCGTCGTGATCGAGCAGAAACGCCCGATCGCCGATGGTGCCGCCCAGTTCCTGCGCCGGGTCGTCTGCGACCGGCAGCCAAGCCCCGTTCCTGACAAGGCCGGTCAGCGGCCGGGGCAGGGTGAAGCGGGGCCAGTGGGGCAGGGTGTCCCGAAGGGGGATCACCTTGTCCGGAAACGAGTCCGGATTCTCCAGGACGTCTGTGAGGTCGTGAGCTGCGTCGAGCCTGAAGGGCTCGCTGCACTCGCGGGTAAGGCTGGTCAGCACCGCGCCGCACCCCATTCGCATCCCCAAGCTGTGGACCAGGGAGCGTATGTAGGTACCCGCAGAACAACTGACCCTGAACACCGCCTCCGGCATTCGCACGTCCAGCACTTCCACATGAGAAACAACAATGGGCTTTGTCTTGACCGGCGTGGCCAGACCCTCGCGGGCCATGGCATACAGCGGCGTGCCCTCGTGTTTGGCAGCCGAATAGGCAGGAACTTCCTGCTCTGTCAACTGATTCCAGTGCAAAATTTCATTATCGACATCTTCGGCGCTGGCCGTCACCTGGGCCTGAGAGACGATTTGTCCTTGAATGTCGTAGGTATCAGTGGCAACGCCGAGCTTGAGCGTTCCGCGATAGGTCTTGGTCGCGCTGCTCAGGTACGTCGCTAGCTTGGTACCATGGCCGAGCAGGACCAGCAAGACCCCCTCGGCCAGGGGGTCCAGGGTTCCGGCGTGGCCTATCTTGAACTGCTTGAGCCGGTATTTGATGTCGTTGAGGCAGGCGGCCGACGTGGGGCCGGACGGTTTGTTGAGCACCAGCAGGCCGTCGAACTGCTCGGCGCTACGCTTCCTTCTGCGGCGACCCATCAGGCAAGCTCCAAGGATTTGGTGATGGCGGCCACCAGTTGCTGGCGGGCCTCATCCAGCGGGGCGGTGATGATGCCGCCCGAGGCGTTGCGATGGCCGCCGCCGCCAAAGAGGGCGGCGATGGCCTGGACATTGTCATCGCCGTAGGAGCGCAGGCTGAACTTGTAGGTGCCCGGCTTTTCCTCGCGGAGGATGACGGCCACGCGCACGCTCTTGAGGCGGCGGATGGTGTTGATCAGGTTCTCGGTGTCCTGCGAGTCGGTACCTGTGCGCCGGAACATGTCGCGGGTGATGACGCCGATGGCCACCAGCTTGTCGGCAAAAAGGCCGACACTGCCCATGACCTCGGTCCACAGGCGCAGCCTCGCCTCGGTCCACTGCTTGTTGATGAGCATGTTCATGCGTGCCAGATCGAGCCCGCCGCGCAGCATCTCGGCCGCCAGCTCCAACGACTCGGGCGTGGTGGAGCCGTAGGTGAAAAAGCCGGTGTCCGTTGACACGGCCAGATAGACGCCCTCGGCCAGTCCGCCGTCAAGGGCGAGCCCGAGGTCTTTGGCCAGCAGGGCGATCATGGACCCCACGGCGGGCTGGGCCACGGCCACCCAGTTCTCGTCGCCGTAGTCGCCGTTGCCCAGGTGGTGGTCGATGTTGATGATGCAGGTCTCGCCAGTACGGGCCAGAAGCTCCGGCCCCATGCGCTCGGCCGCGCCGCAGTCGAGGATGATGGTCAAGGCGGGCATGGTCGCGGGCAGCGCGGTCTCAAGGGGCGCGGGCATGGTGACGAAGTCGTAGCTGGCGGGCAGGCCCGAGGGATTGTAGAGGCAAAACCGCTTGCCAAGGCGGGCCAGGATGTGGCCCATGGCGCAGGTGGAGCCGATGGCGTCGCCGTCCGGGTTGACATGGGCGGCCACCAGGAAGTCGTCGCCGTTTCTGATGATCTCGCTAACGCGCTGCATCGGGTCGTGCATAGACCACGTCCTCAAGGAACTCATCAAAGGTGAAGCGCAGCTCCGGGTTGAATTGGAGCTTGAGCCGCTTGCCCACGTTGGAGCGCAGGAATCCGGTGGCCTTCTCAAGCCCGGCCTGAACCTCGCGGCGGTGGTCGGCATCGCCGGAGACGGTGTAGAATAACTCGGCGATGCGCAGGTTGGCGTTCATGCGCACGCCCGAAAGAGTGACCAGATTGAGCCTCGGGTCCTGGGCCTCCTCCACCAGCAGGATGGCGACCTCGCGCATGATCTGATCGCCCATGCGCACGGCCCGGCGGGAACTGGATGCCTTCATGGATGTGTCCTCATTCGCTGTCGCTGAATATTTCCGTGTCGCACCGGGTCAGCTCGACCGGAGCGATGGCTTCCATCATGGCCAGCGCCTTGCTCAGGCGGCTTTCGACCTTGTCTGTGCGGTTGGCTGCGGTAACCACCCCGAGCACCAGCCTGTCGTGGGCGTCCATGGCCTCAACCTCGGCCACGGCCACGTTGAAGGTGTTGCGCAGCTTCTGTTTCAGGCTCTGGGCGACGCGACGTTTGTCCTTGAGGGAGCGGTTGCCGTGGAGCCGGAATTCGAGGGTCATGACGCCGATGATCATGTCTGGTCCGAAAAGGCGGCGGGCGACCCATGGGTGATGGGCCGCCCGCCGTGAATGCCGTATTTCTCGTTTATCTAGTCTATGGTACGGGCGACTTCCTTGGTCTCGAAGGCCTCGATGACGTCGCCGATCTTGATGTCGTTGAACTTGTCAAGGCCCATGCCGCACTCGAAGCCCTTGGTGACTTCCTTGACGTCGTCCTTGATGCGGCGCAGTGACGAGACCGAGCCGGTGTAGATGACCACGCCGCCGCGCAGCAGGCGGACCTTGCAATTGCGGGTGATCTTGCCGTCGGCCACGAAGCTGCCTGCCACGGTGCCGACCTTGGGCACGCCGAATGTCTCGCGCACCTCGGCCTGGCCCAGGTAGACCTCTTCGATGTCCGGGGCGAGCATGCCGCTCATGGCGTCCTTCACCTCGTTCACCAGCTTGTAGATGATGTCGTAGAAGCGGACTTCCACGCCTTCATGCTCGGCGATCTCCTTGACCTTCAGGTTGGGGCGCACGTTGAAGCCGATGGTGATGGCGTCTGATGCGCTGGCCAGCAGGATGTCGGACTCGGTGATGGCGCCAGCGCCGCCGTGCACGACGTTGATCTTGACTTCGTCGGTGGAGAGCTTGTTGAGCGCCTCGGTGACGGCTTCGAGCGAACCCTGCACGTCGGCCTTGAGCACCAGGTTGAGGGTCTGGGCCTCGTCGTCGGGACGGCTGGCCAGGAAGGATTCCAGGGTGACCTTGGTCTTGGAGGAGAGCACCTTTTCACGTTGCTTCATGGCGCGTGTCTGGGCGATGCGGCGCGCCACCTTCTCGTCATCGACCACGAAGAGTTCGTCGCCTGCCTCGGGCAGTCCGTCAAAACCCTGGATTTCCACGGGCATGGCCGGTCCCGCGCTCTTGATCTTGCGGCCCTGGTCGTCGAACATGGCCCGGACCTTGCCGAAGTGGATGCCTGAGACGAAGCTGTCGCCCTGTTTGATGGTGCCTTCGATGATGAGCATGGTGCCCACCGGACCGCGTCCCTTGTCGAGCTTGGCCTCCACGATGTGGCCGCGCGCGTGCTTGTCGGGGTTGGCCCGAAGTTCCAGCACTTCCGCCTGGAGCAGGATCATTTCGAGCAGTTCGTCGAGGCCGGTCTTCATCGTGGCCGAGACGTGGGCGAAGATGGTCTCGCCGCCCCATTCCTCGGGGATGAGTCCCAGGTCGGCCAGCTCGCGCTTGACGTTGTCGGGGTTGGCCCCCTCCTTGTCCATCTTGTTGACCGCCACCACGATGGGCACGCCTGCGGCCTTTGAGTGGCTGATGGCCTCTCGGGTCTGGTCCATGACGCCGTCGTCGGCAGCCACCACGAGGATGACGATGTCCGTCACCTGGGCTCCGCGCATGCGCATGGTGGTGAATGCTTCGTGTCCCGGGGTGTCCAGGAACACGATTTCGCCGCGGTTGGTGTTGACGTGGTACGCGCCGATGTGCTGCGTGATGCCGCCAGCCTCGCCGCCGGTGACGTTGGTGAGCCGGATGGCGTCGAGCAGCGAGGTTTTGCCGTGATCGACGTGGCCCATGATGGTGACCACGGGCGGGCGCGGCTTGAGATCCTCGGCCTTGTCAGCCTGGGTGGGCGTGAGGAATTCCTGCTCGTCAAAGGAGACGTTGTCCACCTCGTAGCCGAACTCGGTCGCCAGCAGTGAGGCGGTGTCGATGTCCAGCGCCTGGTTGATGGTGGCCATGACGCCCATGCCGAAGAGGGCCTTGATCAGGTCCTGGGCCTTGACGCCCATCTGGTGGGCCATGTCGGCCAGGCGGATCGCCTCGTCGAAGCGAACCTTGCGCTTGGCGGCCTTCATGGGCTGGATATTCGGGTCTGGAGTCATGGGCCTTTGGCCCTTGCGTCCCTTGCGTCCCTTGCGTCCCTGGGGAAAGCCGTCGTTGAACGGTCCGCCGCGATCAGACTTGCCGCCTGCCGCGAATTCGACCACGCGCCGGTCCTTCTTGCCCTTTTTCTTCTTGCTGCGGCCGTCAGGCATGGATGGATCAATCGGGGGCGAGTCGTCGCGTCCGCCGGGCGCGGTAAAGCCGCCGGGGCGGGGGCCTGTGGGCCTGCCGCCTGCGGGGCGGGCTCCACCGGGTCCGCCGGGACCACCGGGACCACCGGGTCCGCTTGGTCTAGCCGGTCCACCCGGGCCACCTGGGCCACCCGGTCCGGCTGGGCGCGCCGGGCGCGCCGGGCGTGGGGCGCTTTCAGCGGCCAGCTTGGCCGCTTCGCGCGCCCTGACCTCAACCGGGTCGGGCATGGAAATGATTTTGACCTTGGGAGCCTCGGGCTCCTTCTTGCGTTTCTTCTTTTTCTTGCGCAGTTCGCCAGTCTCGTCGAGCTCGGCGGCGGTTTCGGTTTCAGATTCCGTGGCTTTGGGAGCTTCGCCAGCTTCGGGGGCGACCGCTGCCTGGGCGGGGGCGTGCTCGTCCCCGGTCGGGACGGCTTCCACGGTTTCGGTCTGGGCGACGGGCGCGGCGAATTCAGGCGCGGGTTCGGGGGCGGCCTCTTCTGCCACGGGGGTCGCTTCGGGAACAGTCTCGGGCTTTACCTCCACGGCCGGCCTGATGATCCGGACCTGGGGCTCGGACTTTTCGCGCTTCCTGGCGGGCCTGGGAGCGGGCTCGGCAGCGGTGATTTCCGTCTGTTTGGGTGTCACAGTCTCCACCGTCTCGTCGGTCCCGGTATCCGGGGCCACGGCCGAGTCGGCCTCGTCGGCCGGTGCCTTGGTCCCGGCTGCCGGTGCCTTGGTGCGCCTGCGCCTGACGATCACGCCGGTATCGGTCACGCGACGCACTTCCTGTCGCGCGGCGGTGTCCTTCTTCAGTTCCGCCTTGAGGCGGTCCACATCCTCGTCGTCGAGGGCGGTCATCTGGCTTTTGGCCTGGATGCCGATCTCGCGGAGGTGTTGTATTATCTCCTTGGTGCTGAGTCCAAGCTCAGCGGCCAAGTCTTCTACCCGAACCAGTGCCGTCATCTACTTTCCCCCTTGCGTTTCTTCATCAGGCCCTTGAACACTTTCGGGAATAATTCCCTGCACCGGGCCTGGACGCATACGTAAAACCCACGCCCCGGCTTGATCTGTTCCGGGTCGGAAACCGGATCGTTCGTTTCCGGTTTCTCCATGTCGGCCGGGCGGACGTACCGCGTCAGCTCCCCTTTGGGGAACCGTTGGCGGCAGACGACGCACATGCGGACGGGTTGGTGTCCTGCGCTCATCATGTCCGCGTATCCTTGCTGACCGGCCCTTATTTCGTCTCCTCGCCTGCGGCGGGAGTGTCGTTCATTTGGTCGTCATTGTCGGCTTCGGCTTCGGCCTGTGCCTCGACTTCGACTTCGTCTTCGATCTCAACTTCGTTCTCTGGCTCGTGTGCCTCGGCCATGTCCTCGGCCACCAAAGCGGCGATCTCGGGTGCGAGCATGTTGATGGCCAGACGGATGTCGGCGATCTTGCGCTCGGTCAGGCCGTTCACGGCGAGCAGTTCCTCGTCGCTGGCGCGCACGATGGATTCCAGGGACTCGAAACCCGCGTTGAAGAAGCTTTCCATGGATATCTCGGCCACGCTGGCGACTTGGTCCATGCCCTTTCGCGAGGCGTTGAGTTCGCCGTAGCGGGATTCCGTGAAGATGTCTATCTTCCAGCCGAGCAGTTTTGCGGCCAGTTTGACGTTCTGGCCCTTGCGTCCGATGGCCAGGGTGAGCTGGTCGTCGGGGCAGACCACTTCGAGCGCCTCCTCTTCGTCGTCCACGGTGATCCGGGTGATGACGGCCGGGGAGAGGGCGTGCTGGGCGTACATGGCGATGTCCGGGCTCCAGACCACGATGTCGATGCGCTCGCCCTTCATCTCCTGGACCACATTCTGGATGCGCGAGCCCCGGATGCCGACGCAGGCACCCACCGGATCGACATCGCGCTCGCGGGACATGACGGCCACCTTGGCGCGCAGGCCCGGATCGCGGGCCACGCCCATGATCTTGACCGTTCCGTCGGCCACCTCGGGCACCTCGCGCTTGAACAGCTCGACCATGTAGTCGGGATGGGAGCGCGACACGATGACCTGCGGCCCGCGGGACTCCTTGAGCACGTCGATGATGTATGCCTGGACGCGGTCGCCGCGCTTGTAGCGTTCGCGCGGGATCTGCTCGTCCTTGGGCAGCAGCGCCTCGGTGCGGCCGAGGTTGATGATCCAGCCGGTGCGGTCGCGCCGCTGGACGATGCCGCTGGCGATCTCGCCCATGCGTTCTTTGTATTCCTCGTAGATGATCTCCTGCTCTGCGTCGCGCATGCGCTGGATGATCACCTGCTTGGCCGACTGGGCGGCGATGCGGCCCAGATCCTCGATTCTGACGGGGAAGCCCATCTCGTCGTCGAGTTGGGCGTTGGGATCGTGCTCCCGGGCATTTTCGAGGGAAATCTCGCTGATGGGGTCGTGGACCTCGGACACCACCACCTTGAACTCGAATACTTCGATCTCGCCGCTATCTTCGTTGAAGGCGACCTCGATGTCCATGGTCTCGCCGTGCTTGCGCGCCACGGCGGAGCGCACGGCCTCTTCGAGAGTGTCGATGAGCAAGTCGCGGTCAATGCCCCTGTCCTTGCTAATTTGGTCGATGGCTCTTTTCAGCTCCGACATGATCAAACCTCCACTTCGCCCGGGGTCAGTCGCCGTCCCGGTATATATTGCTGATATGCTCTAAAATTCAGGAACAAGCCTGACTTCCTTTATGTCGATCCAGGCCAGGGTCGTCTCCTGTCCGTCTTCGTCCAGGGTGAATTCGCCGTCGCCCACCCGGGCGAGGGTGCCTGTCACCTTGCGTTTGCTGTCGCGGGCCTCGTGGAGCAGGGCTGTGACCTGGCTGCCCACATAGTCGGCCATCTGCGCGGTGTCGAAGAACCGCCGGTCAAGGCCGGGCGAGGAGACTTCGAGAATGAACGCGCCGGGAATGATGTCCTCCACCTCAAGCAGCAGGCTTACCTGACGGCTGGTCCGGGCGCACTGGTCAATGGTCACGCCGTCGGGTCCGTCGATGTATATCCTTATAACACGCCGCTGCCCCTTGCTTGGCGAGGCGAGCCCCCACAGGCTGCAGCCGAGGGCTTCCACCTCAGGGCGGATGAGTTCCGCGAGCGTTTCCTCGAATGTCGGACGCATGATTTCTCCCGATACCAATAAAAAAGGCGAGCCCGAGCTCACCCTATTGTGCGAACCCCGCAGGGTCCTCGACGGACCCTGCGAAAGGCGTTGGAGCGGGTGACGGGGGTCGAACCCGCGACACCAAGCTTGGGAAGCTTGTACTCTACCAGCTGAGCTACACCCGCACGGAAACGAGCCTATCTATACACAACCAGCATCAATGTCAACAGCCTCAGCACAGCGAAAATTTATGACCGCCAGCCTGCTTCGTGTTGGCATGCATAGTGCAAATCATCGGGCAGACAGGAGGTCCGCACCATGCGAGACAGTAGCTTGAGCGCGTTGTTCGGCGCTTTGTCCAATGAAATGAGGATGTCATCCATCGCCAATAATTTGGCGAACGTGAACACCACGGCCTTCAAGAAAGACCACATGGCGTTTCACGACGTCTTCACGCGCTTTGCCCACGACTATGTGGTGACCACCAAATCGTTCCTGCGCGACAAGGACATGTTCCCCGATCCCAAGATCATGGCCAAGGCCCGGCTCTCGGAGCAGACCGTGGACTTCTCCCAGGGGGGCATGCACCAGACGGGCAACCAGCTCGACTTCGCCCTGTCGGGCGAGGGGTTCTTCCGCGCCCAGGTGGGTGGCGATGTGCTCTACACGAGGGCGGGCAACTTTTTGGTCGACAACGCGGGAACCCTCGTCACCCAGGACGGCCATGCTGTCATGGTGGAGGGCGGGCCGCTGGTGGTGCCGCCCGGAGCCACGCTGAGTGTGGAATCGGGCGGAATGATCACCATCAACGGCGAACCGGCCGGGGCCTTCGACTTTGTCTCCTTCGAGGATATCGGCGCCCTCGAACGGGTTGGCAGCAATTTTTACCGCGCGGCGGGCGGTGTGGCGGAGATCCCGCCCGAGGACCTGAACGTGCAGCAGGGATTTCTCGAAAAGGGAAACGTCGAGGTGGTCACCGAGATGGTCCAGATGATCGAGACCCAGCGCGCCTTTGAGATGTATTCCAAGGTGCTCCAGGGCACGGACAGTCTCGACAAGAACATGATCGTCAAGGTCGGAAAGCTCTTATGATAACCAGGAGGCAATAGCCAATGATGCGCTCACTTTGGACTGCCGCGACCGGCATGGTCGCTATGCAGACACACATCGACACTCTTTCCAACAACCTTGCCAACGTGAATACCACGGGCTTCAAGAAAAGTCGCGCCGAGTTTGAGGACCTGATGTACCAGACCCTTCAGATCGCGGGCACCGAGACCCAGAACGGCGGTCGGCTGCCCGTGGGCATGCAGATCGGCATGGGCGTGCGGCCGGTGACGGTGCACAAATTCTTCACCCAGGGCGACTTCAAGAACACGGGCAACCCGCTCGATATCGCCGTCGAGGGCGAGGGCTTCTTCCTCGTGGATATGAACGGCGAGGACGTCTACACCCGCGACGGCGCCTTTAAGCTCGACAACGAGGGCCGGGTGGTCACCGCAGGCGGCCACGCGATTCAACCCGAGTTCACCGTGCCGCCCGAGACGGTCAGCGTGGTCATCACCGAGACCGGGCACATCGCCGCCCTGGATCGCGAGGGTGCGGCCCTGGCCGAGGCGGACCTCGACATCTACCGCTTCCAGAACCCGGCAGGGCTGACCGCCATCGGGCGCAACTTCTACCGCCAGAGCGAGGCGTCTGGCGCGGCCGTGGCGGGCACGCCCGGCGACGACAACTTCGGCACCCTGGCCCAGGGCTTCCTGGAAGGGTCCAACGTGGAGATGGTGGACGAGATGGTCGGCCTCATCGTGGGCCAGCGCGCCTACGAGATCAACTCCAAGGCCATCACCACCTCGGACGGTATGCTCCAAACGGCCATCAACATCAAGCGCTAGCGGCTCTGATCGCGGCAGGGAAGGGACGACACATGGCAGGCACGACACGGAAACGGAACAGCCGCATCGGACGCATGGTCCGCGCCTTGGCGCTGGCGGCCGTTCTGGTCGCGGGTACGGCCACCATGCCCGGCGCGGGCACCAGCCCGGTCGCGGACAACGACTGGAAGCTCCTGGTTCGCAGCGTGGCCTGTGTGCGCGGGCCAGACGTGCTCCTGGGCGAGATCGCGGACCCGGTGGGCTCCATCGATCAGCGCACCTGGGAGGCCGTGAGGAACGTGAAGCTGTGGAAGGCATCGGACCGGCTTGGCCGACCCGTGACCATCGACCGCGACAAGCTGCTCGGTGTGCTGCGCTATTATATGGGTGATGTAGTGCGCAACCTGGTGCTGCCCAGCCAGCTTACGGTGCAGACCGGGGGAACCGTGGTCTCGGGCGAGGAACTGGAGACCGCCGTTGTCGCGTTTTTGACGCCGCGCGCCAGGGACCTGAGCGAAGATTTCGAGTTCCGGAATCTGCGGCTGCCCCTGCATTATTTCTTTCCCAACGATTACGACACGCTGTCGGTGGAGCTTGACGGCGACCTGAAGCCCGGCAGCAACCAGATCAGGCTTCGGGGTGTATCGCCCGACGGGCGGACCCTATCCACCAAGGCGGGCTCCGTGTTCGTGGATGTCTGGAAGGCCGTGCCCGTGGCCGCCAAGCCGCTCAACCGTTTCGAGCGCCTGAGCCGTGAGAACATCACGTTCATGCGCATGAACCTGGCCTACAATCAGGAGCTGTGGGACGGCATGGGCGGACCCTGGCGCATGGCCCGGCCCCTGGGCCGCAACCAGCCATTTTCCATGGCTCATCTGGAGCGGGTGCCGCCCATCGAGAAGGGCGACGTGGTCACCCTGGTCTACCAGGGCAAGCGGGTGCAGCTGACCATGAAGGCCGAGGCTCTGGCCGACGCGGACATGGGGCAGCAGGTGTCGGTCCGAAACATGCAAAGCAACAAGGTGATTGTGGCGACCGTGGTGGACAACGAAACGGTTGTGGTCAGGTAGCCAAGGAGAATGTCATGAGACGTGTATTTCTGATCGCTGTGGCGGCTGTGATGCTGGCCTCCCTCGCCCTGATGGCCGGGTGCGCCTCCAAGTATGAGGAGATGCCCATGCCGGTGCTGACGGAGCCGGTCTACGAGGAGCAGGATCCGGCCCAGAACCCCGGCTCGCTGTTCGACGCCAACCGGTCGGAATTCCTTTACGACGACAACCGGGCCAGCAGGGTGGGCGACATCGTCATGGTCCAGGTGGCCGAGGCCTCCAACTCGCGCATCAAGTCCGAGACCAAGGCCAAGAAGGACAATTCCAACAATATTTCTGTCACGGCCATGCCCAGCACCGGACTGATCGGCAACATGCCCCTGGCCGGAACCCTGGGCGCCAAGGCAGGCATGGAGCTCGACACCTCCACCGTGTCCGACCTCAAGTCCAACGGCGAGACCAAGCAGGAGTCCGAGTTCGAGGCCGTGGTGGCCACGCGCATCGTGCGCAGGCTGCCGGGCAACCTGCTCCAGGTCGAGGGCGCGCGGCGCATTCGTGTCAACAATGAAACCCAGTTCCTGGTGGTTCGCGGGCTCATTCGCCAGCGCGACATCGCCTCCAACAACACCATTCCCTCCACCAGTCTTGCCGAAGCGCAGATCGAGATATTCGGGCAGGGCGTCCTGGCCGACAAGCAGCGCCCGGGCTGGCTGTCGAGGATTCTGGACAACATTTACCCCTTCTAGGCGGACACGATGCATACCCAAGGCACGAGGACGGGAATCATGACGATGCACATTCGGTTTGCGCGGGCGCTGCGCGCCCCCTTGGCGGCCCTTGTCGGTGCTCTGGTCGTGGCCGTGTCCCTGGCCGTCGTCCCTGGCGACGCCTCGGCGGCCAGGCTCAAGGACATCGCCAGCTTCAGCGGCGTGCGCAACAACGACCTGGTTGGCTACGGCCTGGTGGTCGGCCTCTCCGGCACCGGCGACGGCACCTCGTCCACCTTCACCCTTCAGTCCATGTCCAACATGCTGGAGAAGATGGGCGTGGAGGCCAACCCGGACAAGCTCAAGCCCAAGAACGTGGCCGCGGTCATGGTCACGGCCAAGATGCCCGTGTCGTCCAAGCCGGGCTCCATGATTGACGTCACGGTCTCGTCGTTGGGTGATGCCAAGAGCCTGCTGGGCGGCGTTCTCCTGCTCACGCCCCTCAAGGGGCTCGATGGTCGCGTCTACGCCGTGGCCCAGGGGGCTCTGACCATCGGCGGCTTCGCCATCGAGGGCGAGGCGGCCACGGCCCAGAAGAACATCGCCACCGTGGGCCGCATCCCGAGCGGCGCGTCTGTGGAGCGCGGTGTGCCCTTCCGGTTCAACAGCCAGGACACCATGACCCTCAACCTCATGGTGCAGGATTTCGGCACCACCATGCAGGTGGTCAACAAGATCAACGCCACCATGGGTGGAGACTATGCCTCGGCCCGGGACATCTCCACCGTGGATCTGCACCTGCCCGACAAGTACCTTGGCAACATGGTCCCCCTGATGGCCTCCCTCGAAAATCTCGACATCGCGCCCGACGGCAGGGCCCGTGTGGTGGTGGACGAGAAGACCGGCACCGTGGTCCTCGGCCACGAGGTGCGCCTCAGCCGGGTGGCCGTGGCCCACGGCAACCTGCAGATTGTCATCGCCGAGACCCAGAACGTGAGCCAGCCCGGCCCGTTCTCCGATGGCGTGACCGTGGTTACCCCTGAGACCGATCTGGCCATTGAGGAGCAAAACAACCCGCTCATGCTCATGGAGGGTGCCACTCTTCATGAATTGGTGGACGGCCTCAACTCCATCGGGGCCACCCCCCGCGATCTGATATCCATCATTCGCGCACTCAAGGCCGCGGGCTCGCTGCACGCGGAAGTGGAGGTGATCTAGCATGCTCGGTTCAGGGATAGACCCGCAGCTCCTCGTCAAGCAGGCCGACACATCGGACCTCGTCCGCTTCAAACAGGAGATGGACGGGCTCAAGGAGCGTTTGGCCGGGGACGCGGGCGACAGGTCCAAGCAGCTGCGTCAGGCCTGCCAGAACTTCGAGGCCGTGTTCATCAGCAAGCTGTGGCAGGAGATGCGCAACACGGTGCCCAAGGACGGATACACCAAGAGCAAGCAGGAAGACATGTACCTGTCCATGTTCGACAAGGACTTCGCTGAGAATATGGCGCAGGCCGGCGGCATCGGGCTGGCGGACATGATCTATGATCAACTCAGCGAGAAACTCAAGGAAACCAGCCGCGACGCGCTGCCGGGCGCGGTTTCGATCCGGCCGTTGACGGCTCAGCCCATCGCTCTCTCCGGCCAGGAGCCCATCGCCCTGAACCGGAACCAGGGCAAAACCCTGGAGGACTGGGGCGGCTCGGGCACGGGTAGCGAGGCGTCCCTGGCCGGGGAGGGCGGCGTGGGAGCCGTGCCCCACGCACCCATGAACGATGTGGACGTCAAGGCGCGGCTTGAGGCCCTGACCCGGCGGCTTGACGCCGAGCGCATCCGCGATGGGTTGGTCAGCGGATCGCGGGAACGGGCCAGGACCTATGGCCGCGAAACCGGCACCGACGAGACGGCCACGCTTGGCCGGAGTCTTGCAAGAAACGGCTGACCGAAAGTGGTCGCGCGTCGAAAAGTGTTAACATTTCTTCAATTTTCTTAGCAGTATGCAGAGGCAGGTGACGGGCATGATTCGACTCATAGAGGAAAATTTGGTCCGCCAGAACAAGGCCATGATGCTCCTTCTCGTCCTGTTGGAGGAAGAATTTTCCAGGCTCAATCAGGGTCAGCCCCAGCGGGTCTCCCAGATAGAGCTTTCCATCCAGGAACTGATGCGTCAGGTGGCTGGCGAGCGCCGGTCGCTGAAGGCCATGGTCGGCTCTCTGGTGCCGGGAGCGCAGCGCGTGCGAGAGCTGTTTGCGACCCTGGATGAAGAGACCGGCGAATCCTTCAGGCAGATGCTCGAAATGCTCGACGAGACCGAGCAGAAATGCGCTGTCCAGGCCTCCAAGAACAACGAGATGGCCATGGCCCTCTTCGAGCAGAGCAGCAAGCTGCTGGCCTTCATGCATAATGAGATCAAGCCAAAGAATTCGGGAGCCTATGCCCCCTCGGGGCGTCTGGCTCGGGCTCCAAGCTCGGCCCGGCTGCTGACCGGGAGGCTCTAAATGTCCTTTGGCGCCAACTCCATCCTCGACATGGGGCGCTGGGCCTTGTTTGCGTCGCAGGTCCAGCTCCAGGTCACCGGCCAGAACATCTCCAATGTCAACACGGAGGGATATTCGCGTCGGTCGGTGGTGCTTGAGGAAGCGCCGTATATCGACTATTCCCCGGGACAGCTCGGAACCGGAGTCAAGGCCACGGAGGTGGTGCGCCACTTCGACGAGATGGTCGAGTCCATGTACCTTGGTCAATCGACCATGCGTGACAAGTGGGGGACGCTGTGGGAGCAGCTCAAGGGCGTTGAGAATCTCCTCAACGAGTCGAGCGGCACCGGCGTGAGCAACACCCTCTCCCAGTTCTTCAACTCCTGGAACGAGGTCAGCCAGCGGCCGGGCAACTACGGTGCGCGCCAGTCGGTCATCAATGACGCCGCAACCCTCATCTCGACCCTGCGTCAGGTGGACACCGACCTTTCGCAGATGCAGCAGCGCATCAACACCACCATCACCGCCCAGGTCGAGCAGGCCAACACCCTGATGGAGGAAATCTCGGAACTCAATAAGGAGATCCAGGTCCACAACATCGACGGCTCCAACAACGCCAACTCCCTGTTCGACGAGCGGGCGCGCAAGGTTCGCGAGCTGGCCGGACTGATGGACATTTCCACCATCGACAACGGCGGCGGCAAATTCACCGTCCTGACCAAGGCCGGACACACCCTGGTGGACGGGGCCAGCCATTTCAGCCTCGAATTCCTCGCCCCCGAGAAGAGCTCGGACCTGCGCACCAACTCAACCTTCGCGGGCGACATCTATTTCGACGGCAACGACGACTTCGAGTACACCATCGAGTTCGTGAACGGCGGACCAGCCACATCGGACGGCTCGGCCGCGCAGTTCCGCGTCTCTCTGGACGGCGGCGTCACCTGGGCCACTGACGACAGCGGCAAGGAGCGCCATTTTTCAGCCCGGGACTATGAATCAAGGGTCAATGTCGAGGGGCTGCAGATCTGGTTCGGCTCGGCCAACAGCGCCCAGGGCGATCCCACCGGCCAGTTCGTGGCTGGCGACCGCTTCACCATCAGTCCGCACCAGGGGCTCTATTGGGTCGAAAACACGTCGAGCAAGATGGAGATCACGCCCCAGATTCATTTCAACGGCGAGGAGAACACCACCCGGCTCACCGGTGGAAGCATGGCCGCGTTGCTCTCCTTCCGCGACAACTATGTCGGCAAGTACCGCGAGAAGCTGGAAAACCTGACAGAGACCCTGATCTGGGAGACCAACCGCAGACACAGCCAGGGAGCGGGGCTCCAGGCCTTCAGCGTGGTGGATGGAACCTACGGCGTGACCTCGACCACCAAGGCCCTCGGCTCGGACTCCACGGGCCTCGTCTTCGGCGACAAGCTCCAATCGGGCAGCACTTTCATCTATGTCTACAACGAGAGCACCGGGCTGCTCGCCTCGTCCGCGTCCCTTGATTTCAGTGGTGGGGCCTTTGACCCCAACATCCACTCGCTCACCGATGTGATGAACGCGGTCAATACCAGCTTTGCCGGGTCCATCAATGCCGACATAGTAAACAACAAGCTGCGTCTTGAAGCCGAGGAAGGATGCACCTTCGCCTTTGGCAACGACAGCGCCGGGCTCATGGCCGCCCTGGGCATCAACACCTTGTTCAAGGGTTCATCGCCCATGGACTTTCAGATAAACGAGAAGATATCCGGCGATCTCGACTATCTGGCCACCGGCCATGTCAACGGCGCGGGCGAGATGAATGAGGGCGACAACACCACGTCCCTGGCCATGTACGCCCTGCGTGAGGTCCAGGTGGCCATCTCCTCGGTGGTCGAGGGTACCACCAATACGACCCTGCTCAACTACTACAACGGGCTTGTGGGCAATGTGGGCTCTGACACCAACCGGGCCAAGTTCAACCAGAACTTCTACAACACCCTGGCCACAGACCTCAACGAGCGCCAGCAGCAGGTGTCGGGCGTGAACCTCGACGAGGAAATGAGCAACCTGATCCGGTATCAGGCGTCATACACGGCGGCGGCCAAGCTTATCTCCACCGCCGACCAGATGCTTCAGACGATTCTGTCGCTGAAGTCGTAGGAAGAAGGGGACGGTCATGCGCGTATCGCAGCAAATGCTCTTCAGCAGGTATATCCACAATCTCAACACCTCGCTGACCACGCTTATGGATCTGAACACCAAGGCCCAGACGCAGAAGAAGATCAACAAGCCAAGCGACGACCCCACGGGCATGACGCGGATTCTCGACCATCGCGACACCCTGCGCTCGCTGGATCAGTATGCGGAGAACATCTCCACGGCCAAGGGGTGGCTCGGTGGGGCGGACGAGGCGCTCAGGCAGGTTTCGACCCTGATCACCCGCGCCAAGGAGCTGGCCACCCAGGCCGCCACCGGCACCGTGGACGGCAACAACCGCGAGCAGATCAGCTACGAGTTGCGCAGCATCTTCGAGCAGATGGTCGGGCTGGCCAACAGCAGCTTCGAGGACAAGAGCCTCTTTGCGGGCCAGAAGGTGAACGGCAACGCCTTCGAGCAAATCATGTGGCTGACCACCAACGATGATAATTTCGGGCACACCGATTTCACCATCCAGGGATCATCGGACACCACCGTGCTGGTCCAGTTCATCGACACCAACACCACGACACCGACCCCGCCGGGCGGCACCATGAATCTTTCCGATCCCAACCTCGGGGTGCGCTACAGCATCGATGGTGGCCGCACCTGGCTGACCGACGGTGCCTTGACCTTCAGCGCCGGGCAGGCCAACCTCAGCCTGCCATCCAGCGGCACCAACATCGTCTTCCACTCCGACGCCACGGTCAAGGTCAACAATCCCGACGACCCCGCCGTGGCCGATGGCACCTGGCTGTGGGTGCGCCCCTCGGTCAGATATGTCGGAGACGACAAG
This sequence comes from Pseudomonadota bacterium, assembly GCA_043824835.1. GTDB lineage: Bacteria > Desulfobacterota > Desulfovibrionia > Desulfovibrionales > Desulfovibrionaceae > Pseudodesulfovibrio. The sequence goes on along the minus strand of JBDRSO010000051.1, from coordinate 26,913 downwards.
GACGCTCCGCCCATGGTGGACCCGCGTAGTATCGGCGGCGTCAGCGCCGCCGCTTCGGGCTCATTCCTGAGCACCAGCGTCACTGTGCGCATCGACAATACTTCGCCCGTGGTCATGAACGAGGACATCCACTATTCCTACAGCCTGAATGGCGGCATCAATTGGGTCACCGGCAACGTGGCCCAGGCCGATACCACCAGCAACGCCTCGGTCCTGAGCATAGCCAACGGCGGCATCCTCACCCTGACCTCAAACGGCGGCAACACCTTGCAGCCGGGCCAGCAGTTCATCGTCCGGCCGAGGTCCGCAGACATCAGCCTCGACATCACGGCCAGCGAGCGGGTGCGCGTCAACGACGTGGGCAAGGAGATCTTCGGCGGCATCTACATGGACCCGGATGCGGTGCTTGCCGCGGGCGGCTCCATCGTCACTCTGAGCAGCGAGAATGCGAACCGGGTATTTCATTCCAATGGAGCCCCCAGAATGGCCCTGACCGTCCAGGGCGACGATGAGTTTTCCAAGAACCTCTTCGAGGTCATGGGCAACCTGGTGGCCTTCACCGAGACCAACAACCAGACCGGCGTGCAGCAGATGCTGGATAACCTGAACAACGCCCAGGCCCAGATATTGAACAAGGTCGCCGATGTGGGTGGACGCCAAAACCGGCTCCTCGTCAGCGAGAACATCCTGACGGGACTCAAGTTCAACGAAGAGGCGCTGCTCAGTTCCATCGAGGACGCCGACGTCAGCGAACTGATGACCGATCTGGTCCAGCAACAGATTGTTTACGAGGCCGTGCTGCGTTCCACCTCCATGATCATGCAGCTCAACCTGAGCAAGTTCATCTAGTGTCGCGTCCACGATGAGGGTTGATTCATTTCCCGGCTTTCGTACGCGACACCCAAGCCGGGCGAATGCCCGGCTCGCCGCAGCCAGCGGCGTGAGCAAGCCGAAAACCACGCTTTTCGGCGCAGCGGTCTTCCGCAAAATACGGCTTTGCGAATTTTGCGGACATTACACTATGACCCCGGAATGCCTGCCCGATTTTTCCTGTCCGCTGGACTTCCCGGGCAAGGTGATGTAGTCCCCGGGAAGAACCCGCGAGCATGCGGACTCAAGCCGTAGGATGACTCATTTGGTGGCATTATGCTGATACTGACCCGGAGACCGGGAGAAAGCCTGTTCTTGGGCGATACGATCAAGCTGAAAATCCTGAGCGTTCAGGGCAAGCAGATAAAGATCGGCCTTGAGGTGCCCGAGGACATGACCGTCTATCGGGAAGAGGTGTATCTGAAGATCAAGGAACAGAACACGCAGGCGCTGGAAACAAGCCAGCAGGACCTGCTCGCGGCGGCTGCGCTATGGGAAAAGAAAGAACCAAGAAAATAATGACTAGGCTGGGCGAGCGGGAAGTGAGTCTGGACGGCATCGTCTATTTCCCCCGCGGTCTCATCGGTCTTGAGGACAAGCGCGAGTTCGCGCTCCTGAGCGTTCGGGAGGGGGATTCGCCGTTCCTGCTCCTTCAGAGCGTGACCGATCCCGGGCTGGGGCTGCTCGTGGCCGATCCCTATTCCTTTCTCAACAACTACGACGTGAAGCTCGAAACCCTGGACCGCAAGACTCTCAAGATCCAGAGCGTCAAGCAGCTGGCTGTCCTGGTTACGGTGACTATCCCCCAAAACAGGCCCGAGGAGACCACCCTCAACCTTCAGGGGCCCATCGTCATCAATACCGAGGCGAGGATCGGGGTGCAGGTGCCGCAGACCGAGAGCGGGTATCCCACGCACTACAATCCCATCCGAGGCTGATCCCCTTTTCCCCACACGGGGTGGCCGGGCGGTCCGGCAGTTATCCCTCGAATTTTGGCAAAAAGAACCCCTGCGGTTTCGGGCGACAGCCCGCGCAGGGGTTCTTTTTCGGCCGATCGCGCAGGCGCGTCGGCTCCGTGCCCTCGCAAGGCGGGCGGGGCGAGTCGGGTCTATTCCGACTGTGTGGAAAGCAGGTCGAGGTCGTCGCGGATGAGGTTGGCCGCCGCCCGCTTCAGGTCGGGCTTGTAGGTCCCGTCCTTGATCTGCTGCTTGAGGTCGTCGATCTTGCGACGGCGGACATCGGATGCTTCATTGGCGGCCTGCAGGGCGGCGCCGCGCAGCCGGGCCTCGGAGGAAAGCACCACCTTGTCGGCGGATTCGCCCGAGGTCTTGGCAGATTCCTGGCCCCGGCGCTGCTGCTCGGCCGCGCGCTGGTTCTCGATCTTCCTGTTGCTGTAAGGGGTCATGTCCCCCACGATGTTCTTGATGACCATGTTTCCCTCCCGGAACCATAATCCAACCTATAGCATGGTGTCGTCCACCTTCGACAGCGTTATCTCCCAGAGCCGTCGCATGACCCGGTTGCGCTCCGGGCCGGTGACTTCCTGCGGTCCGCCGGGCGTGCTCCGCAATATGACCACATCCGTCCCGTCCACCGGGTACTCGAAGAGGAACGGATACCCGAACTCCCCTTCGATCTGGTCGAGGATTGCCGTGACCACTGGCGAGGGGGTCGAGCTGACGATGAGGTTCTCGATGACCTCCCTCGCGATGCGCTCTACTAGCTCGCCGCGCTTTGCCTGCCGGTCCACTTCGTCCAGGGGCCTGACTTCTCCCAGGGCCTGCCGGAAGCGTGCCAGGCGTTTCGCGTTGGTGAGCTGCTTCCCGTAGGTGCGTAGCATGGTGCGGACATTGGCCGACGAAGTATTCACGCGCAAACCCTTCCTTGATTGTATTGATCGTCCTTCGTCCAGCTAACTTTAGGGGCAAATGGGAAAATAATCCAGAAAACCTTGCCATCGCAGCACCCGAGTCTTCTGGCAAACGGAAAAAGGTTGAATGGTTATAAAATTTTAGCTACTCATTCAAGACATGTCCAACCATCTGCGAAAAGTACTCGTGGTCACCCGGCCAGACGATTCCGAAGCCGCAGCCCTCGGGGCCGAGATGGCCGCCTTTCTGGCCGATTCGGATGTCGAGGCCGAGGTTTGCCAGCATCGGCCCGATGCCTGCGGTCCGGACGAGTCAGAGCAGCCCGGGCCGGACCTGATCGTGATCCTCGGTGGCGATGGCACCTTCATCGGCGTGGCCCGGCGGATGCTCCACCTGGGCGCACCCCTTGTGGGTGTCAACCTGGGCCGGGTGGGTTTCCTGACCCAACTCGACCGAACGGGGTGGAAGCCTTGGCTGGCCGAGGCCCTGGGCGGGAATATCCCGGTGGCGCGTCGCCTGGCCCTTGCCTATGATGTGGTTCGCCGGGGGAGCGTGGTGCGCTCCGGTCTGGCGGTCAACGATGTGGTGGTGGGGCGGGGCGTGCTGGCCCGGCTGGTCCGGCTGGGGCTCTCCTACGCTGGCAGGCGGATTGCCTCGGTCAGGGCCGACGGTCTGATCATCTCCACGCCCACGGGTTCCACCGCCTACGGGGCATCGGCTGGCGGTCCGCTGGTGCATGCTGACCTGTTCGCCTACAGCGTCACGGCGGTGTGCCCTTTCCTGAGCGGTTTCAAGCCCATGGTCCTCCCTGCCGGGGAAGAGTGCGTGGTGCGGGTCGAGGATGCGGCCTCAGGCATATCACTGACCGAGGACGGGCAGTTCTCCTTTGCCCTTGAACCCGGCGACGAGGTGCGGGTGGGCCGCAGCCCCTCGGACCTCCTGGTGGCCGACATGGGGCAGGGCACATATTTTGACAAACTGAAGAACCACGGATTCCTGACGGAGAGATAACGATGGCTTCCAACCGGCATTTCCATTCCGTCCTCGACGTCAAGTACGGTGACGATGCGTCCCTCGACGCGCTGTTGCTGCACTTCATGACCGAGAACAACCTCGAATACACCATAGATCCGACCAAGAACGCCTCCATGGAGCAGCTCAAGTTCATGGTGGCCCTCCAGCCGGGCGAGTTCTACGCCCCGTGCTCCGACTGGATGTTCCTCATGCTGCTCAAGGAGGGGCTGCCGCAATTGCTGTTGCACGAATACATACTGCAATGGCGAGCGTTTATCCGTCTTTCGCGCCAGTACTGTCCGGACCGCGCCGTGTCCAGCCGCTTCATTCAGCTGGCGCGCCACAAGTTCCGTATGGCCCTGGCCTCGCCCATCGTCATCCCGTCGCGGATGCTCAAGCGGTTCATGACCATCTTCATGACCCAAAGCGGCATTGACGACCCCTATCGACAGGTGCGGCGCGACCTCAACCGCCATGCCGCCCAGGTGGTCCGAAGCGAGACCTTTGACAGCGCGATCAACGCCTATGCCGAGAACTGCGGCCCGTGCGATCGTATCGACACCAAGCGTTTCTCCCTTGACATGCTGGAGATCGAGCGGCTCATGCGCGTCGCCACCCTGTGCGACAACTGGGACGTGGACGCCTTCGACGCCGAGGTCCTCAAATCTCCCCAGGTGACCCAGGAGCTGGCCGGGTCTTCCGAGCTGTTTGCGCCGATTTACGCGGCCCTGAGCCAGGCCGGGGGTGGGGAGAAGCGCATTCTCTACATCCCGAGCCGGGCGGGCGGCATCATTTTCGACCTCCAGGTGGTCAGGAGCCTGTTGCGCCTGGGGCATCGCGTGGTCATGGCCCTCAAGGAGGGGTTTTTCTTCGACCATTCGACCTTCTGGGACCGCGACTTCGACCCGGCGCTGGCCGCAGCCTTCGACGGCGCCCGGTTCGTGAACGAGGACAGACTCACCAAGAACGAGCTTCTCGACATCATGGGCAAGCACCGGTTTGTGGTCATCTCCGAGGGCACGCGCGAGCGGTTCAACCCCTATCGCTGTTCCGTCACCTTTGCCAGGACGTGGAAGGAGTGCGACCTGATCCTGGCCCGGGGCTCGGAGCTTTACAACCGGCTCATCCAGTGCAGCCACGGCTTCACTCGGGATATCGTCAACTTCTTCCGTGACGAGGCCGGAACCTTTCACCTCTATCACCGACCCAAGCCGGAATGGGTGCGCAAGTTCAGCGAGCGCTACATCAACGGCAAGGCGGACGAGATCATCGCCGAGATGCGTCAGGCCCGCCGCGAGGGCAAGACGGTCATGTTCTATTCCGGTATCATCGGCAGCGTGCCCGGCCAGACCAAGGCGGCCATTGAGATCATGACCACCTTTGTCGCCCATTTACGCTCTCAGCTTGACGATGTGTATATCATCAACCCCGGTGAGCATTTTGAGGAGGGCATGGACGGCGATGACCTGATGTTCATGTGGGAGAAGGTGCAGCGAAGCGGCTACATCAATGTCTGGCGTTTCCAGACCCATTTCGATATCGAGAAGAGCTTCGCCCTGATGGGCAGGAAGGTGCCGCCGGTCTGGACCGGCAAGGACGCCACCTATTCCACCGGCTGTACCAAGGAGATGCACATCGCGCTGGACGTGCTCAAGACCTCGCCGGAGTTGCAGATCATCGGCCCCAGTGCCGAGAAGTTCTTCCGCAGGCGGGAATATGGCGTGGGCAAGTACTGCGACGTGGCAGTGGACTCCTGCTCCAACTGATGCGGTGTGGAATCGTCCGCCCGCAGGGCGGCAAAGGGAAATGCGAATCAAGACATGACAATATTGTGGCGTGACGCGATTGCCTTGAGAGCGGCCGGGCTTGTCCTCGTCGTGCTGTGCGCGGCGGGCCTTGCCGCGTGCGTCAAGGGCGGCCCCTTCTTCGGGCCGGACCGGACCGCCGATAGGGCGGAGGGCAATGGGACCGTGGTGGTCCTGGACGAGGTCCAGGATTCGGAATCAGGCGTGGGCCTGCACCAGTCGCGGGCCACGGGTATCCTGACCCTTAAGCCTCTGGCCGACCTGCGCAACCTGCCCGCCTGCGATCTGTTTTTCCCCCTCTCCAACACCGAGGGCGCGGAAAGCAACGCCCGCATTGATCTGGCCACCCAGGGCCTGACCTCCTGGGCCGATCTCCGCGGACCGGCGCAACGCAGCCTGGAATATGCCATGAACAAACCTCGGGACACGCTCGCCCTGACCCGGCCCGGCATGACCCTGACCTGGGGCCAGGTGGTGCGCAGCCTGGAGGAGTTCCTGGAGCTGCTGCCGCATTTGGATGAGAATCCGCACTTGCTGGCCAGCCGGTTCGTCTGGTTCGGCATGCGTCAGAAGCCGCTCATGACCGGCTACTACACCCCGGAAATCCAGGCCAGTCTGACCAGAATGCCCGGCTACGAGTTCCCCATCTACGGTGTGCCGGACGACCTGCGGACAGGGCTGGTGCGCGGCAAGCGGGCCGTCTACCGGGTGGATCGGGGCAGGGTGTTTCCCTATCATGACCGGGGCGCTGTGGACGTGCGCGGCGTTTTGGCCGAGCGCGGGCTTGAGATCGCCTGGGCCAAGAACCCCATCGACGTGTTCTACATGCAGGTGGAGGGTGCAGGGCGGCTGCTCCTGCCCGATGGCACCACCCGCAATGTGCTCTACGGGGCCAAGAACGGCCATGAGTTCAGAAGCCTGGGCCTCATTCTCCATGCCAGGGGGCTGCTCCCTCGGGGGCGGCTGTCCAAGGCCCATGTGAAGGAATTTTTTGCCAAGCATCCCGAGAAGATGTTCGAGTTGATGGCCGAGAACCGCAGCTACGTCTTCTTCCGCATGGAAGACTCGCCTCCCGAGGGGGCCATGGGAAAGCCGTTGACGCCGATGGTTTCGCTGGCTACAGACCGGGAGCTCCTCCCGCTTGGCAGCCTGCTCGCCTTCGAGGCCGAGATTCCCCGGGCCGAGAACGGCAGGAACGTGGGCAAGCGGACCGTGACCGGTATCGGTCTGGCCCAGGACGTGGGCACGGCCATTCGCGGCCCCAGGCTCGACTATTACATCGGCGAGGGCAATCAGGTGGAGCCCATCGCCAACAACATCATGACCGAGGCCACCGTCTACCTCCTCATTAGCAAAGAAGCACTGATCAATGGTTGAGACATCATTCGACACCGTCAAGGGGGCCGTGCGCGACGCCGTAGCGCACCAGATCCGTTCCGTCACCGACTGGCACTTCGGCTATCCAGTATACGAGGGCGAGCCGGACGAACTCGTCGGCATGCAGAGCTTTCGCGAGCTGGTGGGCCGCCAGCACTGGACAAATTTCCAGCTCTGGCATGTGGAGGACCGCGCCCGCCGCACGGATGTGGACGCCGAGATCATCGCCAACTGCAAGTACGCCATCGACAAGCTCAATCAGAAGCGCAACGACCTCATTGAGCGCGTGGACGCCTGCCTCAACGGAGTGCTGGCCCCGTTGCTGCCGCCCGACAGTGCCGAGCGTTACAACACCGAGACCGTGGGCGCGGCCCTGGACAGGCTCTCCATCCAGGCGCTGAAGATCTACCACATGAAGGAGCAGTGCACCCGTCGCGGCGTGGACGCGGCCCATGTGGAGCAGTGCCAGTCCAAGCTCGACGTACTCAATCGCCAGCATGCCGACCTTGAGAATGCCGTGCTCGAACTCCTCGACGAGTACGCGGCGGGCAGCAAGCGGCCCAAGGTCTACTATCAGTTCAAGATGTACAATGATCCGAGCCTGAACCCGGAACTGTACGGAAAAAACGGCTAGCGGCCGCAAGGAGACGCCCTGCATGTCCCGGTACGAAACCGTCATCGGCCTTGAGGTTCATGCCCACCTGAAGACCCGGACCAAGATTTTCTGCGCTTGCTCCACCACCTTTGGCCAGGAGCCCAATGAGAACGTCTGCGCCGTGTGCTCGGGCATGCCCGGCGTGCTGCCCGTGCTCAACGCCATGGTGCCGGAATACGCGGCCAAGATGGGGCTTGCCACCGGCTGCGGGGTGAACCTCAAGTCCGTGTTCGCGCGCAAGAACTACTTCTATCCTGACCTGCCCAAGGGGTACCAGATCTCGCAGTTCGAGCTGCCCATCTGCGAGCACGGCAGTGTAGCCATCGAGGTGGACGGCCAGCGCAAGGAAGTGGGCCTGACCCGCATCCACATGGAGGAGGACGCGGGCAAGAACATCCACTCCGCGGCCGAAAACGCCAGCTTCGTGGACCTCAACCGGGCCGGGGTGCCCCTCATCGAGATCGTGTCCGAGCCGGACATGCGCTCGGCCGAGGAGGCCGTGGCCTACCTGAAGGAACTGCGCTCCATCCTCCTCTATCTTGGCATCTGCGATGGCAACATGGAGGAGGGCAGCTTCCGCTGCGATGCCAACGTCTCGATCCGCCCTGTGGGCCAGGAGGCCTTGGGCACCCGCGCCGAACTGAAGAACCTCAACTCTTTCAAACACGTCCAGAAGGCCATCGAATACGAGGTGGCCCGCCAGATCGACCTGATCGAGGACGGCGAGAAGGTGGTCCAGGAGACCCGGCTCTACAACTCGGACAAGGGCACCACCCACTCCATGCGTGGCAAGGAAGAGGCCCACGACTATCGCTATTTCCCGGACCCGGACCTGGTACCCCTCGTCCTTGACCCGGCCTTGGTGGAGCAGTGGCGGGCCGAGCTGCCCGAGCTGCCCGCGGCCAAGCGGGCGCGCTTCATGGCCGACTACGGGCTGGCCGACTACGATGCCGACCTGCTCACCGCCGAACTGGCCGTGGCCGACTACTACGAGGCGGCCGCCAAGGTGTATTCCGGCGAGGCCAGAAAGGTGGCCAACTGGGTGGTGGGCGATCTGCTGCCCTATCTCGGCGAGACCGGAATCGCGGCGGGCGATTGCCCGCTGACGCCCGCCAGACTGGCCGGGCTGCTCGCCCTGGTTGACGACGGCACCATCTCGGTCAAGATCGGCAAGGACAGCTTCCGCGACCTGTGCGCGGGAGACCACGACCCGGCCGAATACGTCACGGCCAGAGGTTTGGCCCAGGTGTCTGACACCGGCGAGCTGGAGGCCATGGTGGACCGCGTCATCAGCGAGAATCCGTCCGAGGTCGAGGCGTACAAGGGCGGCAAGACCAAGCTCATGAGCTTCTTCATGGGCCAGGTTATGCGGCTCTCCAAGGGGCAGGCCAACCCCGGCGTGGTGACCCAACTTATTCAGCGGAAGCTTTCGTAGGCACGGCCGCCCTCAAGCGGTGGCGCATGAATTCCTGACTCACTTCCTCACGGAGACTGTCCCATGACCGAACATATCCAGTATTCTTCCGACAAGGACGCCCTGGTCCTGCTCGACCAGCGCTACCTGCCGAACCGCGAGGAGTGGTTCGAGTGCCGGACCACGGACGAGATCTGCTTCGCCCTGGTGGTCATGGTGGTGCGCGGCGCGCCCGCCATTGGCGTGACTGCGGCTTACGGCTGCTATCTGGCGGGCCGTGAGGTCCAGGCCATTGACGGCGACTGGAAGGCGAACCTGAACGAGAAGCTCGACCAGATCGAGAAGGCCCGGCCCACGGCCGTGAACCTGCGCTGGGCCGTGCGCGAGATGCGCCGCGTCTGGCAGGAGGCCGGGGACGTCTCCCTTGAGTCCCTGCTGAGCACCTGGCTGGCCCGGGCCAGGGAGATTCACGAGGGCGACATCGCCATGTGCGAGGCCATTGGCCGTTTCGGCGGGGCGCTCATGGACGACGGTGACACCATCATGACCCACTGCAACGCGGGCGCGCTGGCCACGGCCGGATACGGCACCGCGCTGGGCGTGGTGCGCGGGGCCGTGGACCAGGGCAAGCGGGTCTCGGTCATCGCCAACGAGACGCGGCCCTTTCTCCAGGGTGCGCGCCTGACCGCCTACGAGCTGCACAAGGACGGCATCCCGGTCAAGGTGGCCTGCGACAACGCCTGCGCCCTGCTCATGAAGCGCGGGCTGGTGGACAAGGTGGTGGTGGGCGCGGACCGCATCGCGGCCAACGGCGACGCGGTCAACAAGATCGGCACCTTTGGCGTGGCCATCATGGCCCAGCGCTTCGGCATTCCCTTCTATGTGGCCGCCCCGGTCTACACCATCGACCCGGAAACCCCCACCGGCGACGACGTGCCCATCGAGGACCGCGACCCGCGCGAGGTTACCCACATCGGCGATCACCGCATCCCGCCCGAGGGCGTTGAAGTCTACAACCTCGCCTTCGACCCCACGCCAAACGAGCTTATCACTGGCATCATCACGGAAAAGGGCGTGCTTTATCCGCCGTATTCCGAGGCCATCCGCAAGCTCTTCACCGACGATTGACCGAGCCGCAGGGGCGCCACGCCGCCCGATTCTGAGACATCGTTTCAAAAAGCCGACGGCAGCGTCCGTCGGCTTTTGTCGTAGTCAGCGCAAAAATTTGACAAAAATGCGTGTTTTTGTAATACTATTTGTTTGTGAAGTGTTACGGCGCAGGGGAGCGCCACCATCCCGGCGGGAAAAAGGACAAATCAATGCAAGTACGAAGTGTCAATACGGTCATCGCTGCGCTGATTTTCGTGGTCATCCTGACTGCGGTGGGCGCGGGCGTCTGGTGGGTGAGCAGTCATACTTACGCCACCGTGGTCAAGGAGGAATCCGTGGCCATGCACAACATGGTCGAGCAGTCCATGGCGGCGCTGGACGCCTACATGGAGCAGACCGAGAGCATGGCGGGCATGCTCGCCTCCCAGCAGTCGGTCAGCGATGCCCTCATGGGGCGGGATATTCTCAGCGCCGACTGGCTGTTTAGGGACCTGCTCGAAAACACCCGTGGTTACTGGGCCGCCTTCGCCTTTGACACCAATGGCAAGGTGGTGGCCGGGTACAACGCCAAGGGCGATAACATGGCAGGCGCGGATCGCAGCGAGCGTGAATACGTCAAGGTCATCCTCGGCGGCCACCAAAAGAACTATCTTTCGAACGAAATCCTCATAGCCAAGAGCGGCAGCGACAACCTGCTCATCTTCGCGGTGGCCAGCGCGGTTTATGGCCCTGACGGCAGTGTCATTGGCGGTGTGGGCCTCTTTCCCAACTGGGAGACCTTCACCGGGAGATTTATCGACCCCTTCCGCGTGGCCGTGAACGGTTACGGCTTTATGCTCGACGCCAAGGGGCGCATCATCGCCCATGCTGTGAACAAGGATCTCTACCTCAAAGATTTGAGTGAGTTGGATTTTGTTCGCACTGCCTTGTCGCAAAAGACCGGCAGCACCCCCTATACGTGGGAGAATCGCGAAAAGTACATGGTATTCGACACCATGGCCAGGAACGGCTGGGTCATGGTCATGAGTGCCTACGAGGACGACATGGCCGCCCCGGCCATTACCCAGCGCAACTATCTGGCCGTGGGTGGGGCCTTGGTGGCCGTGCTCCTGGCCGGAGTGCTGGTTATCATCATCCGGCTACTGGTCATCCAGCCGGTGCAGGGGCTTCTTGGCTATGCCACCGAAGTGGCTGGCGGCGACCTTCATGCCGCGCTGGACGGGGTCTACCGTTTTGAGTTCAAGGAACTGGCCGGGCAGATCGAGGCCATGGTGGCCGAACTCAAGACCAAGCTCGGCTTCTCCGAGGGTGTGCTCAAGGGGCTGACACTGCCCTGCGCCCTGGTGGGGGCCGACCACAAATTGCTTTGGGTCAATCGCCAGATGTGCGAGCTCCTCGGGCGCGACGGCGAGCCCGAGACGTTCATCGGCATGTCGCCCGGCAGGTTCTTCTACGACGAACCCGGCCGCGAGACCCTTTCGGACCGCGCCATCAAGGAGCGCAGCCAGCTTTCAAACGAAATCGAGTACGAGACGCGCTCGGGCCAGACACGCCACGTCATGTCCACGTCCACGCCGTTTTTCGATATGGACGGAGTGATGCTCGGCTCCCTGGCCGTGTGGATCGACATGACCGACATTCGAAGCCAGCAGCGCCTGATCGAGGAGCAGAACGTGCGTATCGCCGAGGCTGCAAGGGAGGCCGAGGAGATTTCGCAGTACCTCTCCAGTGCGGCCGAGGAGCTTTCGGCCCAGATCGAGCAGGCCAGCCGGGGCGCGGACGAGCAGAAGGCCCGGGTGACCGAGACATCCACGGCCATGGAGGAGATGAACTCCACCGTGCTCGAAGTAGCCAGGAGCGCCAGTCAGGCTGCCGAGGATGCGGACAAGGCCAAGGAGAACGCCCAGCAGGGCGAGGCCAGCGTAGGCCAGGTCATCGCGGCCGTGGCCGACGTGCAGCGGCAGGCCGAGAGCCTCAAGACCTCCATGGAGGAACTGGGGCGGCAGGCGGCAGGCATCGGCAACGTGTTGGAAGTGATCACCGACATCGCGGACCAGACCAACCTCCTGGCGCTCAACGCGGCCATCGAGGCGGCGCGCGCGGGCGAGGCCGGTCGCGGTTTCGCCGTGGTGGCCGACGAGGTGCGCAAGCTGGCCGAAAAGACCATGTTCGCCACCAGCGAGGTGGGCGGGGCCATCGAGCGTATCCAGACCATGACCCGCGACAACGTGGCTGCCACCGAGCGGGCGGCCAAGGCCGTGGCCCACAGCACCGAACTGGCCAACGAGTCCGGCCGGGCGCTCAAGGAAATCGTCGGCCGGGTGGACAACGCCGCCGATCAGGTGCGCTCCATCGCCACCGCCTCCGAGGAGCAGTCGGCCACCAGCGAGGAAATCAATCGCGCCACCGAAGACATCAACCGTATCTCCTCGGAGACCTCGCAGGTCATGCTCGAATCCTCCCAGGCCATCCAGGAGGTGGCGTCCATGGCCTCACGACTCAATACCGTCATTGAGCGAATGTCGGCCAAGGATTGATGATCGAATGCCCGATGTCGGGAACAATGGACTCGACATTTGATTGAAGGTAAGGTAAGCCCGCGCTTCCCACATATCGGGAGGCGCGGGTTTCGCGCTGCCCCGGCCCGCTGTCACATCATCCCTGGAGTCTGTACCCATGCTGCCCATCGTCGCCCTCGTGGGACGCCCCAATGTTGGCAAGTCCACCCTTTTCAACCGGCTGCTCAGGAAGTCGCGAGCCATTACTCACGATCTGCCCGGTGTGACGCGCGACCGCATCTATGGTGAATGTCAGATGGGCGATGTCAAGTTCGATCTGGTGGACACTGGCGGCATGGTCCTCGAATCCGAGGCCACGCCGGAATTGAGCAAGGATTTCGAGGACGAGATTTTCGAGCAGGCGCGCGAGGCCATCAACGAGGCCCACGCCATCCTCTTCGTGGTTGACGGCAAGCTTGGCATGAGCCCGCTGGACGAGCAGGCCGCCGAGTTCGTCCGCCGCAGTGGCAAGCCGGTCATGGTGCTGGTGAACAAGGTGGACAGCCATGAGGTCGCGGCCCAGAGAACGGCTGAGTTCCACGCCCTGGGGCTGCCCGTGTTTCCGGTCTCGGCGGCCCATGGCTACAATCTGCATGAAGTGCGCGAGAAGGTCCGCCGGTTCGTCCTCGACCTGGGCATGGACACCGATGAGGAGGATACCATCGAGCGCGGGCTGCGCCTGACCATGCTCGGCCGCCCCAATGCGGGCAAGTCGTCCCTCATCAACCGCATCATCGGCACCGACCGGCTCATTGTCAGCGACGTGGCGGGCACCACCCGGGACTCCATCGACGTGACCTTTGAGCGCAAAGACAAGCGCTATACCTTCGTGGACACGGCAGGCGTGCGCAGGCGCGCCAATATCCAGGAACACCTGGAAAAAATCAGCGTCATCCGCGCCCTCAAGAACTCCAAGCGCTCGGACGTGACCATCCTGGTCATCGACATCACCCTGGGCGTGGGCAGGCAGGACAAGCGGCTCATCGAGTTCTTGTCCAAGGAGAAGACGCCGTTCATGGTCGTGGTCAACAAGGCGGACCTCATCCCGCGAGGCGAGACCAAGCGCGCCCTGGAGGCCTTTCGCGAGGAGCTGCGGATCATCCCGCATGTCCCGCTGATCATGACCTCGGCCAACAAGGGCGTGGGCATCGGCAAGATCATCCCCCTGGCCGAGACCCTGCGCCGCGAGTGCGAAATCCGCATCGGCACCGGCATACTCAACCGCGCCCTGGCCCAGGTGCTGGAAAGACTCCAGCCGCCCGTGGTCAAGCGGCGCAGGCCCAAGTTCTTCTATGCCACCCAGGCCGACGAGGCGGTCCCGACCTTTGTCTTTTTCTGCAACGACCACACCCTGGTCAAGGAGTCCTACGCCCGGTATCTGGAGAACCAGTTCCGCAAGCTGCTGGGCATCAATTCCGCTCCGGTCGATGTCGTCTTCCGTTCCAGCCACGACAAGAAGGAGTGGGAGAAGAGCCGGGGCATTTCCGCCCTGGGCAAGCGCGGCCCCGGCCGCGAGCGGCTCGGTGGGGCCAAGACGCGCCGTCATGAGGACAAGTTCAAGGCCCTCAAGAGCAAGCGCCGCCGCAATGAGCGGGACAAGAAAGAGAAATAGGACCAGCGTGTTGACAAGGACCGACGGAAAAGGGTAGAGCGGTCTTCCTCGATCCGCCCGCATCTGCGGCCCGGGTTCGAGCCAGGAGAAGTGGCCGAGTTGGCTGAAGGCGCACGCCTGCTAAGCGTGTTATGGGTGTAAAGCTCATACGAGGGTTCAAATCCCTCCTTCTCCGCCAGATTTCAAGGGCTTGCGATGATAATCGCAAGCCCTTTTTCGTGGGTGATAATCGGGGAGTGTGGAACAAAGTGTAACCATTTGTGCCGAATATAGTTGTCGATGCCTTGGGGTGAGGCTCGGATGCCAGCAGCATCCCTCCTGCGGTCCCGCCCAGAACGCTTGCCGCGACCCAAGTCAGTGCCAGCCGGAAAAACGCATGGATTCCAGGCGCAAACGGACCTCAGGTGCCGCAGAATGTCTGGTAGGGCTGTGCCGACGGGCCGGGAGGCTGGCGGTAGAGGGCGTCTTCCGGCCGCTCCTCGTAGGGGTTGGACAAAGCGGCAAGCAGCCGCTCCAGTGGAGCGTAGTCCTCGTGCCTTGTGGCTTGCTCCAGAACCTCTTCCACGAGGTGGTTGCGCGCAATGAGCGCAGGGTTGTGCGCGCGCATCAAACTACGGGCCGCGTCCAGGCCTTGCGGCTGCCGCGTCAGCCTCGCCTGCCAACGGCTTAGCCATTCCTTCAAGGCCGGGGCCTGAAACGCTGGGGTCTGCGGCATTGCGACCGAGGCAAGCCTGCGCAGGGTGTTGGTGTAGTCTGCCTGGGTTTCCTGCATACCCGCGAGCAAATCCTTGACCAAGGAGAGGTCATCAGGCTCTTGAGTCAACAGCCCCAGCTTGTCTCGCATCCCGGAGAGCCACACGCTGCGGAACAGATCCGGGAAGGCCTGGATGGCCTCCTGGACCAACGCAACGGCCTTGCGCTGATCCTTGTGCAGCAGGGGCAGGAGTGTTTCGCCAAAGCGCGCCAGGTTCCACTGGGCCATGTGCGGTTGGTTGCCATAGGCGTAGCGCCCGCCCTGGTCGATGGAGCTGAATACAGTTGCCGGATCATAGGCGTCCATGAAGGCACAGGGGCCGTAATCGATGGTGTCCCCGCAAATCGACATGTTGTCGGTGTTCATGACCCCATGGATGAAGCCAACATGCAGCCATTTGGCCACCAGCGAGGCCTGCCGTTGCATGACAGTATGGAAAAGCCCCAGATACGGATTCGCATCGTCTTTGAGCGCAGGGAAGTGCCGGTCCAGGACGTGGTCGGCAAGGGCCTGCAGGCCCTCAAGGTCGCTCCGGGCCGAGAGGTATTCAAAGGTGCCAACCCGAATGTGACTGGCCGCAACGCGGGTCAGGATTGCCCCCCGCAGGGAGGTCTCGCGTTGCACCGGCTCCCCGGTAACCACAACGGCAAGGCTGCGGGTGGTGGGGATGCCAAGCCCGTGCATGGCCTCGCTGATGATGTATTCCCGCAGCATCGGGCCGAGGGCAGCGCGCCCGTCGCCACTGCGGGAGAAGGGGGTCTGGCCCGATCCTTTGAGTTGGATGTCAAAGCGCTCGCGCTGAGGTGTTATCTGTTCGCCGAGCAGGATGGCCCGGCCGTCGCCGAGCATGGTGAAAGATCCGAACTGGTGCCCGGCGTAAGCCTGGGCCAGGGGCTGGGCGCCCTCGGGGAGCAGGTTGCCGGATAAGATGGCGGCTCCGGCGTCAGAGTCCAGCGCCCTGGCGTCCAGGCCAAGAGACTCGCAGAGCGCTCGGTTGAGCACGGCAAGGCGCGGCGCGCGCACCGGAACCGGGTCGATTCGGGTATACAAGGAGCCGGGCAAACGGGCATAGCTGTTATCGAAGTTCCAGCCCGCATTGGAACTCACCACGCTGATGGTGTCAGTACTATCCACTTGTTTTTCCTTGTCATGATTATGAAAGGTCAGCTCTGCAGTGGTAAGCAACCTGGTATACTGCAGGGCTCTTTCAAGCAACCATACCTAAGAAAACCAATTTATGGACGGTTTTATTTGCTGCCAAGGCACTTGAAAACAGTTTTGATTGGATGGACTGCCGCATTTGGTGATCGGGGGGGGCGTTAAAACAGCGCCCCATACCCGTAATTCAAGGCCGTGCCGAGAACCACGACGGCGAGCATCCACTTGATGGCGTGGGCCGGGACGTGTTTTTGGCAGCGCGCGCCCAGGTACATGCCGACCATGCCGCCCAGGCCGAAGAGGATGCCCAGCAGCCAGTCCGGGCCAACGGCCATGTCCGGGTGGAGCGGGGCCAGAAACTGGTAGAAGGCCACGCCCGCCACAGAGGTGACGAAGGTGCCCATGAGGGCGGCCCCGGCCACTGTGTAGATAGGCAGGCCGAAGACCGTGACGAAGAACGGGGCCACGATGGACCCGCCGCCGATGCCGTAGGTGCCGCCCACGATGCCCACGACGAAGCTCAAGGCGAAGATGCCCGGCGTGGACACGTCGTGGCGCTCGCCGTAGAATTCGTAGCAGGTGCGCCGCCAGTTGAAGGCAATGGTCCGCACCACGGGCAGCGGTTCGCCCGAACCGGCCTGGCCTCGGTGCTCCCGGACCAGCTCCTGGAATCGGCGCTCGGACGCGGCCTTGGCCGATCCGTTGGCGCGGCCCGTCAGGTCGCGGATCATCTTGATACCGATATACAGCAGCACCGCCCCGGCAAAGAGCTTGAAATTGCTGGCGTCCGGCAGCCACGTGACGCGGACGACCGCGCCGATGAGCACCCCGGGCAGGGTGCCTGCCACCACGATCCAGGTCAGTGGCCAGACCATGCGCCCCTCGCGCAGGTAGCGCAGCACCCCGCTGGGGATGGCCACGATGTTGAAGAGATGGTTGGTGGCGCTGACCGAGGGCGAGGCATAGCCGAGAAAGGACATCTGGAACGGCAGCAGCAGGAACGCGCCCGACACGCCGGCCATGGAGGTGAAGAAGGAGACTGTCATGGCCACCAGCGGGGGAACCCACGGCGAAACCTCGATGCCTGCGACCGGGAAATACATGGCAACCCCTCCTGCGCGCTTCAGTGACTGGTTTGGTAGCATGGCCGGGCCGGTGGATGCAAGCGGGCGAGGCGCCGGGGCGGGTGTCGCCTTACCCCTTTACAACCGAGCAGGGATGCGTATATAAGAAACAGCTCAGCGTGACTGGACGCACGAAAATCCTCCCTGCCCCATCGGGCATACGATCCACCTCGTCCCAGAGACCTGCAATGACATCCGGCGCAGCCGGAAAGCGACAGCCGTCACGCGCAGTCGCTGATTTCCTCTTTTCACCCTAGGATATTTTGTGACCTTTGATTGTTTCTCTTTTGACCGGCGCATAAACGCCGGCATCCAGTCTTGTGGCTTCACCGTTCCCACCCCCATCCAGACCGTTGCCATCCCCGAAGTGCTCAAGGGGCGTGATGTCATGGGCCTGGCCCAGACCGGCACCGGCAAGACCGCTGCCTTTGCCCTGCCCATCCTCCAGCGCCTGCTCGACTCGGACGCGCGCGGCCAGGGGCCGGTGCGCACCCTGGTGCTCGCCCCCACGCGGGAGCTGGCTCTCCAGATTCAGGAGAGCTTCGATGTTCTCGGTCGGCAGACCGGCATTCGCAGCGCCTGCGTTTTTGGCGGCGTGGGCTTCAATCCGCAGATCAACGCCGCCCGCCGGTCCACCGTGCTGGTGGCCTGCCCGGGCCGACTCCTGGCCCTGCTGCGCCAGGGCGACATCCGGCTCGACCATGTGGACACCCTGGTCCTGGACGAGGCGGACCGCATGCTCGACATGGGCTTCATGCCTGATCTGAAAAGGATCATGGAGCGGCTGCCCGCCAAGCGGCAGAACCTGCTTTTTTCTGCCACCATGCCCGCCGACATCCGCAAGCTGGCCGACACCATCCTGGTGGACCCGGCCCGGGTCCAGGTGGCCAACACCAAACCGGTGGAGAGCGTGTCCCAGGCCTTCTATCCGGTGTCCGACCACCTCAAGGCGAATCTGCTTGAGGCGCTCATCGGCTCTCTCAACCGTGAAAGCGTGCTCATCTTCACCCGCACCAAGCACAAGGCCAAGAACCTGGCCAAGCGGCTGAGCCTGCGCGGGCTGAACACCACCTTTCTCCAGGGCAACATGAGCCAGAATCAGCGCCAGCGCTCCCTCGACGGATTCCGCTGCGGTGATTTCGACATCATGGTCGCCACCGACATCGCGGCCCGAGGCATCGACTGCGAGCGCATCTCCCATGTCATCAACTTCGATGCGCCGGACACGGCCGAGACCTATACCCACCGCATCGGCCGCACCGGCCGGGCAGGGCGCACGGGCGCAGCCCTGAGTCTGATCACCCGCGACGACCACCTCGTGGTGCGCGACATCGAGCGTGTGCTCGGCCGTCGCGTGGAGGTGTGCACGGTGGACGGCTTCGACTACGACCAGCCCTTCACGGCCAAGCCCGGTGCAAGCCAGAGCCGCCCCCGGGGCGGGGCTATCCCGGCAGAGAGCCAGGATCGCCGCGGACAGCGTGGCCGCAGGGGCGGACAGCGCGCCGCCCGCTAGCCGGTCACTCACAGCAATTCCCGCCCCGGGCGCGTTCAGTCGCGCTCGGGGCGTTGTGCTTTTTCAGGGGGCGGTGTAGCCTGATTAGGCCGCCCGGACGGGCGTGAATCTGGAGGTCGCGATGGCGAATGTCGATTCTTTTCTTCATGATCTCATATTGATACGTGAGACAGGCCCGCTGGTGCTGAACATCACCAATGTGGTGGTCGCCAACCCCACGGCCAATGCCCTGCTGGCCCTGGGCGGCTCGCCGCTGATGTCCCACGCTGAGGAGGAGGCCGCCGATCTGGTGGCCATCAGCCATGCCCTGGTGGTCAACATCGGCACCCTCAATCAGCCAGATATCCACGCCATGCGCGCCGCCTGGACGGCTGCGGCGGCCAGACCCATTCCGGTGGTCTTCGATCCTGTGGGCGCGGGCGCATCCGGCTTGCGCACGGCCACCTCCCTCTCCCTGCTCGACGCGCACCGGCCCACGGTCATTCGGGGCAACGGTTCCGAGGTGCTGACCCTGGCCGGAGAGACCGGCGGGGCCAAGGGCGTGGACAGCACCCGCTCCACCGATGCGGCGCTGGACGGGGCCCGGGAGCTGGCTCGGGCGCACGGCTGCGTGGTCTGCGTCAGCGGCGAGACGGACGTGGTCACGGACGGCAACCGCGTGTGCCGGGTTTTCGGCGGCCATGCGCTCATGCCCCGGGTCACCGGGCTGGGCTGCACAGCCACGGCCGTATGCGCTGCCTTTGCCGCCGTCAATCCTGACCCCTTTGCGGCCACGGTGCACGGCATGGCCTGCATGGCCATGGCAGGGGCGCTGGCCGGGGCCAGGGCCGCCGGACCGGGCACCATGCAATTGCATTTTCTCGACGCCCTCTATGCGCTCGACGCTGCCTCCGCCGGGAGGCTCTTCCAGGTCGATCCGTCGTGACGCCGGACCGCGCCTTGCCATCGGGCCGTGGGGGACGTATAGGGGTGGGGGTTAAACCAAGGCTCTCGGAAGGTACCGAAATTGCAATGCTCTGAGCGGCGGCAAATGTCGCCGCGGCACTGAATCGTTCACGGCGGGACAATGCTCGATTTTCATGCTCAACTGGACTACCTGCGCGACGTGCAGCGCAACTTTGGCAGCGGCTCGTCGCGGCTGGACATGTTTGAGGTTTTTGCGAACATCCTGACCTTTGTGGCTCCGGCGGTGCTGGTCATGGCCTGCTGGTACTACCGTCACACCCTGGGGTTCGCTTTTCTGCGCTTCTTTTCGCGCCTGCTTGCCGGGCGCAGCCAGACCATCGTCGAGAACTACCTTGTGTCCAAGGGCGTCATGCTCGACATCTACCTCTACTCCGGCGGGGTGGTGGGCAGGTTCCTGAGCAACGCGCGCATCTCGGCCGTGGTGGGCGGGAAAATGCAGCTTGAGCTGGTCAACGCCAAACCCACGACCCTGAAGCTCAAGAACATGCGCGTGGTCTGCTTCGTCAAACCGTTTGCCTACTCGGGCCGCAAGATCAATTCGTTTATCACCCTGGTCGGCAATGCAAGGAAGCGCGGCTCAGTGATCAAGGAACTGACGCTGCTCACGCCCATCCGCTACCGCTTCATCATCCGGCGCAGGCATGACCGCAAGAAAATCGCGATGGATGGCGCTGTGCGCGTCAAGGCATGGGACGCCCGCAAGCGGAAATCATTCTGGATAGTCAAGCCGGACCTGCAGACCGTGAACAACCCGGCCCACTACGGCGACAAGATGCGACTGAGCGTGGAGAACATATCGGCGGGCGGCATCCGCCTGCTGGTCATCAATCCCAAAGGGCAGCTGCCGCCCATCACGGTGGGCAATCAGCTGGTCCTGCGGGTGAGCGTATGGAATCCGCAGACGAAGAAGTTTACCTATTTTACGGTGATCGGGACGATACGCAGCCGTTTCAAGGGCGGCGGGGGGGCCATCGGCATGGGCATACAGTTTACGGCCGAGGGCGAGCAGACAGGCGGCGGTTTCGTGTGGAAGCCCGTGCAGGGGGAGATATCCTCCCTGGCGGAATTTCTGGAAAAAGTCCAGTAGGGCAGGGGCTTGTCTATTTTTTCTTTCGGCACTCCCCGCACATGCCGTAGAGATACATCTTGTGCCGCAGCAGGGTGAAGCCGTGCTCGACGGCGAGTTCCTCCTGACGGCGTTCGATGACCGTGTCGAGAATTTCGATGTTTTTTCCGCACCGTTCGCAGATGAGGTGGTCGTGATGCGCCTCGCCGTAGCTCGGCTCGTAGCGGGTCACGCCGTCGGCGAAGTCCAGCGGCTCGATGAGCCCGGATTCGTTGAGCAGCTTGAGCGTACGGTAGACCGTGGCCTGCCCGATGGACTTGTCGCGCTTCTTGACCCTGGCGTAGAGCTCCTCCGGCGACAGGTGGTCGCTGTGCTTGAGCAGGGTATCCAGGATCAGACGGCGCTGGGGCGTGGTCTTCAGATTCCTGTCGGCCAGAAAGTCGGCGAATACTTCTTGCGGAGATTTCATACTATATCCGTTCGTTTTGTTTGAATATCATTTTCATCTTCCCCATACGGGATGCGGCTGTCCCTGTCAAATGCCATTGTGAGTCGGCCCGATTTTTTCATTCTTGATTCGCTGGCTTGACATTCTCCGGTCCGGTTCCTACAACCAGTTTCCTGTTTCCGGCTCCCCTCGCGGGATGTCCGGCCCCCCACGGAGAGGTGGCAGAGCTCGGTTTAATGCGCTGGTCTTGAAAACCAGAGACGGGGCAACTCGTCCGGGGGTTCGAATCCCTCCCTCTCCGCCAAAACACAAAATCACTTTACCCCACAAAGTGTCATAAGCCCTCAATATGAGGGCTTTTTTGTCGCGTTTGGCATGTCTTGATGCGTCATTCCATGCCCTGGCGTGGCTAGCATAAAGGTACAAAAAGTGGTATAAGTCGAAATCGGTCGCTATTTGTTATACCACTCGTAGGAGATGCTTCATGCCGTTGACAGATGCCAAAATCAAAGCTGCCAAGCCGAAAGACAAGGAATATACCATAAATGACGGTGAAGGGCTGTCCCTTGTCATTACCCCGAATGGACGCAAGTGGTGGCGCTTTCGGTACCAAATGAACGGGAAGAGGACCATGCTGTCCCTGGGGGTGTATCCCTACATCAGTTTGCTGGATGCCAGACTTAGGCGGGGAGATTTGAAAACGCTCATTGCCAAAGGGCATGATCCTTCAAGCAAACGCAAGGAGGACATGCGCCGAATAAGTGGGAGTGAGGAGTTTGAAGTTGTCTGTCGGGAATGGTTCGGGAAGCAAGTCAAGTCTGGGTGGAGCGAGCGCCACGCCAAGACTACCTTGGAGCGGATGGAGAAGAACATCTTCCCTTTCATTGGGAAACGTCCTGTGGCGGAGCTCGGTGTTGAGGACATGCTCGGCGTTGTCCAACGATGCGAGAGGCGCGGGGCGGTGGAGACAGCCCGCCGTATTCGCCAGATCATGAGCCAAGTATTTCGTTACGCCGTGGCCGCTGGCCGAGCTGAGCGCGATCCTGCTGCGGACATCAAGAGCGCGATCCCACCAGCTCGAAAGGTCAAGCACCATGCCTCGATCACTGACACCAAGAGAATCGGGCCACTTCTGCGGGCCATCGATGCCTTTTCCGGCACTTTCGTTGTCCATTGCGCTCTTCGACTGTCCCCCTTGCTCTTTGTCCGACCTGGGGAGCTTCGGCAAGCTACATGGGAAGAAATAGATCTTGTAGCCGGTGAATGGCGGATTCCCGCTGAAAGGATGAAAGGCGGGAGTCCTCACATTGTGCCGTTGTCATGGCAAGCTGTTGAGATCCTGCGCGAGGTTCACGGTCTTACTGGCCCTTCGGGATTTGTGTTTCCCAGCATCAGGACGGCGGCGCGTCCGATGTCGGAAAACACGATCAATGTTGCCTTGCGGCGTATCGGATACGACAAGACGGAAATGACCGCGCATGGCTTTCGCTCTATGGCCTCCACTCTCCTCAATGAGCATGGTTGGCACAAGGACGCCATCGAACGTCAATTGGCCCATACACCGAGGGACAAGGTTCGGGCCAGCTACAATTACGCTGAGCATTTGCCAGAGAGAAAAAGGATGATGCAAGCCTGGGCCGACTATCTGGACAGCTTGAAGGCTGGCGGGAAGGTGGTCCCGCTCTTTGCCCAGGTAAAATGAGTCGTTCTTTAGAAACCAAGCCAAGCGCCATCTCCTCTGGTTTAATGGTGGTTATTAAAAAATTCAACTCAACAAGCTGAAAAAATTGATTAATCAGTTGGCATCATCCTAATTTTCTACGGCAGCCCCAGCATTTTTATCAAATTTTCTTTCTCTGCAATTTTGGTGGCTTAGCGAGTAGGTTTTGTTTTCAGTATATCAAAAACAAATGTCAATCCAATGGGTTATGTTGCATAAGTTTGAATTTGTGATACAACAAGGCATCCACCTGGAGCCAATGGGACAGGATGGCAATGCAATGAATGGAGGTATAATCATGAGTCAGAATTTTCCGACCACAGGTTTCGTCCGGCTGCCCCAAATACTGGCAGTTTTTCCAGTTAGTCCGAGTACTTGGTGGCGCGGCGTCAAGTCTGGAGAATATCCTCAGCCGGTAAAGTTGAGCGGCCGAACAACAGCCTGGCGCGTAGAGCAAATACTTGAATTGATTGAGCATTTTAGCTCTGGTCAGGATGCCAGAGGCCCAAGGAAAGAAGAAGGGAACCGCACCCAGTCGCCAAACTAAAGCTGCGGTTCCCTAGGATCTCACCGCTCGAAAGCGGAAGACTTTCTGATTTTTCCTCAAAAGCTCAGAAAAGACAAGGCGTGATTGATTGCGCCTCTTCCTCCGCATCGAGTGGTTGCTTTCGGCCATGTAGCCATGCGTGGAGGTTTTATGGAATTGGAATCCGGATTTGAAAAATTTGAAAAAGCTGACACACCGCCTGACACACTGCCTGACACAGCGGCGGAGCAGCGACACACCGCCCCGACACAGCGCCGGAGCAGCGGTGCGGTGCGTGACACACCGCCCGACGCAGTGCATGACACAGCGAGGCAGCGACACACCGGGCGAGGCACCGAGGCAGTGCATGACACAGCGAGGCAGCGACACACCGCCCTCCCCGTGTGGGAAAAAAGCATGGGGAGGCCGCCCTTCTGCTCAAACGAGGCCCAGGCCAGAATATACACCTTTGTAAAGTTGCAAGGAGCCATCGCCATGCCCCGCCACGAACTGGCAAAGCTTTGCGGCACAACGAAATCCTCCCTTGATAGGGCGCTTCGCAAGTTTGGTTTCAAGGGACTTGTCACATACACCAACCATAACTCCTCCATGGGCAATCGCGGCACCGTGATCACCTGGACAGGAGATCGGGTGGAAAGCGAGGCATCGGGTGACACAGCGAGTCACCGACTGACACAGCGACACAGCGACACACCGGGCGACACAGCGATGCGGTGTGTGACACACCGCCCCCCCCTCTTAGAAAGAAAGAAAGAAGATCTTTCTCTCTATCCAAGAGGGGAGAGCGAAGAAGAAAGCCCAAGAGGAAAACTGCTGGCCCTGACCGGGGAAGACTTCGAGACCTTCTGGCCGCACCTTGCCAACCTGCCCAAGGGCGGGTTCGGGGTGAAGCAGGTTCGGCAGTTGGTCGACAGGCTGACCAAGGTAGACACGCCCCTTGACGGGATCATGCAGTCCCTGCACCACGCCGAGTTCGCCGTGAAGAACGGCCTTGCCAGGGACAAGACCGGGAAACCTGTGGAGGGGGCTGGGTACTTTTTCAACGCCTTTCTGGCCGACGGCTTTTACGACAGGCCACCGAGCTACCTGTCGCCCAGGGAAAGGGCGCTGAAAGCCAGAGAAGAAGAGCTTGCAAGGGAGAAGGAAGCTGCGGCGCGGGTTGAAGAAGCGGCGTTCCAATCCTGGATGGACAGTCTGTCCGACGAGGAAAAGGCCGAAATCCTGGCCGCCAACCGCATGCCAGGACCGGAGCGGGCCAAGCTTTACAAGGCCTACCGGGAGCGCAAAACGTAAAATCGTGCTTCGCCCCCCTGCCCCTCCCTGCGGAGGGCGTGCGGGGTTGCCTGCCGAGTAGCCAGGACGCCACCACTCGCGCTCTTAAAGGAAGAAGGAGGCCACCCGCATAGCGGGTGGCCTCCTTCAAGAGAGATATTCAGGCCGGGGAGGATGTCAAATTTCTGTGTCTGGACTACACAAAATGACGGCTTGCTGAGTGCGCTTGTCGGCCAGGAAGTCGCCCTTGGCCAGCCCTTCCACGAAGTTGCACGCATCGGCTGCGGCCTGCTGGATGTGGTCGAGGTAATCAGGTAGCCGGTGGTTCTCGTTCATACAGGCTGCGCCTCCGCAAGCACTTTGGCCCGCAACTTCGGCGGCAGATCGCCAGGCGTCAGCAGATCAACGTCAACGCCGAGCAGCGATTTCAGTTCTTCTTCCAAATCGCCCAAGTCCAGCAACGTGGCACCGGGCAGCGCGTCAACTAGCAGGTCGAGGTCGCTGCCATCGCGGTCTGTGCCATGCAGTACCGACCCGAAGACGCGCGGGTTCGCGGTGCGGAAGCGGCTTACCGCTTCACGCACTGCGTTTCGCTTCATGTCAAGCACCACAGACGGTCGCATGGGCATCCTTATTTAAATTTCTGTGTCTGAACTACACGTAAAGGGCAGAATCAAAACGCGCTCGCCATCAGTTTCTTTGAAATAAGGCGGGCAGTTGCTCCTGGCAATTTCCTCGATTTTTCGCAGCAAAGCAACTTTTTCGGGAGTGCGCGGACGAATACGACCCTTCCCTGGCCGGGAACGACCCTCTAGTTGCCGCTGCTTCTCAACCTGGAGGCTGGCTTCTTTAAGTCTACTCAAGCTCAACATTTTGAGAACCTCTCTGCCAGAACTAGATTCTTTAGATCATCCCACACATCTTGAATTTCTTCATCGGCAGCCCTTTTGTTAAGGTAGTTTTGTCTTAAATTTCGAAATCTCGATTCGTAGATATATACTCTGTCACGGCCACCGAGCGCTTAACTTCCCGGCTGGCCGTCACCTCGTCTAGAGCGCAGTCACATCCCACGCTTTGATTCGCCAGCCCGTATGAAGTTTGACTCCGGTCAGAGTTGTGGCCCATGGCCATAGCGATCTCATCGCGGTCGAACCCTTTGGCCTTGAGGTCCGCACTGAAGGAGTGCCGGTAGCTGTAAAGGCTCACCTTGCCTTGCCACTTTGCGCCAAGAGCGCGAGAAACAGCACGGCTATGAGCGTAACGAAGAGACCGGCCTGATGTGGACAGGCAGAAGGTCGTCTCGGCTTCACCCGAGTTGGTCACTGTGCCGAGTATACCATTCGCCCATTTGGATTTTCCAGGATTGAAAATCATGGTCCTTTGCTCTTGGCCAGAGACGGCAGACAGCTTCGAGCCGTGAAGCGTCACCTCCAGCCGTCCATCGTCCAAAGCTCGGATCAGCACTGGCTTCTCAAGTTCGGCTGGCCTGCAGCCAGTGAGGTTGAGTAGGGCAACTGCCATTCTGTGCTGCTGCGGCAGCGCGTCAAATATCAAGTCTCGCCAGTCCGGGACAGTACGATTCAGCTTGCCAATGTATCGACGTTTGCTCCTTTTGACCGGCTTGCGGTTGGTCGGCGGCGCTGGATGGGCTGGCCCGGAATTATCGCGGTAGCGGTTGCGTTCGTAGTCGGGCTTTTGCCTGGCGAGTTCGCGGCCAAGCTCAATGGCTTGCGCGCAGCTTGCAGCAGTGGAATCTGGATCGTCCTGAGTTCGAAAGGAGAGGGTTTCACGGACGGCTGCGGAGATCAGCCCCGCAAGTTTGAACTGATATGCCCCTTTCAGAGTGCGGTACCGGCTTTCGCTGAGTGGCTTTCCAGACTCAACCGCTTGGCGACGAACCTGTTGGGGCGTCAATCCATGTTCATCAAGGAGGCGGATAGCCCGCCCGTACTCGATGAGCGTGCGCTGGCTTCGCGGCCGATTCAAGATGTGCTCTGAAAGATCCGCCGCGCTCTCAAATGTAATCTGCTCAGCCTCAGATTGTCTTTCTCGCATCGCT
>JBDRSO010000050.1:0-54698 GCA_043824835.1 Pseudomonadota bacterium | reverse complement strand
GCCTCTGGTCTGGCCCTCCGGCCCGGACGATGAATGCTTCGATTCGGCTCTGGAGGCGGCCAACGCCCATGGTCAGCGCACGCTTTTTCCGCTGCTGGAGATGGAGGCCGAACGGCCAGAACAGGTACAGCTTAAGCGCGAGCGCAAGAAGCTCAGGCGAAATCTCGCTCGACTGGACGAGGAGGAAGCGCGCCTTCAGGCCCTGGCCTGCGAAAAAATCCTGGCCGAGGCACTTCAGGCCGAGCTGTATCGGTTCAAGGGCGCCCGATCGCTTGAGGAAATCGCCGTGACCCATCCCGAACACGGGCCGGTCACTGTGCCGCTCAACCCGCACCTCTCGCCGACGGAGAACATGGCCCTCTATTTCAAGCGAGCTGCCAAGGCAGAGCGTGGGTTTCCCCATGTCCGCAGGCGGCGCGCCGAACTGCTGGACCAACTCGACCGACTGGAGCGCGGCGGACTGCGCCCCACGCCACGAAACGACGACCCCGACATCCCCCTGCCCGACGGCCCTGCCCCGCTGCCGAGGCGCTACCGGGGGCTGGCGGTGTCGATCTTCCGGTCAAGCGACGGCTTCACCCTGGTGCGCGGCAAGAACAAACGCGCCAACCACGACATGCTCGGCCGGGCGGCCAGCCCCTTTGACTACTGGTTCCATCTGGCGGACGGCCCCAGCTCCCATGTCATCCTCAAGCGCGACCACCCGGCCCATGAGGTACCCGAGCGGACCCTGATCGAGGCCGCCCAGCTCTGCGCCATCAAAAGCCACAGCCGCGGCGACGGCAAGGCCGAGGTCATGTACGCCCTGATCAAGGACGTGCGCAAGGTCAAGGGACTTGCCCACGGCCAAGTGCTGGTGGACAAGCGGCTGGGCACCCTGCGCGTTGACCTCGACCCGGACATCGAAACCGCGCTTGCATGAAAAAAGGCGCGTTTTCCCGCGCCTTGAAAAGTCACTCTGTCCTCGGCGGCCGTTCCCCGGCCCGTCATCTACACCATGCGGCTGAGGGGCGTATGCTCCAGCATGTTCAGAGCCAGCTGTTTTTCCTCGTTCAGGCGGCTGACCACGCTGCTGCGCACCCGGTCCGTGGACGAGCCGAACTGCCCCTTGCGGGTGTCGTACACGCCCTCGATGAGCTTCTGGTCGAAACCGCCCTCCGAGGCTGAGGCCACGAACCGGTCAATGACCTTGCCGAAAATCCTGGCCGCACCGGTTGGCCCATGCTGCACGGCCGTGCTCCACAGCACCTCGCGCAGGGCCGAGGGCGCACTGTCGAAATCCAGGCCGGTCTGGTCAAGTATCATCGCCCTGGCGGGCGCGTAGTTCTGGTCGGTGATGAAATCGTGCTGCAAGCGACCAAACCGCTCAGGGTCCTCGGCCGCGATGGCCTTCCACGCCTCAGGCATTCCCCCTCGGGTGGACCCGGTGTCCGCCTCACCCGCACCGCGCAACCTCTCGGCCCAGGCCGGGGCGCGCTCGTCGAGGTAAGTCAGGAATTTATCCATGGTCCCTGGCTTGGACGCGATCTGATAGGTGCCGTAGGAGGTACCGCCCACACGGTCGTGGCCGATGGCCGCCACCCCGGTCCCGCCGGACTCGAAACGGGCCGAGAGCGCTCCCACTTCCGCTGCGTCCGCACCAGAACGGGCCACGGACTGTTTGCCCATCTGCCCGGCTTCACCACCATCCTGCCCGGAACGGCGAACAGCACCTGACCGCAACGGCAGCCCGGCCTCGTCGCGCATGAGCCGGTTGATGGTTGACAGCGCCTCGAACATCAGGGCGTCGTTGACAATGGAAACGTCCAGCCCGATGCCGCCGGGTTCCGGTCCGTAGCTCCCCTTCTCGCCGAACAAAGTACGCGCCATACGCATCTGCGTCTCAAAGGCGGCCTGCATGGCCCCGTCGCGCCGACCGCTACGGCCAGCGCCTTCGGCCATCGACTGGTTGGTGGCCTGCCCGCTGGTCAGCAGATGAGCGAGGGCGTCATACTCCGCACTGGTGCCCATGGTCATGGCAATTCTCCCGAAGTCAAAATTTTGGCATGAATCCACGCCTCCGCCAGGGATAAAGCAAGGAGCGTGCCTCACCGGGCAGCGAATAGAAAGGAGATGGAAAATCGGAGCGTTGGATAGACAGGAAATGGTCAAGGCAGACGGCGGTCACGCTCCAGGAACTCGATGAGCCGACGGTGCCCGGCCGGGAAGGCATGGTCGCGCAGCTGTACCGGGGGGACGAACCCGCCCTCCACCGCCTCGTTGAACACCGGGCCCGGCTCGCCGGGGCCGACATACCGGCACAGATAGCAGTGCATGGTCACGCGATATCGCGTGTAGGCGTAGGCCACCACGGTGAGCTTCTCCAAAGGCTCCACGGCCAGCTCCACCTCCTCGTGAAACTCGCGCACCAGAGCCTGTCGCGGGGTCTCGCCCGGTTCGACGCAGCCGCCCGGGAACTCCCACAGGCCGGGCCAGACATCGCTGGGCCGCCGCTTCTGGATAAGCACCCGCCCCTGATGGACAAGCACCCCGGTGGCCATCTCAATGCGCATGACCGCCTTGGGCGGGCTGACCACCGGCCGCGCCTCGGCCACCCCGGCGGCCCGGGCTAGGCAATGGGACGCCACAGGGCACTGCCCGCATCCCGGCCGCCTGGAGCAGATCAAAGCGCCAAGTTCCATGAGAGCCTGATTGAAATCGCCCGGGCTGTCGTCCGGGATCAGCGAGCGCACGGCCTGCTCCACAGTCCGGCGGACAAGGGCCTGGTTCACCGGCGAATCCAGATTGAGCAGCCGGGCGAAGACACGCAGCACGTTGGCGTCCACGGCCGGTTCGGGCAGGCCGAAGGCGATGCTGGCCACGGCCCCGGCTGTGTAGGCACCCACCCCGGGCAGAGCGCGGATGGCGGCGGGATCGGACGGAAAGACGCCCCCGTGATCGCGAACCAGTATCACCGCGCCATGCAGGATGTTTCGGGCGCGGGAGTAGTAGCCCAAGCCTTCCCAGGACTTCAGCACGTCCTCCTCCCTGGCCCGGGCCAGAGTCGCCAGATCGGGATAGCGGGCCATCCAGCGCTCGAAATAGCCCACCACGCGGTCGATCTGCGTCTGCTGGGCCATGATCTCGGATATCCAGACGGCATAGGGCGACGGGTCGCGCCGCCACGGCAGATCGCGGCCGTTGGCACGGTACCAGTCGAGCAGATGCGCTGTGAAGAGTTTCCCGTCCATGACGGGCAAGGTCTACCCGCCCCGGGCCTGATTGGCAACCGCTTCTGCGGCCCTGGCCGCCTCCTCGGGATCACCCAGATAGTAGCGGTTGGTGGCCTTGAGATCGTCGTCCAGATCGTAGACCAGGGGCAGGCCGGTGGGGATGTTCAGCTTGGTGATGGCCTCGTCGTCCATGGAGTCAAGATATTTTACCAGCCCGCGCAGGGAGTTGCCATGGGCCACGAGGAGCACCCGCTTGCCGGCGCGAATCTGCGGGGCCACGGTGTCGAACCAGTAGGGCATGGTCCTGGCGATGGTCTCCTTGAGGCTCTCGCAGCGCGGCACCTCGCCGGGCGCAAGGGAGGCGTAGCGCCGGTCACGGCCCGGATGGCGCTCGTCGTCCTGATCAAGGGGCGGCGGAGGAGTGTCGAAACTGCGCCGCCAGACAAAGACCTGCTCGTCGCCGTAGCGGGCGGCGGTCTCGGCCTTGTTCAGCCCCTGGAGCGCACCGTAATGGCGCTCGTTGAGCCGCCAGGTCTTGAAAACCGGCAGCCACATCAAATCAAGCTCCTCCTGGAGCAGCCACAGGGTGCGGATGGCACGGCGCAGCACCGAGGTATGCGCCAAATCGAAATCAAAGCCGCCCTCGCGCAGCAGGCGGGCACCCTCAACGGCCTCGCGCACGCCTTGGGCCGTCAGGTCCACATCGGTCCAGCCGGTGAACCTGTTCTCGAGATTCCATTCGCTTTGCCCGTGCCGGACCAGAACGAGTTTGTGCATGCTGCCTCCGCTTGCTGAAAAGTCATGGCATGCTTTCATCGTTACCCGCAAATCGCGGCAAATGGAAGGAGTGTGGAAGAAGAATCAGTAGCGCCGCAGCGTGCTCTGACGCATTTCCTCGTCGAGTTGCTCGAAGAGTTCGCGTTTGCGCTTCTCGAAGGTGAAGGCGCTCTTGACGGCGGCCAGGGCCAGACACAGGATGCTCAAGATGATGACCAGCCCCTTGGTGAACTCCCACCGCTGGTTTCGGATCACTTCGAGAATCCAGTTGCCCTGCACATCGCGGGCGAAATAGAGCAGGCTCGGGATGGCTACGAGGGCAAGCCCGAGTCCGACAAGCTCAAGCCAGATAAAATTGCGGCCGAGCATGAGGACGAAAAGGGTGCCGTCTCGAATGATGCGCAGCGTCACCAATCGCCCCTGCAGAGCGTCGACGCGCTCCTCGATCTCGTCCAGGAACCGGAGGGACTTGCGGAAGTTGTCTGCGTCCTTGAGAGGCTGGGTCTTGATCCAGTTGATCTTGTCCACGCAGAAGTTGAAGTCCCTGTTGAACTCCAGAAGCAGTTTGGGAAAGGGGAACCAGGCCGCCTCCTTCTGGATGGTCCTGACGCGGTCGGCTTGGTATTCGAGATTGGCGGTGATGCGCTTGACCTCGCGCCTGACCTCATCATCCAGGCTGGCCGAAAATTTTTCCGCACCCCGGATCAGGAGCCGATAGGCCGCGAAGTTTGTGGTGGCGCCGAGCTTGCGCAGTCGCTCCAGCTCTTCATTGGCCGTCTCGAAGTAGGGATGACTCTCGTCGAACCGCTTGCCGATGTCCTCGGTCAGCCGGGTAACTACCTCGCGCGTTTCCACGGCCTGCTTCTCCACCTCGCTCCACCACTCCCACAGCGAACTCATGAGCTGGACGCGGCCCCGGTCCAGTTCGGGGTCAACGAGGATACGGTTGAAGACGAATGGATCACGGCCGATGAGGTCCGAGAACATGTCCATGGCCTGGCCGGTAAAGCCCATCTTGACCATGCACACGGCCTGCCGGTAGACTGGGTCGATCCAGGTGGGAGAGAAACTGCTGGTGTGGCGGTAGGCGTTGATGGCGTCCTTGAGATTACCCTGCACCTCCATCAGCCGGGCCTGAAGATAGGCGAAATACCCCTGCTGAAGCGGGGTGTAGCTCATCCGCTCCGCCTCCTGCCAGTGGAAGAGCGCCTGATCCAGGTCGCCCCCCTCCACGTTCCAGAACCCAAGCAGCGAATGAGGCTGGTAGCTGCGCGGATACTTGATCTGCGCCTGCTTGATCAGCTCCTCGGTGTGAGCGCGCTCATTGTCCAGCAACCCCTGCAGGGCATCCCAGATAAACTCCCCTTCCTCAGGGGCCAGCTGCTTGAGCCCCTCGCCCCAATCCTTGCCCCGAGTGCGCCAGACCAGCTTGAGCGTCCTGATCTGGCCCGGGCAATTGATCTCGTACACGGCCCTGGCCAGCAGGCTTTCGATGGTGTTCTTGGCATGCACCACATCGTGCATGGCCTGGACAAACTCCTTGCCCTGCACCATGGAATCAATCCCGGCGAATCCCTTTGAGAACTCCTTGACGTCGGTCTTGGCGAGCAGGTGCCAGACCTGGGGCTGGGGCGTGGCCAGATGTTTGGTTGGGCACTTGTCCGGGCCGTGGTTCTTCTGGCCGCAGTAGAAGCATTCGCCCCCATCGGCCGCGGTGAAGACCACGGGCAGGGACACCTGCATGGTGCCGTGCCCGTACTTCTCGCCGCCCTCGCGCAGGGCGATGGTGCACCAGGAGTCAAGAGAGACCGCATCGGTGCCGTAGCGGGCCTCGTTCATGCGGAACCACTCGGAGAGCAGGAAGCCGTCCATGAAGCGGACATGGGGGAAATCGGGAGCCAGACGGTTCCAGTCGAGCCCTACCCGCTTGGGCAGATCGCCGGTGAACTGGAGGGTGCCCTGAGGCACGGCGGCCATGACTACGGGCCAGTACTGCTTGTCCGGGTCTTCTTTGACGGACTTGATCAGGGTCAGGATCTCACTGCAAAAAGAGCTCAGCAGCCGGAAGTTGTCGAGGGGGAAGAAAATGAACCCGTCCTTGACATCCAGAATGTAGCGCAGCCCAAGCCGCTTGATCAGCTCAACGATTTCGGTGGAAAAGTCGCGCCAGCCGAGGATGCTGTCCTTGTCCGACATCCGCCCAAGGGGCTTGATGACGAAGAACCATTTGCGCACGGTTTCATAGTCGAGCCCCTGGTCGGCGTGCAGACCGAGCCAATCCACCGGGGCCAGCCCGTCGAAGAGCCCGGCCACCGAGGTGGTCAGGCCGGGCACCGAGTTAACCCGCTCCTTGAGCTTGGGGTGAATGAGCACCTCCAGATCGTCGGGCACGCGGCATTCCTGCCTGTCGAGCTCCACGGACAGGGACACGGAATACTCCATGTCGTAGCCCATCAAGAGCGTGAGGGGCACCACCTGCAGGAAGACCGGGACTGGATTGACCCTGGCCCAGATCTGGAGCCGGGCCAGGGCGCGGAAAATCTCGTTTGTGTTGCAGAACCACAGGGCCTGATCGCTCTCCCGGGCCACAACCAGCGCGCCGTACTCGCGGAAGGTGTTCTCCACCGAGTTGTGCAGAGTGCCCTTCCAGACAACCCACACGCCAACCCCAGAGGCCACCAGACGCGACTGGCTGATCTCCGGCAGGTCATCTATGAGTTTGGCGATGGACGGCACTGTCTCCCTCATTGTCCGCATCGAGTCAATCGAGACCGGGGCGGACGGCCAGATCACGGGTTCAAAGGAACTTCTTTCCCGTCACGGACCATGCAAAACAGGGTCCAAACCCGCTCTGCCTCGTCGTTTCTTCCACGTTTTTCGCACCCTTGCACATAGATGGCGGCCTTGCGTCCAAGCTCGACCAGGGCCGCCTCGCGCTGGCGGGCGTCAAGTTTCCCGCTTTGCAGGATCTTGAGCAGCGCCCGGATGCGATGCCAGTCGGCGCAAGGAACACAGTTGGAGAGCTGGTCTGGCCTGCCGCCGTGCTTGATGGTCAGCTCCTCGGCCACCAGCCCCACCGGATAGTGCAGGCAGGCACGCAGCCACATGTCGTAATCTTCGCAGGAAGGCATGGTTTCGTCAAAGGGACCGATATCCGCCCAGGCGCGCCGGGTCAACATGGTGCACGACGGGCTGATCAAACACATGTGCAGCGACTGCTCGAAGAACCATCCCTCAGGCTTGGCGTACTTGGTCTTCTGGTTGACCCGGCGTCCATTGCGCACCCATATCTCCTCGGTCTGGCAGATCTCGTAGCCGTGGTTGTCCATGTAGGCCAATTGGCGCGTCAGCTTGTGCGGCAGCCACTGGTCGTCGGAATCGAGCAGCGCCAGCATCCGGCCCGAAGCGGCCTCGATGCCAACGTTGCGCGCAGCCGAAACCCCCCGGTTCTCCTGACGCAGCCGGACCACGCGCGGATCATCGTAGCGGTCGAGCACGGCCCCGGTCTCGTCAGTGGAACCGTCGTCGATGACCACCAGCTCCCAGCGCTGCCAACTCTGGGCGAACACCGAATCCAGGGCCGCGCCAATATACCCGGCCCTGTTGTAGGTGGGGAGGATGATGGAAACGAGCGTGTCCTTCATTGGGATTGGCCTTGCTTTCGCGGTCTTGACCTGTCATGGTGGCAATCGACAACTCTCGACCGGTGGAATCAATGAGAATATTTCAAGTCATCAACGTGCGGTGGCACAATGCCACGGCATGGTACGCCCTGACCTTAAGCCGCCTGCTGGCCGAGGCCGGGCACGAGGTGACCGTGCTGACGCAGGGCGGCACCAAGCCCGATGAAATAGCGAGGGCCATGGGCCTGACTACCGTGGCCGTGGACCTGAACACCAACAATCCCCTGCGCTTCGCCACCGCCGCGCGACATATCATCCACCTGATCAAGACGCACCGCCCGGACATCGTCAACTGTCACCGGGGCGAAGGGTTCTTCCTGTGGGGCGCGCTCAAACTGCTGGGCTTCAAATTCAGGCTCGTGCGCACCCGGGGCGACCAGCGGCCGCCGCGCAGCGACTTCCTCAACCGGTTCATTCACGCCGATGTGACCGATGCCGTGGTGGTCACCAACAGGCGCATGGCCGATTTCTTCCTGCACACCATGCGCACCCCGGCCCACGGACTCTGGCTCATCCACGGTGGGGTGGACACTACCCGCTTCGCCTTTGATCCGGCCGGACGCGAACGGGTCCGCGCCGAGTTTGGCTTCGAGCCCGACCATGTCGTCATCGGCCTGGTGGGCCGCTTCGACCGGGTCAAGGGACACAAGGAGACCATCGAGGCCGTCTCAAGACTGCGCGACGCGGGACACGCCGATGTCCGTCTCTTCCTCATCGGGTTCGACACGGCCATGACCAGCGATCAGATTCTGGCCACCATCGACGCACACGGCTTGGGCGACATCACCCGCATCAGCGGCGAGCGGCAGGACGTGCCCGCCTGCATCTCGGCGCTGGACATCGGCGTGGTGGCCTCGCTGTGGTCGGAGGCCATCGCCAGGGCCGGACTGGAAATAATGGCCGCCGAGCGCCCCCTGGTTTCCACCAACGTCGGCGTCATGCCAGACCTGACCGCCCCGGCCATGCTCGTGGAGCCGGGCGACCCAGTGGGCATGGCCGACATCCTGGCCAGCTTGATCAGGGACTCATCCCTGCGCGACGCGGTGCTTGAGGCGCAGAAAAGAACCATGTCGCAACTCACCTTCGACGAATTCCTCAAGCGAAGTCTCAACCTTTACAGCAGCCTCATCGACGACAACTAATTGCCGAAGAACTCGGCGGTCTTCCGAAGCCTGTCAGCCACGGCCATGATGGTCAGGGCGTAGCTCTCGGAGTGGTTGTAGCGGTAGATGACCTTGAGCTCGGCCTCCCGGTCGAGCCCCTCCTTCCAGCCGTGGCGCTGGATAAAATAGGCCATGCTGTGCAGGGCATCGGTCATGTCAAAGAGATCGACCCGGCCGTCGCCGTTGCCGTCGCGGCCGTAGGCCACGGCGCTGGAAGGAATGAACTGGCACAGGCCGATGGCCCCGTACATGGAGCTTGGCATGGTCAGCGGGTCGAGCCCGTTCCGGTCGGCATAGATGATGAGCGATTTCAGCTCCACATAGGCCCAGTTGCCCTTCTGCTCCGTACGCCCAGCCAGCCACGCCTCGGTCTCGGATGAAAGGTCCGCGCGACCGATATGTGAGCGGATCAATGCGAGGTCGCGGGCCAGGGCCATGTTGGCCAGGATGGTCATGGCCTTGTACTTGCCCACCTGCGTTCCCAGCCGGGTTTCCACCAGCATCAGCGCTGTCAGCACCTCCCCGGGCACGCCGTAGCGCGCCTCGATGGCCCGGTACATCTCGTCGTGCTCGCGGTGAAAGGCATAGGCCCCGGCCAGCAGGATGGGATTGAGATAGCGCTCCATGACCTGGGGTTTGGGGGCCGGGCCTGGTTTGCGCGCCGTAAGGCGCGTTTCCAGCAAGGCGCTCATCTTCCTGGCCATGATTTCCGGTGAAAACGCCAGATCGTCGCCCGCAAAGAGCGCCTCGATCCGGGCGCGATCCAGGCCGTCGGCCACCAACCGATCCTTGAGGGGCTCCCAGGAAGGATCG
This sequence comes from Pseudomonadota bacterium, assembly GCA_043824835.1. Taxonomy (GTDB): domain Bacteria; phylum Desulfobacterota; class Desulfovibrionia; order Desulfovibrionales; family Desulfovibrionaceae; genus Pseudodesulfovibrio. The sequence goes on along the minus strand of JBDRSO010000050.1, from coordinate 45,050 downwards.
CCAGCCAGCAGTGGCCCGGCCAAGAGCGCGCAAATGAAAACGGCGGCCAACGAGATGACGCTGGCCGCACGTTGCAGGCACCTTTTCAGGTCGAAATCAGATCCGGTCCATGGGGACAAATCCCATCTCCTCCTCGAAGTCGTCGTCCATCTCGGGCGCGTATCGTTCGAGGGTGTATACCGCACCGCAAGAGGGGCAGCGGAGGGTCACCTCAAGGCAGCTCCTATGGGCCGAAAGCTCCAGCCCGCACTTTTCGCAGACCATGCCCCGAGCCTGCCACGTCCTGGTGCGGCGGGCGAACATCACCCTACTGCCCGGTCTCAAGGCCGGGATTCTTCTCGCCCATGGCGACATAGAGGGTGGAGATAGCCGTTCCGTAGTCAGCCAGGGCCTGGGAAAGCTGCGCCTCGCTGGTGGTCAGCCGGGCCTGCGCGTTGAGCACATCGGTGTTGGTGCCGACCTGGGCCTGATACCGGGCCACGGCCATTCGATAGGCCTCCTCGGCGGCCTCCACCGACTTCTGGGCCACCGAGATGCGGTCTGCCGCCTCGTTGATGTTGAGCAGCGACTGCTTGACCTCAAAGCCCGCGTTGAGCCGGGTATCCTCAAGCTGGGCCTGCACCTGCTTGATGGTCTCCTCGGACTGCTTGTAATCGTAGTAGTCGGCTCCCCACTCGAAAATGGACATGGTAGCACCAACGCCAACGGACCAGTACTCCTTGGAGTTGTAGGGATAGGAGTTGCCGCGGTTCAGACCCGCGTCAACGCCCTTGTTGTAGTAGTTCCAGTCGGCCTCTACCTGCGGGTAGAAGCTGCTGGCCGCGATGGTCGAGTCCTTCTCGGCGATCTCGACGCTCTTCTGGCCTATGAGCAGATCGGGCCGGGCCTTGTAGGCGCGGGTCAGGCAATCCTGCAACGTCAGGTCGAAGGGAATATGCTCAAGCTCGCCCACGTAATCCACATCCACCTCAAGGGGAATGTTCAGGAGGGTGTTGAGCTGCGCCTGCTGGGTGAGAACATTGTTGCGCGCGATCAGGAGATCCTGCCGGGCGGTGGCCAGATCGACTTCGGCGTCGAGCACCTCGGACCTGGGCCTGAGGCCCACTTCGTAAAAGGCGTCGATGACCCTGAGTTGGGATTCGAGACGGGCCACGGAATCCTCGCCGCTCTTGACATCCATGCGCGCCTTGAGCAGCGAGAGGAAGTTGGACTGCACACTGGATATGAGAGAAAGCTCCACATTATCCAGCGAGGCCTGGGTGGACTCCTCGGTCAGTTTGGACTTCTGCCATGTGGCGAGCAGGTTGAAGCCCGTGAAGACCGGCTGGTTGACATTGACATTGGCGACCCAGTCGTCGTGCTTGCCCGAGGAGGTCTGCCTGCGGCCATAGTATGTGTAACCATAGCCAGTGCCGACCGAGGGCAGGAACTTGCCAAAGGACGAACGGGTTCCGAACTGCGAGCCCTTGAGTTGCGCCCGGATTGCGGTCATGGTCGGGTTGAGTGCCAGGGCGCGCTTGACGGAGCGTTCAAGGTCGAAGGACCCGGAATAATTGTCGGCTGCTGCCTGAGGCTCTGCCCCGGGTTCGGGATCCGCATCCACAGCCATCGCCGGAGTGCCCAGGGCCAACAGGACCGCCAGGGCCAGGGTCATAATCAATGACCGGATAAGGAGCATAATTACATTCCTGCTATGATTTGGTGTTTCTGTTGAATCAGCAACAGTCTATTCCGACCTAGTTATCAAGTCTTCCCGGGGCTTGCAACCACAAAAACGATGGATTTACTTGTGCAAAGCCGCGCAATCCGAGGGGTCGCCCTGGAGTTTTTCCAGGGTGTGGCGCAGGGTCGGCAGGAGCGGCTCCAGGCACTCTGCCACGGCCTTGGGACTGCCCGGCATGTTGACGATGAGCGCCTGCCCCAGCGTCCCGGCCACGGCGCGCGAGATGGCCCCGTGCGGTGTCTTGGACAGACTGGCCGAGGTCATGGCCCGCTCGAATCCCGGCAGTCTCTTTTCGATGACGGCCAGGGTGGCTTCGGGCGTGACATCGCGGGGGCCGACACCCGTCCCACCGGTGGTCAGGATCAGGTCGAACCCCTGGACCAGGGCCAGATCGGCCATGAGTCCCTTGAGCAGCCCGGCCTCGTCCGGGATGACAAACCCCTGGACCAGGGCCAGATCAAGCTGCCGCGCCACCATGGCACCCACCAGCGGGCCGGACTCGTCGGTGCGTTTGCCCGCCGCGCCCTTGTCGCTCAGGGTGATCCAGGCCAGGGCGTACCCGTCCCTTTCGACAGACAGGGACAGCTCGCCCGCAGGCGCATCGCCCACGGCCCGCAGCAGAAGCAGCGGACTCGAAGCCCCCGCCCCACCGACGGGCAGCCAGCCCACCGACAGCACCCGCAGGTCCGCATCACTTCCCCGGAGCCGATCTCCGGCACGCAGGCCGGAGAGCGAGGACAAGGCGGCGGCCCATCCTTTCGGCACAATCTCCCCGGCCGGGCAGAGATGAAAGCATTCGCCTGCAGCGAGCGGGGCTGCGAGACGCAGGGTGACGGATCGTTCGGACATGGCGACTCCTTGCAGGATCAGGCCAGCAGGACGGCGAGCACCCCGGCCACCAGCACGCCGCCAAAGGTACCAGCTCCGCCGATGGAGACCAGGGGCGTGGCAATGCGGTTGCGGATACGCGGGGTGAGCAGCGGGGCCAGGTTGCCGCCCAGGATGGTGCCCATGGTGCCAGCCACATAGGCGGCCAGCGGGCGAATGGGCTCGGGCACGAAGAAATACACAGAGAGAAAGGTCATCAGGGCGGGCATGAACAGGGGCACGCGCAGCCCGGTCAGGGGATGGGGACGGGTGATGGCGTAACAACCGGCCGCCACCACGACCAAGGCGAATCCGATCCAGCCCCAGCCCTCGGCGGCCGCGCCCTGGGCCGTGCCCAGCAGAAAGGTCAGGCTCAAGAGCAGCGGCAGGACGCAGCCACCCACATTGACGGCAAAGACCTGCTTCTTCAACTCGTTGGCTGGCTCCTCGTCCAGGCAGGAGGCGTGTCCGGCCCGGTCCATGGTGCAGGTCACGATTCTGGGGCGGCGCACCATGACCAGCCGCTGGCTGGTGTGGACCGGAATATTCACGCTCCGGCCCACCACGATGGCCAGGAACATGAGTACTCCCTGAAACGTGGTCAGCCCAAGGCGCGAGAACGCCTCGGCCACGATGCTCATGGGCAGGAAGACCAAGAGGAAAAACAGCGCGGCCATAAAGAGCAGGGCTCCCAGGATGCCGCCGGAAAATTGAAAATATGGCGTGTTCATGATGATGATTGGTCCGGACGCTCGTGTCACGGGTTGATTTTTGAACTCTCCCGGACCTATAGTACAAGCGTCCGTGCACTGGGGATTACCCCAACTCCTGCGCGAAGTAAATCAAAGGACCAGCGAGGCTCCCATGAAAGGCATCATCCTGGCCGGCGGCTCCGGCACCCGGCTGCACCCCCTGACCCGGGTGGTCAGCAAGCAACTGCTTCCGGTCTACGACAAGCCCATGATCTACTATCCCCTGTCCACCCTCATGCTGGCCGGAATCAGGGAGATCCTCATCATTTCCACCCCACACGACCTGCCCCGCTTCCGCGAGCTGCTTGGGGACGGCTCCCAGCTCGGCATCACCCTCGAATACCGCGAGCAGCCGAGCCCGGACGGCCTGGCCCAGGCCTTTCTCATCGGCGAGGACTTCATCGGCAACGACACCGTCTGCCTCGTGCTCGGCGACAACATCTTCTACGGCCACGGCCTGGGTTCGATCCTCAAGCAGGCAGGCGCCCTGACCCAGGGGGGCATCGTCTTCGCCTATTTGGTCAAGGATCCCGAGCGCTAAGGCGTGGTGGAGTTCGACGCAGCCTACCGCGCCCTGTCCATTGAGGAAAAACCTGTCAAACCCAAGTCCAAATATGCGGTCACCGGCCTCTACTTCTACGACAACGACGTCACATCCATCGCCAGAGAGCTCAAACCCTCGGCTCGCGGCGAGCTGGAGATCACGGATGTCAACAAGGTCTACCTCGCGCGCGGCGACCTGGATGTCCAGACCCTGGGGCGTGGCTACGCCTGGCTCGACATGGGTACCCATGAATCGCTCCACGGCGCGGCCAGCTTCGTGCGGGCGGTGCAGGAGCGCCAAGGCTACGTCATCTCAAGCCCGGAAGAAATCGCCTACCGCATGGGCTTCATCGACGCAGACCAACTGCAGCGGCTGGCCTGCGCCATGAGCAAAAACAGCTACGGCCAGTATCTGCTCGACATGGTGCTCGAAGGCCGGAGCACCTCCTGCGAAGCCTAACCGCTAGGCCCGGAACACGCCAGAAAAGGGCCGCATCCCATCCGGGATGCGGCCCTTTTTCGAAAAAAGCAGGTCGGCGCGAAGCCGCCTTATCACGCCTAGTGGTGGTGATCCTCGTCCATGGTTTCCTTGACGCGGATGACGCCAATGGCAACAATCCATGCGAGATAGATGAAAATCAGGGACACACCGACAAAACCGGCACCCGTGCTGTGCGCCATCCCGGAAAGCAGCTCGCCAATCATGTTATTCCTCCTCGGTCAACCCGTCTGTGGCTTGAAAAACTGTCTTTTCTTTGTCTCTTCAGGCAAGAAATGTCAACCCCTTCCAGGGAAAAATACGCCTTGACCGGCCGCCTGAATCCGACCCGGGCCTTGCCAAAGCCCTCTCTTTTGCATAGGGTCTGGCGATTGCGCTTCACGACAACACGACGGTGAACCATGGGTTTCTTCGACTTCTTCACGTCCCTCTTCTCCCGCCGGGCCAAGCCTGCGGCCAAGGGCGGAAAAAAGCCCGCGAACAAGGCGAAAACACCAGCCAAACCTGCGGCCAAACCCTCGCAAAAATCTGCGGCCAAACCGACGGACTCTCGAAATCCAGGCGAGGAGGCCATCGCCTTCAAGGTCACCAAAACCGGTGAAAAGAAGCGTAGAAAGGCAGAAAAAATCTCGGCCGCCCCCATCGACGAGAAGGCGCTCGGCTTCAGCATCTCCCTCAAGACCGAGGACGCCCAGTCCAAAAAGCGCGAGGCCCTGCGCATCCGGGTGGACAACCTTTTTGTTCACGTCTCCCGCCTCAACAAGCGCTACCCTGTCACCGACATCAGCGCCACCGGCCTCGGCTTCGCCTTCGAGAAGCCGCGCGTCAAAGCCGGGGTCGATCTGGTCATGACCATCATCCTTGATGGCAAGGTGGCGGCCAAGGACGTGCAGTGCAAGGTCAGGCGCCACGACCGGGGCTCGGTGGGCTGCGCCTTCGTGGACCTCGACCGCGCCCAGGACGATGCGGTCCACGCCATCGTCCTGCGCGGCCAGAAGGAACAGGCGGCCAGAAAAGCCGCCCAGAGAGACCGTGACTTCAAAGTCCCAGCCTGACAGCCGCCTGCACGGCTATGCCCTTCGCTTCAATCCCTCAATGAGGGTTTCGAGGTCGTTGGGCTCGCCCGGATTGTGATCCTCAGGATACAGCAGCGCGGTCATGAAGAAGACGCTGCCGATGCGCAGGGCCGTGCTCGCGCTGGTGGAAAACTGTTCAAGCCGCCGGGCCACCTCCGTGCCCTCGTCCCCGTCCAGCCGCTCGGTGTATTTCCAGGCGTCGGCGCTCAAGGATGCGAGCAGTTCGGCCTTGGCCTCTGCCTTGACCTGAAAGGCGAACTGCCCCTCGGCGGCCAGGGCGGCATCGCCCTCGCGCTCCAGCTCCCGCACCCGGACGGCCCTTTTCTCAAGAAAGGTCACGAGGTCCTCAACAGCTTGTTTTTGCATGATGTCTCCTGTTTGGCTCAAGTGTATCCGCGTCACAGCAAGAAGACAAGAGATCCCCGGAGAGTCAAGCTCGCCGACCCGAAATTCCCTTTACATCGACCCCGATTGATCATACCTCAAGGGCTCGGAAAAAACGGTCATATCGGGAGGGAACGAACGTGAGCATCCTATCCGCCAGCCTCGGGCTGACACGCTACCGGGTCATGGAGGACGTGCCCTCGGATCTGCTGCGACAGGTGCCGGAGAAACTGGGCCAGTTCTGCTTCGTGGACATCGACGCCACGGCGGACGAGCGCTCCTTCGGCTGGACCAGCATCGACGACATGCTGGATGTCAACTGGACCCAGTCGCCGCCGGAGAAGGCGGACTACTTCGCCTTTGCCCTGCGGCTCGACACCCGCCGCATCCCGCCCGCCGTGCTCAAGAAGCACACCACCATCGCGCTGAACAAGGAACTTGAGCACAACAAGGAACAGGGCAAGAACTACGTCTCGCGCGACCGCAAACGCGAGATCAAGGAGCAGGTCACCCTCAGGCTGCGCGCCCGCACCTTTCCCATCCCGGCGGTCTTCGACGTCATCTGGAACCCGACCGCCAACCGCATCCTGATGGCCACCACCAACGCCAAGGTGCGCGCCCTGTTCGAGGACTACTTCACCCTCACCTTCGACCTGCATCTTGAGCCGCTGACCCCGTTCTTCATGGCCATGGACATCCTCGGCGAAGACGCGGCCCCGAAGCTCGAACACCTCGAACCCACCATCTTCGCATAAGGACCAAGCGCCATGGATCTCTCACTCGTCGAACGCGAAAACGTCCTGCTGGGCCAGGATTTCCTGACCTGGCTGTGGTTCAAGACCGACAACTCCACGGTGCTCTTCTCCCTGCCCGACAAGCGCACCTTCACCGTCCACATGGAGCAGCGCGTCTCGGTCCAGGGCGGCGAGGGCGAAGGAATCGAGACCGCCACCGTCTCCAGCCCGCGCGGCGAACTGACCGAGGCCAAGACCGGCCTGCGCACCGGCAAGAAGGTAAACAAGGCCCAGTTGCTCTTCACCATGGACCAGGACCAATGGCTGGTCCAGGTCAGCGCCGCCGACTTCGGCCTCTCGGGCCTCAAGACGCCGAAAATCTCCGCCAAGGACGACGAGGGCGACGACCCGGACGCCAAGTTTCTGGAGAAGATGTTCCTGCTTGAGCGGTGCCTGGAGATGTTCAACGTGGTCTTCACCCAGTTCCTCGCCCTGCGCATGAGCCGGGACTGGGCCGAAGAGACGACCAGGGTCGGCAGCTGGATCAACGGCTAGGCCTCATGAAAGACCCGGTCCGCATTGCCTGCTTCGGCGACAGTCTGACCGAAGGCTACGGCCTGAACCCGGATGAGGCGCTCCCGGCCGTGCTTGAACGCATGCTTACCGAACGGGGCGTGCCCGCCCGCTGCCTCAACTTCGGCGTGTCCGGAGACACCACAGGGGACGGGCTGATCCGCATCAGTCGGGTTCTCGCCGCCCGGCCCGATGCGGCCGTGGTGGCCTTCGGGGCCAACGATTGCTTCATCGGCGAACCGGTGGAAACGGTGCGGGCGACCCTGGCCGCCATCATCGAGAGCCTGCGCGCCCTCCCTGTCCCGGTGCTCCTTGTGGGCATCACCGCGCCGCTGGCTTCGGACGACGACTACCGGGACCACTTCGAGTCGATCTTCGCCTCCCTGGCTGACCAATATGGGCTCGACCTGTTCCCCGACATCCTGGCCCCCTACTTCGGCAACTCCGAGCTGACCCTGCTTGACGGGCTGCACCCCTCGGCCGCAGGCGTGGAGGCCATGGCCCGCGCCATGCTGCCCCAGGTGGAGCGACTGGCCCAGTCTGCCAAGGACTAATCCCGCTCCCCGGCCTCGCGCACTCGCCGGGAAACCCGGTGCATGACCACCGCGAGGCCGACACCCGCCACCACCACAGCCACTGCTGCCTCGGCAGACGCCCGGCCCGTGATGCCCGAATGAAGCAGATGCCCGCCCGAAGCCAGGAGCATGGTCTCTGGCAGCATGCACAGCCAGGTGAGAAAGACGTACGGCAGCGGCCGGACCCCGGTCATGCCCAGCAGATAGCTGGCCAGGGGGAACGGCACCACCGGAATCAGGCGGCTCAAGGCCACCACGCGCAGGGGGTGGGAGTGACTGAGCCGCTCCATGGCGCGAAACACCGGATGCTCACCATAGCGCGCGGCCACGACCCGGCGCAGCCCATGGCGGGCGGTCAGGAACGCGCCCGTGGCCCCCAGGGTCATGCCCAGGCTCGCCCACAATGTGCCAAATTTCCAGCCGAACAGGGCTCCGGCAGCCACGGTGAAGAGCGACTGGGGCACCAGCAGCAAAACGGCCAGGGCGTTGATCATCACGAAAACCAAGCCTGCCAGACCACCCTGGGCAGAGACAAAGGCCGAGACCCGCGACATGGCCCCGCCGCCCCAGTGCTCCATGGCCCACGAGGCCGCCCCCAGCGCGGCCAGGGCAGCCCCGATCACGACCACGCGCCACACCCCGCCGCCACCTTTGCGCCCGTCCATCACGCGATACCTCTTTTTGCGCTTTTGCGCCTTGAACTCGTCGCCTCAATACCATAGCCTATCACTCGGGATTTCCCTGTCCGGCATCCGCTCCTACCATGTACGGCGAATCGACCGCAAACTAAAGGGGGATCAACCGAAGGACCATTATGCGCTACAAACTGCAAATGATGAACACCGACTACGGCGTCGGCATGTTCGCCGCCCTGCCTGAACCCAACCTGAGCTTCAATCAGATGGTCGAACACCTGCGCAAATTTCCCTATGACGACTCCATGCACGAGTTCGTGCTCCAGGGGTTCAAGGAATTCCGGCCCAAAAAGCTCGAAAAGCAGATCAAGGAGATCATGCGTGACAAAGGCGCGTCCGACCCGGTCATGACCGCCGTCATGTTTGAAGCCTGCCTGTGTCACGACCGGCTGGCCCACCTGCTGCCTCTGTTCGACGGGCTGGACCCGGCCGGGCTGCTGCCGCACACCCCGGCCATCCACATCCGCTCCTCCCTGCTTGAGGACCAGCCCCTGCACCGGCAATGGATCGATCGCTTCAGCGATAACATCTTCGGTCTCTCTCCGCTGCCCGCCCCGGATGACGCCGGGCTGCGCCTCATCTATTCGCGGGCCGAGCTTGATCGACCGGCGTCGGTCCCCGCCGCGGAAGTTCGTCGCGCCCTGGCAGACCGGCTGCCGCCGGAAAAACCCCGCTGCCCACTGGCCGAGACCATCGAGCGCGCCCTGACCGCCCTGGAAAAGGCGGACGCCTTCCTCGGCCCGGCCATGCAGCACAAGGCGTCCCTCTCCCCCGTGGCCCGGCTGCGCCACTGGATGCCCAAGACGCGCTGCGTCAACGGCCGCATGAGCAACAGCCTTGAGGGCATTCAGACCTGCTATGGCCGGGGCCTGACCCCGGAACGGGCCGAGGCCTCCTATGCCATGGAAATGGCCGAGCGCTTCTCGTCATATGCCAGTTTCGGCCCCAAGGGGGTTCTGGGCTACGTCATGGACTACCCCCTGGTCCACGCCACGTTGGACGAGCTTGATACCCAGGCCTTGGACCTGCGCGCCATGCGCCTTGAGGTGCCCTATGCGGGCCAGAAGATCCACTGGCTCACTGGCCACACCCCGAATGGCCAGGGCGGCACGGTGCCGCTGCGCGTGCCAGCCCAGCTGGTGTTTCTGTTCTGCAATCTCGACGAGCAGTCCCTGTTTTCGGCCCTCGGTTCCACGGGCTTGGCCTCGGGCAACACCCTGGCCGAGGCCAAGGTGGCCGCTCTGACCGAGGCCATCGAGCGTGACAGCGACGCCACCACGCTCTTTGACCCGGCCCGGTGCTTCCGCCTCACCACCGACGACCCGGAGATTGCCCGGCTGCTGACCGCTTACGAGACGGACGGCATCCACCTCTGGTTCATGGACGTGACCACCGAGCTTGGCGTGCCCTGCTACAAATCCGTGGTCCTTGGGGCCAAAGGCGATGTCAACAAGGGCTCGGGCTGCTCCTTGAGCGGCCGCGCGGCCCTGGTCTCGGCCATGACCGAGACGCCCTACCCCCATCCTGGCCCGGCCAGCGGCCCGGCCCCCGGGGGGTTGCCCTTGCGGCGACTCGAAGACCTGCCCGACCACTCCACCGGCAGCGCCGAAGGCGACCTGATGGTCCTTGAGGCCACCCTTGCGGCCAACGGCCTGCGTCCGGCATATGTGGACCTGACCCGAAAGGACCTCGGCATCCCGGTGGTTCGCGCGCTGATACCCGGCCTGGAGTTCATCTCGGACTTCGACCAGTACTCGCGCGTCAGCCCCCGGCTCTTCGCCAACTACCTGGCCCTGTTCGATTGATTGTCCGAATCCTGTGTTTTTGATGAATCGGGCTGAAATTGCGGGATGTTGATAGTATCCGCCCGGGACTTTGGGTATGATGACCGTGTCAGATCAACGATGACTGCATACTGTCATTAAAATTCTGATTCGATTTATGATAATAGTTCAATGAGCACTGCGACCTCCACGGACCACCATTCTCCTCAGGAGGCATCCATCCCCTGTGCTCATTGTTCCGAGGGCATTCCCACCTCCCCGGGGATGCCCTCTCTCTTTTTCTCAGCACAGCATCTCCCCGCCTTCTCCGCTCCACCGTCGCCAGACCCCACCGGGCAAAACCATTGACGCCGCGCCGCGTTGCGGGATAATGGGAAACCCTCGCCGGACAGGGCGCCGCCAGGCCACCCCACCCGCGCGACCACGCCTGGGTGGTGGAATTGGTAGACACCCGAGACTTAAAATCTCGTAATCTTCGGATTGTGCGGGTTCGATTCCCGCCCCAGGTACCAGGGCATCGCTCCTCCGGGCCGCCATGACGGGCCGGAGGAGTTTTTTAGCCCGCTTCAGTGCGCGGTCGGCGCAACTCCCTTTTTATCCAGACGTTTCATCCAGATTCAAGGAGCATCGCCAGAACCGGCGACACATCTTCAACCCCGACGAGGGGTTGTTTTATTTTGAACATATGCCCATATTCTGCTTGACAATCGGAAGCATGGTCGTATCATCACATGAACACACGCTCACACAAGGGGGAAGGTTTGGGCAGGCGGAAAAAGAAGCGAATGGTCGAGGCGGAGCCCTGCGCGGTATTCTACAAGCCGCAGGGGATTCCAATGCGCGAGTTGGAGAGCCTGGTGCTCTCCGTTGAAGGGCTTGAAACGCTCCGCCTCGTGGACGGCGAGCGGATGCAGCAGATTGAGGCTGCGGACCGGATGGGCGTATCGCGCCCGACCTTGAGCCGCATCCTGACCGAGGCCCGCACCACCGTGGCCCTGGCCCTTTCCGGGGGCAAGGCCATCCGCGTGGAGGGCGGCGAATACCTGCTCGCTTCCGAGACCTGCTGCAAGCTCAGGCGCAGGCGCCGCTGCCAGATGACAACCGGAACCGGCGATGCGCCGGACGGAGAAACCACGCCTTCACCAACTGAAGACGGCAACACGGGAGAATGATCATGCCACAGAATAAGGGACAGTCGGGCACACCGAGGTGCGCAGGCGGCGGTGGCCGCGGAATGGGCGGCGGTGGAACGGGCGGCGGTGGCCGCGGAATGGGCGGTGGCCGGGGAATGGGTGGCGGTAATCGCGGCGTGAACGCCCAGCCTGACGCCGTTTCCGACACCCCTCAGGCCGGTCGGGCGCAGCAACGCGCCGCAGCCGACACCGGCATCCGCAAACTGGCCATCACCAGCGAAGGACCGGCAATGACCGACCGGGTCGATCCGCGCTTTGGGCGCGCGGCCGGATTCGTGGTGGTGGACCTTGAGACCATGGAGACGACGTATGTGGACAACGGCGCGTCCCAGGTCCTTGCCCAGGGGGCGGGTATCCAGGCCGCCGAGACCCTGGCCAATGCGGGCGTCCAGGCCGTGATCACCGGCTATGTCGGGCCCAAAGCCTTCACCGCCCTGACGGCTGCGGGCATCCGCATCGGGCAAGACGTGGAAAACGTCAGCGTGGCCGAGGCGGTCAGGCTTTACACCACCGGCGCGGTCTCCTTTGCCGATGCCCCCAACAAACCGGCCGGGGCCAACAAGTGATCTACGCCATCGCCAGTGGCAAGGGCGGCACCGGCAAGACCACCGTGGCCTCGTCGCTGATATCCCTGTGGGACGGACCGGTCACGGCCGTGGACCTCGACGTGGAAGAGCCGAATCTGCACCTCTTCCTCAAGCCGGAGATCCACCGAACCGACCCCGCATACATTGAGATACCCGTAGCGGACGAGGCCAAATGCACCCTGTGCCGCGCCTGCTCAACCCTGTGCCAGTTCAAAGCCATCACGGTCATGGGCGACACCCTGCTCATCTTCCCGGAAATGTGCCACGGCTGCGGCGGCTGCATCGCGGTCTGCCCCGAAGGCGCGCTTTCGCCCGGACAACGGCGGCTTGGCGAAATCTGCCACGGCCGCGCGGGCAACGCCCGGTTCATCATGGGCCGTCTGCGTGTTGGCGAGGCCATGAGCCCGCCCCTCATGCGCCAGGTCAAGGCCCTGTTCGCGGACATGATTGCCGAAGACGACAAGGCCGACATCATCGTGGACGCCCCGCCCGGGGTCAGCTGCCCGGCCGTGAGCGCGGTCATCGACGCGGACTGCGTGGTCCTCGTCACCGAGCCCACGCCCTTTGGTCTGCACGATTTCAAGCTCGCCTGGGAGGCATTCTCGCCCTTTGGCATCCCCATGGGCGCGGTCATCAACCGGGCCGGTATCGGCGACGACTCGGTCCAGCGGTTCTGCGCGGACAAGGGCATCCCCATCTGGGCGGAGATTCCCTTTGACCGGGCCGTGGCCGAAGCCTACTCGCGCGGCGAGGTGGTGGCCCAGGCCGTGGCCCCCCTCAGGGGGACATTTCGCCAACTGCGCCGGAACATGCGCGAGGCCGCCATGGCCAGGGAGGTGGCATGCGCGAGATAGTGGTCATCAGCGGCAAGGGTGGCGCGGGCAAGACGTCCATCGCCGGAGCCTTCGCCCATCTGGCCGAGGGCGCGGTCCTCTGTGATCTGGACGTGGACGCCCCGGACCTGCATCTGCTCCTGGACCCGCGCCATCTGGCCGAGCACGACTTCCTGTCCGGCAACGAGGCGATCATCGATCCCGAAATGTGCATCGGCTGCGGCCAGTGCGCAGAACTGTGCCGGTTTGACGCCATCGCCGGGCCACAGAGCGAAGACGGCACCGCCTATCGCGTCCTGCCCTTTCGCTGCGAGGGGTGCAAGGTCTGCGTGGAACTGTGCCCGACACAGGCCATCGCCTTTCCCCAGCGCCACTGCGGCGAGTGGTACATCTCTGACACCCGCTTCGGGACCATGGTCCACGCCCAACTCTTTCCGGGCGAGGAGAATTCCGGCCGCCTCGTGACCCTGCTCAAGCGCGAGGCCCGGACCATCGCCGAAGAGCGCGGCCTTGACCTGGTTCTCTCGGACGGCGCGCCGGGCATCGGCTGCCCTGTGATCAGCTCCCTGGCCGGGACCAATCTGGCCGTGCTCGTCACCGAGCCGACCCCGTCCGGCATGCACGACCTGATGCGCGTGGCCGAGCTGTGCGACGGGTTCAGGACACGGGTCGCGGTAATCATCAACAAATGGGACATCAACCCTGCCCAGGCGGACGCCATCAGCGCCTATTGCTCAGGCAAGGGGTATCCGGTGGTCGGCCGCCTGCCCCACGACCGGGCCGTGACCGATGCCATGGTCAACCGACAGGTGGTGACAGAATACGAGCATGGCGATCTTTCCGCCACACTCAAGGCAGCCTGGACAGACACCCTGGCCTTGCTCGACGCGGACAAGGGGACCTAGCGACAATTTTTTGTCCCGGACGCGGCTCGTCCGGAACAGTTCTATTCAACACACAAAAAACCTGTCAAGGAGACTCGAATATGAATACCCTCGTAGCCCTTCCCACCGTCGCCCCCGGCGGCATGGACGCCTCCATCGACGCCCACTTCGGCCACTGCGACCTGTACACGGTCGTGGAAATCGAAGACGGCAAGGTCAAGGATGTGCGCACCCTGCCCAATGTCCCGCACCAGCAGGGCGGCTGCATGGCTCCGGTCAACCATCTGGCCCAGAACAACGTCAAGGTGCTCATCGCGGGCGGCATGGGCATGCGCCCGCTCATGGGCTTCCACCAGGTGGGCATCGACGTCTACCATGGTAACGGCACGGCCACGGTCTCGGCCGCCATCCAGGCCTTCATCGATGGCTCGCTGCCCCGCTTCTCGCAGGAATTCACCTGCGGCGGCGGCCAATAGCGGTGCTCGCGCCGGGGGCGGCCCGCGACAGGACCGTCCCCGCGCCGACATCCACAGGGAGGAACGCCATGCCCATCTACGACATCCGCTGCCCGGAATGCGGCCATGACGGCGAGGTCATCGTGCTGCACAGCGATGCCCCGGTCCTGTGCCCCCAGTGTGGCAGCCAGCGCACCGAAAGGACCATGTCCGCCACCAGTTCACTGACTGGCAAGAGCGCCCCGTCCATGCCCAACCACGGGCCCGGCCCAAGCGACACCGGCTGCTGCGGCTCCGCGCCCGGCCACTCGGGCTGCGCCGGACCCGGCTCCTGCTGCGGCCGGACCTCGGGATAACTGCCATGCCGCCACTGTCTCCACCAGCACCCACCTGCCACGTATCGGAGAAACACCCATGCTCATCGTCATAGCATCCCCACGCGGCCAAGAACTGGGACCGTTCCTGGCCCCGCTCAAGCACCTCAAAGGGTGCGAGCTCGTCTTTGCGCCCACCGGCTCGGCCACCCTCGAAATCGTGCGCGCGGGCGCACCCTCCTTCGTCATCATCGACCAGGGGCTGCCCGATGCCGACCCGCTCAAGCTGGTGACCGACATCATGATGGTCAACGCCATGGTCAACACGGCCGTGGTCAGCCCGCTCTCTGAAGAGGAATTCCACGAGGCCAGCGAGGGCCTCGGCATCCTGGCCGCCATCCCGCCCGCCCCAGACACGAGCGATGGGAAACGGGTCGCCGAGATATTTTCGCGCTTCATGTAGCCAGCGCGTCCCGGGCAGCTCGACCGCTCGCCCGCCGCATCGCGCAAGGAGGACACGATGGAGAAGATTCTGATCATCGGCTGTCGAAACACCATGGACGACGTCTGCATCGGCTGCTCCCGGTGCATGGTCGCCTTCAACCGCCGCGAGGGGTATTTCGATCGCTACAAGGACAAGGACGCCGAAATCATCGGCATCCTCAACTGCGGCGGCTGCCCGGGCACGAGCATCGTCCAGCGACTGGTGCAGGTGAAGTTGTGGAACCTGCCGCTGCACGAGCAGCCCACCAGGATTCATGTCGGCCCCTGTCTGGTGGACCACTGTCCCTATTACGACGACTTGGTCACCAAGATTCACGCCAAGGCGGGCATTGAGGTCATCGAAGGCGCGCATCCGTACATGCCCGCCACCGTCTTCGCCTGACCGGCCCCGCTTCGGCATCGCGAGACAGCCCATTCCCGACGGCTGTTCACGCGGCGCGGCCACGCACCCCTGCGCGACCAGCCTCGTGAACAGCCGGTTTGCGTCTGCGCCCGCACCCCCCTGCCACCATGACCCTCGCCGCGCCATCTCTGCGGATGTGGCTTGCCGAGACCGGACCGATATGGTCAAATGGCCGGGCAAGTCCACCTGATCGAGGCCGCGTGAAAATGCCGAGTACGACGAGAAAGAAAACGCTGGGTGTCTGCGCCCCCTTGCTGGCCTCCCTGACGCTGGCCGCCCTGATGCTGGTCAACCTGACGCTGTGTGCGGCTCACGCCCGGGCCGAGGTGGTGGTCACCACCGCCACGGAGCACTACCCGGTCGACGGCCTCACGCCCATGGAAATCACTGAAAACCTCATGCTCCAGTCACCCATCGAGCAGGACGGCCGCACCTTCCAGGCCCACACCCACTCCACCATCCGCTACGAATTTTCCTGGACGCGGCGCAATGACAGCTGCACCATGAACCAAGCCACGGTCTTCATCCACATCGTCTACAAGTACCCCCAGCTGGCGGATTTGCCCGACGCCGAAACCAAGCTCTGGTGGCAGAGCCACCTGGACCGGCTCACCGAGCACGAACTGGTCCACGGCGAGATAGCCCTGAGAACCGCCCGCGAGTTGGACAAGACCCTCAACTCCCTGACCGATCTCCACTGCGCCACGGTGCGCGATGTGGTCAGGGCGCTGGGCGACGCTGGCCTGAAGACCCTGGAGGAACGCCAGCGAGCCTATGACGCCTTGACCGACCACGGCCGGAATCAACAGGCCTACACCGGGAAATAACACGCAAAAAGGACGCCGGGAAATGCTCCCGACGTCCTTGCTGTCTATTTGACCGATGCGAAGTCCGGCCCGCCTATTCGAGGGGCGCGGCCTCCTTCATGTCCCAGACGCCGCAGGGGCAGCAATTGGCGCAGAAACCGCAGGCTATGCACTTGTCCGCGTCCACCACACGCTCGAAGCCCCCGCCCTCAAGCTCCACCCGGCGAATGGCCGACTGGGGACAGACCGTCTCGCACAGGTAGCAGTCGCGGCAGGCGCCGCAGGATGAGCACTCGGACGCGCACTGTTTCATGTCGCTGAATTCCACCACGCGGGGGTCAAAATATTCAAGCGTCATGCGCGAGTAGTCGATCATCCGGCGGGTGTCTGAGCACGGGCGGCGGTTGCTCATGAGGTCGTCGAGGACCTCGGCGGCGCGGCGACCATGGCCGATGGCGTGGGTCAGCAAGCCGGGCCGCACCAGATCACCTATGGCGAAAACCTTGGAATCCGTGGTCTGGTAGTCGCCATTGACCACCACGTGGCCGCGATCCAACGCGATGGATTCGGGCAGGAAGGCCACGTCCGGCTGATCGCCGATGGACATGATGACCGTGTCCGCCTCCAACAACTCGCCTGACTGGAGCAGCACGCCCCGGTCCGTGATCTCCTTGGTGAAACAGGGCCACTTGAAGCGCGCGCCCGCGGCCTCGGCCTCCTTGCGCTCCTTGCCAAAGGACGCTGGCTCCTGGATGTCGATGAGGGTGATATCCTCGGCCCCGAGCCCGGCGGCCACGGTGGCCACGTCGCAGCCCACATTGCCCGCGCCGATGATGACCACCCGCCTGCCGGGCCGGGCCTCGCCGCGCTTGGCCTGCTTGAGGAAGGTCAGGGCGGGCACGATGCGCTCATGTCCCGGCACCGGGATGACCCGCGGCTTCTGCGCGCCCACGGCCAGGACCACGTAGTCGAACTCTTCGCGCAACCGGGAAAAATCCTCGGCGTTGAGTTCCTGGCGCAGGTGGACATGGGGCAGCACCTCGGCGGCGCGTTTGATCTCCGCCTCGACCACCTCCTTGGGCACCCGGCTGTCTGGAATGGCCGAGGCGATCTTGCCGCCCAGGGTCTCGGCCATATCGTAGACCACGGCCTCGTGCCCTTTCATGCGAATCTGCCACGCCACTGAGATGCCCGCCGGGCCGCCGCCGATGACAGCCACGCGCCCGCCGGACAGGGGCGGCAGCTTGGGAGCCGCGCTCTTGTATCCCTCACGGCCAAGCTTGGTGATGTCCACCGAGACCATGTCGCCGGTCTTGCGGGTGCAGCCCTCCATGCACAGGTTGGGGCAGAGATAGCCGCAGACCGTGGCCGGAAACGGGGTATAGGCCAGGGCGAGGTCCATGGCCTCGTCCACCAGCCCGTCGCGCACCAGCCGCCACCGCTCCTGCACGGGCATGCCCGTGGGACAGCTGGATTGACACGGGGCCAGATATTTGCGGTGCTCCCACACCGGCACCCTGCGCCGCAGGTCGCCATGCACGATGAGCGGGATGGGAGAGCGGTCGAGGCTGGTCAGGTCGCCGATGAGGCCGCCTCGGCCCAGTTCGGCATCCCACACCCCGGCCCGGAACTCGCGCATGGACCGGCGCGCCTTGCCTTTCTTCTCAAAGGGTGTCCTGGCCCGGATGCACTGCCATTCCTCGCGCCGGGTCAGCCGGTTGAGCAGCCGCCCCCGTTTGATCTTTCCGAGGAACTCGGCGAGCTTGGCGGTCAGCCATTCCCAGGCGGCGTCGTCAATGGGCTCCATCACGGCATCGGCCTGGGAAAAGCCATCCATGGGGCCGCGCACGAAGATGCGCCCGCCGACCATGCCCACGCAGGGCCGATAGCCGAGCACGTTGGCCGGATTCTGGGGCGCGTGACCACAGATGACGGCCGTGCCGCCCGCCATGAACTCGGCGAAATAGTCGCCCACCGAGCCGAGCACCCACAGCTCGGGCGGATCAAAGCGCGGGTTGGTTTTGGTCATGGTCATGCCGCGCGCGCCGAGATTGCCCGCCACAAGCACCTTGCCCTGAGCCATGGCGTTGCACGCGCCGTTGCTGGCGTGGCCGTGGACGATGATCTCCGCGCCCGCGTTGAGCCAACCCACGTCGTCGGAGATGGGCCCCATGACTTCGATAGTTGTGCCCGGAAACCCTTTGGAGCCGATGCGCTGGCCCGCCGAGCCGGTGATGGCGACGTGGATGGGCTCTTCCCTGGAAATCCAGAGCCTGCCGCCGATGCCGTGCTGGCCCACGGCCTCCACCTCCAGCCTGCGCGCGCCCTCGCGCACGGCGCGCTGGATGCGCTCCTCAAGGATGCGCGACTCGATGCGGACCCCGTGGTCGTGCCCGCTGATGCGATGTATTCTCTGTGCCATTATATGAACTCCCGTGCTCGCCGGAGCCTAGATCACGTATTTGATGTCGAGCCGCTCGGCCACGTCCCTGTCGCCGATGCCCAGGCCGTCGGACATGCCGATGGGCAGCGAGGTGGACCGGCCAAGGGGCGCGAAGACCTTGCGCAGCTCGGTGTCAAAGGCGAGGTAGAAATCCACCACCCGCTCGGCCACCTGCTCGGGGTCCAGGCGGCGGTAGATGCGCGGATCCTGCGAGGTGATGCCCTTGGGGCAGACGCCGATGTTGCAGACGTTGCAGCGGTCCTTTTCGCTGCCCACACAGCCAGCGCCCGCCTGCATGACGTACTTGCCGATCTGGACCATGCTCGCGCCCAGCATGATGAGCGCCGCGGCATTGGCCGCCAGATTGCCGTGCTTGCCGATGCCGCCTCCCGCGATGAGCGGTATCTCGTTCTGCGCGCCCGCCTGACACAGGGCCTTGTAACAGTCGCGCAGGTTGGAGGCGATGGGGTGGCCCATGTGGTTCATGGACACGTTGTAGGCCGCGCCCGTACCGCCGTCCTCGCCGTCGATGGCCAGCCCGGCCGCGTAGGGATTGCGCACCAGGTTGTTGAGCACGGCAAGCGACGTGGATGATGCGGAGATCTTGGGATAGACCGGCACGCGAAAGCCCCAGGCCATGGACATGGACTGGATCATCTTGGCCACGGACTCCTCGATGGAGTATTGGGTCTGGTGGGTGGGCGGGCTGGGCAGGCTGACGCCCACGGGCACCCCCCGGATGGCCGCGATGAGCTTGTTGACCTTGTACCACATGAGCAGGCCGCCGTCGCCGGGCTTGGCCCCCTGGCCGTACTTGATCTCGATGGCGCAGGGGTCTTCCTTCATCTCCGGGATGGCGTGGATGATCTCGTCCCAGCCAAAGTAACCGGACGCGATCTGGAGAATGACGTATTTGAGAAACCGTGAGCGCAGCAGGCGCGGCGGGCAGCCGCCCTCGCCCGTGCACATGCGCACCGGCATGCCCAGCTCCTCGTTGAGGTAGGCCACGCCCATCTGCAGCCCCTCCCACATGTTGGGCGAGAGCGCGCCGAACGACATGCCGCCGATGACCAGGGGGTATATCTCGCGCACAGGCGGCTTCCACCCGTTCTCGCGCTGGCAGCGCAGCTCATCCTCGGGCGCGAGGACGCGGCCGAGGAGGGTGCGCATGTCGAACTCGTGGCGGCCCGCGTCGAGCGCCGGATCGGTGAGCATGGAGATACGGATGAACTTGATCTGGTCGAGCAGGCTCTCGCCGCTGTTCCTGCGGCCACCCCGGGTACGCGGCTGGCCGCCCCGGTTGTTGTGGAACTCAAGGGTGGTGGAATCGTATTGGCGGACCGGCTCGATGGCGTTGTTGGGACAGACCATGGAACACATGGCGCAGCCAATGCAGGCATAGGCCGGGTCAGTGCGCTGGCGGATGCCGTGGTACACGGAAAAGGTGTTGGACGGCCTGGCCTGGAGCCCCATGGGCGCGTTGATCTCACGCTTGCGAAACACGCCAAGCTCAATGGCGCTTACCGGACAGATGGCGGTGCACCGGCCGCACTTGGTGCACGTGGCGATATCCCATTTGATCTGCCAGGGCAGATCCTTGACGCCTAGCGTTGCAGGGGTAACGGGTCGTTCTGTGAGCATTGGGCAACCTCCCGGCAATCGGGTCCGACGATTGCGGTGTCGAGATGCATGGGTTGGAAATCTTTGCTTTTGTCACGGTCCGGGATGGCGGCGTTGAGCCCGCATATCTCGGAGGAGAAGGCGAAGACGCCGCGTGCTGGGTCGCCGCCCACCACGCCGGGGCGCAGCTTCTTGCGGTCCTGCACCATGAACATGGTCCCGTCGGGCAGGCAGCCGATGACACAGTTGGGACCGTCGATGATCAGCTTGCGGCACGAGCGCTTGAGGGACTGGAGAAACTCCCTGTCCGGGTGCCGATGCATCTCGTCATCGCTCAAGGGGGTGATGACGTGCTTGTAGGCGCGAATGTCGAGCCCGAGCCTGCGGGTGGTGAAATGGGCGATGTGGGTGAAAACCTCGGAATCGGACTGATAACCCGAATATCCCTCCACTCCACGCGACATGAGGTACTCGCGGATGGGCACAAAAGCGGTGTTCTCGCCGTTGGTCATGGTGGCCACGCCCTCGATGAAGAAGGGATGGCAGGCGTAGAGGTTGATGGCGTAGTTGGTGTTCTGCCTGCCCTGGGCCAGGATGCGCCGGGCGTGCAACTCCTCGCGGCCCAAGTCGAGATAGGCCCCCATCTCCAGGGGATCGCCCACTTCCTTGATCATGACCGTGTCGGGCCAGAATGAGAAGACCATCATGTCGCCGGTGCCCTCGCCCTCGGCGCGCAGATTGAGCCGAATGCGTACCAGACGACGGCCGCGCTCATCCTCGGACAGCGCTTCCCATCCGGCGGGCACCGCATAGGCAATGGCCACATAAGTGCCGCGCCTCGGAGTGCCCCGAGGCGGCTCGGACCTTGGCGTGAAACGCACGGCGTGTCTGACTTCAAACCCCTGGCCCGCCATGTATTCGTCCAGGCGGCGCAACCCTGCTTCGGTGAATATGCCGGAGAGGATGGGGTGGTCCTTCAAATCTCCGAAAGGCCCGCCGAGCCCGCCAAGGTACAACCCCACACCAGAACCGTCGTGCCCCTCCTTCATCACATTGAGGGCGTCGATGGCGCGCATGGGCGAAACCGGATCGCGGCTCGTGAGCGCAAATAAACGGCACATGATCTCAAGTCACTCCGCAGTTTGAAATGTCTTTGTGCATCCGACAGGAACCCGTTCCAGTCGGTAAGCCAGGAAATCCACATGAGGCCAAAAACTCATGGGATTCACATTTTTGCAACGCCTCGCCTTGCGAAGCATACCCCGAGCTTCTGCCAAACCCTTTGTCCCGGGAGCGGAACGTAGACCAAAACAAAAAAGCCTGCAACCCGGCCGCAAGGGGCAAAATTGACGTTTTTAGCAACAGAGAGACCGTTCCCCACTGTCTGGGGAACTCATATTGCCGTGGTGCGACTTGGCCGGGATGAGCTATTCGGCCAGAATGTCGGCCCGCAGGGCGTGGCGGGCGGCCACGGCAAGGAAGTCGGCCGGGGAGATGCCGCTGTCACGGCAATATTTCTCGATGCGGCCGAGCAAGTGCGCGTGCATGACCACTTCAAGTTCAGCGAAGTCGCCGCCTTCGGCCTGCACGGTGATGTTGACGGCCTTTCTGCCCGCGCTCGCGGGAAGGGCCGCCACCGCCTTCTTGGTCATGGGCTCGGGCAGTGTGCCGCCCTGCTCCAGGAAGTATTCCACATACAGGGCCAGCGCCTCGTGGGCTTGGTCCACGGCCTCGTCCATGTCCGCGCCAAAGGTCGTGCACTCGGGAAAATCGGGAAAGGTCACGGAATAGCCGCGCTTTTCCTGCTCAAGAAGGGCCACGTACTGCATGGATTCTCCGCTACCGCCGGGCCTTGGCCCGGGCTGTGGGGTGTGCCCGGGCGACAAGGCGCCTTGACGGACATACCCGATTATCTTACTCATCAATGGCCCTTGGTCGGTGGTTCCGGCCGGGTTAACCCGAGTGCCGCACCACCACCGGGAACACACAACATGAAACTCTCCGCACGATCACGCTACGCCGCAAGGCTCCTGCTCGAACTCGCCATCCGCGAGGGCGAGGTTCCCGTGTGCTCGGCCGATCTGGCCAAGGGCACCGGCATCTCCGCGCCCTTCATCGAACAGATCATCCGCCCGCTGAAGCAGGCGGGCATGGTCGCCTCGGTACGCGGCGCGTCCGGCGGTCACATGCTGGACAGATCTCCGGCCGACATCACCCTGGGCGAGATAGTGCGCACCATGGAAGGCTCGGCCAACATCGCCACCTGCCTCGACTGCGACACCGCCTGTGAACGCTCCGACGACTGTCTGACCCGCACGGCCTGGGAGCGCGCCTCCAGGGCCATGGAGCGCGAACTGGACGCCATCACCCTGGCCGACCTGCTCTCGGGCGACCTGCCCGGCGGCATGGACTAGCCCCGTCCGCGTTCCCCGACGATTTTCTGCCGCTCACCGGCGAACACCGGCCCCCTCATCCACGGGCCACCGCTCACCACCCCGGTCCGGCCGCCCGCCAAATGCGCCTTTCTCCCAGCCGTCCCCCTATCGTATCAGGGCACATGAGCCGACAAGACGTCAGGCTCAGCCAACCACGGGAGGTCGCCATGTATCTGTACTACTGCAAGGACGCCAATTGCCAGGGGCACACCAAGAGCTGGGAGCGCTGCTGCGATCTGCGGGCCTTTGCGGGCCGCGCCCGGATCGAATCCTGGCGGCCCGAGGCCGAACGCCGCCCCGCCGGGGCTGAGCGAACCGACCTTCCCTACCGGGCTGCCGGGGCCTGATCCGCCCCTGCGGACGCGCCGAGCACCCGGCGGCTGATGAGCATGAAGACCTCGGAATGCTCCTGGAGGTGCCCGGCCAGCATCTCGGCCTCGTCGCCCGAGCCGCAGAAGAGATCCATGCGCGTGCCCTTGATGGCCCCGCCGGTGTCCTGGGCCAGGACGATGCCCATGAACGGCTCGGACACGCCCCGGGAGTGGTCCATGAGGGTGGTCTTGAGCGCCAGCACCGAGCCGAGAGGGGTCATGGTCCTGTCCACGGCCACACTCACCCTGGGCCTAAGGATGGTATTCATGGCCCCGAAGGGGCCCTCGTCAGAGAGGTGGAAGAAAACATAGCTCGGGTTCTCGAACATGAGCGCGTCGGCCTTGTCCGGATTGGCCGCCAGAAATTCCCGGATGCGCTGCATGCTCATTTCCTCCCGGGGCACATGCCCCTGGTTGATGAGCACCTTGCCCAGCGAAACATACTCGTGCCCGTTGCGCCCGCCGTAGAGCACATGCCTGACCGTGCCATCGGGCAGCACCAACCGTCCCGACCCCTGAATCTGCAAAAAGAAGATGTCCACCGGGTCCTTGACCCAGGCGATCTCATGCCCTTTACCCGTCAAGACTCCCTGGCCGTCGATGTCCTTGCGGTCATGGTACGGCTTGATGCCGCCCTCGTCCACGCGATAGACCAGCGACTGCCCCTGCCAGCGCGGATGAAACGCGCCCAGGTCAACGGTCCTCAGGTCGTCTGGCTTGGCGTAAATGGGGTAGCGGTAGTCCCCCTGCCGGGTCAGTGACGCCTCGATCCAGGGCTCGTAGTAGCCGGTCAGCAGGGTGCCTGGCTTGACCTTGAGCCAGACGAATCGGTCGGCGACCAGGGTTGGGTCGATGTCCATGGCCGAGAGCATGCCGATGAACTCGGCCACGCTGTCGCCAAGCTGGGCCCAGGTCAGGGTCAGCCCCGGTCGGCTTACGGCCACCGCCCCCTGCGGCCGCCGCAGGATGTAGCGCAGGCTGTTCTCCAGAACGGGACGAAGATCGGTCCACAATCCGATGCGCTGATCTCCTTTGGACAGGGACGCGGCCAGCACCCTGGCCTCGTCGCGGCTCACCGCCGCATAGGCCGGGGTCGGGTCCGGCTCCGGTTCGGGAGCCGGGGCAGGGCTTGGGACGGGAACAGACTCCGGCAGCGTCACATCCTTGGCACAGCCCGCAAGGCAGACCGCCAGCACCACAAGAACGAGAATCAAACGAATCAGGGTCATTCGCAACTATCCTTGAGATCCTCGGCATATTCCTCGATATAAAGCTGCAGCATGACCATGACCAGACTCAGGATGAGCGGCCCGTAAAAGATGCCGAGCATCCCGAAGGTATAGATGCCGCCAAGGATGGCCAAAAGGATGTAGAAGGTGGACACGCGCGATGCCTCGCGCATGAAGATGGGCCGCAGGATGGTGTCGATGCCGACCACGACGATCCCGCACCACAGGGCGAGCATGATGGCCGCCTTCCACTGGCCCGCCAGCACGAGGAAGCCCACGGCGGGCACCCAGACCAGCCCGGTGCCGAGCACGGGAATGAGCGAGGCCAGCGCCATCATCGCGCCCCAGAAAAAGGCCGGGATGCCCACCACCGCCAGCCCGATGCCACCGGCCACGCCCTGAAGCACAGCCACCAGCAGGCAGCCCATGAGCACCCCACGGGCCACGCGCCTCAAGCTATCGATGATGAAGTCCTCCTGCCTGGGGCGAAGCGGCGAAAGCAGCTTGAGGTAGGCCACCATCTTGGCCCCGTCGCGCAGGAAATAGAAGAGGATGAAGACCATGAGCAGGAAATGAAGCACTCCCTTGGTCGCGTCCCGAACCAATCCGGTGCCAAGCCCCAGCATGAATTGGGCGAAATCCCTTGAATACCTGACGATACTTTCCTGGATGTCCAGCGACTCGATGCGCAGATATGGCAGCTCACGCCGCAGCCATTCCAGGTATCCTTCCAACCGCTCGCCGCTGGTCAGGGCGTCGAGCCCGCCGCTCGTCACCCAGGTGTTGAGGGCCACCAGGGATTCCACGCCCTGGCTGATGAGCGCCATCACCAGAAAAGTCATGGGCAGGAGCAGACAGAAGACGATGATGCATACCGTAAGCAGCGAGGCGAGCGCGCGACAGCCCCGCACCACCTTGAGAACCCAGGCAAAAACCGGGGAAAAGAGTACGGCCAGCACCGTGGAGAAAATCAGCGTGTGCAGGAAGGGCTCGACGATGGAAAAGCCCAGATACAAGGCGAAAAGCAGCAGCAGGATGAGAAACACCTTGTAGATGCCGCCCTCCAGCAGGGGCACTGATCCGTTCCGACCGTTCATTCTACGCTCCAGGTTATCGCCGTTGTCTTCATCTGGGTTCTGATTCTCAGAGTGGATTGTATGATTGCCGCCCCGGTGTCAACAGCAACCCGCGCTAAGGTGTCTGGGGCGAGGCATCGCGCCCTCCGCGCCCCGGGTTTTCGCGAGAGAATGAAAATAAATCGCGACGGGCCACAGACGAATTTTTGTCGGAAACACCCCGCTATCCAGTCTGGATGGCCGCACATTGTTTGCTTCACGTTTTCCGCGACGCACAACCGCCAAAACCGCCCAGGTTCCCTGCCGACCTGACCGGACACGCATCTTGTTTTTTTCGACATTTGCAGCTAAGGAGAAATGTCGCGCTGCGAACAAACCCGCGCAGGGCGACGATCGCGATGGAACCAAAGACCCCGTGCCGCCGTATCAACCCGGACGACGGCTCTGGGCCAAGGGATACCACTCAACTTTAGTTTCACTGGAGGAAAGGATGAAACGCGTACTCGGTCTCTTGGCGATGCTCGCCACCCTCGTTTTTCTCGTCGCCTGCGGCCAGCAGCCCGCCAACCAGGATGGATCGCCGGCCCCCAAGCAGGACATCAACGTCCGCCTGGAACTCAGCAAGGGCTCGGCTCTTGAGCGCATCATGCAGCGCGGCACCCTGCGTGTCGGCCTCGAAGCGGGCTACATGCCCTTTGAGATGACCGACAAGAGGGGCAACATCGTCGGTTTCGACGTGGACATGGTCACCGAAATGGCCAAGGCCATGGGCGTCAAGCTGGAGCTGGTCAACACCTCTTGGGACGGCATCATCCCGGCCCTGCTCTCCGACAAGTTCGATATCATCGCCTCGGGCATGACCGTCAACCAGGAGCGCAACCTGAAGATCAACTTCGCCGACCCGTACATCATCGTCGGCCAGACCGTGCTGGTCAACGCCGCCGATGCCGACCGCATCAACTCCTGGGAAGACCTCAACGCCGAAGGCATCACCGTCACTTCCAAGCTCGGCACCACCGGCGAGCAGGCCGTTCGGCGCATGATGCCCAAGGCCACCTACAAGTCCTTTGAGACCGAATCCGAGGCCATGCTCGAAGTCCTCAACGGCAAGGCGACCGCCTCTGTCTACGACCTGCCCATGCTCGCCATCTTCTACGCCGAGCGCGGCAAGGCCGGGGGCATGAAGTTCCTCGACGAACCCTTCACCTACGAGCCGCTGGGCTGGGCCATCAACAAGGGCGACCCGGACTTCCTGAACTGGCTCAACAACTTCCTGCGCCAGACCAAGAACGACGGCCGCTACGAAGCCATCTACACCAAGTGGTTCGGCAGCAACGACTGGCTCCAGGACGTCCAGTAACCCGATATGCATTCCCTGCCGGGGATCGTGACAACGATCCCCGGCTTTTTTTCTATGTACTCAACTCCATAGAGTTTTTTTCATGAACGACATCACGCAAACCCTTGCCAGGGTACTTCCGAGCCGGAACACCCTCTGGATGCTCGTGTTCTTCGCCGGACTGTTTGCCCTGGCCTACGGCTTCTACGTCGCCACCCAGCAGGCCAACTACATCTGGCACTGGAACCGGATTCCACGATATTTCTACTACACCGAAACTATCAACGTCCGCGCCGAGATAGCGGGCAGGGTCGCCAGCATAACCCACCAGGGGGGAGACGCGGTAGTCACCGTCGAGGGCGACGGCACTTCCGAGCTCTACACCGTTCCGAGCGCCAACCTGAGGGTGGGCGAGAACGACACCCTGTACATGGGCGATGTCATCGCCGCTCACGAGGAGGGCAGCCTCGGACTCATGGCCCAGGGCATGCTCATCACCATCGAGATCAGCATCATTGCCATTATTTTCGGCATTGTACTCGGTCTGTTCACGGGCCTTGCGCGAATATCGACCAACCCATGCTTCAAGTGGACGGCCATCACCTACATTGAAATCATCAGGGGCTCGCCCCTGCTCGTGCAGATTCTCATCTGGTACTACGTCATCGGCACGCTGGTGAACAACCTGCTCGTCACCTCCGGCCTGCCGCAGATACCAGAGATGTGGTTCGGCATCGCCTCGCTTTCCATCTTTGCCGGAGCCTATGTGGCCGAGATCGTGCGGGCGGGCATCCAGTCCATCCACAAGGGCCAATCCGAGGCCGCCAGATCCCTGGGCATGACCAAGTCCATGGCCATGCGCAAGATCATCCTGCCCCAGGCCTTCCGGCGCATCCTGCCGCCGCTGGCCGGCCAGTTCATCAGCCTGATCAAGGACTCCTCGCTGCTGGGTGTCATCGCCATCCGCGAACTGACCAAGGCCACCCGCGAGGCCGTCACCACAAGCCTCATGCCTTATGAACTCTACTTCGTGTGCGGCCTGATGTATCTTGTGGTCACCTTCGCCCTGTCCATGTTCGTTCAGTATCTTGAAAAAAGGTCGGTGGAGTAAGATGATAGACGTCAAGAACATATACAAGACCTTCTTCGTCCCCCACGAGGTGCAGGCCCTGCACAACGTATCCTATCATGTCAACTCGGGCGAGGTGGTCGTGGTCATCGGCCCTTCCGGCTCGGGCAAATCCACCTTCCTGCGCTGTCTGAACAGACTTGAGCGGGCCGACCGGGGCCAGATCATGATCGACGGCACCGATGTGCTCGACCCCAGGACCGACATCAACAAGGTACGCATGGAAGTGGGCATGGTCTTCCAGTCCTTCAACCTCTTTCCGCACCTGACCGTGCTCGAAAACGTCACCGTGGGCCAGACTTCGGTGCGCAAGCGCGGCAAGCACAAATCCATTGAGAACGCCATGACCCTGCTCAACAAGGTGGGCATTCACGAGAAGGCGGGCAACTATCCCTCGCAGCTCTCCGGCGGTCAGCAACAGCGCGTGGCCATCGCGCGCGCCCTGGCCATGGACCCCAAGGTCATGCTCTTTGACGAGCCCACCAGCGCCCTGGACCCGGAGATGGTCGGCGAGGTACTCGAAGTCATGAAGACCCTGGCCCGCGAAGGCATGACCATGGTCGTCGTCACCCATGAAATGGGCTTTGCCCGCGAGGTGGCCGACCACGTCGTGTTCATGGACGAGGGCAAGATCGTCGAGATCGGCCCCCCCGAGCACTTCTTCACCAACCCCACCCACGACAGGACCAAGCTGTTTTTGAGTCAGATACTGTAGGCAAAAGGGTTGCAGCATCGCCGCAACCCTTTTTGCTTCCACTCCCCACTTGAAACTTCAACACGAAAAAAAGCTTTCAAATCAAATGTTTTGATTAATTGCAACATTCTTTCTTAAGATGGTGCCCATGGCAATGAGACACGAGAAAACTCGTTGAGCCATTCATTTTTCTTAAATCCCACAGAACCAAACCCAGGAGTCAGAAGAAGATCGAGGTCTCTTCGACAGGAGGCCTGACAGAGATTAATTGTCAAAAAGAGCATGGCGCTCGACCTGGGCCGTGATGCTTCGAATCGCTCTGTGGACTTAGATTAATTGGCTTAAATATCTCCCTGCGCCGTTGACTTTTGTTAGGAATAAGCTCACATTTCGCCCATGTTTCAGACGAAGCCACACCCATTGTGGGGCGAAATCTTTTTTTTCTTCTTCGCCACCATAGCCATACGTTACGTCACCGCAGAGTATTTAGATATCGGCGGTGATAATGCGCAACGATGGGCGTTTGCCGACTCCTTTCTTCGCAGCGGTTCGCTGTCGGACATGAACCACCACACTTCTCGTTGGGCGATAATGATTCCGCTGACCCTCCTTACATGGGTTCTCGGCTTCAAACCCGCAGTCTACTCCATCCTGCCCATCCTGGCTTCAGCTCTGGGCACCGTGTTCATCTATCTGACAGGCGTCCGGCTTGGGGGCCCCAGGCTTGGGGTGATATCGGCGGCTCTGCTCATAGTTTTTCCGGTGATGACACAGACCGGGAGCCAGTTATGGCCAAGTGTCTTTCAGTTCATGTTCCTGTCCATAGCCATCTATCTGCTTCTGCTTTGGCATGAAAAACGACATCTCAACCTGCTAGTGGCCGCAGCTCTATTTTGCTTCTGCATTTGGGGTTCACGGATTACCGCAGTATATCTTTTCCCTGGCATAGCGCTGCTCATCTGGCTTCCTTCAAAAGAATTCAAACCTATTCTCATTTTCTTTTCCATACTGGCATTACTCTTTTTGGTCGAATGGGTGGCTTTTTGGTATGCAACAGGTAACACTATGGGCCGGATTGGCCTCGTAGCCGGATCGGCAATCGGCAATCATGAGAGTCTCTCGGTTCAAGAGTATCTGATACGCATTGTAGAGTACAAAAAACTCAAAGGATTGCTGCCTGTTTTCGTGCTGAGCGTGATCGCGGCCGTCGTGTTGATCAAAAACGATGACAAACTATGGAGAGGCCTAGCCGCCATATATCTCATCTATATTATCTTACTCGTCTACATGGTGGGAAGTTTCTCGCCCATTCGCCCAGCCACTTGGCCTTCGCCCCGATATTGGGCTACCGTCGCTCCGTTTGGCCTGCTGCTCATGACAAAGTGGTTGCTGGACATCGGGCAACGCAGGCCTAAGGTGTCTGGATTGATCCTCAGTTTGATTTTCGTGGCTTTCGTGGGCTTTTCCGTGAAGAATATTCCGCCGACCAATTCGTTGACACAGATGAATGCCGACTATGAAGTTCTTCGTCCTGCTCTTGCTGCCGGGGAAACCATAGCCCTTCACTGGGCACCATGGCGGCCCAACTTCATTGAAAAACGTGTTTTCGGACTGATCGGATACAAGAAAGCCAACGGAGTTGACAAAAATGACGTCAAGGTGTTCATGATTCGTGCACGAGACCGTATGCTTGCCATGAATCTTGAGGATAAACGGCTTGTCCATGAGTATCGCAAGACTCCCATGTTGCCAGCAGGAGATTTGGAGTATATCTACTATCCGCCAGGCGCTGAAGTCGGCACAAAGCCGACAGTAGACTTCTACTTCGACCGCAAGAATGCGTATGCTGTTCGGCGATAACCTTTATTTCATAAATTCATGACTACACTTTATATTGAGGATGGTTGGCTGGCGGCACAAATCCAGAAGGACGCCTACCGGATCCTCCCTTCCAGCGGATTGACTCTGCCAGTACTTGCGGAACTGCCAGACGACCTCTCTTTCTGCTACGCAAAGGTTGCAGCAGGTGACACTCCATCAGTTGCTGGATTGGTTGCCAGAGGCTTCCGCTTCATCAATACACAGGCTTCTCTGGCTAAAGACACCACTGAGTTTGTCAGCTTCACCTCATCAAACGTCCGTGAAACCCGTCCTGAAGACAGGGACTATGTGTGGGATATCGCTTGCCGTTCCTTCATTTATGACCGTTTTCACCAGGACGAGATACTGAACCCATTTGCTGATCACCTTAACGCCTCTTGGGCCGTCAACTACTATTCAGGCAATCGAGGCACGGACATGCTGGTCTGGGAAGAAGACGGCGTGGTGGCAGGGTTCATCCTTCTCCTCGTAAAGGATGGCGTGTTCTCCATCGACCTGATAGCAGTAGATGGACGGTTCAAACGGCGCGGCGTCGCGTACCAGTTGGTTGCGGCCGCAGAGGCCAAATATTCTGATAGCAACCGTTATACCGTAGTTACTCAGCTGGAAAACACTCCGGCATTACAGTTGTATAGTAGGCTGGGGTATGAAATAGGCCATATCGATTGCATCTTTCACCGGCATGGATGATGATGCATTTTCTAACTAATTCAAAAAATCGAGCATAATATCATGAGCACCTTTCTCATTACCGGAGCTGGCGGTTATATCGGCACCGCACTTTGCGATCTATTACTGGAAAAAGGGCACAAGGTTATTGGTCTTGACCGTTACTTCTTTGGTGAAAACCTGCTGAAGGAAACCACGGACAACCCCAACTATACCTTAATCAAGCATGACATCCGTTTCGTTGAACCGTCCATCTTTGATGGCGTGGATGGCGTCTGCGACCTCGCGGCTCTTTCCAACGATCCTTGCGGAGATCTTGATCCTGCGCTGACCCGGGCCATCAATTTTGATGGCCGCGCACGCATCTCCAGGCTCGCCAAAGAGGCTGGCGTCCCTCGCTATGTGCTTGCCAGTTCCTGCTCTGTCTACGGTGCGGGCACTGGCAAGGCTTCTACCGAAGAGACCAAGCCCAATCCGCTCACCGTTTATGCCGAATGCAACGTCAATGCCGAGAAGACCGCCTTTGCTCTGTGCGACGAAACGTATTGCGTCACTGCACTCCGCCTGGCCACTGTATACGGTTTGTCCAAACGCATGCGTTTCGATCTTGCCGTAAACATCATGACCTACCACGCATTCTCGAAAAACGAAATCCAGATCACCGGCGGGGGTGAACAATGGCGTCCTTTCGTCCATGTCAAGGACGCGGCTCGAGCATTTGCCTCTGTACTTGAATCGGAAACCACTTTGGTGAGAGGTGAAGTGTTCAACGTTGGCGCCAACGACCACAACTTCCAGATCGCAACCTTGGCTTATCTGATTCGCGAGGAGTTGCCGTTTCCTGTACAGGTCAACCATGTGCTCAGCGACCCGGATCGCCGCGACTACAATGTGGGCTTTCAGAAAATCTTGGACATTCTTGGATTCAAGCCCGAGTATAGCCCCATGGACGGTGCCAAAGAGATCTACGAAGCTCTCAAGGTCAATGCCGTGAAGTTCGAACCCAAGACGGTGACCGTGAAGTGGTACAAATATCTCATCGACGCCGATGAAATCATCAAGCGTGTGAAGCTGAACGGCAGGCTCCTCGGATGAGCAAGATCGAGTTCTTCCGCCATAATGTTGGTGCAGAGGAGATCGACTCCGTCGTCGAGACTCTCAGAGGCATTTTCCTGACCACTGGACCAAAGACCCGCCTATTCGAAGAGAAGTTTGCCGAATACCTGGGCGCAAAATATTGTCTTGGCACCACCAGCTGTACGGTTTCATTGTTTCTGGCGCTTCAAGCGCTGGGAATAGGGGAAGGCGACGAAGTGCTCGTCCCGTCCATGACCTTCATCGCAACTGCCAACGCCGTGGTTCAGTGCGGCGCAACCCCTATTTTTGTGGACTCCGAGTCTGAATCGGGCAATCTTGACGTCACAAAAATTGCTGAGGCAGTTACGGAGCGGACCAAGGCGATCATCCCGGTACATCTTTATGGCCAGATGGTGGACATGAAGACGATCAAGGAGATCGCTGACAGGCACAACCTCGCCATTGTCGAGGACTGCGCCCACACCATAGAGGGCAGCCGTGACGGCATCGTTCCCGGCCAGCTCTCCAACGCTGCATGCTTCTCCTTCTACGCCACCAAGAACATCACCTCCGGCGAAGGCGGGGCCATCGTCACCAATGACAAGGAGCTTGCCGATAAACTGCAGGCTCTTCGTTTGCATGGCATGTCCAAGTCCGCCGCTGACCGCTACACGGCCAAGTACCAGCATTGGGATATGGCCGAACTCGGCTGGAAGGCGAACATGTCCGACATCCAGGCTGCGTTGCTCCTGCACCAACTTGAACTGATTGATGAGAGGCTGGCGCGCAAAGAAGCGATTTGTCAGCGATACCAAACCGCCTTCTCTGAAGCGGGCATCGAATTTCCCGTTGTTCTCGACAATACTAAGCACGCCCGTCACTTGTTCACGATATGGGCTCCGCGGGGAAAACGCGACGACATGCTCGGTCTTTTGCAGGAAAAGGGGATCGGTGTCGCAGTCAACTTCCGCGCCGTGCATGGCCTGACTTACTACGCCGCCCGGCCCGAATGCATGCCCCACCCTCTGCCCGTTGCCGAGGACATTGGCGACCGAA
Source organism: Pseudomonadota bacterium (assembly GCA_043824835.1). Lineage (GTDB taxonomy): Bacteria > Desulfobacterota > Desulfovibrionia > Desulfovibrionales > Desulfovibrionaceae > Pseudodesulfovibrio. Next base: position 11,847 of record JBDRSO010000050.1, on the reverse strand, counting down.
CCATTACCATTCCCATGTATGCTCGGCTGACGCATCAGGAAATTGAACGAGTTATTGAAGCGGTGATTTCCTCATACAATGAACTATCCTAGCCCGCGAGGGTGATTTGAAATCCTCTCTTCGTTCCATAGCCATGCTCACGAATCTGTTTCCACCCGTGGCGACAGGTTCATCCATTCATTCCAGTAAGCTTGCCCAAAATCTGGTCAAGCGAGGTCTGGACGTTACTGTCTTCACTGCCCATCTGGACAAAAGTACGCCCCGCCACGAGGTCGTCGAAGGCGTGGATGTCTATCGCGTTCCGTGTATCCGCCTCCCACGGTTGCCCATTGCGGTCAACTTTCCCTGGCTAAGCATGACCATGCTGCCTGGCAACCTCGCGTATATGCGCGGAGTTCTGGAAAGCAAAGGATGCCAGTTGCTCCACGTCCACAACCATATGTTCGACATGGCTTTCAATGGCGTCCTCCTGTCAAGAAAGCTAGGGCTACCTATGGTTTTGACTATCCACTCCATTATCCGTCATCCTGTTCCGTTCTACAATGCAGTGCTTGGAGCAGCGGACTCGACCCTGCTCAAATACGCCGTTGTACGTCGGGCGGATGCATTGGTGGATTTGGACAACTCGTGTACCCGATACCTCGCCAGTCGCTTCGGGCGTGAAGACGGCAGACTGATCCCCTTGGCCGTGGACCTTCCGGCTAAAGCGGATCCTGATGACGTGAGAATGATCCGCGAAGAATACGACCTCAAAGACAAGAAGGTTCTGCTTTCGGTCGGTCATCTGCACCATTTGCGAAACCGCCTCTCTCTGATTCGCGGCTTCAAGATGGTTTTGGAAGAAATGCCAGAGTGCCGCATGCTCATCGTCGGAGCACGGAACTACCAGCCCACCATAGACTTGGTGAAGGAACTGGGACTTGCGAAACAGTTGATATTTACTGGGAAACAGCCTCACAATCTGATCCCGGCTTTCATGGAGGTATGCGATGTTCACTCCATGTGGTTCGATCTTGACCCGGAAGGACGCAATTCGTTGGCCAACGCAAACATTGAGGCTATGTATTACGGCAAGCCTGTCATGGGGATGCTGGACATCAATGCTTACGGTGAAGGCGTGCTTAAGGATTGGGAAAATATCGTGATCAACCCGTTCCACGACCCCGAGCCACACATCGCCGCGTCCCTGCTCAAACTATTCCGTGATCCAGAACTGGCGCAGAGCATCGGAAACAATGCCCGGAAGATGGCCATGGAAACCTTTAACTGGGATCTCGTCACTGACAAGCACCAGGATCTATACCAATCCTTACTTGGGTAGGCAGCGTCATGAGGAAGTGGCTTGTACCTTTGGCTCTTTTCGGCGTAGGAGCCGCGCTGTTCTTCGAAGTCGCCAAGCTTTCCGAATTTGCCTGGGGGCCAGTGTGGACGACGTTCAAGTCCATCAACCCTGCACTGGCCATACTTACACTGGCACTGCTTGCCGGAGTTTTTCTGTGCGCAGCAACGAAGTGGCGCATAGTGACCGAGGCTCAATGCGGCCCCAGTTGTTCCCGGTTCTTCTATTTTCGGTATATCGCCTTGGCCGTGCTTGTGGGGCAGATTTTCCCGCTCTCCCTGAGCAACTCGTCGATCCGGGTTTATGCGCTAAAGCGTCAAGCGGGACACGGCATCATGACCACTGCAGGCCTGTTCCTCTGGGACCAGGCCTTCGACTTTATTGCGCTTTGCATGCTCATGTGTGTCGGTGTGATCTATGTGTTCGGCGACTTGCCACTTGTATTGACCCTGTGTGTCGTCCTTGGCGGCTGGGGTTGTATCATGGCAGGGATGAACCTACTGACTAAAACCATTCAGCATGCGGTGGAACGACTGTGTTCATGGGAACGACTGCCTGAAAAAATTCGCACCAAGCTCGGCCAGCTCACCGCCGACCTCCTGAGCGTCCAAGTGGCACGCAGACTCTTCTCGCTGGCCATGATCAAGTACATGACTAGCGCGGCTGTCTATGCCTGCCTTTTCTCCTTGTGCGGTCTGGACACCATGGTTCTAGATATTTATTGGGCCGCCCCCACGGCAGAGATGGCAGGTGTTCTCAGTCAGATGCCCGGGGGGCTTGGCGCACTCGACTGGACCTGGGTCGGTGCGCTCAAGGCCAATGGACTCGATGCCAAAACTTCGGCCACCGCAGTTTTGTCCATGCGATTTCTGCTCACCAGTTCGTATGTAGTAGTCACGGGACTGACCTGGGGCGTTCACTTCATTCGCCGTAAGTAATCGATCTTGAAAAACAACTTTTACGAGATATCTTAGCACCAGCCATAAGTCACCTGAGGCCTATCAACCCGATCGGCTTGACACTGACCCGACATCGAATACAATCACTCAATTCGTCTGAACATCCCATCCACGCGGCTTTGGCTGGCCGCCGATTTATCCCATAAAGTTTTTACATCACAGGAAATTCAATGCTTGACGGAAAAACAATTCTGATCACCGGAGGGACCGGATCCTTCGGAAAGCGCTTCGTGCAAATCGTCCTGGAACGCTACAAGCCGAAAAAACTCATCGTCTTCAGCCGCGACGAGCTAAAGCAGTTCGAGATGGCCCAGGACTATCCGCCTGAGAAGTCCGGCGCGTTGCGCTTCTTCATCGGCGACGTGCGGGACAAGGAGCGCCTCTACCGCGCCTGCCGGGGAGTTGACGTCATCGTCCACGCCGCAGCCATGAAGCAGGTTCCGGCCTCGGAGTACAACCCCACCGAGGCAATCAAAACCAACATCAACGGGGCGCAGAACCTCATCAACGTGGCCGCCGACCTCGGCGTGGAAAAGGTCGTGGCCCTTTCCACCGACAAGGCCGTGGCCCCGTGCAATCTCTACGGCGCCACCAAGCTCGCCTCGGACAAGCTTTTTGTGGCGGCCAACGGCTTTGCCGTGGGGCCGAAATACTCTGTCGTGCGCTACGGCAACGTCCTGGGCAGCCGAGGCAGCGTCGTTCCCTTCTTTCTGAAGAAACGCGAGGAAGGCGTCCTGCCCATCACTGATCCGCGTATGACCCGGTTCTGGATCACTCTGGACGAGGGCATCCAGATGGTGCTTAACGCCATCGAGAATGCGGCGGGTGGCGAAATCTTCGTGCCACGCATCCCGAGCATGAAGATCACCGATCTGGCAGAGGCCATCGCTCCGGGGTGCAAGACCGAGATCGTGGGCATCCGCCCGGGCGAAAAGCTGCACGAGTGCATGATTCCGGCCGAGGACTCCCGCAACGTGGTCATCACCGAAACCGGCTACATCATCCTGCCGGAAACCGGGGTGTTCAACTACAAGGGAGACGCCTCCGGCCTGCAGCGCGTGCCCGAGGGCTTCGCCTACAGCTCCGACACCAATGACAGATGGATAAGCGTCGAGGAACTGCGGACCATACTCGCTCAACAAGGCTTCACGCTCTAGGCCGCCATGCGCAGGATTCCATACGGCAGGCAGCATATAAGCGAGGACGACATCCGCGCCGTGGCCGAGGCCCTGAGGTCAGACTACCTGACGACAGGCCCCCGAGTTGCCCAGTTCGAGTCTGCCGTCAGCGCATACTGCGGCGCACGGCACGGTGTTGCCGTGGCCAACGGCACGGCCGCTCTGCATGCCGCAATGATCGCCTTGGGTATCGGCCCGGGCGACGAGGTCATCGTCCCACCCATGACCTTTGCGGCTACGGCCAACTGCGTCCTCTACATGGGGGCCACGCCGGTCTTCGCCGATGTCTGCCCTGACACGTTGCTCATCGACCCCGACAGGGTTAGGGAACGGATCACGGACCGGACCAAAACGATCATCGGCGTGGATTACGCCGGGCAGCCCTGCGACTGGGACGCCCTGCGCGCGCTGGCTGACGACCACCAACTCTCCCTGGTGGCGGACGGCTGCCACGCCCTGGGCGGCACATACCAGGGCGCAGGAGTCGGGACCCTGGCCGACATGACCGTCTTCTCCTTCCACCCGGTCAAGCATGTGGCCACCGGCGAAGGCGGCATGATCGTGACAGACCGTGACGATCTCGACCAGCGCCTGCGGCTCTTCCGCAACCACGGCATCACCTCGGACGCCCGCTCCCGCGAGGAGACGGGCCAGTGGTTCTATGAAATGACGGAGCTTGGCTACAACTACCGCCTGACAGACATCCAGGCGGCGCTGGGCACCAGCCAGATGCGCAAACTGCCGGACTTCCTCAAGCGCAGGCGCGAGATCGCGACCTTTTACGACGTGCGCTTGGCTGGAACCCCGGTCCGCCCTCTGGCCGTGCGCGAAGACGTGGAACACGCCTACCATCTCTACGTAGTCCGCGTGCCTGATCGCGACCAAGTTTTCAACGAGCTTCGCGCGGCAGGCATCGGCGCACAGGTGCACTACATCCCGGTGCATCTGCACCCCTACTACCGGAACACCCTGGGGACCGGCGAGGGGCTGTGCCCGGTGGCGGAAGAGGCGTACCGGCACATTCTTTCGATACCCATGTTCCCCTCCCTGGAGGGGGACGACATGCGATACGTGGTCTCGACCCTGCTGGAGACAGTCCATGGCTGACGCGCGCCTGATCCTCGGCACGGCCCAGCTGGGCATGCGATACGGCGTTGCCAACGATGACGGGCAGCCCGACCATGCCGCGGCCACGGACATCGTCCGCACCGCCTGGGAAGGCGGCGTACGCGAATTCGACACCGCCAGCAGCTACGGCGAGAGCGAGACGGTTCTTGGCCGCATCCTGCACGGTCTCGGCATCGCCGACCGCGCACTGGTCAACAGCAAGCCGGACGCGCACTGGGACGGCACGGACATGGGCGCCCTGGACCGCGACCTGGACACAAGCCTGTCGCGCCTGGGCGTTGACCGGCTGCACACGCTCATCCTGCACCGGGAGTCGCTGCTTGGCGCATGGCCGCGCATGGCCCCCGGCCTCGCCCGCCTTGTGGACAGCGGCCGGGTCCAGCGCATTGGCGTGTCGGTCTACACCCCCGGGGCCGCCCGGGACGCCCTGCTTCTGGATGGGCTTGACGTCATCCAGATTCCCTCGAACCTCCTCGATCGGCGCTTCGAGATCGCGGGCATCCGCGAGCTGGCCGACGAGCAAGGGAAACACCTCCAGATTCGCAGCATCTACCTGCAGGGCCTGATTTTCATGACACCGAAGTCCCTGCCCGCAGACATGGTCTTCGCGCAATCTGTCGTCCGCGATGTCCAGTCGCTTTCATCCCGGATGAGGCTCGCCCCCCTTGAGGCGGCCATGGGCTATGTCCGCAAGGCGTGGCCCGACAGCACCGTCCTTTTCGGGGCCGAAAAAGCTGCACAAGTACACGACAATCTCAAGGCATGGCGCAGAGACGTTCCGGATATGCTGATCGACGAGGCCCGGAGGTTGTTCGCCGATCTTCCTGAAAAAATTCTCAACCCGTCACTCTGGGGAAAATGATGAACCGTTCGTTGATGATGCAGGAACGCGCCAGGGAGCGCATCCCCGGCATGACCCAATTGCTCTCCAAGCACCCGGACAGGTTCTCTCTCGGCGTCTGGCCGGGCTACTTCAGCAAGGCCAGCGGCGCGCACGTCTGGGACCTGGACGGCAATGAGTTCCTTGACATGTCCATCGGCGGCATCGGCGCGACCGTGCTGGGCTACGCCGACCCCGATGTTGACCAGGCCGTCAAGAGGGCCATCGACGCGGGCGTGGCCTCATCCCTCAATTGCGCCGAAGAGGTCGAGCTGGCCGACCGACTCTGCGAGCTGCATCCCTGGGCGGATCAGGTCCGCTTCGGCCGGGGCGGTGGCGAGACCATGGCCATGGCCGTGCGCATCGCCCGCGCCGCCACCGGCCGCGACAAGGTCGCCTTTTGCGGCTATCATGGCTGGCACGACTGGTACCTCGCCGCCAACATCGGCACGGAAAATGCGCTTGGCGAGCACCTCATCACCGGCCTCAAGCCCACCGGAGTGCCACGGGGACTGGCCGGGACGGCCTTCCCTTTCCGCTACAACCGCATCGACGAACTGGAGGCGATCATCGCGGCCCACGGCCCGCAGCTGGCCGCCATCGTCATGGAACCGATCCGCAACGAGGAACCGACGCCGGGCTTCTTCACCTCGGTCAGGGCTCTGGCCGATTCGACAGGGGCCGTGCTCATCGTGGACGAAATCTCTGCTGGCCTGCGCTTCAACACCGGAGGGGCGCACATGGTCCTGTTCGATCAGCGCCCGGACATGGCCGTCTTTGCCAAGGCGCTTGGCAACGGCTACCCCGTCTCCGCGGTCATCGGCCGTCGATCCGTCATGGAGGCGGCCCGGTCCACCTTCATTAGTTCCACCAACTGGACCGACCGCATCGGCCCGGTGGCCGCCCTGGCCACCCTGGAAAAACACCAGCGGACCGAAGCGGGCAAGCATCTGGTCAGAATCGGCACCCTGGTGCAGCAAGGCTGGGCCGAACTTGCCGCACGGCACGGGCTGGACATCCATGTGGGCGGCATCAAGCCCATGAGCCATTTCGCCTTTGACGGCGAGCATCCGCAGGCAAAGAAAGCCTATTTCATCCAACTGATGCTTGAACAGGGCATCCTGGCCAGCAACCTCATGTACGCCATGCTGGCCCACACGGACGAGCACGTGGCGACCTACCTCGCCGCCTGCGACAAGGCATTCTCCGTCATCGCCGGAGAGCGGGACATCCCCTCGAAGCTCAAGGGCGCACCCAGCGCCACGGGGTTCGGTCGGCTGGCATGAGCATGAAAGAGCAGGTCACGGCCATCGTGCAGGCGCGCATGGGCTCATCCCGCCTGCCGGGCAAGATCCTCAAGCCCGTGCTGGGCCGCCCGCTGATCGCCTACGAGATCGAACGGCTCAAGCGGTGCACGAGCCTGAGAGAGATCGTGCTCGCCACCTCCGACCTCCCCAGCGACGATCCCGTGGCCGCACTCGGGGCCGAACTCGGCGTCCAGGTCTTCCGGGGCAACGAGTCGGACGTGCTGGACCGCTACACGCAGGCGGCCAGGGCCTTTGATGCCCGATACGTCATGCGCGTCACCGGCGACTGCCCCCTCATCGAACCGGCCATCTGCGACCGCACAGTCGCCAGCTTCTTCCAGGCGCAAGCGGATTACATCACCACCCCGCCCCAGGTGGCCGAGGGGCTGGACTGCGAAGTCTTCACCCGCGCCGCCCTGGAAACCGCATGGCAGGAGGCAAGGCGCCCCTCGGAGCGGGAGCATGTGACCCTCTTCATCCGTAACCACCCGGACCGCTTCACCTGCCTGACCACGCCGCATGAAACCGACGATGGCGCATACCGGATCACCGTGGACGAGCCCGGTGATTTGGCTGTGATCACGGCGATTCTCAAAGCCCTTGTCCCGCTGCACGGGCTGGCCTTCACCTTTTTCCATGTCCGCGACTTTCTTGACGCGCACCCGGAGATCCGCGCCCTCAACAGCGACATAGTCCGCAACGAGGGGCTGATCAAGTCCCTGCGCCAGGAGGACGCCACCTCATGAGCATCGGGCTGCTGACCATCCGTGCCGACGGCTCGCCCACCATGGGCACCGGCCACGTCATGCGCATGATCGCCTTGGGGCAGGCGTGGCAGGATCGCGGCGGCCGGGTCCGCCTCATGGGCTCTGTCGGCGCACTTGAGGACCGCATCCGCGCCGAGGGGTTCGACTTCATCGCCCTGAACGCCCCCCATCCCGATTCCGATGACCTCGCCCTGGTCAGCGCCCACATGCAAAAAGGCGACTGGCTGGCCATCGACGGCTACCACTTCGACTCCGCCTACCAGAAGGCGCTCCTTGACGCCGGGTTCCGCACCCTGGTCATGGACGACATCTGCGACCGCGCCCCCTATTTCGCCACCGTCCTGCTCAACCAGAACCACGGGGCCGACGCATACCAATACCAAATCAACGACGACGCCCTGCTCCTGGGCACGCGCTTCACGCTCCTTAGGCGGGAGTTCCGCACCGCCGAACCCCGCAAGGACTCCACCCCGTCAAAGGCCGGAAACATCCTCGTCACCCTGGGCGGGGCCGACCCGGGCAACGTCACCAGCGCCGTGCTCGCGGCCATCGCCTCCCTCAAGGACGATTCGCTCCGGGTGAAGGTGGTGGCCGGTGCCGCAAACCCGCACCTGGACCGGCTCCGAGGCGAGACAACCGGTCTTCCCTGCCCGGCGGAACTGCTGACCGACGTCAGGGACATGCCCGGCCTGATGGCCTGGGCCGACTTGGCCGTGACAGCCGCTGGCTCGACATGCTGGGAACTCTGCCGCATGGGGGTGCCCATGCTCGCCCTGCAAACGGCCGACAACCAGGACAGCGTCTGCTCCGGCCTGACTCGGATCGGGGCCGCCATTTGTCTTGACACGAACCAGCCTCTGGAGAACATTGCCCCCAAGTTGACGATGCTCAGGGACACACCGGACAAACGGCGGGCAATGGCCCGGGCAGGAATGCGCTCCATCGACGGCCGCGGCGCGCTGCGGGTGGCGGACCACCTGTACTGCGCCGGACTGCGGCTTCGGCCCGCCACGCAGGAGGACTGCCAACGCACCTTCCAGTGGCGGAACCACCCCCTTGTCAGGGCGCAATCCTTCTCTGATGAGGAAATCGACCCGCAGGCCCACGCCCGGTGGTTCGCGTGCAAGCTTGGCGAGTCGTCCTGCCGCATGTTCATCGCCGAGGATGCCCAGGGAACGCCTGTCGGCCAATTTCGCTTCGACCTTGACGGTCGCGACGCCCTTGTCAGCCTGAGCACCGCCCCGACCATGACCGGACGGGGAATCGGCACGACCATGACCCGGCTCGCCTGCCAATGGCTTGCGCGCCATTCCCCATCGGCGCGGGCCGTGGCGAGGGTCAAGCCGGGCAATCACGCCTCGCTGGCCATGTTCGCCAGGGCGGGATTTCGGCAAGTGGAAACGGCCATGGACGAACGGAGCGAACACCATCGCCTTGAACTTTGATCAGGAAACGAGACGCCATGCCATTGTTCACGCCGGACATGCCGGTCCTCATCATCGCGGAGATGAGCGCCAACCACGGTCAGGACTACGACCAGGCGGTCAGGATCATCCATGCGGCCCACGCCGCCGGGGCAGACGCGGTCAAGCTCCAGACCTACACGCCGGACACCATCACTCTGGACTGCGACAACGAATATTTCCGCATCAAGGGCACAATCTGGGATGGGCGTACCCTGCATGACCTCTACGGCGAGGCCCACACCCCGTGGGAGTGGCAACCGAAGCTCAAGGCCGTGGCCGACTCGCTGGGGATCATGCTCTTCTCCACCCCCTTTGACTTCACGGCCGTGGACTTTCTGGAAACCATGGATGTGCCCTGCCACAAGATCGCTTCCTTCGAGATCGTGGACCTGCCCCTCATAAGAAAGGTGGCGGCCACGGGCAAACCGGTGATCATGTCCACGGGCATGGCCAGCGAGGCGGAGATCGAGGAGGCGGTGACCGCCTTCAGGGGCGCGGGCGGTTCCGAACTGGTCCTGCTCAAATGCACCTCGGCCTACCCAGCCCCGCCCGAGGAAATGAACCTGAGGACCATCCCCTATCTGGCCGAGCGCTTTGGCGTGGTGGCCGGGCTGTCCGATCACACCCTGGGAATCGACATGCCCATCGCCGCCGTGGCGCTGGGCGCCCGGGTGATCGAGAAACACCTGTGCCTCTCCCGCGATCTCGGAGGCCCTGATGCCGCCTTTTCCCTTGAGCCCGAAGAATTCGCGGCCATGGTTCGCAGCGTGCGCAATGTGGAAAAAGGGCTTGGCACCGTCAGCTTCGAACTGACCGAAAAGCAAAAAGCGAGCGCCGTGTTCCGCCGCTCCCTCTTTGCGGCGCAGGACATCAAAGCAGGCGAGAAGCTGACCCCGGACAACGTCCGGTCCGTCCGCCCTGGCCACGGCCTACACCCAAAGCATTTCGACGACATCATCGGCAAGACTGCCAAGACTCCCATTCTGAAGGGAACCCCACTGTCCTGGGATCTCATCAACTAACCCGCACGCTGGAATCAAAGTCATGAGAGATATCAAGAAATCTGGTTGTGGAAGGGGGCTTCCAGTCGTCTCCGCACGGATCCCACACGGCGCTACAAAGCTTCTCATGTATTTGGTATAACATTATAGTTTGTTTCTTGTTACTGCCGAAGGAATCACTTTGACGTCCCATTGTTCGGACTACAAACAACGGCAAGGGGTCGTTAGCTTGGAGTGAATTTATGGAATATGATTGCAAGAAGAACAACCGGAACAGTCACGCCATCTCCCAACGCATGGATGAACTTGCGCAGCGGCTCTTCCCAATATGCCGAAGCCTCACCGGCGACGGTGTGCGCGAGTCGCTTGGCATTCTAGGCGAACTCGTCCCCCGCGTCATGCACGAGGTGCCCACCGGCACTCCGGCCTTTGACTGGAACGTGCCCATGGAATGGAATATTCGCGATGCCTATGTCGAAACTGAAGCAGGCGAGCGCATATTGAGCTTCAAAGAGAACAACCTCCACGTCATGGGCTACTCTCGACCGATAGATGAGGTGGTATCTTACGACACCCTGATGGCTCACCTCCATACCCTGGAGGACATGCCCAACGCCATCCCCTACGTCACCTCTTACTATGCGGAACGCTGGGGATTTTGCCTGGAGCATTCCAAAGTCCGCGCACTTGACCCTCGGGCCAGATATCGGGTGTTCATCGACAGTACGCTGACCGAAGGCTCGCTCACATACGCCGACCTCGTCATTCCTGGGAAAAGTGACGAGGAGGTGTTCTTCTCCACCTATGTCTGCCATCCTTCCATGGGCAATAACGAGCTCTCCGGCCCCATTGTAAACACCTTCCTCGCCGAGTGGATTACCGCTCTGCCTGAGAGAGAAAAAACCTACCGCTTCGTCTTCATCCCGGAGACCATCGGCTCGCTGGTCTACCTCTCGCGCTACCTCGATCACCTGAAAGCCCATACCGTGGCAGGCTTCAACGTCTCCTGCGTGGGCGATGGCCGCGACTACTCGTTCATCGCCAGCCCGGACGAGAACACCTATGCCGACCGCGTCATCAGCCACGTTCTCAAGGGTCTGAAACTTGATCACACCAGATACTCTTTCCTTGACCGGGGCAGCGACGAAAGGCAATATTGTTCGTCCAAAGTGGATTTGCCCCTGATCACCTTCTGCCGAAGCCGTTTCGGAACCTATCCCGAATACCACACGTCACTGGACAACCTGGGCGTCATCAGCGGCGAGGAGATGGCCAACAGCCTGAACGTGTTACAACACTGCGTCAAAACCATCGAAGGCAACGCTCTCATGGACAATGTCTTCCACGGAGAACCCCAGTTGGGGAAGCGGGGATTGTATCCGACACTAAGCAAAGTTCGCGCAAACAGTGGAGAGGTGAAAACCAGACTAGACCTCATCGCCTACGCCAACGGCAGTCGCGACCTCCTCGCCATCGGCGACATCATCGGTGCCCCGGCCTGGATCCTGGCCCCCATTGCTCGCCAGATGGTCGATGCGGGGGTTCTTCGCGAAGCGAGCGACTCCTTGAAGTAATCCAATATGTCCTTCAAGCCCTGGAGACCACTATGAAAATTCTGTGCCTGGCTGGCAGCCTGCGAAACACCCTGCGCGGCGGTGAAGTCAGCGAGATGGTCGAAACATTGAAGCAAATCAAGGACAAGGATCAGCTTTTGATGTTGCTTTCGGCTCAAGGGCAATCAGGCCCGGAGCTTGACGACAACGCGAGCGGGAAGAAATTCAGCAACTCTGAAACCCTGCTCTGCCTTGCCGCCTGGGCGGCG
>JBDRSO010000049.1:0-15214 GCA_043824835.1 Pseudomonadota bacterium | reverse complement strand
AAGCCGAGCTTTTTTGGTTCTTTTTTGGGGCGGCCCAGCCAAAAAAGAACCCCGCCGGGAGGGCTATTTCAAACTTGGAGGAGCGACAGCGACGGCTCTCCCCTCTTCCCCTTCCCCTTCCACACTCGCCACACCCCGCCCCAGAAGGCATTTGCCCTGCCCGCAAACCGCGAAAGCCCGGAGCGCTGGCGCGCTCCGGGCTGGATGTCTCTATCGCGGGATCAGGGTTATTCCCAGATCTGCTTGGACTTGATGCGGGCGGCCTTGCCGCGCAGGTTGCGCAGGTAGTAGATACGGCTGCGGCGGACCTTGCCCTCGGAGACGATCTCGACGTTGTCGATGAACGGGGAGTTGGTGGGGAACACGCGCTCCACGCCCACGCCATCGGAGATCTTGCGCACGGTGAAAGAGGCGTTGGTGGTGCCCCGACGGCGGCGCAGCACAGCACCCTGGAAAACCTGGATGCGTTCCTTTTCGCCCTCGACGATCCGGTAGTGGACCTTGACGGTGTCACCGGCCTTGAACTCCGGGATGTCGAGACGGATGTGTTCGGATTCGATCTGCTTGATGATGTCCATGGTCATTCTCCTTGTGAACGGAAAATTTATTCTAGTATTCATCCATCACGAGACGGTCAACGGTGATGGCCACCGCGCTCCTGACCGACAGATGGTTGTAATCGTCCAGATACCGAATGGGCCTGAGCGCGCCCTCGGCTTTTTCCAGCACTTCCGCAGCCAGGCCGTGACCTGTGCCGAAGACGAGCAAAACCGGCGATTCTTCCAGCCATTTCCGCACGTTGCGATATGTCAGCGCAGGCTCTGCGCCCGGGGCGCGGTCCAGCCGTGCTGACGTGGCTGCGAGGCGGGGACATTGCCCTGTTTGGGCCTTGATGTCAAGGACCGCCGCCTCGATATCGTCAAAAACCCTGACCGTGGAAAGGGCCTCTGCCCGGTCAGGATTGGCTACCCCGCCCGCGCCGTCGCGCCAGTGGGCGAGCAGCTGCTGCGCCAGCGCCTTCTGGTCCTCAATGGGCGTGACCGCATGGAATCCGCCCAGGCCGTATGTGCGGGCCACACGCGCCATGTCGTGCAGGTCGAGGTTGGTCACGGACACGGCCACCTTTTCGCCGAACTTGTTGAGCACCGGGTAGTGGACCAGGGCGATGTACAGGTTGCGGCCCAGGCGGGTGCGGCGCAGGGAGCGTAGGTGGTCCACGTCTTCCACGGTCAGGAGTGCCTCTGGCAGCAGATCGGGCCGGTCCCGCAGGGTGGCTTCCAGCGACCGCTCGCGCCGCCATTGCTCGATTCTGGCATGGTCGCCGGTGCGCAGCACCTCGGGCACGGTCAGCCCCTGAAACTCGTCAGGGCGGGTGTAGTGCGGGTATTCGAGCAGGCCCGAGGAGAAGCTCTCGTCGTCGCCAGAATCGGCGTGGCCCATGAAGCCGGGCAGGAGCCGGGCCACGGCCTCGATGAGGCAGACGGCTCCGGCCTCGCCGCCGTTGAGCACGAAATCGCCCACACTGACCAGCTCGATGGGAAAGAGGTCCAGCAGCCGCTCGTCGATGCCCTCGTAACGGCCGCAGATGAGGGTGATGTCTTCCTCGCTGGCCAGTTGGCGCACACTGGCCTGGGTCAGGGGCGCGCCGCGCGGCGAGAGCATGAGGATGCGGCCGGGGGAGGCGATGGACGAGAGCGCCTTGACCATGGGGTCGAGCTTGAGAAGCATGCCCGGGCCGCCGCCAAAGGGCCGGTCATCCACGGACTTGTGGATGCCGCCCGCGAAGTGGCGCACGTCGATATGGTCAAAGGCGACCAGCCCGCTCTCCGCGCCCTTGCCCATGAGGCCCGACGAGAGCGGACTCTCGAAATAGTGCGGAAAGATGGAGACGATATGGAAATTCATGAGGCCTTGGCTCTTTTGCCGCTCTTGGCGCGCTTGGGACGATCGGGCTTGGCCTTTGGCGGCTCGGGATTCAGGTAGAGATCGAGCAGCCCGTCCGGCGGGTCGACGACGATGATCCCGGCGTCGAGGTCCACGTCGAGCACGAACTCGGGCACGGCGGGCAGCAGGATTTCCGTGCCCGCCTCGTTGACGATGATCCAGGTATCCTGTTCGGCGGTCTCGAAGAAGTGTTCGAGCACGCCAAGATCCGTGCCGTCCTCAAGGGTCACGCGACAGCCCATGAGCTGGTAGAGGTAGTGTTCGTCCTCGTCCAGTTCGGGCAGGTCGGCCTCGCGCACAAGCACTTGGCGGCCGCGCAGGGCCTCTGCCGCATCGCGGTCGGCCACACCATCGAGGGTGAGCAGCACGAGCCCCTTGTGCGCGCGCCAGGAGCGCACTGCGTGGACTGTGGGCGCTTTGGAGCCCTCCTTCAGGTGAATGGCTGGCACGTGCCCGAAAAGCTCTGGAGACTGCGCGTGGTTTTTGACGCAGAGTTCCCCGCGGATGCCGTGGGGCTTGACTATTTCGCCCACGAGCACGAATCCGGTCTGTTTCATGTCCTCACCATAGGGTTGGGCCTGCGCCCGCGGCTCGACCACTCGCCCGGCCCCGGCCACCCGTCTGGCCATTCGTGCCCAGGAGGGGCAGGGCCATGCCGCGAAAAGCTCAAGCCCCCGCGCACCTGGGTGCGCCCGGGCCTTGAGCTTTTCCTGTGCCCCGGGACCTATGCCCCGGGGAAACCGTGGTCGCGACGCGCCCCGCTGGCGCGGGGTCGCCGGGCTTTATTCGAGAATTTCCAGAACCGAGCGTTTCCTGATCTTGGTGGAGGCGGCTCCGAGCAGGGTGCGCATGGCCCGGGCCGTGCGGCCCTGCTTGCCGATCACCTTGCCGAGGTCTTCCTTGGCCACCTTGAGTTCGATGACCGAGGTCTGCTCGCCTTCCACTTCCGTCACGCGCACTTCATCCGGATTGTCCACCAGCGACTTGGCAATGTACTCGATCATCTCTTTCAGCATGACGTCTTCCTCCGGTGTGGACGCGGGGTTGCGCGCCCTGAACATGAGCTGCCAAACGGAAAGCCGGACGAGAGAAGCACGGTGCTACTTGCCGGCATTCTTCAGCAGGGAACGAACGGTATTGCTCGGCTCCGCGCCCTGCGCAAGCCACTTCTCGATCTTTTCCATATCAAGGTTGACCTCGGCAGGCTCGACCATCGGATTGTAGTATCCGAGGTACTCCACGGGACGTCCGTCGCGGCGCACGGCGCTGTCGAGAGCCACCACGCGGTAGAAGGGACGCTTCTTGGCACCCATCCGGGTCAGTCTGATTTTCATAGCCATGGTACTTATACCCCCAATAGTGTTTTGATACGTTTTTGCCTACATGTTGGCAAGGTGATTATCGGTAGAAAGACAACGTCGTCTTTTTGTCCCTATTTCTTTTTCTTCTTGCGGGCCTGCTTGTTGAGCTTCTTCTTCTTGCGCTCCTTGAGCGTCTTCTTGGAGATGGTGTGCTTGGCAGGTTCTTCTCCCGCGCCGCCCATGCCCAAAGCCTCCATACCGGGCATGCCGCCCAGGGCGCTCATGTCGGGCATGGCCCCGCCGCCCAGGCCGGGCAGCTTGGGCAGGCCGAACTTGCCCTTTTTCTTGCCCCCGCCCATCATGACCTGCATGACCTTGCTCATCTGCTTGAAATTCTTGATGAGCACGTTGACGTCAGCGACCTTGACCCCCGAGCCTTTGGCGATGCGCTCCTTGCGGCTCTGGGTGATGAGCGCTGGCTGGCGGCGCTCCTGCCGGGTCATGGAGGAGATGATGGCCTCGGTGCGGCGCATCTCGTCCTCGGGCAGGGCGTCCTTGCCCATCTGCTTCATGACGTTGCCCATGCCGGGGATCATCTTGAGCAGCCCTTCCATGCTCCCGAGCTTCTTGAGCTTGCGCATATGGCCGAGGAAGTCCTCGAAATCGAACTCGGCCTTGGCCATCTTCTCGGCCATGACCTTGGCCTCGTCCTCGTCGATCTCGGACTGGGCCTTTTCGATGAGGGTCATCATGTCGCCCATGCCGAGGATGCGCGAGGCGATGCGGTCGGGGTGGAAGAGCTCGATCTCGGAGAGCTTCTCGCCCACGCCCACGAACTTGACCGACTTGCCGGTCACGGTCTTGATGGACAGGGCCGCGCCGCCGCGGGCATCGCCGTCCATCTTGGTCAGCACCACGCCGGTGATGCCGAGCTTGTCGTTGAACGCCTCGGCCACGGTGACCGCGTCCTGGCCGGTCATGGCGTCGGCCACGAACAAAATTTCCTGCGGCGAGCACGCCTGCTTGATGTTCTCAAGCTCGTTCATGAGCGTCTCGTCGATGTGCAACCGGCCTGCGGTGTCGAAGAGGATCAGGTCACATCCCAGTTCCGCGGCCTTGACCATGGCGTCGCGGCAGATGTCCACCGGGTTCATGTCGGTGGTGGACGGGTACACGGGCACGTCCAGCTGCCGGGCCAGGGTGTTGAGCTGGTCGATGGCGGCCGGGCGGTAGACGTCGGCAGGCACGAGGTACGGCTTGCGGCCGTGATTCTTGCGCAGGTAGAGCGCCAGCTTGCCCGAGGAAGTGGTCTTTCCCGAGCCCTGGAGGCCGACCATCATCAGCTTGAGCGGCTTGGCCGCGAGGTCCAGCCCCTGCTGCTCGCCACCCAGCAGCTCGGTCAGCTCCTCGTTGACGATCTTGACGATCTGCTGTCCCGGGTTGAGGCCCTTCATGACCTCCTCGCCCAGGGCGCGCTCCTTCACCTGATCGACGAAGCCCTTGACCACCTTGAAGTTGACATCCGCCTCAAGGAGCGCAAGACGCACCTCGCGCAGCCCCTCCCTGACGTTGTCTTCGTCAAGTCGTTTCTGGCCCTTGAATTTCTGAAAGGCGTTGCCAAGTCTTTCTTGCAGGCTCTCGAACAAGTGTCCTCTCTCCCGGGTTGTCCCCGTTATCCACGCGCAAAGCACCCGTCCAGCGCGGGCAAAGAGGTGGTTTGTTAAGCCAGAACCGGGCCGGAGTCAAGCCTTGCCCGACAGCGGGGCAAACGCACCCGCGCCCTCAACGCAGCGCCTGATCCAGGTCCGCCTTCAAATCTTCCACATTCTCGATGCCCACGGAGTAGCGGATGAGGCTCTCGGGGATACCCATGGCCCGGCGCTCCTCGGCCGTGCACTCCACATGGCTCGTGGTGGCCGGGATTCCGGCGATGGTCTCCACCGAGCCGAGGTTGGCCGCCCGGCGCGCGAGCTTCAGGCGCGAAAGCACCCGCCCGGCGTCCTCCAGGGTGCCGCCCCTGACCACGAAGCTGAGCATACCGCCAAAGCCGCCCATCTGCCTGCGGGCGATATCGTGCCCGGGATGGGACTCAAGACCGGGATAAAAGACCTGCTCCACGCCGGGGTGGGATTCCAGGAACCGGGCGATGGCCAGGGCGTTGGCGTTCTGCCGCTCGATGCGCAGGTGCAGGGTCTTCATGCCCCGGATCAACAGATAGGCAGACATGGGATGCAGCGCGCCGCCCGCTATCTCTCGGTAGGCGTAGATTATCCTGATCAGCTCCTTGCTGCCCACGGCCACGCCACCCAGGGCGTCGGCATGACCGCCCAGGTACTTGGTGGCGCTGTGCAGCACGATATCCGCGCCCAGGGGGAGCGGATTCTGGTTGATGGGCGTGGCAAAGGTGTTGTCCACCATGACCACGGCCCCGGCGGCCCGGCCCGCCCGAGCCAGCCGCGCAAGGTCGAGAATCTTGATGGTCGGATTGGTGGGCGTCTCCAGGTACAGGACCTGGCACCCTTTGGCCACCTCGGCCTCGATGGCCGCGAAGTCGGTGGTCTCGCACAGGGTCACGGCCACGCCCTGGCGGGGCAGGAACTCGGTGAAGAGCCGGTTGGTGCCGCCGTAGGTGTCCTTGACCGAGACCACCCGGTCGCCCGAACCCAGCAGGGCAAAGAGCGCGCCCGAGATGATGGCCATGCCGCTGGCCGCGCTCACGGCCGCCTCGCCTCCCTCCAGCACCCGCACCTTTTCCTCGAACACCGCCACCGTGGGATTGGTGTTGCGGGTGTAGATGTGCCCGGGCCGGTTGCCCAAGGACACGTCCAGCCACTCGTCCAGGTCGTCGTAGGCAAAGGCCACGCTGTGCACCACCGGCACCTGGGTGGCCTGGCCTGCGGACACCCTGTCCTCCCCGGCCCAGACGGCCATGGTGTCCATCTCGTATTTCCTGTGCTGGCTCATGCCCTCGCTCCTAGGATGACTGATGAAAGGCCATGTTCGCCGTGCCGGACACGGCCCCGGGCCACAACACGAAAGCGGCCCTGCCAATACAGGAGTCACTACAAATGCACAACTATCGACTGTGAACGCCGAGAGCGTTTGGACAAGCAATGGGCGACGAGCAATTAGATTTTGTCTGTATAAAAAACTCACCTGTCGACCAGTGACTGGCCTTACAGGTGAGCACCGGGAATTCTATCGAATAGTCAATGCTTCACAATCAATCTGCACACCCTACGGAATGCCTACTCCTCTGCATCGTTTCCCAATGCCTTTTCGGCCTGCTCCCCAGCCTTGGCATATTTGTACAAATATGCGACGTATTTGTTTATTTCATCCCTAATCTCTTGGCGCTTGGCTTCCGATTTTGCAAGCTGGAGATGTTTCGTACGGGTTGAGATCGCCTTTTTAGCACCCTGAACCGAAGAAGGCGGATTATAGGCCATTGTGTTTCCTCCTAGTATAAAATTGTTTGTTACAATAATTGAAACTTGTTAACCAAAGCGAGCCTCCTTGTCCAGCAGAACTTCTCCGGAGGCAGAATGATGGGTGAATATCACCAATTGCCATCATGCCGAGCCTATGCCTGCCCGGTCCTGCTCACATCAGATTGCTGATCGCGGCAAATGCCCCCCTACTCTGCACACTCCACGCAATACTGGGTTTCGGGCATGGCCTTGAGCCGGGCCATGGGGATGGGTTCGCCGCAGTCGATGCACAGGCCGAAGTCCTCGTCGTCGTCCACGCGGCGCAGGGCCTCGCCCAGGCGGGCGAGGCGCACCTTGGCCTTGGAGAGCTGGGCCTCGGACACGGACTGGTTGACGATGTTGTCCATGCGCGAGATGCGGCCGATGGCGTTGTCCGGGGCCACAGGCTCAAGCAGGGCTTCGAGCCGGGGGATATCCGCCTTGATGGACTCGACCTCCTCGCTGGCAAATCGCTTGAATTCCTTTCTTTCCTTCTCTGTCATGACGTGAGCTTCCTCAGCCTGCGCATGGCGTCTTCAAGTATATTCATTTCTTTGGCAAAGCAGAACCGGGCCAGAGTCTCGCCCTCGCTTCCCTGGTAAAAGGCCGAGCCGGGCACGCAGGCCACGGCGGTGCGCTCCAGCAGATGCATGGCGCGCGCCTTGGCCGTGTCGCCGGGCAGGCGCGATATGTCGGCCAGGGTGTAGTAGGCCCCGGCGGGCACATGGGGTGCCAGCCCGATGTCGCGCAGGGTGGCGCAAAAGAGATCGCGCTTGTGCTGATGGTCCTCGGCCACGCCCCGGTAATAGTCCGGCCCCAGCTCATCGAGGCCGCGCGCCGCGCCCAGTTGCAGCGGTGCCGGGGCGCAGACATAGACCAGATCGCTGAAGTGGCCGATGGCCAGCGCCCACTCCGGGTCGCAGATGGCGTAGCCGATGCGCCAGCCGGTGATGGCAAAGACCTTGGACAGGCCGGAGATGGTGATGGTCCGCCGGGCCATGCCGGGCAAGGTGGCCGGGGCGATGTGCGCAAGCCCATCGAAGACGAAGTTCTCGTATATCTCGTCGGTAAACACGAACATGTCGTGGGCCTGAGCGAAATCGGCCACCAGGGCCAGCTCCTCGCGGCTGAACACCTTGCCCGCCGGGTTGGAGGGCGTGTTCAGGATGATGGCCCGGGTGCGCGGGGTGACGGCCCGCTCCAGGTCAGCGGCCGCGAACTCCCAGTCCGGCGGGGCCAGGGTGACGAAGACCGGCCTGATGCCCAGCGAGGCCAATGTGACGATATGGTAGCCGTAATATGGCTCGAAGACCATCACCTCGTCGCCTTCGTCGAGCAGGGCGAGGCAGGCGGAGTAGAACGCGCCCGTGGCCCCGGCCGAGACCACCACCTGGGTCTCGGGGTCCGCGTCCAGACCGGTGTCGCGCAACTGTCTGGCCGCGATGGCCCGGCGCAGTTCCGGGCGGCCGTCGAAGCGGGTGTAGATGTTGTGGCCGCGCTCCATGGCCTCTGCAGCCCCGCGCACCACGCACTGGGGCACGGGCAGGTCGCACACGCCCTGGGCCAGATTGATGCCGCCGACCCGGGCGCACTCGATGGACATGCTCCGAATCTCGGACTGGGCGACCAGGGGCCGCCGCTTGCTCGTTCTCAATGTCATGATTTCCCGACTCACGTTTGGGGATGCGGCTGAAGTCAGCCACGGAATCTTCAGCATACATGAGTTCACCGCGAAGGAAAACCCTCGTGAACCCGAGTAGGTTCCCGACCATGACACCACGACAAGAGCTGATGGACCGGAGCGTGGGGAGCGAATAAGGCGGTCGTCCACCGCCTGAGGCCATGTTGACGCGAGGCTCGTCGCCCCATACTACAAGGGGCTGACGCGCCACCGCGCAAGGAGAATCCCATGCACCATTCCCTGGCCCCGGCTCCCATGGCGGGCCGTCTGACCCTCTGGGGCCTGACCCCCGGCCATGACCGGCCAGACATCCCCCTGCAGGGCAGCCCTGAGCGGTGCGAGGCCCGGGTCGCAGTACAGGACGCCACGGGCCGTGTCCTGGTGCTCGAACGGCTCGGCCCGGCCAGCGTGGAACGGCGCGAGCGCATCGGCACGTTCCTGCACCGGCTCCAGCGCGCCGGGCTGCCGATCCCGGCCCCGGTGACCGGGACTGACGGCCAGATCGTGGTTCAAGGCCACGGCGCGCACTGGCAGCTCTCGCCCTTTGTACCGGGCGACCCGCTCCCCCAGCCCGACTATGTGGACCAGCCCGAACGGGGCGTCCATCTCGGCCGCTTTCTGGCCGCGCTACGCCGGGCCGGAGCCGGATCGCACGAATTCGACGGCGAGCCATGCTTCTCCCTGCCCGCCTACATTGACGCGCTCATGGCGACCATCGGGCAGCGGCAGCCGGACCTGCACCGCGAACTGGCCCCGGTCATGGCCGCCATCGCACCCCTGGCCGAGGCCTGGGCCGACCTCGACACCACCCCCTGCCACGGCGACTTCCACCCCGGCAACGTCATCTGGCATGATCACGGCGTGGCCGCGGTCATCGACTGGGAATTTGCCGGGCATCGACCCGTGCTCTACGACGCGGCCAATTGCCTCGGCTGCGTGGGCGTGGAAGACCCGGCCGCCCTGGTCCGGGGGCTGGCCCCTGCCCTGCTGCGCACCCTGCGCGACGAGGGATGCCTGCCGCCCCGGGCACTGGCGCTGCTGCCAGAGCTGACCCTCGGCCTGCGGCTGGCCTGGCTCTCGGAATGGCTACGCCGCGACGAAAGACCCATGATCGAACTGGAGGTCCGCTTCATGCGGCTGCTTGCCAACAGCCTCGACACCCTGCTCCCGGCCTGGAGAACCATTCTGGACACCAAGACCGGGTCGGTGGGCAACTGACGGGATTTGACGCGGGACAAACGAAAACGGTGAGGGGTAGGAAAACGGCGATGAGTCGGCTGGCCGGGACGGCCAAGGCTGGGCAGGGGTATTCGGGATCGGGACGCAAGCCGGGTGTGAGGCCTGTTCAAGGGCCATGCCGATCCATGCGCAAAGCCGTGCCGCACCATCCAGACCGAACCGGGACCATACCCGTGATCGTGCCTGCACAATGACCTGATCAGGCCGCTTGCGGTGGGGCTAGTCTTCGAGTTCGCTGGCCAGGGCCGAGATTTCCTCGCGGATGATGCGGGCGGCCTCTGCCGGAAGCAGGTTGGCTATCTCCTGACGGATGCGGCTTTCAAGCTCGGCCACGCGGGCCTCAAGCCGGGCCACCTTGGCCTGGAGCTCGGGCAGGGATGCCTCGGCGATCTCCGAGACTTCGGGCCGCACATCGGCCAGCAGTTGGTCCATGTCCACATCGTCGGACACGTCCAGCCCGGCGTCGGGGGGCATGGCCTCGCGGGCAAGCTCGTTGCCCATGTCCATGTCGGGCATGTCCATGTCGGGCAAGTCCATGTCGGAAATATCAGCATCAGCGATGGGCTCGCCCATGTCGTCTGTCATGGAATCTCTCATGGAATCGCCCATCACGTCGGACACGTCCACCTCGACGTTGTCCAGCAGGCTGTCCATGTCCTCCATATCGTCTTCAAGGGCGTCCAGGCCGGTCAGATCGGAAAGCCCGTCGTCGGCCGACCCGTCGTCCTCTGGCTCGTCCATGAGCAGGTCCAGGGCCTCCTCGGGCACGGCCTCGTCAACCGACCGGTCCTGACCCGATTCCGCATGCAGAGCATCGGTCTGCATCATCTCCCCGGCCAAGGCCGCGTCGAGCGCGTCCGGTTCGGTATCCGGTTCGGTATCCGGTTCGGCGGTCACGACCTCGTCGAGCAGCAGAATGTCATCGTCCATGTCATCGTCCAGATCATCGTCCAGATCATCACCCAGACCTGGGCCGTCCAGATCGGCACCGGACTCGCCCTCCGCTTCGGCCTCGACCAGCAAGGCGTCAAGGTCTTCCAGCTCCTCGGCAGGCTCGTCAAGCAGGTCGTCGAGTTCGATGACTTCATCGTCTTCACCGGACTCCGGCTCGGGTTCGTTGGCCTCGGCGATGTCCTCAAGCAGGGCTGCCATGTCCTGGTCTTCGTCGTCGGCCAGGGTTGCGGCCACGGCATTGGCCGCGTCGTCGTCGGCCATGTCGTCAAGCAGCAGCAGCTCGCCATCGTCGTCGGCCAGATCGTCGAGAAGCATCAACTCGTCGTCATCCCCGGTGTCAGAGGTCATGTCCATGTCTGGGACCGTGACATTGCCGTCGTTCTCCACAGTGACGTATTCGTCAAGCACGATGGGCTCGCCATCGTCCTCGTCGCCCGCCGCCTGCTCCTCCTCAAGGTCATCGGAAAAGAGATCCTCAAGCTCCTGCTCGAAATCCGCATCAAGCGAATCCGGGTCCAGCCCTTCATGTTCGGGCTTGCCAGCGTTCAGCATGTCGTTGACATCGACGCTGTCGTCTTTGTGGGAGGGCGGTGGAGCCGGGGTCATTGATACCTCCGGGAGGCGGAATTTTGAAAAAAGGGGAGCTGTCGCGGACAGATCCCCTTGGGATCGGCTGTCAGACTACTTGTGGCAGTCCTTGCAAGCCACCGGGGGATTCTTTCCGGCCTTCTTTTCAGTCTTGTGGCACTGCAGGCAAGAGGCATCGGCCTTGCCGTGGAAGGCCTGATAGAAGCCCGTCGGGTCTTTCTTGGCTTCCTTGCTGTTGTCGGTATGGCAACCGTCCACGGAACAGCCGGTGATGGCGTCCTTGGAGTCGTTCGTGTGGTGACACACGAAGCAGTCGATACCGAGGGTCTCGTGGGCCTTGTGCGGGAAAACCACCGCGGGCTTGGTCATCTCGGCACCTTCGGGAGCGCTCATGGTCACGGTTTCCGGCACCGCAGCACCGGCGATGACCGCGGGCAGCGCGAAAGCGCACACCAGCGCGGAAACCATGAGACAGATCATCAGAGATTTTTTCATGTACCTACTTCCTCCTGTTGCATGAATAAGAAACCGTCACACTCTCTACCGTGCGGGATAAATAAGTATCCCCCCCCTGTCAAGCGGGGGATTCCATCGTAGACGCTTGTGTTTACCTGAAAATCCCCTCGATAGGCAAGGGGTTTCCACACCGGGAACACATCCTGGCCGACACGCACCGGGCGATTGGCCCTGACGGGGCACCAGCCTCCTGCCTGCCGGTCACTCCCCTTTCGGGTCCCCGGCCATGGCGTATTTGCGGTGGTAGCCACGCGGAGTGAGCATGCGCCCGCCCACCGCGCGGGTGGCGGAATTGCCCACCAGGAGCACGGTCTGCATGTCCACGGCGGCAGTGTCCACCGCATCGAGGGTGGTCAGGGTCACGCTCTGGCCCGGCCGGTAGGCCCGGCCCACCACGCCCACCGGGGTCTGCGGGGCGCGACTTTCGGCGATGATGGCCAGGGCGCGGGTCAGGTGGTCGTCCCGTTTTTTGGAGCGCGGATTGTAGATGGCGATGACGAAATCCGCCTCGGCAGCCAGCTTGAGCCGCTTCTCGATGACCTCCCACGGGGTGAGCAGATCGCTCAAGCTGACCGAGGCGAAGTCGTGCATGAGCGGTGCCCCCAGCAGGGCGGCCGCTGCGGCAAAGGCGGGCACGCCGGGCACCACGGTGAAGGGCACGGTGTCGAGCAGTCCGTCGGCCTCCAGGATTTCCAGCAGCAGTCCGGCCATGGCGTAGACGCCCGCGTCGCCGCTGCAGACCATGACCGTGCGCCGACCGGCCCGGGCCGCCTCAACAGCCGCCCTGGCGCGCTCCACCTCGCCCATCATGCCCGTGGAGATCACCTCCCTGCCCTCCAGCAGTTCCGGCGGCACCAGCGCGATGTATCCCTTGTACCCGGCCACCACGTCGGCCCCGGCGATGGCCTGGCGGGCCGCCGGGGTCAGCAGGCTCGCGTCGCCCGGCCCGAGGCTCACGGCTGTCAGCATGATTCGCTCCTTGCCACGGCCAGCGTGACCTTGCTTGTTGGCGTCTTTTCCATGACCAGCGGGCCGCCCCGGGCCAGCAGGATGGCCGCCGCCTCGGCCACCGAGGCCGTGCCCATGCGCTGGAGCACCCCGGACGAGGGATTGGGCACGGTCACCGCGCCCAGCCGATCGGCGGCAAAAAATTCGGGCACCACGCCCAGCCCTTCGGCCGCGTCGAGCAGCCCCGGCTCGTCGGCCTTGGCCTCGACACTGCCCAGACCGCCGATGCTCAGGAACGACAGATTCGCCGCCCGGAACGACTCGCGGATGTGGGCCGAAATCTCCGCCCCGCTCACGCCCCTGCGGCAGCCCACGCCAAGCATGAGCACGCGCGGATACAGGCGCAGCGCCACCTCGTCCGGGCAGTCGCGGTGCCAGGAGACCCAGACGCCCGGCGCCCCGTGCCGCCAGCGGGCCGGATCGTCCACTCCGCTAAAATATTTCGGGTCTTCTGCCCGCAGATACCCGCCCGGGTCATGCAACTGGACCGCCTCGCCGCGCAGCAGGGCCGCGTTGACCGCCTTGACCCGCCCCAGGTTGCCGATGGCCATGTTCCGCTCGCGGGCCAGCACGTCCAGTGAGGGCAGCCCGGCGCAGTCCGTGGCCGTGGTGATGACCGCCTGCCCGCCGGTGATGGCCGCGCAGCGCAGGGCCAGATCGTTGGCCCCGCCCAGATGGCCCGAGAGCAGGCTGACCGCGAACCGGCCGTCCTGGTCCAGGCAGACCACGGCCGGGTCCACCTCCTTGCCCCGCAGGTGCGGCGCGATGCAGCGCAGCGCAATGCCCGCCGCAGCCACGAACACATGCCCGTCGAAGCGATGGAAGTGGCCGCCCACCAGATCGGGCAGGGAATCAAAGGAAATGTCCGTCCCCCGGGCCAGCCGGGGCGTGACAAAGAGAACCCCGCCCGTCTCGCGGGTGATGCGCGCGGCCAGGGGGTATCCCTGCCCGGTCAGGGCGTAGACGGCGATCTTGACGGGTTCGGGCATGGTCCGCGCTCCCCGGCTCCCCGTCCGGCGAACCGGTTCAGGCAGCCGCCTTGGTCAGAAGCGGACCGTGCGGGCCGCGTCCAGGGTCTTCTCGAAATCCTCGTCCGTGTGGGCGAACGAGGTGAAGGCGCACTCGAACCCGGCTGGCGCGAGGTATATCCCCTGGGCCAGCATCTGCTGCCAGAAGGTGGCGTAGGCAGCCGAGTCGCACATGCCGGACTCGATCATGTTGGTCACCGGCCCCTTGGAGAAATACAAGGTGAAGGCCGAGGCGATGGCGTTGAGGAATACGGCCTGGCCCTTGGACTCCATGATGGCCGCCAGCTCGCGGGCCAGGGCCTGGGTACGCGCCTCAAGCCCTGCGTAGTCGCACTCCTCAAGCCGCTTGAGGGTGGCCAGCCCGGCGGCCATGGCCACGGGGTTGCCAGACAGGGTTCCGGCCTGAAACACTCCGCCCACCGGGGCCATGTGCTCCATGATCTCGCGACGGCCGCCGTAGCAGCCCACCGGGAACCCGCCGCCGATGATCTTGCCCAGCGTGGTCAGGTCAGGGGTGATGCCGAACCGCTCCTGCGCCCCGCCCGGAGCCAGCCTGAACCCGGTGATGACCTCGTCGAAGATGAGCAGCGCCCCGTACTCGTCACACACATCGCGCAAGCCCTGGAGAAATCCCTCCGCAGGCAGGACAAGGCCCATGTTGCCCGCAGCGGGCTCCACGATGACGCAGGCGATCTCCGGGCCGCTGGCCTCGAAATGGGCGCGCACGGCCTCAAGGTCGTTGTAGTGGGCCAGCAGGGTGTGGCGGACGATCTCCTCGGGCACGCCCGGGGTGCCGGGCACGGTGGCCGCGGCCGAACCGGCTGCCGCCAGAAAGGAATCGGCGTGGCCGTGGTAGTTGCCGATGAACTTGACGAACTTGCTGTGGCCAGTAAAGCCGCGCGCCAGCCGCAGGGCGGACATGGTGGCCTCGGTGCCGGACGAGACCATGCGCATCATCTCCATGGACGGGACGAGCCTGGAAATCTCCTCGGCCAGGGTTATCTCGCCCAGGCAGGGCGCGCCGTAGCTGGACCCCTTGTCCACGGCCCGGTGGGCGGCCTCGGTCACGGCAGGGTCCTGGTGGCCCAGGATCATCGGCCCCCAGCTCAGCACATAGTCGATGTATTCGCGCCCTTCCACGTCCCACATGCGCGCGCCCTTGGCGCGGTCGATGAAGACCGGCTCGGCGTTGACGTAGCGGCAGGCGCGCAGCGGCGAGTTGACCCCGCCGGGCATGAGGGTCAGGGCCTTGGCGTACAGGGCTTTGGAATCCATGAGCGGCTCCTATTTGAAATAGACCATCGAGGTCTTCTTGAGTTCCTTGAGGGACTTGAGCGTGCAGTGGTCGTCGATGCCGGTGATCGCCGCCAACTCGGCCACCACCTCGTCGGTCTGGCCGGGCCGCTCGCCGTGGATCATGGTGTAGACGTTGTAGGTCCACTCCGGGTAGGTGCGGCGGATGTAGCAGTGGCTGATCTCGGGCCG
>JBDRSO010000048.1:0-5584 GCA_043824835.1 Pseudomonadota bacterium | reverse complement strand
GTTGAGATATACAATTCACAACGGCCACATCTCAGCCTAGGAATGAGAACGCCAAACGATGTACACGAATCAGGCTGTGGGGCTAGCCCCACAGCCTGATTGAAACCTTCAAAAACCGTCAACCTATTTCAGGACTGTACACATATATGGAAAACGTCTTGGGAAAGAAGCGGCCTTTCTGTTTGCAGGAAGATTTCGGGCTCCTCAATGCGCGTCCGCCCAATTGCGGCCAACGCCGAGGTCCACCTTGAGGGGGACGGCGAGGTCGGCCACGGATTGCATGATGGTTTTGAGGCGTTCGCCAGCGAGGCGGATGGTGGCCTCCGGGGCCTCGACGATGAGTTCATCGTGGACCTGGAGGATGACGCGCGCGCCCAGGGTGGTCAGTTCCTTGTCCTTGTGGGCCGCGACCATGGCCATCTTGATGATGTCGGCGGCCGAGCCCTGGATGACCGTGTTTATGGCTTGACGCTTGGCCTGGGAGGCGAGCTGGTTGTTGCGCGAGTGCAGCTCGGGCAGCAGCCTGCGCCGACCGGCCAGGGTGGTGACGAAGCCCCGGGTCTCGGCATCGTGCACGATGGTGTCGTAGAAGGCCTTGAGGGTGGCCAGCTTGTCGAAGTAGCGCTCGATGAATTCCTTGGCTTCATTGACCGTGATGCCCAGCTCCCGGGCCAGCTTCTGCGGCCCCATGCCGTAGATAAGGCCGAAGTTGATGGTCTTGGCGTTGCGCCGCTCGTCGGGCAGCACCTCGCCCGGTTCCTTGTCCGTGAGCAGGGCGGCGGTGCGGGTGTGGATGTCCTCGTCACCTCGGAAGGCGTCGATGAGCGCCGGATCGCCCGAGAAATGGGCCAGCACCCGAAGCTCGATCTGCGAGTAGTCGGCCGCGGCCAGCATGGCCCCTGGCCCGGCCGTGAAGCAGGCGCGCATGCGCGGGCCGTACTTGCCCCGGATGGGGATGTTCTGGAGGTTGGGCCGGGAGCTTGAGAGCCGCCCGGTGGCCGTGGCCAGCTGGTTGAAATGGGTGTGCAGCCGCCCGTCGTCGCCCACCAGCTTGGGCAGGGGTTCAAGGTAGGTGGAGCGCAGCTTTTCGAGCATGCGGTATTCGAGGATGTCCTCCACCATGGGGTGCTTGCCGCGAATGGCTTCAAGTACCTCGTTGGCCGTGGAGCGCTGGCCCGTGGCGGTCTTGCCGCCCGCCTTGATGTCGAGTTTGTCAAAGAGAATGGTGGCCAGCTGCTGGCTTGAGCGGATGTTGAAGGGCTCGCCCGCGTGGTCGATGATGGAGCGGGTCAGGGCGTCGAGCTGGCGGCTGACATCGTCGAGGAACCCGGAAAAGGCGTCGAGGTCAATAAAGATGCCTGCCTGCTCCATGGACACCAGCACCGGGATGAGCGGGATTTCCAGGTCGCGCATCAGGGGGCCGAGATCGGCCGAGGTCACCTGGCCCCGGATGCCGTTCATGTAGGCCAGGGCGGCCAGCCCCCGCGAGCGCGGATGCAGCTCCCCGGCCGCCTCGGCGAACTCGGAGCGGCCATCCTGGGTCATGGATTGGCGCAGGCGCGGCCAAGTATAGTTGCGCGCCTCGGGGTCGAGCAGATATGCGGCCAGACTGAGGTCGAACCACTGGGACGAGAGCAGATATCCCCAGGCCGGGTCGGCCCGTAGCAACTCCTGCACGCTCGGCGTGGCCACGACGGCCGCATGCTCCAGGGCGCGGACCAGCGCATCGGCCGGGCCGGTGTAGCGGTATTCGCGGCTTTCGACGCCCACGAAGAAGGCGTCATCCTCGAAGACGAGGCCCACTTCCTCCCCGGCCAGGGAGGGCAGGGCGTCCGTGCTTGTCGCCTCGGTGGTTGGCGGTTCGTCGTCTGCTACCGGGGCGGCGGCTGGCGAATCGAAGAGTGAGAACTGACCGCCAGCGGCGGGCGCGGCCGCCTGAGCCGGTTTGCCCGGCTTGCTCGGCCGTCTGGGTAGATCGCGCTTGAGGCCACGCAGCTCGAACTCGTCGAGAAAGTCGTGCAGCCCATCCAGGTCCATGGGCCTGATGGCGAAATGGTTGAGGGGCAAGTCGCAGCAATCGGCCTTCATGCGCGTCAGTTCGCGGTAGAGAAAGACGTTTTCAAGCTCTGGCTCGACCTTTTCGCGCAGCGTGTCGGGCAGGTCGGCGCAGTTGTCGCGTAGGGCCTCCAGGGTGGGGCAGGTCTGCATGATCTTGCGGGCCGTGACCGGGCCGACCTTGGGGATGCCGGGGATGTTGTCGGCCGAGTCGCCGATGATGGCCTGGTAATCCGGCCACTGGGCGGGCTCTATCCCCTCCTCCTCGCGAAAGCTCTCCAGGGTGATGATTTTTTCGGCCTTGCCAGCCTGATTGAGCATGACCACGTTGCGGTCCAGGCACTGCTTGAGGTCCTTGTCCGAGGCCACGATGACCACGGGCCGGTCGCTTTTGTACTTGTGGGCCAGGGCGCAGATGCTGTCGTCCGCCTCCACGCCGTCAGATACCATGAGCCGGACACCCAGCAGCTCCACGCCCCGGCGCACCGGCTCGATTTGCTGGGCCAGCGGCTCGGGCATGGCCGGGCGCTGCGCCTTGTAGCGGTCATAGAGTTGGTGGCGGAAGGTGGGGCCTTTGCCGTCCATGATGAACGCCACGTGGCTAGGGTTCTCGTCGCGCAGCATGTTCATGAGCACGCGCAGGGTGGTGTTGATGGCGTTGGTGGGGAATCCGTCGGCGCGCTTGAGGTCGGCGCGGGCGTAGAAGGCGCGGTAGAAAAGGGCCGTGCCGTCGATGAGGTAGACGGGCTCGGAGTCGAAGCGCAGGCGTTCCTTGAGGGGCATGGGGGAGTCTCGGCGGGTTGGTGGCCGGTGTCAGCCGTTGTGGATGAAGTGGCGCGGCGCTCCAGGGGAACGCCGCATCCGGTCACAGCCGATGAATGGCCGATTTCCTGCCCTGACCCAGTCGCTTGAGCATGAAGATTTCCGGGTCCTCGCCGTCCAGGGCAGAGAGGTCCACCTCGGCCCGGGCGGCCTGGGGGTGGCCCCCGGCGCTGCCCAGCCCGTTCATGAGGGACTGGGCCATCTTGCCCATGTCGCGGCGCAGGCCATCGCCGCGCAGGATGCAGACCAGCTTGTCGTCGGCCACGCCGGACACCACCACCCACGGCACGTTGTGCACCCGGGTGAAGAAATCGGTGACGATGACCAGGATGTCGGGATTGTCCACGGTGCCGCAGTGGGCGAAGAGGCCGTGGCCGATGCGGCGCAGGTTGTAGAAGGCGCGTGAGAAATAGCGCATCCAGTCCAGGTGGAATTCGCTGCGGCTGATGCGGTTGAGCAGCTTGGCGTCCGAGAACTTGTTGAGATACTTGAATGCGGACATGTCCGCGTCGATGAAATCGCGCTCAAAGGTGCGCGTGTCGCAGCGGATGCCGTACATCAGGGCCGTGGCCAGCAGCTTTCCGGGCCTGATTTTCATGCTGTAGAGATATTCGGTCATCATGGTGCAGACCGCGCCGTACTTGGGCCGGATGTCCACGAAGGGGGCTTCCACCGGGTTCTCTTTCATCACCGGGTGGTGGTCGATGACGATGGAGAAGTCGTAGGGCGCAAATTCCGGGTTGTGGTGTGGCTGGGAGTCCACCAGGGCGAATTTGTCGAATTGGGCAGCGAGGTTGGAGATGAGTTTTCTGGTGGGGATGCGCAGGTAGCGGATCATGGCGAGGTTGTCGGGTCGTTTGATTTCGTTGATCTGGGCGATGCCAACGGTCTTCACCTTGCGGGCCATGATGCGTCTGAGCGCCTGCGCCGAGCCCAGGGCGTCCGGGTCGGCGTTGATGATGATGAGCCAGTTCTCGTCCTTGTTGAAGAGACGGAGCATCTGCTCCACCTGTTCGTCCATCTGTCTGAAGAGTGCCACAACCTATCCCTGTTTCAGGAGTAACGGCAGCCCGGCGGCCACCAGGAAGACCCGGTCGGCCGCGCTGGCCACGCTCTGGTTGAGCGCGCCAAGGCTCCGTATGAATGCCCGGATCTCGCTGCTAGCAGGCAGCGGCCCAAGCCCGGCCTCGCAGGAGACCAACACCAGTTCGCCATCATTCCAATTCCTGAGAACTTCCAGTAATTCCAGGATCATTTCCGCTTCACACCCTGCCTCACGGCAGGCGAAGAGCCAGTAGTCCAGGCTGTCCACCACCACGGTCGGAAAGATCAATTTAGCCTGTCCGAGCCGTTGAGGCAACCCCGTGTCCACCTCGGCCACTTCCAGCTCGGGGCCGCGATTGTGGCGGTGGAGTCTGATTTGCTCTCGAAATTCGAGGTCTCTGGCCTTGCCGGTGGCCACGAACAGGGTCGGTTGCCGCCCTTTGGCAGCCAAATCAAGGGCAAAATCGGATTTTCCGGATTTGTTGCCGCCGAGGACCAGGGTGATCATTTTTCCACCTCCCGATGCGTCAGCCACCTTTCAAGCAGGGCAGTGGACTCGAAGAGCCCGGTCTTGTCAAACACTTCCAGCGTCACGGTGCGGCCCGTAAATCGGGCGTACAGGAACTCAAGCAGCGCCCGGCCCGCGTCGTCGAGCCGGGTGAGCGACAGATGGCGGCCGCCCGGTCCCGGGGCGCAGACATGGAGCATGCGCGTGGCCTCCCAGACGCCGGGCAGATCAAGGACCGCGTGCTGGTCGTGGGCCAGGATGTGGCCGAGGTCGAGGCATGCGGAGAATCCTTCGGCCCGGGCCTCGGCCCACAGGGCGCACAGGTCGGATTCGGCCACGTTTTCGAGCAGCACGTCGGCCGGGTCAATGGCGTGTCGGCGGAGCCGTCCGGCCAGATCGGCCAGCAGCCCGGGCGCGGCGGGCGGGTGCAGCACCCAGGCCCAGGGGCGCAGGAAGGCCGCCTTGTCCATGAGCCGGGCGATGGCCTCCCAGGCAGCGTCAGGCCCGCGCTCCCAGGGCAGGTCAAGGGGCAGGTGGACGTGCCAGTCCACGGGAAGGCCAGCCAGATGGGGCGGCAGGTCGGCGTCGGTATAGGCGAGGCAGGCGCGGGTCTCGAAAAAGAGCAGGCTGATCTCGGCGTAGTGATCGGCCAGGAACCGGGCGTTTTCAGCCACGCCAGCCGGGATGACAAAGGAGGGCGCGGCCAGGGTGAAGGGGAGCGCGGCCGCGCCAAGTCCGCGTCGCCGGGGGGCGGTTTTTTCCGCCGGGGGGGTGGCGGGCTTGGGGAAGCCTTCGGTCATCGCTGGACTATCCCCTTGGGGCATGGGCCTTGCATTGTTGCCACCGGATGGAACAGCCACGCCGGGGGAGGTGCCCATGAAACCGTTTCGCCTGTTTTGCCAACATGTCCTCAATCCGCTCCATGTCTTCTGCCGCCTGCGGCAGGTTGGGATGTCCCAGGCACTTGCCCGGGGCGTGTGCCGTGTCTACGAGCGCGGAGTGTATCGGTTTATTTTTGGGGCTGTACCAGATAACTAGCCCATATGTTTCTTAACCCACTGTTTCAGTTGCTTAAACTGTCTTTGTGGATTGGTGTTGTTAAAACGCCACTCACACTCCTTCAAGAATAGAGGAAAGTTCTTGGTCGGAATGCCG
>JBDRSO010000047.1:0-94639 GCA_043824835.1 Pseudomonadota bacterium | reverse complement strand
CCAGGCCGAGGCGCAGGAGCTTGAGACCCAGCTTGAGGCCAAGTCCATGTCCGACGAGAACCGCGAGCGCGTGCGCAAGGAGATCAAGAAGCTGCGCACCATGCAGCCGAGCAGCGCGGAATACACCGTGGTCCGCAACTACGTGGACTGGGTGCTCGACCTTCCCTGGGGCAACATCAAGGACGACACGGGTGTCAACATCAAGGAAGCGCGCAAGATCCTTGACGAAGACCACTTCGGCCTGGAAAAGCCCAAGGAACGCATTCTCGAATATCTGGCCGTGCAGTCCCTGGTCGAGTCCATGAAGGGTCCGATCCTCTGTTTTGTCGGTCCCCCTGGCGTGGGCAAGACCTCCATCGCCAAGTCCATCGCCCGGTCCATGGACCGCGAATTCCTGCGGCTCTCTCTGGGCGGCGTGCGCGACGAGGCCGAGATTCGTGGCCACCGGCGCACCTATGTTGGCGCCATGCCGGGCAAGATCATTCAGTCTCTCAAGCGGGTCAAGCACAACAATCCGGTCATCTGCCTGGACGAGGTGGACAAGATGAGCGCGGACTTCCGGGGCGACCCCTCGGCGGCCCTGCTCGAAGTGCTCGACCCGGAGCAGAACTACGCTTTCAACGACCACTACCTGGACCTGGATTACGACCTCTCCAAGGTGTTCTTCATCACCACGGCCAACAGTCTCGACGGCATTCCGCTGCCGCTGCGCGACCGCATGGAGATCATCCGCCTGCCTGGCTACCTGGAGAACGAGAAGACGGAGATAGCCAAGGGATTCCTGGTGCCCAAGCAGCTCAAGCAGCATGGCCTGAAGGAGGCGAACATCAAGTTCTCCGACAACGCCATCTTGGACATCGTCCGCTACTACACCCGTGAGTCTGGCGTGCGCAATCTGGAGCGCGAGATAGCGGCCATCTGCCGCAAGTCTGCCATGAAGGTGGTGGAGGAGGGCGACCTCGACAAGGCCATCCACGTCACCAAGCAGGGGCTCGAAAAGTTCCTGGGCGTGACCAAGTTCACCTACGGCGAGCGCGAGAGCGAGGCCCAGGTGGGCGTGTGCAACGGTCTGGCCTGGACCCAACTCGGCGGCGAGATGCTGCTGGTGGAGGTGGCGCTCATGCCCGGCAAGGGCAAGGTGGAGATTACCGGCAAGCTTGGCGATGTCATGCAGGAGTCGGCCCGTGCGGCGCTCTCCTATATCCGCGCCCGCTCAGATCTGCTCGGGCTGAAGGCCGACTTCTACAAACGGGTGGACATCCACATCCACGTGCCTGACGGGGCCACGCCCAAGGACGGTCCCAGCGCGGGCATCACCCTGACCACGGCCCTCATCTCCGCGCTGCTGAACATCCCGGTGCGCCATGATCTGGCCATGACAGGCGAGATAACCCTGCGCGGACGCGTGCTGCCCATCGGTGGCCTGCGCGAGAAACTGCTGGCCGCCCATCGCGGGCTGATCAAGACCGTGCTCATCCCGGCCGAGAACGAGAAGAACCTCAAGGACGTGCCCAAGGACATCCTCAAGGATCTCGAAGTGATCCCGGTAAAGACCATGGATGAGGTCATCGACCATGCCCTGGAGTGCGGCGGCGAGACCATTCTCTGCCCGCACCACGGCGAGCCGCCCGTGGCCAACGAACTGCTCAAGGAAGATCAGCGCAAGCCCGCCCACCAGTAGCGGCCAGCCTCTTTGGTTGAATGCGACAACACCAATGTGGGCCGGACGGCATTGCCGTCCGGCCCCTTCCTGTGGCAGGAGAAGGCCATGATCACCATAGCCAAAGACACCCTGAAGATTCTTGAGGAGGCCGCGCGGGACGCTTCGCGCAACGCCTATGCGCCATACAGCAACTTTCCTGTGGGGGCCGCGCTGCTGGCCGAGGACGGTGAGGTCTATGTGGGCTGCAACGTGGAGAACGGTTCCTTCGGCCTGACCACTTGCGCCGAGCGGTGCGCGGTCCACGCGGCCGTGTCCGACGGGCGCGGCCGCGGCGATTTCGCGGCCCTGCTCGTCTTTGTGCCGGGGCAGATCTGCCATCCGCCCTGCGGAGCCTGCCGTCAGGTGCTCAGCGAGTTTCTGCTGCCCGAGACCCCTGTCTACTCGGCCTGCGACACGGGAGAGGTCGTGGCCTGGACCATGGACGAACTGCTGCCGGATTCTTTCGAGTTGCCGGTGCCAAGCGCGGAGTGACCATGTTGCCCCAGGAGATCATTCGGGCCAAGCGCGATGGCCTGCCGCTTGGCGACGACGATTTGCGCCGGTTCGTGGCGGGCATGGTGGACGGCTCCATCGGTGAGGCCCAGGTGGCGGCTCTGGGCATGGCCATCTATTTTCGGGGCATGACCGGTGTCGAGTGCGCGGCCCTGACCACGGCCATGGCCCGCTCCGGCACGATGCTGGACTGGGACCTGGACGGGCCGGTGCTGGACAAGCATTCCAGCGGCGGGGTGGGCGATCTGGTCAGTCTGGCCCTTGGCCCCATGGTCGCCGCCTGCGGGGCCTATGTACCCATGATCTCCGGGCGCGGCCTGGGCCATACCGGCGGCACCCTGGACAAGCTCGAATCCATTCCCGGCTATCGGACCATGCCCGGGCGCGACGAATTCCGGCGGGCCGTGCGTCGTGCCGGGGTGGCCATCATCGGCCAGACTGACGACTTGGCCCCGGCAGACCGGATGTTCTATGCGGTGCGCGACGTCACGGCCACGGTGGAATCCATCCCCCTCATCACCGCCTCCATTCTCTCCAAGAAACTGGCCGCAGGGCTCGACGGGCTGGTCATGGACATCAAGACCGGCAGCGGGGCGTTCATGGCCACTAAGGATCAGGCCCGCGAATTGGCCAAGAGCATCGTCAGCGTGGCTGCCGGGGCCGGACTGCCCACGGTTGCCCTGATCACATGCATGGACGAGCCGCTTGCTCCGTGCGCGGGTAATGCGCTGGAGGTGTGCGAAACCGTGCGCTATCTCACCGGCGCGGGGCGGGACCACAGGCTGCACGGGGTGATCCTGGCCGTTGGTGCGCGTCTGCTCATCCTGGGCGGGCTGGCCGATGGCGAGGAAGCGGCACGGAGCATGCTTGAAGGCACCCTGGAGAGCGGGGCGGCGGCGGAGCGGTTCTCGCGCATGGTGGCGGAGCTGGGCGGTCCCCGGGATTTCCTGGAGCGTCATGACAAATATTTGCCCCGGGCGCGGTCCATGTGGCCCGTGCTGGCCGGGGATGACGGGTATGTCGCGGCCTGGGATACCCGCGCCCTGGGCATGGCGGTTGTGGCCCTGGGCGGCGGGCGTACCTCGGTGGGCCAGGGAGTGGATCATTCGGTGGGCTTGACGTCCATCGCCCGGGTCGGCACCGCTGTCCGGGCTGGGGATGTGCTGGCCGTCATGCACTGCGCGTCAGGCGAGGAGAGCGGCGGGGCGCAGGGCCGGGCTGCCCGAGCCGCCGTGCTGGATGCCGTGCGCCTTGAGTCGGAGCCGTCGGCGCTCGGGCCGCTTGTTCACGAGTATCACGAATCAGTGATGCCCAGGTGAGGAAGGACTTTGGCCTGATCCGTCACAGCCAGGCAGGAGCGGTTTGGCTCACGCCTTGAGGGACAATCCCGGCCGGAGTTCATCGACGGGTGACAACCCGGCGGCCGCGATGGCCCCATAGGCTGCCGACCCCGCATTCTGAAGCATCTTCAGGCCCCGGCCCGACTGGGCGGCCACCGATGCCAGCCCGGCGAGGTTCTGGACAGCGATGTGTTCCAGCTCCTTGGGGTCGATGCCTTTGGCCTGCCGCTCGCGCTTGCGCCGTTCCTCTTCCTCTTCGTCTCTTCTGCGCGCCCCGGCAGTTTTGTTCGGGAGCGTCTCGGCTGCATTGGATAGGCTTGATGGCATCTTCACGCCCGTGATCTTCTCAAGCTCCTTTTCGATCTCGCGGATGCGTGTCTTCTGCTCTTCCGAGGGTTGCCCCTCGCTCATGGCCAGGATCTGGGCCAGCATGTCCCTGAGATAAATGACGCGCTGCTCCTCCTCGACCGTCAGGTGTTTCTGCGTCGGCAAGGTTGACGATTCGAGCCTGATTACCTCCTCGGTCTTTTCCGGCTCCATGGTCATGGCGCTGTCGTTGACAGTGCGCACAAGTCCGCGCGCGGGACGCGCCGTGGTATCGAAGGGCAGGGGGGCCAAGGTGTCCTTGGCTATGTGCATGCTCGCTCCTTTGGGGAAAAGATTGCCCAGGAGCCTAGCGAGCAAGAATCGTTCCCGGACAATGGATGCCGGGTGGCTTGCGAGAGCAGGAACAAGCCCCTCGGGGGAGGGGCTTGTTTTGGCTATTCGAGCTTGGAGGTGATGTTGTTGCGTATCCAGCTTTCGTCCCACCATTCGATGGGTTGGACCGGGACGCCGGAGATGTTGATCTCATAATGCAGGTGGTCGCCCCCGGCAAGGCCGGTGATGCCGGTGTGGCCCACGATGTCGCCCCTGGTGACGGCCTGTCCGGCCGTGACATCCATGGAGTTGAGGTGAGCGTAGATGGATTGCAGCCCCAGGCCGTGGTCGATAACCACCACGTTGCCGTAGATGCCCAGGAAGTCGGCAAAGATGATGGTGCCGTTGTTGCCGGCGGGCACTGCCGCGTTCTTCAGGCTGGCCAGATCAAGGCCCATGTGGGTCTGGTGGTCCACGATCCTGTCTTGGTAGTAGTAGTCGCGCGCATCTGCGAAGCGCGCCCGGTTGGCCGCGTTGGGCAGCCGCGCGAAGGTGTCGCTCCAGAGCATGGTCGGCGAGGTCTGGCGTCCAAGCTCCATCAGCGTGTCGCGGTTTTGCTTGCGAAGCTCGCGGTTGATGAAGAGGTATTGGTCGAGGAGCGAGCCTGTGTTGGGCACCAAGCCCTGGAACTCGGGAATGGTGGTCTCGAAGAAGGAGTCCGACAGGTTGATCCGGTCCTTGCGGAACTGGCGCGGGTTGGCGTGGTAGCTGAAGGCTCGCGAGGCGGTGTTGCCCGCCCGGTCCGTGGCCTCGATCATGGGCTTGAAGGCCGAAGGCGGGGTGTCCCAGGGCATGGCGAACATGCAGTGGTAGAGGTTCTCGCCCTCGGGCTGCACATAGGCGGGGAAGAACCGCTCGCCCACCCGGATGCCGGTGCTGGCGGCGGGCTCGGACAGGGTGAAGATCATCAGGCCGCCGCCGCCCTGGTTGAGGTTGATGGTGTGGGATTGCACGAAAATGCGCGGCGGCGTGGCGTCGAAGACGTAGTCCTTGTGCTCGGAGGCCACTCCGGCGGCGCCAAAGGGGTAGATGGAGGCGTCCCGGGCCGTGACCTCGATGGAGAATTCGCCCTCGGCGATCTCGCCCCTGGCCAGGTCGATGGTTTCCTCGGCGCGCATGGAGCCGCCGGGGAAGGCGCGCTCGGCGAGCACGGTGCGCTTGCCCTTCTGGACCACGGCCACCTCAAGGGATTTCAAGCCGCTGCCCGGATCCTCGACGGCCACGGTGATTTTGGCCTCGCGGCCCAGGTCCGGTCCGTCCGGCGCGATGACGATCACCGGCGGATCGGTGTCCTTGAAGAGCATGAATCCGCCCGCCGCGAGGGCGAGAACGACTATTATTGCCGCGAGGGCGAGGGGAAACCCCTTGCTGCCTTCTTTTTTCATCTGAATGCCACTCTCTTTGTTGCTGGTGGTGTGTGTGCGAGAAATTCTAGAGTAACTCTATACAAATCGGGAGCGGGAGACAAGGGTATTGGGGACGAAATCCGAGGCCGGGCGTTGACAGACGACCGGCTCCCGTCCGCGTTGAGTAGGGAGACCGTTTCGCCCGCCATCGGCGGAAGTGTGGGGAGGGGGGCTACTCTTTGTCTAGGGCGTCCATCAGGTTGATGGTCAGGCGCAGGAAGTCCGCCTCGGTCAAGATGCCCCGGAGCTGGCCGTCGTGCACCACGGGAAGACAGCCGTACTTGTGGTTGAGCAGGGTCTGCGCCGCGACCTTGAGGGATGAGTTCTCGTCCACGGTCTTGATGTCGGAGCGCATGATTTCCTTGATGGGGATGCCCGCATCGATTTCGTGCTGGGTTTCGGGGTCCATCTCGGCCAGCCCGGAAATGGTGGCGGCCAGGACATCCCGGTGGGTCACCAGTCCGGCGAAGATGTTGTCCACGGTCACGATGGGGATGTGGCGGATTCGCTGGAGATCCATCAACGAGCGGGCGCTTTGCAGGGAGTCCGTTTCGCGCAGGGAGAAGACGGGCGTGGTCATGAGATCTTTGACTCTGAGCATGAAGATCCTCCGTTTCGTGAATGTTTTCAGACAACACCAAAGACGCGATCGTGTCAAGGAGCAGCCGGGGATTGATCGGCGGGTCTGGCGGTTCGGTTGACTTTGACGCCGGAATCTGTTCAGCATCCCGCAGACATTTCGCAGGCGTCCGGGCGGGCTTTTCGTCAGGAGCCGGGTTTTATTTTTCGGGAGATGGCATGGTTGATCCGGTAAGGTCCAGAGAGCGCATGGTGCGCGAGCAGATCGAGGCGCGCGGCATTGCCGCCCCGTCCGTGCTCGACGCCATGCGGTCGCTCCCCAGGCACCTCTTCGTGGAAGAGGCGTTCGCCTGCAAGGCTTACTCCGATGGCCCGCTGCCCATTGGCGAGGGGCAGACCATCTCCCAGCCCTACATCGTGGCCCGCATGTCCGAGTTGCTTGAGATCAAACCGGGCATGACCGTGCTGGAAATCGGCACCGGATCGGGCTATCAGGCCGCCGTGCTGGCCCACATGGGAGCCGACGTCTATACCGTGGAGCGCATCAGGAATCTTTTTTCCGCCGCCCGCAAGCGGTTCACGGACATGCGCCTGTTCTCGATCAAGCTCAAGCTCGACGACGGGACCATGGGCTGGCCAGAGCACGCGCCCTATGACCGAATCATCGTCACCGCCGGAGGCCCCGAAGTGCCCGAGCCGCTCATAGATCAAATGGCCGATCCCGGGCGCATGGTTATCCCGGTGGGCGAGTCGCGGCGCGTGCAGCGGCTGGTGCTCGTGGAAAAGGTTGACGGGCGGATCACCCGCTCCGATCAAGGCGGCGTGGCCTTCGTGGACCTCGTCGGCCAGCACGGGTGGTAGGCGGCATGTCCGGCGGCAAGACAACCCTGGCCCAGGCCTTCATGGCTGGTCCAGGCCCGCGCGACCTGCGGGGGGCCGCGCTGCTCTGGGCCAAGGGAATGTGCATGGGCACGGCCGACATCATCCCCGGCGTCTCCGGTGGCACCATCGCCTTCATCACCGGCATCTACAGCCAGCTTGTGGACGCCATCCGTTCCTTTGACGCCGCCTTTGTCCGCCGTCTGCTGGCTCTGGACTTTTCCGGCGCCCTGGCCTCGGTCCATCTGCGCTTCCTCTGTTGTCTGCTCTTTGGCATACTTACCGCCGTGGTCGGCATGGCCCAGGTGGTGAACTCGCTGCTGCGCAGCCATCCCATCGAGGTCTGGGCGCTCTTCTTCGGTCTCATCGCTGCCTCGGTGTATGTGGTCGGCCGAGAGATACGGCCACTCAACGCGGCAAACGCGGCCCTGGTGGCGTTCGGCGCGGCGGTCAGCTATCTGATGGTGGGCATGATCCCCGTGAGTACGCCCGAGACCCTGCCTTTCATCTTCCTGTGCGGGGCCATCGCCATCTGCGCCATGATCCTGCCGGGCATCAGCGGGGCCTTCCTGCTCCTGATGCTGGGCAAGTATGAATACATCACGGGAACCCTCAGGAACCCCCTGGCGGCGGACAACCTGCTGGTCATCTCGGTCTTCGTCTGCGGGGCCGGGGCGGGTATAATTGTCTTTTCGCGCGTCCTGCACTATCTTCTCCACAGGTGGCACACGGCCACGGTGAGCGTGCTCACGGGTTTCATGCTCGGCGCCATCAGGAAGGTCTGGCCGTGGAAGGAAGTGCTTGAGAGCGCCGTCATCGGGGGCAGGGAGCGCGTGCTGCGCGAGCAGAACGTGATGCCGGGCATGGACGGGGAATTTTTCGTGGCCATCGGTCTGGCTCTGGCCGGAGCGGTTGTCGTCCTGCTGCTGGACCGTGTGTCCCGTGGCGGAAAGCGTGCATAAGGCCGCCCGGGGCGGCACACAACGATAAAGTGAGCAAAGTGATGAGTGATTGCAGTTCGGGGTCGTGCGGCAGCGGCGGCGAGAAGGGCGCGGCGAGCGCCAAGATGTTGATTCAGGACGAGATGATCCGGTCCACCTTGCAGAAGATCAAATACAAGCTCTTCATCATGAGCGGCAAGGGCGGGGTGGGAAAAAGCTCGGTTTCGGTCAACGTGGCTGCGGCCCTGGCCGCCAAGGGCTACAAGGTGGGTCTGCTGGATGTGGACATCCACGGCCCCAGCGTGCCGACCTTGCTCGGCCTCTCTGGTGCCCTGGATGTAGATCGGGGTTCCTTGATCATGCCCAAGGAATACAACGAGAACCTGCACGTGGTCTCCATGGAGTCCCTGCTCAAGGATCCGGATCAGGCCGTGCTCTGGCGCGGTCCCATGAAGACCTCGGCCATCCGCCAGTTTGTTTCCGACGTGCAGTGGGGCGAGTTGGATTTTCTGGTGGTCGATTCACCCCCAGGCACCGGCGACGAGCCAATGACCGTGCTCAAGACCGTGCCCGAGGCCCTGTGCGTGGTGGTCACCACCCCCCAGGAAGTTTCCCTGTCGGATGTGCGTAAGTCCATCAATTTCCTTCAATATGCCCGGGCCAACGTCCTCGGCGTGGTGGAGAACATGAGCGGGCTGGTCTGCCCGCACTGTCACGAGTCCATCGACCTGTTCAAGAAGGGCGGGGGCAGGGATCTGGCCGAGCGGTACGGCCTGGAATTCCTGGGTGCCATTCCCCTGGACCCGGCCACGGTTGTTGCTGGCGATATGGGCGTGCCTGTGGTACTGCTTGAAGAGGAGTCGTTTGCCAAGCGCGCCTTCATCCAGTTGGCCGACACCATCGCCGAGGCGGCCCAGAAAAGTCTCGAAGCCGCTTCGACCAACACCTAGGTGGTGCGATGAGAAAAGATATCTTCAATCTGCCCAACTGCCTGACCATGGCCAGAATTATCGCTGCGCCAGTGGTGGTTCTGCTGCTATATTTTGAGATGTGGTTCGGGTTCAGGTTTGGCGCGTATGGCGCGTTCGCGGTGTTCGCCGTGGCCTCGATCACGGACTACCTCGACGGCAAGATCGCCCGGGAGCAGAACATCATCACCAACCTTGGCAAGTTCCTCGACCCCCTGGCCGACAAGCTGCTCATCTGCTCGGTGCTGATCATGCTGGTGCGGCTCGGCCCGGAATGGCGCGTGCCCGCGTGGATGGTGATCATCATCATCGGCCGCGAACTGGCCGTGACCGGCATGCGCGCCGTGGCTGCGGAGATGGGCGAGGTGGTCGCGGCCGACAAGTACGGCAAGGCCAAGACCCTGCTCCAGACCCTGGCCACGGGCTTCCTGGTGTTCCATTACCCTTTGTTGGGCTGGGACCCGAGACCCCTGGGCCACGCGCTGCTCTGGGTGGCCCTGGTGCTGACGGTTTTTTCAGGCGGGAATTATCTGTACAATTTCTATAAAAAGTGGTTAAAAACTGCAGAGAATTGAACAGCGAGACGATGGCCATCATGACCGACCACAATTCCGTGAATTATCTTGTTCGGATCACGAACTGCCTCCAGACCATTCTGGACCTGGAGCCCCAGCTCGAAAAGCTGGAGCACGGCAACTCCCTGCTCGACGAATTCACCGTGCTCAAGGCCTTTCTCGAAAAGATCGACAAGGTGGAATTAAGCGAGGAGGACGTGGTGCGCATCGAAAGCGCGACGGCCAACTTCCTGAGGGAGTTGCAGGGGCCGCTGAACCGGATGGGCGCGGTGGCGAAGCCGGGGCGCAGGCTCCAGTAGGCTATGCACGGACGTATCATCATCGTCGCGCTGCTGCTCTTCATCAATCTGTTTCTGCTGTTCAGGCTGATCTGGAGCGATCAGGGGGTCTTCGCCTACCTGGAGCTCAAGAGCCGCTATGAGCTGCTCCAGGGGCGCATCGAGGCGGTGGACAAGAGGAGCCTGGATCTGAGCCAGGAGATTCGCCGGTTGAAGTCGGACCCGACATACCAGGAGAAGGTCATCCGCGAGCGCATGAACTTTGTCAAACGCGATGAAATCCTATACATATTTCCTGACGACACCGCCAACCAGCCGGGAGACGTAGCCCATGAACAAGAAAATTGAGTGGTATCAGGAAGTTCTTTCTCTTGAGCCGGGGTCGAGGATATTCTTCACCCTGGCCAAACTGTTTGTGGAAAACGGCAAT
The DNA here is from genome assembly GCA_043824835.1 of Pseudomonadota bacterium. Taxonomy (GTDB): domain Bacteria; phylum Desulfobacterota; class Desulfovibrionia; order Desulfovibrionales; family Desulfovibrionaceae; genus Pseudodesulfovibrio. Next base: position 84,329 of record JBDRSO010000047.1, on the reverse strand, counting down.
CCCGAGGACGCTGTCATCACCCTCAAGCGCGGGCTGGACAGGCATCCCGACTATCTTGAGGCGCGCATGCTCCTGGTGGAGCTCTTGACCGAACTGGGGCGCGAGGAAGAGATGCACGAGCAGCTTGAGCGCGTGACCAGCTCCCTGCGCGACTATCCGGCCTTCTGGCGCGGCTGGGCCAGGAGCCTTCCGTCCGAGCAGCGCGACTTGGCCGTTTTCCTGATGCTCGTGTCGTCCAACCTGACCGGCGACATCATCAAATGGACCGATGTGGTCTTCGAGGGCATCAGCACCCTGGCTGACCGACTGGTTGGCGCGCCGCTGCCCCCGCCCTCGGACTGCCCGCCGCCGTCCTATCTGCCTCGGGCCGCAGGCGAGCGCGTAAGGCGCGACCGAGATGAACCGGCCCGGCCCGGCATGGGCTCGTTCCGCACCAAGACCATGGCCGACCTGCTCGCCTCACAGGGGGATGTGGCCGGTGCCCTTGAAATCTACCGCGAATTGCTGCATTCATCCGTTTCGGACGAGCGGCGCAGCGAACTTTCCGCCCGCATCACCGAACTGGAGGCGCGGCAGGCCGAGGCCCCGGAGCCGGGTAGGCGCGATGACGCCTTTGGCGTGCATGCCAAGAACCGCCTCATCAGCACCCTTGAAACCCTGGCCGCGCGTTTCGAGGCCCGGGTCCAGAATTGACAACCCTCGACCACGCCATGGGGCGTTGCTGTGCGGCAGTGTGCCTAGTCGTGTGGCTCAATCGGTAATAGATGAAGTATACCAGCGTATTCGTGCTTTTGGTCCTGGCCCTGAGCCTGTCCGGTTGTTCCACGTGGAGATCGACCACCAAGTATGTCAAGAAATCCTGGGAAACCACCAAGGATTACATTGACCCGCCACCGCAGATCGACACCGACAGCTATCAGTTCAGCAACCCAAATCAGGAGAAGTTGGCCCGGCTGTTTACGCCCGTGGACGGCCCCCTGACCTCCCTTGGCCGGTTCGTCAACAACACCGACACCATCCCCGACGTGGACTGGATGGACCTGCTGCTGGCCCGGTTCCCCTGGGCGCATCGCGTCCTGGTCACCGATGAAGAGGGGAACATCATCTTCATGCAGCCCGAGGTGCCGGTGAAGAAGATCGAGACTCCCCTCGTCTTTGAGGCCGTCTGGCGCGACATCACCCTGCTGACCGTGGTGGACTATTCCGATCTTGGCCCGGAGCTGTACATCGGCCGCCCCTATTTCAAGGATGTGGAGTTTCGGGGCCTCATTGCCGTGGGATTCGACCCCCGGACCCTGCTGGGCCTCAGCCCCTCGCCCGAGGAACTGATCATCATCCACCCCGGCGGCGGTGTGTGGTCGCGCGGCGCGGATGTGGACGAGGAGGCCCTGCTCGCTCTGCCGTGGGAGGACATCCTCAAAAAAGAGGTGGAAGGGCAGGTGGATGTCGGTGACAAACATTACACCTGGCTCGTGCGCTACATCGGTGACAGCAGCTACGTCTACGCCACTGAGAGCGTTGACCCCACGGCGTCCAAAAAATCCTGGTGGTTCTTCTAGTATGAGCAAATGGCGCAACGAGTACATGAATCCGAGTTCAAAAGAAGTGACGATGCCACAGCAGGTCACGGTAACGGAGCACATTCTCCTGCACCAGAAGATGGTCCCCGGGGCCACCGGGCAGTTCACCCGGCTGTTCAACGAGCTGGTCCTTTCGGCCAAGATCATCACCCGCGCGGTGACCAAGGCCGGGCTGGTGGACATCCTCGGCTTCACCGGCGACGTGAACATCCAGGGCGAAGAGGTCAAGAAGCTCGACGACTACGCCAACCGCATTCTCATTCACCGGCTGGCGCGCTCTGGTGTGCTTTGCGCCATGGCATCCGAGGAGAACGCAGACATCATCGAGGTGCCCGAGTCCCTGCCGCGCGGCGACTACATCATCATCTTCGATCCCCTGGATGGCTCGTCCAACATCGACGTCAACGTCAACATCGGTACGATTTTCTCCATCCTCAAGCGCAAGAGCGACCCGCAAGGGCCGCTTATGTCCAGCGACGTGCTCCAGAAGGGCAGCGAGCAGGTGGCCGCAGGATACATCCTCTACGGTTCGTCCACCATGCTCGTGTTTTCCTCGGGCGAGGGGGTCCATGGGTTCACTCTGGACCCGAGTGTGGGCGAGTTCCTGCTCTCCCACCCCAACATCCGCATTCCGGAGCAGGGCAAGATATATTCGGTCAACGAGGGCTACGAGCGCTACTGGGATCGCGAAACCAAGAAGGCGCTCGACTATTTCAAGTCCCCCAAGAACGCCCTGCACAAGCCTTACAGCGGCCGTTACATAGGCTCCCTGGTGGCCGACATTCACCGCAATCTGCTGTACGGCGGCATTTTCATGTACCCCGCCGACCTGCGCGACCCGAAAAAGCCCACTGGCAAGCTGCGCCTGACCTGTGAATGCAACCCCATGGCCTTTATCGTGGAGCAGGCGGGCGGGCTGGCCACTGACGGTGCCAACCGCATCCTCGACATCGAGCCAGACCATTTGCACCAGCGTGTGCCATTCTTCTGTGGCTCGCTCAACGACATGAAGGTGGTGCAGGACATTTTCAACGCCGAGCGAAGAAAGAAAAGCCGGTAATGCGCATCCTTGGAATCGAGACCTCCTGCGACGAGACCGCCGTGGCGCTGGTCGAGGACGGGCGGCTGACCGGGGAGCGTCTGGCTACCCAGATCGACGTCCACGCGCTCTTCGGCGGTGTGGTGCCCGAGATCGCCTCGCGCGAGCATCTGCGGGTGCTGCCGCGCCTGTTTGACGAACTGATGGCAGACACGGGACTGACCCCGGCCGACATCGACGGTGTGGCCGTGGCGCGCGGGCCGGGGCTGCTCGGCAGCCTGCTGGTGGGCCTGAGTTTTGCCAAGGGGCTGTCTCTGGCCACGGGCGCGCCGATCATCGGGGTCAACCACCTCATGGCCCACTTGCTGGCCCCGGGGCTGGAAGGGGAGTTGCGCTTCCCGGCCCTGGGCCTGCTTGTCTCGGGCGGCCATACCCATATCTATCTCGTGCGCTCCCCGACAGACTTCACGCTGATGGGCCGTACCCTTGACGACGCTGCCGGGGAGGCCTTTGACAAGGTGGCCAAGCTCCTCAATATAGCCTATCCCGGCGGCCGCTTCGTCGACCTGCTCGCCACCGAGGCCGAGCCGGACACCACGCTCTTTCCGCGTCCCTATGTGGACAACGACAACCTGGACTTCAGCTTCAGCGGCCTGAAGACCGCGGTGGCCAATCATGTGGCCGCCAATCCCGGGCTGGTGCTTGACGAAATGGCCGGGGGCGAGGGGCTGGCCGCGATAACCGGTGCGCGCAGGCGGGAGCTGGCCCGGGTCTGCGCCTCCTTCAATTGGAGCGTGGCCCAAACGCTCAAGATCAAGGTGGAGCGCGCCCTGGAGCGCACGGAAGGGGTGCGAAGCCTGATCGTGGCCGGGGGTGTGGCCGCAAACTCGGCCGTGCGCCGGATCATGGCCGAGGTGGCCGACACGGCCGGAGTGGAACTGACGCTGCCCGCCCCTTCGCTGTGTACCGACAACGCGGCCATGATCGCCTACGCGGGATGGCTCCTTGCCCGGGCCGGGTATCGTCACGATCTCGACCTGGAGGCAGTGCCACGCGGCAGGGCGATTCCAGAGGACTGGTCCGTTTGCGGTGACAAACGGGCCTGGGAATGTTAATAATCGACTGCGCCTTGACAGCAGGGCGCTCCGAAACCTATTTTAGAATAATATCTTGAACCCGAGCCGCATCCGGCTATCACATTCGGCCCCGGGACCGGGCCTGGGACAGTTCCCGGGCCGAGCCCTCAAAACGGCTGCGACGCGATGGCGGGAGACGGCGCAAAAGGAGAATTCCATGGCCAATCAGATCACCGACGGTAATTTCGAGCAGGAAGTTCTGCAGAGCGATGTCCCTGTTCTCATCGACTTCTGGGCTCCTTGGTGCGGCCCCTGCCGGGCCATGGGGCCTGTCATCGACGAGTTGGCCGAGGAGTATTCGGGTCAGGTCAAGATCGTCAAGATGAACGTGGACGAGAACTCCGCCACTCCCGGCAAGTACGGCATCCGCGCCATCCCCACCCTGATTCTCTTCAAGGATGGCGAGGTGGTGGACCAGAGCACCGGAGCCGTGTCCAAGAGCAGCATCAAGGAAATGATCGCGAAGAAGGCGTTATAGTCGATGAAGCTGTATGATGCCGTTGTCATAGGGGGCGGCCCGGCAGGGATGACGGCTGCCCTTTATCTTTTGCGCGCGGGCGTGAAGACCGCCATGGTGGAGAAACTCTCCCCGGGCGGGCAAGTGCTTATGACCTCGGAGATCGAGAATTACCCGGGGTTTCCCTCGGGTCTCCAGGGGTGGGAACTGGCCGACAAGTTCGCCGCCCACCTGGAGAGCTATCCCCTTGAGCGCGTCAATGACGAGGTCAGGGGCATCGAGTTCGGTCAGCCTGTCCACACCATCAAGGTGGGCGAGGAGGACATCCAGGCCCGGGCCATCGTGCTTGCCACCGGTTCGCGCTACCGCAAGCTCGGCGTGCCCGGCGAGGACCGGCTGGTGGGTCGGGGCGTGTCCTATTGCGCCCTGTGCGATGGCAACTTCTTCCGCGACCAAGACGTGGCCGTCATCGGCGGCGGCAATTCCGCCCTGGAGGAGGCCCTGTATCTGGCCCGGCTGGTGAACAAGATCTACCTCATCCACCGGCGTGACGATTTCCGTGGCCTGCTCTGCTACCAGGAGAAGTGCTTCACCCACGAGAAGATCGAAGTGCTGCGCAGCACAGTGGTCGAGGAGATCGTGGGCCACACCACCCTGGAATCCCTGGCCCTGCACGACCTGAAGACCGATGAACGCAGGCAGTTGGTCGTGGACGGCACCTTCATCTTCGTCGGATTCGAACCGATCATGGACTTCGTGCCCGCGGCGGTGGAAAAGGACCGCAACGGCATTATTACCGATGTGGAGATGCGCACCAACATCCCCGGCGTCTTCGCGGCGGGCGACATCCGCTCGAAGATGTGCCGCCAAGTTGCCTCGGCCGTGGGCGATGGCGCCACCGCCGCCACTGCCGCCTTCTCCTATCTCGAACAGCTCGGCCAGTAGGAGCCATCATGCGGTCGTCCCGTCTCATTGCGTCCATTCTTGTCCTTTGGCTGGCGTCAGGCTGCGCCTTGATCGACATGTATTTCCTGCCTCCGCCCCAGGATACCGCCCAGGAACTGTATGAGGCGGGCGTGGACGCCATGGCCGCCAAGGAATATAACGAGGCGCAGAAATACTTTTCCATGCTCAAGGACCGGTTCCCGTTCAGCCCCTATGCCCTCAGGGCCGAGCTTGGCCTTGGTGACGCCTACTACCTCGACGAGGAATACCTGCTGGCCCTTGACGCCTACAAGGAGTTCGAGGCCCTGCATCCAAGCCACGAGTCCATTCCCTATGTCCTCTTCCAGATAGGCAATGCCGACTTCAACCTCTTCACCTCCATTGACCGCAGGCAGGAGAATATCAAGGAAGGGCTTGAGTATTTCTACCGGCTCCAGGAGACCTACCCGGACTCGGAGTACGCCCAGGCCTCGGCGGACATGATCGTCAGGGGCCGCCGTATCCTGGCCGAGCATGAGGTCTATGTGGCCGACTTCTTCTGGCGCACCGGTCAGTACGGCCCGGCCTGGCAGCGCTATCAGTATGTGGTGGAAAACTTCCCGGACGTGCCGGACCTGCGCGACTATGCCCGGAGCAGGGCGGAATATTCCTATTTCGAGTACCAGAAGACCCTCTCCGAGGAGGAGCGCCAGCGCATCCAGGGCAGTTGGCTGCTCTGGCTCAAGAAGTGGCTGTAACCGGTTAACCGCGCGGCCCCAAGCCGCATCCGGCCTATGCGAAATCCATCCTTTTCCTTTCCCAACTGGGTTGGCGAGCTTGTCCCCGACGACGAGTTGTTCGCACGTGCCTATGCCGATATCTCGAACCGCAACAGGGCGTGGATGAAGACCGGCATCGCCCGGCTGCACGACTGGTACGGACCGCGCAAGGCCACGCGCGGCGAGTTGGCCCTGCGTTGGCGCTCGGGCTTCGATTCCCGCCAGGTGGCCGAGGCCGTCGATTTTGCCGTGGTTCTCTTCGACGGCAGCCTTTTTTCCCCTTCACGGCTGCTGGCCGCGCTGATACCGCCCATCGCGGTCGGGGTCGGCAATGTCCTGGCCGTGCGGGTGAGCAACGGTACCCCCTGGCGCAAGGCCATCCTGACCGGGCTCGAACTGGCCGGGCAGGAGATGGTGGTGGACATGTCCGAGCTTCAGGCCCGCCGGCTGTTTGGTGAACTGCGCGAGACCAATCGTCCCGGTGCGGTGGCCGTGCTCGGTCCCCGGGCCGCAGTCATCAAGACCAACGAGCTGCAGGCCGCGTCGCGCATCTCCTTTTGGCGGCCGCGCTACACCCGCGCCGCCGCCATCTGGATGGAGGCCCTGGACACCTTTGATCTTGAGGCCCTGGCCTTCATCCATCCAGACATCGTCTTCAGCGTCTTCGGGGTCGAGCCGGAACTGCCCGCCGAGAATTTTTCCTACGAGGGCGACGGGTTCGACAATTTCCTGGACGCCATCATGGAGGTGGCCTACGTCCCGGCTGCCCGGGCGGAGCAGACGCTGGGCAGGGCCAGGGTCGTCTTCGGTCCTGGGCAGGAGGGATGCTGGATCTGGCCCGATCTGCACCCGGAGCATTTCCAGTACCAGTCCGTCGCCTGGACCACCGGAGAGTGACGTGAGCAAGACCAACGCCCCATCGGCCAAAACCCTCGCCGCCCTGCGCAATATCGGCATCATCGCCCACATCGACGCGGGCAAGACCACGCTGACTGAGCGCATCCTGTATTATTCCGGCAAGATACACCGGCTGGGCGAGGTCCACGAGGGTACTGCCACCATGGACTACATGCCCGAGGAGCAGGAGCGCGGCATCACCATCACCTCGGCCGTGACTTCCTGCCAGTGGGGGCCGTGCATGATCAACATCATCGACACCCCGGGCCATGTGGACTTCACCATCGAGGTGGAGCGCTCGCTTCGTGTGCTTGATGGCGCGGTGGGCGTGTTCTGCGGGGTCAGCGGCGTTCAGCCCCAGTCCGAGACGGTGTGGCGGCAGAGCGAGGCCTACCATGTGCCCAAGCTCGCCTTTGTCAACAAGATGGACCGGCCCGGTGCCGATTTCGAGGCCGTGGTGGCGTCGATTCGGACCAAGCTGCGGGCCAACCCGCTGCCCGTGCAGTATCCCATGGGCGAGGGCACTGAGTTTGCCGGAGTCTTCGATCTGGTGGAGATGCGAAAATACCGCTTCGATCAGGCGTCAAGCGGGGTTGAATTTTCCCGCGCCGATCTTACCGACGAGGAGCGCGATCGCATCGCCCCCTGGCGCGACAGGCTCATCGAGGTCGCTGCAGAACAGGACGAGGAGATTCTCGACCTCTATCTTTCGGGCGAGCCGCTGGACCCGGCGCGCGTGCGCGCGGCCTTGCGCCGGGCCACGCTGGCCCGCATCATCGTGCCCGTGCTTGTCGGCTCGGCCCTGCGCAACATCGGCGTGCAGCCGGTGATGGACGCCATCTGCGACTATCTGCCAAGCCCCCTGGACGTACCCCCGGCCACGGGCGTGGACCCCGAAACCGGCAACCGGAAGTCATTTCCTGTCTCTGCCAAGGAGCCGCTTTCGGCCCTGGTCTTCAAGGTGACCATGGATTCCGGCCGCAAGCTGGCCATGATGCGCCTGTATTCCGGCCAACTGGGCGCGGGCGACACGGTCTGGAACATCACCCAGGGCCAGGATGAGCGGGTGGCCCGGCTCTTCCGCCTGCACGCGGGCCGCAGGGATAAGATCGACACCGCCTTTGCGGGCGACATGGTGGGCGCGGCGGGCATGAAGTATGCCCGCACCGGCGACACCCTGTGTCTGCGCGAGGCACCGATCCTGCTTGAGCAGATCGGCGACTACAAGCCGGTCATCTCCCTGGCCATCGAGCCGCGCAACTCCGAGGAGTGCGACAAACTCGACGAGGTGCTGGAAAAATACCTGCTCGAAGACCCCACCCTGAACCTCAAGCACGACGAGGAAACCGGGCAGATCATCCTCTCCGGCATGGGTGAGCTGCATCTGGAGGTGGTCCTGGAGCGGCTGCGGCGCGAGTACAGGCTCGACCCCCGCGCGGGCAGACCCCAGGTGGTCTATCAGGAGACCGTGGCGAACCGGGCGCGTGGCGAGGCGCAGTTCCGGCGCGAACTGGGCGAGGAGACGCATTTTGGCGAGGTGGCCCTGTCTGTGGAGCCGCTGGGCCGGGGCGAGGGGCGCGACATCGTTTTCGAGGTCGATCCCGACCAGTGGCCCGCCCTCTGGCTGGCGGCCGTGGAGGAGGGCGTGGAGAGCTGTCTGCAAAGCGGCGTGATCCGGGGATACCCGGTCCAGGATGTCCGCGTGCGGGTGCTTGCCCTGGGGCGCAAGGATGGCGAGTCCGGTCCGGTGGGCTACCGCATGGCCGCCATGATGGCCCTCAAGGATGCCCTTGCCGCTGCCACTCCCCGGCTGCTCGAACCCGTCATGTGGCTTGAGATTTCCGTGCCCGAGGAATTCGTGGGCGATGTGGTCGGCCTGCTCGGGGCCAAGGGGGCCAAGATCGAAAACATGCTCGACCGGGCCGGGCAAAAGGTCGTCCAGGGACTGGCTCCGCTGGGGCGGCTCTTCGGCTTTTCCACCGACCTGCGTTCTGCCACTCAGGGCCGAGCCGGTTTTGTCATGACCTTTTCCCGCTTTGACATTCTGGAGTAGGCCTTGAACGCACCGCGTCGAGAAAGGATACCGCTTCGGCAGCGCAAGGCCGACTGGTGGACCGGGTCCAAGCGCTGGAGCCGTCTGTGGTTTCTGCGCCTGATGCGGCAGAACTCCTCCCCGCGCAACCTGGCGGCGTCCCTGGCCCTTGGCATGTTCATCGGGGCCATGCCCATCATGCCTTTCCAGTCCGTGGTGGTGTTGGCCCTGGCCTTTGCCTTCCGGGTCAACAAGCTGGCCGCGTGGCTGGCCACCTGCTATTCCAACGCGGCCACCATGGTCCCGTTCTACTTCTTTCTCTTCAAGGTGGGCAGGGCCGTCACCGGCGTGGAGGGCGTGGCCTTCGATGCGTCGAAGCTGGAGATGGAGCAGCTCATCAACGCGGGCTGGGACCTGTTCCTGGTCATGTTCGCCGGGGGGCTGGCCGTGGGCGTTCCCGCCACCGTGGCCACCTACTTCCTGTCGCTTTTCATCATCAGGCGCTATCGCCAGCGCCGGGCCATCCGGCTGCTGCGCAAGAAGACCCTGGGCTGACACCCAGGAACCATTTGCGTCTTTTTGCCGTTTTTTTCCCCTTGCAATTGCCTTTTCCCAGGATAGCGCGTACTAATTGCGCGGTAATCCATGATATTTGTGAACCCGATCTCGCGCCATGACGGCGTTTGGCAAACGGAGTGACACCCATGCTCATCGGTCCTCGCGGCATCATTGTTATTGTGGGGTGTGCGGCCATCGCGGTATTCGCCGGGGCCGCCCTTGTTGGCGGCTGGGTCGCCTTTGGCGTTGGCGCGGTGCTGACCGCGTTGCTCGTGGCGGCAGGGGCGTGGCTCGTGGCCCGGAGCGATGCCCGCCTGTGCGAGGCGGCCGGGTCACTGGCCCGGTCCCTGGCCGAAGGCGGCGGGAGCGACCCTCTGCCGCCGGCCCTCGCCGGACTGGACCGGGCCGTGGCCGCACTGCGGGGCGAAAAAGCCCTGCTTGAGACCGCCCTCAAGGCGCTGGGCAACCCCGCGCTCCTGTGCAACCGCGAGGGGCGCATCCTGCTGGCCAACAAGGCCCTGCTTGACATGCTCGGCAAGCCGTCCACCCAGGTGGTCGGCTTTGCGGTGGGGCAGGCTGTGTACGGCAAGGGCGAATCCCTGACCGAAAAGGCGCTGCGCTCCGGCAAGTCCGTGGCCCAGGATGCCGAGGTCACGCTGTGGAACGGTCGGCAGGTCAGCCTGAAATGCTTTGTTTCGCCAGTGCACGATGCGGCCGGGGAGCTGGCTGGCGCGGTGACTTCCTTTGTTGATCTGGCCGAGGCCGTGGAGCAGCGGCGCGAGGTGGAGCGCCAGCGCGAGCGCATGGCCCAGGCCGGGCAGCAGATCAGCACCCTGGCCGAGCATGTGGCTTCGGCCACGGAGCTGCTCTCGGCCGCTGCCGACGAGCAGGCCCAGGGCGCGCAGAAGCAGCGCAACCAGACCTCGTCCGTGGCCACGGCCATGGAGGAGATGACGGCCACGGTCATCGAGGTGGCCAGAAACGCCAGCGCCACCAGCGACGCGGCGGGCAAGGCCCAGGAATCGGCTACCGAGGGCGCGTCCATGGTCTCAAAGGCCGTGGAGGCGATCAACGAGGTGGCCGAGGCCGCCAAGCAGCTCGGCCACGAGATCGGCGAACTCGATGCCCAGGCCGGAGAGATTGGCCGCATCATCGGCGTGATCAACGACATTGCGGACCAGACCAATCTGCTGGCGCTCAACGCGGCCATCGAGGCGGCGCGCGCTGGCGAGGCCGGTCGCGGTTTTGCCGTGGTGGCCGACGAGGTGCGCAAACTGGCCGAGAAGACCATGGCCGCCACCAAGGAGGTAGGGGAGGCCATCGGCACCATCCAGTCCCGTTCCCGCCACGCCACCGAGGCCATGCGCCGGACCGAGAAGCGGGTGGGCGAGAGTACCGGCCTGTCCAATCAGGCGGGCGAGGCCCTGCAGCACATCATGGGGAGCATCGTCGACATGGTTGGCCGAGTGGCCCAGATCGCCACGGCTGCCGAGCAGCAGTCGGCCGCGTCCGAAGACATTGGCCGCAGCATCGAGGAGATCGCCGAGATCGCGGGCGAGGCGGACGAGGCCGCCGGGCAGGCGGCCAGCGCCACCCGCGAGCTGGCCGGTTTGGCCCAGGAACTGCTCGATGTGTCCAACGAATTTCGCGACGGCGGCAGTGGCGCGCGGCTGCGCGAGTCCGAAGGGCGAATGAAGGGCGTGCTCCCCAAGCTCGCCCAGGCGTTTGTCCGCAAGACTTACGGCGACAAGATCCATGAGGCCATGCAAAAGGAGATGGGTAACCCCGTGTTCCTGCCTACCGAGAGCTACTCGGATCAGGCTCTGCTCCAGATGGCCGAGATTGCTGCCGCCGGGGCCTCCATCACGGTGCGTGATTTCTTCATTGAGTTCGGCAGGTTCTCCATCAAGCGGTTCCAAGAGATGTACCCGCGTCACTTCAAGAAGGAATCCCTCAAGGAATTTTATCTGCGCATGAACGATGTCCACGCCCAGTTGACCAAGGACCAGCCGGGCATCAAGCCGCCAGTCTTCACCTATGAGGACAAGGGAGGCGAGTTGTTCATGAACTACAAGTCGAGCCGTGGGCTGTTCGACTATTTCGAAGGCATCCTGCTCGGCGCGGCCGAGTTCAAGGGAGAGCGCGTGTCGGTCAAGATCAAGCCTTTTGATCTGAACACGGCCAGGGCGGAAATCGTTTTTCATGGCAAGGCGTAAGAGTTCATTATTTTTCACGCGTGAACGCATTTTATAATGGGCTTTGACCAATGCTTCCTGTGATAGTGTGTGCAGGGTCGGGCAAGACGCCTTTCCCATGCGCGCACTGTGATGACCATTGAGGAGCGAGACGAATGTCCGACGATCTCAACAGGCAGATATTCAAGGAAGAGGCCTACGACCTTCTGGGCGAACTGGAGGGGGCGTTGCTCGAACTCGAGGACTCCCCGGGCGACATGGACATGGTCAACCAGATTTTCCGTGCCCTGCACACCATCAAGGGGTCTGGTTCCATGTTCGGGTTCGAGGACATCGCGGCCTTCACCCACGAGGTGGAATCCACCTTTGACATGGTCCGCAATAATGCGCTTGAGGTGACGCCCGAGCTATGCGGCCTGGCCCTGCGCTCGCGTGACTACATCAAGCTGCTGCTCGGCGCGGCCGAGGGAGATAACGTGGACCCCGTCGAGCGCCAAGCCATCCTCGACGGCCTCCAGACCCTGGCCTCGGGCGAGCCATCGCCCCCGCTGCCAGCCGAGCAGGGCGGCGCCGCAGTCGGTGAGGCCGCAACGCCGGGAGGCGTCGATGGCGACACCGCGAGCGAGTCTACCGCATCCTCGTCGGGTCGCCGCCTGTATCGCATCGGCCTGACGCCCCGCTCGGGCGAGGAGCCGGACGAGGCCCGGTTGGAGTCGCTCTTTCAGGAACTGTCCGGGGTCGGGGAGTTCCGCATCATCGGCCGCCCCGTGGAAACCGTTTTCGGCGGCTGGGAACTGGGCCTGACCACGGATATCGACGCCGACAGCGTACGCGACATTTTCTTTTTTGCCGATGCCGACCTCGACGTGGAGATTCTGGACGAGGTGGGCGACCCGGTGACGGTCACGGGCGCTCCCCTGGCCGAGCCCGTCACGCCGAAGCCCGTCACGCCACATCTGGCTACAGACGACGCCTCGTGCGAGGACGAGCACGCCGAGCCGCCCAGGCTCGGGGAGATTCTCGTCGAGTGCGGCGACGTGACCGAGGCGGACATTCAGGAAGCCCTCAAGAAGCAGAAGCCCCTGGGCCAGATTCTGGCCGAGGAAGGCAAGGTGCCGCGTGAGAAAGTGGAGATGGCCGTGCGGCGGCAGGCCGAGGCCAAGGAGGCAGACGCCAGCCGCAAGCAGCAGGAGGCGCTCTCCAGCATCCGGGTGGCGGCGGACAAGCTCGACTACCTCGTGGACCTTGTGGGCGAGCTGGTCATTGTCCAGGCGCAGATCACCCAGGTGGTCAGCGAGCGCAGCGACCCGGTCATGACCGCCCTGGCCGAGGAACTGGAGCGTTTAAGCGACGAGCTGCGCGATTCCACCCTGGGCATCCGCATGTTGCCCATCGGCACTTCATTCAGCAAGTTCCGCCGTTTGATACGCGATCTCTCGGCCAATCTCGGCAAGGAGATCGTCCTGACCACTGTGGGCGCGGACACCGAGCTTGACAAGACCGTCATCGAGCGGCTGGCCGATCCCCTGGTCCACCTGCTGCGCAACAGCATCGACCATGGTCTTGAGCCGCCCGAGGAGCGGCGGATGCACGGCAAGTCCGCCCACGGGACCATCTATCTCTCGGCCGAGCATTCTGGCGGCGAGGTGCTCATCCGCATCAATGACGATGGCCGGGGCATGGACCCCTCGGTCATCAGGGAAAAGGGCATCGAGCGGGGGCTCATCGCGGCCGATGCCGAACTGTCCAGAAAGGACCTGCTCAAGCTCATCTTCGAGCCTGGGTTCTCCACGGCCAAGACGGTCACCAATGTTTCGGGCCGAGGTGTGGGCATGGACGTGGTCAAGCGGGCCATCGACTCCCTGCGCGGCGCCATCGACATCGACTCCACCCTGGGCAAGGGCACGTCCATCACCATCCGCCTGCCGCTGACCCTGGCTATCATCGACGGCCTGCAAGTGCGGGTGAGCGACGAGTACTACGTCATTCCGCTCTCCCTGGTGGAAGAATGCGTGGAGCTGGCCGCCAGCGACATGGACGAAAGCTCGAAGCAGCGCATCCTGCACCTGCGCGGTGAGATCGTCCCCTACATCCATCTGCGCGAGTGGTTCGACGTGGACGGCGAGAACCCGCCCATCGAGCAGATCGTCATCACCGGCGTGGAAGGAAGCCGCGTGGGCATCGTGGTGGACACGGTCATCGGCGAGCACCAGACCGTCATCAAGAGCCTAAGCCGCGTCTACAAGGACGTTGAGGGAATTTCCGGGGCCACCATCAAGGGCGACGGCTCCATCGCGCTTATCCTGGACATTCCGAGTCTGGTCCGGCGGGTCATCGCCGAATCCAGCTGACGACGCTATCACTTCAAGAGGTGCGCGCATGGCAAAGAAGATTCGAGTACTTATAGTCGACGACTCCGCCGTGGTCCGCAAGACCCTGGAGGATATCCTTTCCTCGGACCCGGGGATCGAGGTCATCGGGACGGCCGTCGACCCTTATGTCGCGGCGCAGCGCCTCAAGAGCGAGGTGCCGGATGTCATCACCCTGGATATCGAGATGCCGCGCATGGATGGGCTGACCTTTCTGCAAAAACTCATGAAGCAGCATCCCATCCCGGTGGTCATCTGCTCCTCCGTGGCCGAGTATGGGACGAGCAACGCCCTCAAGGCCCTGGAATACGGCGCGGTGGAGATCATCACCAAGCCAAGGGTGGGGACCAAGAAGTTTCTGGAAGAATCAAGCATCCTGCTCATCGACAAAGTCAAGGCCGCTGCCATCGCCCGCCCCAGGAAGTTCAAGACAGCGGTCCAGCCCATCAAGATCAGCCCCAAACTCAACGCAGACGCAGTATTACCCATGACCCGACCGCACGCCCTGACCACCACCGAGAAGATATGTCTGGTGGGCGCGTCCACTGGCGGGACCGAAGCGCTTCGCATCTTCCTTGAGGCGCAGCCCCTGGGCTGCCCGCCCATCGCCATCGTCCAGCACATGCCCGAGCACTTCACGGCCGCCTTTGCCAAGCGGCTCAACACCATCTGCGCCATCACGGTCAAGGAGGCGGAGGACGGCGACTCCATGTTGCGCGGGCAAGCACTCATCGCGCCGGGCAACATGCACATGCTGCTCAAGCGCAGCGGGGCCAGATATTACGTGGAGGTCAAGGCCGGGCCGCTTGTCTCGCGCCATCGGCCTTCGGTGGATGTGCTGTTCCGCTCGGGCGCGCAGTATGGCGGGGCCAACGTGGTGGCTGCCATCATGACCGGCATGGGCGACGACGGGGCCAAGGGGATGAAGGAACTTTATGACGCCGGAGCATTCACCATCGCCCAGAACGAGGCCACCTGCGTGGTCTTCGGCATGCCCCAGGAGGCCATCAAGCTTGGCGGCGTCCACAAGGTTCTGCCCCTGCAGGGCATTGCCGCCGAAATCGTGCGGGCCTGCGGCTAGCAGGCTGTTGAAAACGGCGATCTGCTGTCGTTAAGTGACTGTAGGCGAATCTTCAAGCCGTACAGAGAACTTATGCAAAAAGTTCAAATCCTCGCGTACAGGAAGTACGCTTCGGCCTTGACCTTTTTTTGCGCCGTGCACTTCACCGTTTTTGAACAGCCTGCGATTGTGAGATTCTTTAATGGTCTACCCGGCTACCCGGCTACCCGGTCACCTTGGCGCTGTGCCGATAGGCCACGACCCGCACCGGCTCTGTGGTGATCATGCCCTCGGTCATCATGGTGTCCAGGGCCTCCATCAGCGGGGCCAGCCGCTCCGGGTGATCCACAATCTCCACTACCACCGGCAGGTCCTCGGACAGGCGCAGTATCCTGGCCGTGTGGATGCGGCTGTTGGCCCCGAAGCCGCTTAAGCCGCGAAAGACCGTGGCCCCGGCCAGTCCCATGGCCCTGGCGCGTTCCACGATGACCTCGGCCAGGGGGCGTCCCTTGTGCATGTCGTCCTCGCCGATGTAGATTCTGATGCGCTCGGCCTCTTCCAGCAGTTTCATGGTGTCCTCCGGTGGCACTAGAGCAGTCGTCCCAGCGCGATGCCGGCCAGCACCAAGGCCAGTCCGGCCACGCTCTGGCCGACCACGTTGAGCAGGGCCATGGCGTACTGGCCGATCTTGACCAACTCCGCTGTCTCGAACATGTATGTGGAAAAGGTGGTGAACGCGCCCAGGAAACCCGTCAGGACAAGGACGCGCACATGGCTGCCGGGCAGCAGCCGGTTTTCTAAATAGCCCCAGACGGCCCCGAAGAACAGGCAGCCGAGCATGTTGACCGCGAAGGTTCCCAGTGGAAAGCCCGTGCCGACCAGCCGCTGGGCCACCCCGGAAAGCCAGTAGCGCGATACGGTTCCGGCCGCGCCGCCCAGCGAGAGATAGAGGAGTTTCATCATCATGACTGTACCGTGGCCGGACCATAGCAAGACAGGAGGGGAAAGCCAATGGCCCTTGAACGCGAACTGAAATACGTTGACGCGGACCTGGACGCGCTGCGCCGGAGGCTTTGCGCCAGCGGCGGCGATCCCTGCGGCGGGCGCTACTTCGAGTCCAATCTGGTCTTCGACGGACCGGGGCGGCAGCTCAAGGCGGCCGGGGTTTTGCTGCGGCTTCGCCTGCGCCAGGGGCAGGCTGTGCTCACGGTCAAGCGTCCGCCCGCCGGGATGGAGGACTCCGCTCTCAAGGTCTTCGAGGAGCTTGAGACCACGGTGGGTGATTTTGCTGCCATGCGCGCGGCCCTTGAGGCCGTGGGGTTTGACGTGGCCTTTACCTACGAGAAGATGCGGGAGAAGTGGCGGTTCGAGGGATGCACCGTCTGCCTGGACCATCTGCCTTACGGCGACTTCGTCGAGATCGAGGGCGACGAGACGTTGGTGCCCCGGTGCGCCGCCATCCTGGGCATTGATCCGGCCACCTCCACCAAGGCCACCTATCACGCCCTGAACCTTGAGCGGCGCGCGACCATGGGGCTTGACCCTGACGAGAATTTCGTCTTCACCCCGGCCGAGAGGGTCGCGCTGCTGGCGGAAATCGGTAGAGAATGACATTCGTCCCTCGACAGGCGGGGCAAAGGAATTTATATTGGACCTTGAAGAAAACCGAGGAATGGCGGAGAGCGATCCATGAGCGAACCCTTTACAGGCAATCAGGCCACCCCCGAACTTCGTGACGAGCGGGAGGTCAGGGAGCCTCGGAAGTACAAGGTTCTTTTGCATAACGACGACTACACGACCATGGATTTCGTGGTGGAGGTCCTGGTGCGCGTGTTTCGCAAGAACGAGGCCCAGGCCATGGCCATCATGCTGGCCGTGCACAACCAGGGCTTTGGCGTTTGCGGCACATACACCGCCGAGGTGGCCGAAACCAAGGTGGACATGGTCCACAGGCTGGCGAGGAGTGCGGGTTTCCCCCTCAAGTGCAGCATGGAAGGTGAATAGCGATGACGATGCTAAGCAAGGAACTCGAGAGCGCATTGACAGCTGCGGTCAACGAGGTCAGGCGGCGCAACCATGAATTCCTGACGCTGGAGCACCTGCTCTTTGCCATCGCCACCGGCGTGCAGGGCGAGGAAATCCTCGAAGCCTGCGGCGCGGAGATGGACAGGCTGCGCGATCAGCTGGGCCGGTTCTTCGTGGAAAACATGGAATCCCTGCCTGAGAATACCGAGACCGAGGTCATCCAGACCCTGGGCGTGCGCCGCGTGCTGCAACGCGCCGTGTGGCAGAAGAAGGCCTCGGGCAAGAGCGTGGTCGAGGTGGGCGACGTGCTGGCCGCCATGTTCGACGAGGAGGACTCCTACGCCGTCTATTTCCTGCGCACCCACGACGTGTCCCGCCTGGACATCCTGGAGTTCATCTCCCACGGCATGTCCACGGGCGAGGAGTGGAGCGACCTGGGCGGCGACCGGCGTCAGTTAAGGCCCGAGCCAACGGACGGCAAGCGGGCCGACAAGAAGAGCCCCCTTGAGGAATACACGGTCAATCTCACTGAACGGGCCGCCCAGGGGCTTATCGACCCCCTCATCGGCCGGGCTGCCGAACTTGAGCGCACGGTGCAGGTGCTCTCTCGCCGCCGCAAGAACAACCCCATCTTCGTGGGCGATCCGGGCGTTGGCAAGACGGCCATGGCCGAGGGGCTGGCCCTGATGATCGTCGAGGGTCAGGTTCCGGCGGATTTCCTTGAGTCCGAGGTCTACGCCCTGGACATGGGTTCGCTCCTGGCGGGCACCAAGTATCGCGGCGATTTCGAGGCCCGGCTCAAGAGCGTCCTGACCCAACTCAAGGCCACCATGGGGGCCATCCTCGTCGTGGACGAGATCCACACCATCGTGGGCGCTGGCTCGGTCAGCGGCGGCAGCATGGACGCATCCAACATCCTCAAGCCGCTGCTCCAGTCGGGCGAGATCCGCTGCATCGGCTCCACCACCTTTGAGGAATACAAGAACCATTTTGAGAAGGATCGCGCCCTGTCGCGCCGGTTCCAGAAGATCGAGATCGCCGAGCCGAGCGTGGACGAGACCATCGCCATCCTCAAGGGGCTCAAGCCCCATTACGAGAAGTTCCACGGTGTCAACTACACCCATTTCTCCCTCAAGGCCGCGGCCGAGTTGTCGGACCGCTACATCACCGACAGGCACCTGCCGGACAAGGCCATCGACGTCGTGGACGAGGTGGGTGCGCTCTACAAGCTCTCGGCCCGCTCGCGCAAGGGCGACCGGATCAAGGTGGCAGACATCGAAAAGGTCGTGGCCCGCATGGCCCGCATTCCGGCCCGCAGGCTGACCGTTTCCGACCGCTCCCGGCTCCAGCACCTGGAAGATGACCTCAAGTCCGTTGTCTTTGGTCAGGATGAGGCGGTGCGCGCGCTGGCCAAGTCCATCAAGCGCTCCCGCGCGGGCATGCGTCAGGTGGGCCGCCCCGTGGGCTGCTTCCTGCTCACCGGCCCCACGGGCGTGGGCAAGACCGAGCTGGCCCGCCAACTGGCCAAGGTGCTCGGCATCAGCTTCCTGCGCTTCGACATGAGCGAATACATGGAAAAGCACGCCGTGGCCCGGCTCATCGGTGCGCCTCCCGGCTATGTCGGCTTTGACCAGGGCGGGCTGCTCACCGAGGGCGTGCGCAAGAAGCCGCACTGCGTGGTCCTCTTCGACGAGATCGAGAAGGCCCACCCGGACGTGTTCAACATCCTGCTCCAGGTCATGGACTACGCCACCCTGACCGACAACAACGGGCGCAAGGCGGATTTTCGCCACGTCATCCTGCTCATGACCTCCAACGCGGGCGCGCGCGAACTGTCCAAGGGGGCCATCGGCTTCCAGCGCGACAAGGGCTCGGACCGCAAGGGCGGGGTCATGAAGGTGCTGGAGAAGCTCTTCAGCCCCGAGTTCCGCAACCGGCTCGATTCCATCGTGGCCTTTCAGTCCCTGGAGCAGCCGGTCATGGAGCAGATCGTGGACAAGTTCCTCAAGGAACTCAACGACCAGTTGCAGGACCGGCGCGTGGTGGTCACCCTGACCCCCGAGGTCCGCGCCCGGCTGGCCGAGATGGGCCACGACCCGGATATGGGCGCGCGACCCATGGGTCGCGTCATCCAGACTGAGATCAAGGACGTCATCGCGGACGAACTGCTCTTTGGCGAATTGTCCAGGGGCGGGGTGGTCACCGTGTCTCTGGTCAGCAAATCCGGCAAGGGGAGCAAGGCAGGAAAGGGCGGCAAACCCGCTTCCGGCACGGGCAGCGATGGCTCGGGCGAGTTCGCCTTTGCCTACGAGCCCGTTGCGGGCAAGCAATAGCGCGGCGACACGGAATCACCACTGCGGGGCGGCGCGAGCCGCCCCCGGTGCTTGGGACGCCATGACCATCTATAGGCTCTTCGAGGAACCCATCTTTCCAGACCCGGAGGAGGCCGAGCCCGACGGCCTGCTGGCCGTGGGTGGCGACCTCAGCCCACAGCGGCTGCTGGCGGCCTATGCCGGGGGCATATTCCCCTGGTACAACGAGGATTCGCCCATCCTCTGGTGGTCCACCGACCCCAGGCTCGTGCTGAGGCCAAAGCGGCTGCACCTCTCGCGCAGTCTGCGCCGCGTGCTTGATCGCGGCCCCTTCACCTTTACCATGGATACCGCCTTCGGGGCGGTCATCCGCGCCTGCGGCAAGGCGCCCAGGCCCGGGCAGCGGGGCACCTGGATCGTGCCCGAGATGGTGGACGCCTACATGGCGCTGCACGATCTGGGCTACGCCCACAGCGTGGAGGCGTGGTGCGACGGTGAACTGGTCGGCGGATTGTACGGGGTGTCCCTTGGCTCGGCGTTCTTTGGCGAGTCCATGTTTCACGCAGTGCCCGATGCCTCCAAGGCGGCCTTTGCCGTGCTCACGCGCCAACTGGCCCGATGGGATTTCAGCCTCATCGATTGCCAGCAGACCACGGCGCACATGCTCCGCTTCGGGGCCGAGGAGCTACTGCGTTTTCGCTTTCTGGCCCTGCTGCGCGAGGCCATGTCGCGCCCCACGCGCTTTGGTCGCTGGGCGTTGGACGGCGAGGGGTGAACCGGCCGGTCGTGTCCGGGGGTTATTCCTGGACGATGGGCGGGTGCAGGCTCAGGTCGAAGAGCCCCTTGAGGGGGATGTCGAGCCGATAGCTCGGAATCTTGCCGAACTCGATGAAGCCTACGCTCTTGCCCGGCTGGGCCTCGGACAGACCGCACAGTCCGGCCGGAACCGGGAAGCCGAGCGGCGTTGAGCGGATGGCTGTGAGCCTTGTGGAATACTGCGCCTTCAGATAGTCTACGATGCGGTCGCGTTCGGCGTCGGTGAACGTCTCCATGACCACCCGCCTGGCCGCCTCTCCGGGGCCGGGAACCGGGCCGTCGATCAGTTCGCTCCAGGGGAGGGCCGCCTCGTCCGCCTCGCTCCAGCGGTCCCGGAAGAGGTGCACCTCCACGTTGCGGCGTCCCTTGAAGCTCTTGACCACCATGGACAGGGTGTGGGCATGGGCCACTGGTGGCGGTGACTGCGGGGAAATGATGTCGATATCCATGGAACTGCTCCGATCGTGTGATTTCAGGGGTATGCTCCAGCACTACGTCTTTTGACGATTTTTCTCAAGCACAGGGTGTGGAAAGCGGATGCCACCATTCAAGCTCGTCAGCGAGTTCACCCCCAAGGGGGACCAGCCCGGGGCCATCGACCAGCTTGCGGCGGGCCTTCGGGCCGGGGTGCGCGATCAGGTGCTGCTCGGTGCCACGGGCACGGGCAAGACATTCACCATGGCCAATGTGGTGGCGCGGCTCGACCGGCCCGCCTTGGTCCTGGCCCCCAACAAGACCCTGGCCGCCCAGCTCTACACCGAGTTCCGCGGGCTGTTCCCGGAAAACGCCGTCGAGTATTTCGTCAGCTATTACGACTACTACCAGCCGGAAGCCTACCTGCCGCACTCGGATGTCTACATCGAGAAGGATTCGTCCATCAATGACGACATCGACAAGCTGCGCCATGCCGCCACCCATGCCCTGCTGACCCGCAGCGACGTGCTTATCGTGGCCTCGGTCTCCTGCATCTACGGTCTGGGCTCGCCGGATTTCTATGCCAAGATGGTCATCCCGGTGGAGGAGGGGCAGGCCATGGCCATGGAGTCGCTCCTCTCGCGGCTGGTGGAGATTCATTACGAGCGCAACGACTACGACTTTCATCGCGGCACCTTCCGGGTGCGCGGCGACGTGGTGGAGATCATCCCGGCCTACAGCCGCGAGAAGGCCCTGCGCATCGAGTTCTTTGGCGACGAGATTGACTCCCTGTCCGAGACCGATCCCCTCACCGGCGAGGTCCGCGACAGGCTGCGCAAGACAGTCATCTATCCCGGCAGCCACTTTGTTTCCGATCGCGACAACCTGGACCGGGCCGTGCACGACATCCGCGACGAACTGCAGCGGCGGTTGGCCGAGTTCAAGGGAGCCAACCGGCTGGTGGAGGCCCAGCGGCTGGAGCAGCGGACCATGTACGACCTCGAAATCATCGAGGAGCTTGGCTACTGCAACGGCATCGAGAACTACTCGCGCCACCTGGACGGGCGCAGCAAGGACCAGCCGCCTGCCACGCTGCTCGACTATTTTCCCGATGACTTCATTCTTTTCGTGGACGAGTCGCACATCGCCCTGCCTCAGGTGGGCGGCATGTTCAAGGGCGACCGCTCGCGCAAGACCACGCTGGTGGATTTTGGTTTCCGGCTGCCCTCGGCCTTGGACAACCGGCCCCTCAACTACGAGGAATTCCAGTCGCGTATCCGGCAGGCGGTCTACGTTTCAGCCACGCCCGGCCACCTGGAGTTGGACCTGGCTCAGGGCGTGGTGGTGGAGCAGATCATCCGGCCCACCGGCCTGCTCGACCCGGTGGTGGAGGTGCGGCCCGTGCGGGGGCAGATCGACGATCTGCTGGGTGAGTGCAGGAAGCGGCAGGCTCGCAACGAGCGCGTGCTGGTCACCACCCTGACCAAGCGCATGTCCGAGGATCTCAACGAATATCTCAATTCCATGGGCGTGCCCTCGCGCTACCTGCACTCGGACATCGACACCCTGGAGCGCATGGCCATCATCCAGGCCCTGCGCGCGGGTGAGTTCTTCGTGCTGGTGGGCATCAATCTGCTGCGCGAGGGGCTGGACATCCCCGAGGTATCCCTGGTGGCAATCCTGGACGCGGACAAGGAAGGCTTCCTGCGCTCGGCCCGCTCGCTCATCCAGACCTTTGGCCGGGCCGCGCGCAATGTGGATGGCCGGGTTGTCCTCTATGCCGATGCGGTCACCGGCTCCATGGCCTCGGCCATGGACGAGACCGCCCGGCGGCGCGAGCGGCAACAGGCCCACAACGAGGAGCACGGCATCACTCCAGCCACCATCCGCAAGAATCTGGGCAACCTCTTTGCCGACGCGGGCGAGGCCAAGGCCCGTGGCAGCAAGCTCCCGGCCATCGAGGGCGTGCCGCCCGGAGCCTCGATCAAGGAGCTGAACACCCTGGTCAAGCAACTGGAGCGGCAGATGCGCGAGGCGGCCAGAGAGCTTGAGTTCGAGCGGGCGGCCGAGCTGCGCGACCGCGTGGCCGTGCTGCGCGAACGCATTCTTGAACTGGGGTAGGGGATGCATTGTGTTTGATTGTTTAATCTTTTAAGGCAAAGAGAATCATGGCTTCTTCCGAAATCACCCAGCGCGCCGTCTGGCTGCGCGAGCGCATCGAGCACCACAATCATCGCTACTACGTCCTCGACGACCCGGAAATCTCCGACGCCGAGTACGACGAGTTGTTCCGGGAACTGGCGGCGCTGGAGGCCGCCCATCCCGAACTTGACGACCCCAACTCGCCCACCCGGCGCGTGGGTGGCGCGCCTGCGGCCGGGTTCGCGCCCTATGAGCATGCCATGCGCATGTACAGCCTGGACAATGCCATGGTCCTTGACGACTGGTTCGCCTTTGCCGAGCGGGTGTCCAAGGGGCTCGGGCGTGCCGGGGTGGCCTACTGGGCCGATCCCAAGATGGACGGCCTGGCCGTGGAGGTCATCTACGAGGCCGGGCGGTTGGTGCGCGCGGCCACGCGCGGCGACGGCCACATCGGCGAGGACGTGACCCACTCGGTGCGCACGGTCATGAACCTGCCGCTGACCCTGCTCGGGTCGGACGTGCCCGACCTGCTCGACGTGCGCGGCGAGGTGGTCATGTCCAATGCGGATTTCGCGGCCCTGAACGAGCGTCGCCGCGAGGCCGGGGAGCCGCCCTTTGCCAATCCCAGAAACGGCGCGGCCGGGGCCGTGCGTCAGCTCGATCCCAAGGTGGCCGCTTCCCGCCCGCTGCGTTTCCTGGCCTATGGCGTGGGGCGCGTGCAGTGGGGATCGCCGCTCTTTGCCTGGACCAGCCAGCACGAGATCATGGCCGGGCTGGCCCGGCTCGGGTTCGCCATTCCGCCCGAGGCCCGGCTGTGCGCCTCGGCCGACGAGGTGGCCGCGTATTTCACGAGCCTCATGGAGCGCCGGGCCGGGATGCCCTTCGAGATCGACGGGGTGGTGGCCAAGGTGGACAATCTGGAGATGCAGCGCGCTCTCGGGTTCACCTCGCGCGCGCCGCGCTGGGCGCTGGCCCTCAAGTTCCCGGCCCTTCAGGCCCGCACCGTGCTGCGCGACATCCGCATCCAGGTGGGCCGTACCGGCGTGCTCACCCCGGTGGCCGAGCTTGAGCCGGTGCCCCTGGCGGGCGTTGTGGTGGCCAACGCCACCCTGCATAACAAGGGCTACATCGCGGAGCGCGATTTCCGCATCGGGGATACGGTGCTCATCCAGCGGGCGGGCGATGTCATCCCCCAGGTGCTTTCCGTGGACCTCGACCGGCGGCCCGTGGGGGCCGAGCCGTATGCCTTCCCCGACGAATGCCCGGTCTGCGGGGGCGAGGCCAGGGAGGATGGCGAGGCCGTGCGCTGCACCAACCCCACCTGTCCGGCCAAGACCGTGCAGCGCATCATCCATTTCGTGTCCAAGGCCGGGCTCGACATGGAGGGCGTGGGCCGCACCTGGGTGCGGCGGCTGGCCGAGGACGGCGTGTTGCAAAGTCCGGCGGATCTCTTTGCTCTCGATAAGACAGTGCTGCTCCGGTACGAGGGCATGGGCGACCGCTCGGCCGCCAAGTTCATCGAGGCCGTGGAGCGGGCGCGCACCTCGTCGCCGCTGTGGCGGCTCATCGCGGGACTGGGCATCCGCCATGTGGGCGAGCAGACGGCTCGGACCCTGGCCGCGGCATATCGCGACCTCGACGCCCTGGTCCTGGCCGATCGGGAAGAAATGCTGGCCCTGGACGACGTGGGGCCGGTGGTGGCGGACAGCATCCATCTTTTCTTCCGCAGCCCGGAGGCGGCCGAGTTGCTGCGCCGATTCCGCGAGGCCGGATTCTGGCCCGAGGGCGGCCCAGTCTCGCGCGATGCTGGCGATGCGGCGGGTGAGGCCGATGCGGCCGGAAACGCGCCTCTGGCGGGCACGGTGTTCATCTTCACCGGCAGCCTGCCCGGCATGACCCGCGACGAGGCCCGGCGGCTGGCCGAGGAGCAGGGCGGCATCACGGTCAACGCCATCTCGAAGAAGGTGGACTATGTGGTGGCGGGCGACAACGCGGGCTCCAAGATCGCCAAGGCCGAAAAACTGGGGCTCCAGGTCATTGACTTTGACGGGTTCATGGCATTACTCGGGGAACGCGACTGATTTTTCAACATGATACAAGCAAGGAGAGGCGCAATGGCTACCAATGTCGTCATTTTGGGCGCAAAGGGTCGCATGGGCGACACCCTGGTCAATATGGCCCTGGCGGATGAGGAACTCAACCTCGTGGGCGCGTGCGAGCGCGAGGGCAATGCGGGCGGCATCGACCATGCCGGGTGCATCGCCTCGGATTGTCTGGAAGAGCTGCTGCCCCAGGTGCCGGGCGCGGTGGTGGTGGATTTCACGACCCCGGCCTCGTCCGTGGCCATGGCCGGGATAGCGGCCCGGTTCGGCAACCCGGTGGTCATCGGCACCACTGGCCTGGACAAGGCCCAGCAGGCCGAGCTGGCGACCATCGCCAGGGACGTGCCCCTGTTCTGGGCACCCAACATGTCGGTTGGCGTCAATGTCCTGCTCAAGGTGCTGCCCGCTCTGGTCCGGCTGCTCGGCCCGGACTACGACATGGAGATGGTGGAGACCCATCACAAGATGAAGAAGGATTCGCCAAGCGGCACGGCCCTCAAGCTGGCCCAGTGCTTGGCCGAGGCGCGCGGCTGGGACTATGACGAGGTCAAGCGCCACTGCCGCGACGGCATCATCGGCGAGCGGCCCCACAATGAGATCGGCGTGCAGACCCTGCGCGGCGGCGACGTGTTCGGCGACCACACCATGTATTTCTTCGGCCCCGGCGAGCGCATCGAGATCACCCACCGCGCCCACTCCCGCGACACCTTTGCCACCGGCGCCCTGCGAGCCGCCAAATGGTTGGCCGGGCAAAAGCCCGGCAGACTCTACACCATGGCCGACATCTTGTAGGCTGTCGGGATTTTTGGGAATCGAATGGGGAGTCTTCGGGAGGAGGCTCCCTTTTTCTTGCGCAGTCTCAGGCCGATATGGAGATGGTGAACCGCCAACAGGCGGGAGCGCAGGAGCGGGAGAGGTCGAAGGGCTTGTGCGGCTGTGGCTGATTCTATATGCTTCTTTGCAAATCGGATAATCCGGAGAAGCTGATGGCCTGCTGCAAATGTGAAGAGCACGGATGGAATGACCCGCAACCTGTTGTTGATGGGAAA
This sequence comes from Pseudomonadota bacterium, assembly GCA_043824835.1. GTDB lineage: Bacteria > Desulfobacterota > Desulfovibrionia > Desulfovibrionales > Desulfovibrionaceae > Pseudodesulfovibrio. The sequence goes on along the minus strand of JBDRSO010000047.1, from coordinate 58,443 downwards.
GAGTATTGCCTGTTCCATGCCCCGGCAGAGCACAAGGGCATGTCCGTTGATGCATTCAACGAAAAGGTGATGGAGAGAATTCAGGCCGTCATCGATCTAGAAGATGATGAGGCTTTTTGCGAGCTGAGCGGAACCATTTTCTCTGGAGAGATTTGTTTCGCATCAGGTAGTGCATTACCTAATATTTCTTTCGAGAAAGCCCGCTTCGAGGGGGGCGCGTCTTTCAGCAAAGTCTGCTTCGGGGGGGACGCAGGTTTCGGCGAAACCAGCTTCGGGGGTTACGCATTTTTCGAAGAAGCTCGCTTCGAGGGCGGAGCATTTTTCTATAAAGCCAGCTTCGGTGAGTACGCAATTTTCGGCGAAGCTCGCTTCGGGGGGGGGGCACTGTTCCTCGAAGCCCGCTTCGGGGGGGGCGTAGCTTTTTCCAATACCAGCTTCGGGGAGTTCGCAATTTTCGACAGAGCTAGCTTCGTGAGTGTCGTATCTTTCTTCAAAGCCCACTTCAATGGGGAAACATCTTTCCAAGCAGCCAGCTTCGGGGCGCGCGCAGATTTCCGTGAAGCCAGCTTCAAGGAGGGCGCAAGGTTTGTATCAGCACAATTCAATGGCCCACTCCATTTTAACTTAATCAAAACAAATGATACCATCCTCAGATTCGCCTATTGTATTGTTTCCTCTTCAGCCATAATCTTTGAAAATTGCGATCCCACGTGCCTTGATATTGTTGAGCAGCGCGACCTCACGCATATCCATTTCATCAATTCCTCCTGGGAGAAGAACGGGCGCATTAAGGCGTGTACTGAAGATACTCCCAGGAGGCTCCAATCAACCCGGGACTTCTACCAGCGGATGAAGGCCAAGTACAAGGCCGAGAACAACGAATACGAGGCATCCAAGTGGCATGTTGCGGAGAAGGAGGCGCAGTTGAAGCTGCTCGGCCAGGCGACAAAGCCCATACGGCAGGCATGGAAGGAGGTCGGGCCGGGGGTTGCGGTGAAAGACGCCTTGAAGGCTTGCCAGCTGGAGCGGAATTGCCTTTCGTTGCAGACGTTATTTACGGCGTTTGTGCAGTGGATGTCGCCATTTTTCAACGCTGCAGCCGAGAGGCTGACCTTTCGGGCTCTGTGGCTCTACAAGTATTCCAGTGGGTATGGCGAGAAGCCATTTAATGCGCTTTTCTGGCTTGCTGTTCTGGTATTGTTGCCCGCGCTGCCAGTCCTCTTCCCTGGCAGCATGCTGTATTACCTGCCGCTCATGCGGGAGTATCCTGGCAGCGATGTCTGGGTGGCCACCCGCTTCCTGATGGTCCTTTGGCAGCTCCTCATCACCGCCCAGGCCGCTCTCTTTGCCTTTGCGCTGCGGAACCGCTTCAGACGGTAATTCTGATCAATCCGCTGGTCAGGGCGAAATCAGCAGCCAACCAACCGACCCCTCACAATATCGGCGACAACAACCGGGCGAATTTGACGGCGGTCTGGTAGGGTACGCTCTTGCGGGCGTATTCGTCGGTGCCTGTTTCCACGCAGCCCTTGAAGTCGGTGAGGAACATCTGCTCCACCTGGGCGCAGAAGGCGCGGTCTTCCACCATTATGGTCATCTCGAAGTTGAGGCGAAACGAGCGGTTGTCGAGGTTGGCCGTGCCCACGGCGGCAAGCTCGTCGTCCACCAGAAAGACCTTTTCGTGCAGAAAACCCTTGGCGTAGCGGTAGACGCGGATGCCGGGCACGCTGCTTAAGTCGTGCAGGCTGGAGTATCCGGCCAGGTAGACCAGCAGGTGGTCCGCCTTTCTGGGCAGCATGATGCGCACGTCCACCCCGCGCATGGCGGCCAGCTGCAGGGCCTTGGTCACTGCGCTGTCCGGCACGTAGTAGGGGCTGGCGATCCAGAAGCGTTTCTTGGAGGCGTTGATGGCCCGGATGAACATGAGGGAGCAGGATTCCAGGTCATCGGCCGGGCCGGTGGCCAGGGTCAGCACCTCGGCCTTGCCCTTGGTCTTTGGCATGGACAGGTCCAGGTCGTAGAGTTCGCGCGTGGCCCAGTACCAATCCTTGGTGAAGCTTAAGCGCACCCCGAGCACGGCCGGGCCGGTGATGCGCAGGTGGGTGTCGCGCCAGGGGCCAGTTTTTTTGGACAGGCCGAGGTATTCGTCGCCGACGTTGAGGCCGCCCACGAAGGCGGTGTGGCCGTCCACGATGACGATCTTGCGATGGTTGCGGAAGTTGAGCTGGAAGCGGTTGCCGCGCCCCTTGGTGGTGTTGAAGGGCTGGACCTCGATGCCCGCCTCGATCATGGAGCGCCAGAACAGGGCGGGCGTGTCGTTGCAGCCGATTTCGTCGTAGAGGAATTTGATATGCACGCCCTGAGCTGCCTTCCTGAGCAGCAGATCGCGCAGTCTGGCCCCCAGGCCATCGGCACGGACGATGAAGAACTGGATGAGGATGTATCGCTCGGCTGCCTCGATGGAGCGGAATATGGACGCGAAGGTGGCCTTGCCGTCCACCAGCAGCTCCAGTTCATTGCCGGCCATAAAGGGGATGCCCGCCATGGTCTCGAAGGAGCAGCGCGGCGCGTCTGGCCTGTGCCGGGCCGAGAGCGCCCGGACCCGGGGCAGGTCGTGCCGGTTCCTGACCATTTCCCGGAACTGCTTCTCTCCCGCGCGCATGGCCTCCACATAGCCGTTGAACTTTCTGCGGCCGAAAACCCAGTACAACGGCAGCGAGATCAGCGGGAAGGTGACCAGGGAGATGGCCCAGGCGACAGACCCCTGCGGGGTGCGCGTGTCGCGCACGGCCATCACGGCCGTGTAGATGGCCACGATCTGGACGCAGGTGTAGACAATGCTGATCAGGCCGACCATGAAATGAATGTCTGTGGACTCCATGAGCTTGCGGTATCAGGTTTTTCCATGAAGTGGAATCTCCATGCTTGCTTCGGGCATGGATTTATGATCAGCGTGTGCCTTGCGAGGAGGGCACACGATGCGCGAGTTGGCTCCTGACGAGCATCCCTTTGTCACGGCCCCGGACAGGACGCTCATGCGGCTGGCCGTGCCCGTGCTCTTTTCCCTGGTGGCCGAGCCGCTGACAGGGCTGGCCGACACTGCCTTCGTGGCCCGGCTGCCCGGCTCCGGGCCGGTGGCTGCCCTGGGTATCGGCACCGTGGCCTTCTCATCCATCTTCTGGGCCTTCACCTTCCTTGGCATCGGCACCCAGACCGAGGTGGCCCAGGCCCTCGGGCGCGGCGATAGGGACCACGCGGCCAAGGTCGCCTCCCTGGCCGCGCTCCTGGCCGCGGGGGTGGGCATCTGTCTGGCGCTTGGTGCCATGCCGTTTCTCGATGCCATCTCCGGGCTGCTCGGGGCCACGGGCGAGGTGGCGGAGCTCTCGCGCGAGTACATGTTTTACCGGCTGCTGGGCGCGCCCGCCGTGCTGGTGACCCTGGCCTGTTTCGGGGCGCTGCGCGGGGTGCAGGACATGCGCACCCCTCTGCTGGTGGCCGTGGGCGTCAATGTCCTCAACGTGCTGCTCGACTGGCTGCTGGTCTTTGGCGCGGGGCCGGTGCCGCCCATGGGCGTGGCCGGGGCGGCCATCGCCAGCACCATCAGCCAGTGTGTCGGGGCGGTCTGGATCCTGGCCGCCGTCTCAACCCGGCTGGGGCTGACGCGCCGGGTGCGTGGCGCTGGCGCGGCCAAGCTCGTGCGCATCGGCGGCGACCTCTTTGTGCGCACCGGCGTGCTGCTGGTCTTCCTGGCCCTGTGCACACGGGTGGCCAACAAGGCCGGGGCCGACGAGGGCGCGGCCTATCAGGCCATCCGCCAGACCTTCATCTTCACGGCCATGTTCCTCGACGCCTTTGCCATCACCGGCCAGAGCCTCGTGGGCTACTTTCTCGGCGCGGGTGTCCCGGCTCAGGCCCGGCGCGTGGCCGGGCGGGTTTGCCTGTGGAGCCTTGGCACCGGGGCGGTGCTCGGCTGCGCCATGCTCGCGGGCACGTCGGGCGTGGCCTGGCTGCTGGTGCCGCCCACGGCCATGGCGGTGTTCGGCCCGGCCTGGGTCGTGGTCGCCCTGATGCAGCCCATTGGCGCGCTCTCCTTTGCCACGGACGGCATCCACTGGGGGACCGGAGATTTCCGCTATCTCAGGAACGCCATGGTGGCGGCCTCGGTCCTCTGCGGTGGATTGGTCTGGTCCCTGGAGCTGGTGCGGCCGCCGCAGGTGCTGGTGGTCATCTGGTGGATCACGGTGCTGTGGGCGGCCATGCGGGCCGGTTTCGGTATGGTTCGCATCTGGCCGGGGGTGGGTCACGCGCCATTGAGGCGCGCCGCGCCGGGATCCGATACGTTTTGTTGACGGATTGTCATCAAAATAACATCTTTAAATTCTTGCAATTATTCAATCGCGGACGTAGGCAATGGCGCAAGGACACACTCGCCAATGCATATTCCCATCGATCCGGTTCGTCTTGCTCCCCTCACTGCCTGCCTGTTCAAGGCCTGGATTCGCTCCATGCGTTTTACTGTCAGCCCCAATCTTGCGGACATACTCGCCCGGAACAAGGGCGGGCAGCGGCTGGTCATCGCCCTGTGGCATGACGAGCTGTTCTCCATCGCCGGATACGGCTGCGTGAATATCTCCGGGCTTGTGGGCGTGGTCAGCCAGAGCAAGGATGGACAGTTCGTGGCGGGCGTCATGGAGAGCCTGGGGCAGACCACGGTGCGCGGCTCAAGCTCCAGGGGGGGCATGGGTGCCCTGCTTGAGGCCAAGCACGTCATGGAGAAGGAGAACCGCATGGCGGTCTTTGCCGTGGACGGACCCAAGGGGCCGCGCCACGAGCCCAAGGACGGCGTGGTCTTCCTGGCCTGGCACGCCGGGGCCATGATCGTGCCCATCCGCGCCTTCCCGGCCCGGTCCAAGGTGTTTGCCAACGCCTGGGACAGATTTCAGCTGCCATATCCCTTGACGCGATGCCGGATGGTGGTCGGCGAACCCTATGCCGTGACTCCCAGCAAGCTGGACGCGGACACCCTGACCATGGAGCGCGCCCGGCTGAAGGAAAAACTCGACGCTTTGACCTGATGCGTCACTCCGAGAATTCTCTGGGGTCTGACGGAAGATTTCCGGCAGACCTTTTTTCGTGGGGGATGCGTGGTCAGTGTTCGGCCAGATAGTTGAACATGAAGGCGTAGGCGCGGCGTATTTCCCGCTCAAGCTCGTCCAGATGCACCTTGGCACTGTCCATGTCGTCGGATTTCGAGGCTTTTTCTATCATCAGGCAACAGTCGCGCACACGATCCACGCCCATGGTGGCCGCGCCGACCTTGAGGGCGTTGGCCAGATGGCGCAGGCGCTCCACGTCGCGCGATTCCAGGGCGTCCCTGATTTCGGCCACCCGTCTGGGCTCCTGGGCGATGAAGACCGTGAACATGCGCTTGAGAAAGCCGGTCTTGCCGGACATGGATGCCAGAAATCCGGCGCTGATGACCTGTCCAGAAACGGGGCCGGAGATTGAGTCGGAAACCGGGCTTGCGGCATTGCCCGTGGGGGCGCAAGCCGACGCGACAGGCACGTTTTCCGTCCCGTCGCGCTGCCCTTGTCCGCTTTTCTGTCTCGTTCCCTTTGCCACGATTACCCCTTGACGCACACCAGGGGGAGTGTCCTGGCCACTGGCGCGGCCAGTCCCGCCCCGGCGGCACTGGATGTTACTTCATCAATATCCTTGTACGCCGCCGGTGCCTCTTCGGCAATACCCCGGCTCGATTTTGTGCGAACAAAAATGCCTTGGCGGCGCAGAGTCTCCATCAGATCGCTGCCGACAAAACGGCGGCGGGCCTCGGTACGGCTCAAGGCCCGGCCCGCGCCGTGGCAGGCAGAGGCGAAGCTCTTGGCCTCGCCCTCAACCGTTCCGGCCAGGATATATGAGGCGGTTCCCATGGACCCACCCACCAGCACGGGCTGGCCCGCCTTGCGCAGGTCGGCAGGCAGGTCAGGGTGGCCGGGGCCAAGGGCGCGCGTGGCTCCCTTGCGATGCACGAAGAGGGTGCGCTCCCTGCCGTCAACCATATGCCGCTCGGCCCGGCAGGTGTTGTGGGACACGTCGTAGAGCAGGTCGAGGCGGGCCATGGGGAAGAGGTCGGCAAAGACCTGGCGGACGAGGTGGGTGATGACCTGCCGGTTGGCCAGGGCGCAGTTGATGCCCGCCCGCATGGCCCCGAGATAGCGGCGGCCCGGCTCCGAGTCGATGGGTGCGCAGACCAGCTCGCGGTCCGGCACGGGAAGAAACGGATTGGGCACGGCACCCTTGCCTTTGCGCCGGGGCTTGCCGCCCGGGGCCAGCTCGTCGATGAAGTCCTGGCCGATCTGGTGGCCCAGCCCCCGAGAGCCGCAGTGGATGGAGATCACGGCGTCGCCTTCTCTCAGGCCAAAGGCCGCGCCTCGGGCCGGATCAAGCACCTTCTCGACCCATTGCACCTCAAGGTAGTGGTTGCCCGAGCCCAGCGTGCCCACCTGATCGTGCATGCGCTCCCTGGCGAGGGGCGAGACGTGGCCGGGTATGGCTCCGGGCATGCGGCCGTTGTCCTCGATGCGTGCGAGGTCGGCAGGCAGGCCGTAGCCCCGACCCACGGCCCAGGCCGCGCCGCCTTTGAGCATCTGCGCCAGTTCGTCGTCTTTGATGAGGATCTTGCCGCCCTGGCCGACCCCGGAGGGCACGGCGTGGAAGAGCGCATCGGCCAGTTCCTCGCGCCGGGCCATGATGTCGTCTCGGGTCAGGCCGGTGAGCAGAGTGCGCACTCCGCATGCGATGTCGAAGCCCACGCCGCCCATGGAGATTACCCCGTCTTGTGCCGGGTCAAAGGCGGCCACCCCGCCGATGGGGAAGCCGTAGCCCGAGTGGGCATCGGGCATGGCCATGGCCGCATGCACGATGCCCGGCAGGCAGGCGACGTTGCGCAGCTGGGTCAGGGTTTTGTCGTCCATGGCCCGCACCAGCGCCGGGCTGCCGAAGACGATGGCCGGGACGCGCATGTCGCCGGTCATGGGCAGGCGCCACTCGAACTCGCCGTGATGGGTCAGGCCGTGCAAGGTCATGTCGATCCCCTGTCTGGGTGGTGTGAACCGGGAGCATAGCCCGGTGAGAGGGCGGGGTAAAGTGCCGGGTAAAAAAAAGGGGGAACCCGAAGGCTCCCCCTGGACGTGTCGCGAGATGGTCTAGAGATCGGAGAGGGCGTCGCCATTGATGACGTTGATGCCGTTTTTCTGCAGCAGCTCGATGCCCTGGTCCGTGCGGTCAAAGCGGAAGATGAGCACGGCCTTGTCGCCGTTCTGGGTGACGAAGGCGTACATGTATTCCACGTTGATGCCTTCCTCCTGGAGCATGCTCAGGATCTCGTGCAGCCCGCCCGGTTTGTCGGCGACCTCGACGGCCACCACCGAGGTGCGGCCCACGGTGAAGCCGTTTTCCTTGAGCTTGGTCTTGGCGGTCTCGAAATCCGAGACAATGAGGCGCAGGATGCCGAAGTCCGAGGTGTCGGCCAGGGACAGGGCGCGGATGTTGATGTCCGCCTCGCTCAGGAGGCGGGTGACCTCGGCCAGTCGGCCGGCGCGGTTTTCGAGAAATATGGAGAGTTGATCGACTTTCATGGTGGTATCCTCGTTGTTGGGCTCGGGTTAGCCTTCGTTCCTCTTGTCGATGATGCGCTTGGCCTTGCCCTCGGAGCGGGCGATGGTCTTGGGCTCGACGAGCTTGACCTTGGCCGTGACGCCGAGGAACTCCTTGATGTTCTTGGTTACCTTTGATTCCACACGTTGTAAATTCTTAATCTCGTCCGAGAACATGGATTCGTTGACCTCCACCTGGACCTCCAGGGTGTCCATGTTGCCATGGCGCTCGATGATGAGCTGGTAGTGGGGGGTCAACCCCTCGGTCTCGATGAGGATGGACTCGATCTGGGACGGGAACACGTTGACGCCCCGGATGATGAGCATGTCGTCGCTGCGGCCGGTGACGCGGCGCATGCGGGCCGTGGTCCGACCACACCGGCAGGGGGTGGCGTTGAGGGTGGTCAGGTCGCGGGTGCGGTAACGGAGCAGGGGGATGCCTTCTTTGGTCAGAGTGGTGAAGACCAACTCGCCCTCCTGGCCCGGGGCGAGTACCTCGCCCGAGTTCGGGTCGATGATCTCGGCCAGGAAGTGGTCCTCCTGGATGTGCAGACCGTCCTGGGCGTCCTCGCACTCGATGGCCACGCCCGGCCCCATGACCTCGGACAGGCCGTAGATGTCGATGGCCTTGATGCCGAGCTTGGCCTCGATGTCGCGGCGCATCTCCTCGGTCCAGGGCTCGGCCCCGAAGATGCCGACGCGCAGGGGCAGCCTGCGGATGTCGATGCCCATTTCAGCGGCGCTTTCGGCCAGGAACAGGGCATAGGAGGGGGTGCAACAGATGACATCGGACTCGAAATCCTTGAGCAGCATGACCTGTCTGCGGGTGGCGCCGCCGGACACGGGCACCACGGCCGCACCCAGGGTCTCGCCGCCGAAGTGCGCGCCAAGGCCGCCGGTGAACAGTCCGTAGCCGTAGGCGTTGTGGATCATGTCCTTGGGCGTGGCCCCGGCAGCCACGAAGGAGCGGGCCATGAGCTGGCCCCAGGTTTCGAGATCGCGCTTGGTGTAGCCTACCACCGTGGCCGTGCCGGTGGTGCCGGAGGATGAATGGATGCGCACGATCTGGTCGCGGGTGACTGCGAACAGGCCAAAGGGATAGTGGTTGCGCAGGTCCTGCTTCTCGGTGAAGGGCAGCAGGTGGACATCGTTAATGGTGCGGATGTCTGAGGGTTTGAGCCCTTTTTCGTCGAATTTTTTCTTGTAGAACGGCACGTTGGCATAGACGCGTTCACACAGCGCCTGAAGCCGCTTGAGTTGGAGCCGTTCCATGTCCTCGCGGGGCAGGGTTTCGTTTTTCACGTCGAAAATCATGCTGGGTCCTCCTTGGCCCTGATCGGCCGCAATGATCGAAATGGAAAAACCACGGTCCATCAAGTCCGTGGTCGCTATCGGCGTGATGCGCCGCTCGTCTCCCCCGGCATGCGGCGGGAAAACGCAAGCGGGAAAAGGCGCGGCCGCTGGGAAATTTTCATAGCCGAAACTTTGCCCCATGTGCCGTGTAGAGTCAAGCGGTTATGCGGTTTGCGCCGGTTGGTCAAGGGCGCGATGGGCAGCATCCTGGCCGTTTGCGGGGTGGACTCGCGATGCGCCTTGGGGCAAGGTTGTCTGCAGGGATGGCGTCAAGCGCTCGCGTCAGGAGGCAGAGGAGGGAGATATGAACTTCAAGGAACTGGTGGCTGGAAGCCGCACCCGGCGCGTCTTCGATGAGTCAAGGCCGGTGGACATCCAGACCCTGGTCGGGCTGGTGGATTTGGCCCGGCTGACGCCCTCGGGCAGGAACCTGCAGCCGCTCAAGTACGTTGTGGTCGCGGACGCGGCGCTGTGCGCCGACATTTTCCCGCTGCTCGGCTGGGCCGGGTATTTCAAGGACTGGCCCGGTCCCGGCCCTGGCCAGCGGCCCACGGGCTACATCGTCATCCTGCTCGACCGGGACATCGCCGATTCGCCCGGCTGCGACCACGGCATCGCGGCCCAGACCATCATGCTCGGGGCGGCCGACATGGACCTTGGCGGCTGCATCCTCGGCACCGTCAATCGCGGGAAGTTGGCGAAACTCCTCGGCCTCAGCGAGACTTTCGAGGTACTGCTGGTCCTGGCTCTGGGCGTTCCGGCCGAGGAAGTGGTGGTGGAAATCCTTCCCCCAGACAGAAAAATCGAGTATTGGCGCGGCACGGACGGCAGACACCATGTGCCAAAGCGCAGTCTTGACGAGCTGATCGTCGGCCGCCATCCCGGCGGCGCGTCGGGCTCGTGATAACCTCATGCACGTTGGATAAATGAAAAAAGAAATCAAATTCAGTACAATGGAAGTTCTCGGTAAGGCCAGGCTCCTGGCCGAATGGCTGGACGAGAAGCAGGGGGCGGACATCGTCATCATGGACGTGGCCGGGCTCAGTTCGGTCACGGACGTGACCATCGTCGTGTCGGCACGCGGCATGAAGCACGCCCAGGCCCTGGCCGACGCCGTGCTGGCCCGCGCCGCAGAAAACGCCATCGAGTTCCTGGGCATGGAGGGCTACCAGTCGGGCGAGTGGGTTCTCATGGACTTGAACGACGTGCTCATCCACATCTTTCAGGGCGAGTCGCGCGAGTTCTACAATATCGAGGGCATGTGGTCCGAGGCCCCCAGAATCGCCAGCAACGCCTAGCCTGGAGAATCAGATGGCCGAGCCAAAGAAGACCTTGCTGCTCATCCTCGACGGATGGGGCATCGCCCCGGACAGCGAGGGCAACTGCGTCGCCAACGCCGCCACCCCGCACCTGGACCGGCTGCTGGCCGACAATCCGTCCACCCGGCTGGCCTGCTCGGGCCGCGCCGTGGGTTTGCCCGACGGATTCATGGGCAACTCCGAGGTGGGGCACATGAACATCGGCGGCGGGCGCGTCATCTATCAGGACATGACCCGCATCGACATGGCCATCGAGGACGGCTCCCTCATGGAGAATACGGTCTTCAAGGAACTCATGGCCGCGACACGGGCCGGGAGCGGGCGGCTGCACCTCATGGGGCTCGTCTCCGACGGCGGAGTCCACAGCCACAACAACCACATTTACGCCTTGCTCGAAATGGCCCGGCGCGAGGGAGTGGCCGAGGTTTTTGTTCATGTCTTTCTCGACGGCCGCGACACGCCGCCTTCGAGCGGGCTTGAGTACACGCGCCAGCTGATGGAGCGGATGGAGTCCTTGGGCGTGGGCCGCGTGGCTACGGTCAGCGGCCGGTACTGGGCCATGGACCGCGACAAACGCTGGGAGCGCAACGAGGTGGCCTACCGCGCTCTGGCCTGCGGTGAGGGCGTGGCCATGGCCGATCCCCTGACCGGCATTCGGGCCGCGTACGGTGCGGGCGAGACGGACGAATTCGTCAAGCCTGGCGTCATTTCCGGGGTGGACGGGACCATCGGCGACGGCGACGGGCTGTTCTTTTTCAACTTCCGCGCCGACAGGGCGCGCCAGATCAGCCGGGCCATCTTTGATCCCGACTTTGCGGAGTTCTCCAGGCCAGTGGTGCCCCGGCTGGCCGGGTTCGCCTCCATGACCCGGTACGAGGAGGGCACGCCGCTGCCCGCCGCCTTTGCGCCCCAAAGCTACGAGGGCACGCTGGGCGAGGTGGTTTCCGGGCTGGGCCTGCGTCAACTGCGCATCGCCGAGACCGAGAAGTACGCCCACGTCACCTATTTTCTCAACTGCGGGCGTGAGGAGCCGTTTCCCGGTGAGGACCGGGTGATGATCCCTTCGCCGCGCGAGGTGGCCACCTATGATCTCAAGCCGCAGATGAGCGCGGCCGAGGTGACCGAGGCCCTCATCGAACGGCTGCCTGACTACGACCTGTTCGTGTGCAACCTGGCCAATCTCGACATGGTGGGCCACACCGGCGTCATGGCTGCGGCCAACGTCGCCTGCCAGGTGGTGGACGAGTGCGTGGGCCGCATCGTCGAGGCCGTTCTCGGGCAGGGCGGCCGTGTGCTGCTCACGGCGGACCACGGCAATGCGGAGCAGATGCTGGCCGAGGACGGCACACCGCACACCGCCCATTCCACCAACCCCGTGCCGCTGGTGCTCATCGAGGAGGGTGGCGAGGTGGTTGCCTTGGACGAAGGCATCCTCGGCGACATAGCCCCCACCATCCTCGCCCTGTGGGGCATCGACGCGCCACCCGCCATGACCGGCAGAAACCTCGCAAGCAAAGGATAGATCCATGTCCGCATCCAAGAAACCCCTGACCCCGGTGAAGCCCGCGGGCATGGAGCTGATCTTCCTCTACCCTTGCCCCCATTGCAGCCGCGAGGTGCCGCTCATCGCCCCCTCGCGCCCGGCCATGGCCCAGTGCGATGCCTGCCGCGAGAACTTTCCCATCGTGCCCGTGGACGATAGGACCATCCGCTACTTCAAGCTCATCCTTGCGGGCGGTAAGGCCTCCATCGATCCCGATTTTCTCTAGTTTCATCTCATTGATGGTGCCGGGAATCCACCTGGACACGCCCCTGGATTTTATCTAGACTTTATCCAGACTAATATGTCCGCATTGAATTTGTTATACATTTTTGCCAATCCGTGCAAGCCGCATTGAATTTGTTATATATTTCTGCCAATCCGCGCAGGCCGCCAGCTCTTTTGGCGGCCTGTTGCTTTTTGGCCCTGCATTTGCTTGGGAACCGCATCGCTTGGAGAAAAATTCAAATGGGGAAGTGGCGAAATGATGATGGAAAACTCCGTGTTTTTGGCAAGATGCCTGTCTGCCGTAGCAGTGTGGGCAGGGGTGGTTGCCGGGGGCGAACCCGCTTTTGCCGGGTCTGGTGAAGTGACAATTCTGTCAGCCCGCGTGGGCGTCCTGACCTGGGCCTTGGTCGGCACTGGGTTGCTTGCTGTGCTTGGAACCGTGCTCGGTGCAGTGGTGGCATCGCGCATAACCACAAGAAAATACGATGAGTTGGCTCTCTCGCTCCACAAAGTGGCAGCAGGTGGAACAAAGGCGACGCTCCCCAAGGCGGGCAATGACAATATTGGTGAAATGGTCAAGGCTGTGCACCAAATTGTGAGCTTCATTGGTGAGTTAGAAAACAGGGCCGCAGGGAGCGAAAATGTAGCCCGCGAGGCGTCAGCCAAGGCGAAATCAGCCCTGGACATGGCGGCTGTGGCGCGCGAGCAGGGCGAGGCGGCCCGCTGCCACGGGCTGCTCTCGGCCGCCGAGTCGCTGGATGTTTCGGTGCTGGCCATTCGCGACCAGTCGCGGCTGCTCGACACGGCGTCAGGCACGGCCAGCCGGGGCGCGGCCGATCAGCAGCGCTTCATCTCCGAAGCGGCTTCGGCCATGGAGGAGATGAACGCCTCAGTGGCCGAAACGGCCATCAACGCCGAGGCGGCTGCCGCAGACGCGCAGCGGGCCATGGAATACGCGCGCGGTGGTGCCGAGGTGGTGTCGCGCACCTTGGGCTCCATTCGCTCGGTGGCTGACAATTCCCGGTCCCTTGCCGAGCGCGTGGCCGGGCTGGGCAGCCAGGCCGAGGGCGTGGGCCGGATCATGGGTGTCATCTCCGACATCGCTGACCAGACCAATCTGCTGGCGCTGAACGCGGCCATTGAGGCGGCCCGGGCGGGCGAGGCCGGTCGCGGCTTTGCCGTGGTGGCCGACGAGGTGCGCAAGCTGGCCGAAAAGACCATGGTCGCCACCCGCGACGTGGGCGTGGCCATCCAGGGCATCCAGGAGCAGGTGCGTCAGACCGTGGTCGGGGTCAAGGACATGGGAAGCCTGACCGACGAGGCCGCCGCCCTGGCTCACGAATCGGGCGATTCCCTGGACGAGATCGTGACCTACGCGGGCACCAGTGCGGACCGCATCCGGGCCATTGCCTCGGCTGCGTCCCAGCAGTCCATCGCCAGCGAGGACGTGACCAGGACCATCTCCGAGGTCCACGCCATCTCCGCCACCACGGGCGAGGCCATGGCCGAGGCGACCCGGGCCGTGACCGCGCTGGCCGGGCGGGTGGAGGATCTGACCACCATGACCGACATGTTCCGGCTAGTGGGCAAGGGTAAAGTGCAGGAGGTCATCGGCGCGCTGGCCGGATCGGCCGATATCCAGTCGCGCGAGCGCTCACGCATGGAGGGCGCCATGCGCCGCGCCCTGAAGGCCAACGACTTTCTCGAACTTATTTACATCACGGACGACAAGGGCCGGCAGCTGGTCAGCAACCTGGGCGGCAAGGTCACGGGCTACGGTGAGGACGCGGGCGCGTTTGGCTCGCAGTGGGCCACGCGGCCCTGGTTTACCGGGGCCATGGAGAACCGGACCTTCTTCATCTCGGAGGTCTATGAGTCGTCCGCCTCGGGCGAGAGCTGCATCACCGTGTCCAGCCCCTTCTTTGATCGGGACGGCCGGATTCTAGGCGTCATCGCCGCCGACGTGCGCGTGGGCTGATTGCGGCGGCAGGGCTTGCTCAGGCATTCCGGGCAGGGAGGGCGATGCGCCTTTCCTGCCCGTTTCGCTATCAGCGTTTCAACTGTTTCTGGAGCCAAGCCGCATCAGTACGTTGCCCGCGATGATGAAGCCGAGGCCCAGCAGGGTGGAGGGCAGGATGTCCTCGCCCACCAGGAAGTGGATGAAGACCAGGGAGAGGAAGGGCGAGAGGAAGATGAGGTTGGCCACCCGGGCTGTGCCGCCGCCGTCGGGCATGGCCGCGTATTTCATGGCTGTCAGCCACATGGCGAAGGTCACGCCCATCTCGAAGACGCCCACATAGGCCGCGCCCAGCAGCCCGGCCGGATTCAGGGGCGGCAATTCCGAAAAGATCAGGGTGGCCGCGAGGATGACGGGCAGACCAAAGAGGAAGTTGAGAAACAGCCCTGTGACCGGATCGAGGGTGCTGCGGGTGTTGTATATCCAGTACACGGCCCAGATGATGGTCGAGCCCAGGGCCAGGGCCACCCCCAGGGGGTCGGAGAAGGCCATGGACAGCGGGTCGCCGTGGGTGGAGATGACCACCACGCCCGCGTAGCTGACGAGGATGGCGGCCGCGTCCGCAAGGCGCAGCCGCTGGCCCAGCAGCGGCACCGAGAGCAGGGTCAGGGTGATGGCCCAGGTGTAGTTGAGGGGCTGTGCCTCCTGGGCCGGGAGCAGGTCGTAGGCCGTAAACAGGACCATGTAGTACAGGGCCGGGTTGAGCGCGCCGAGCAGGGCGCAGCGGGCCATGTCCCCAGCCGGGACGCGCAGGGCCGCGCCAAGCCTGCCCCTGGCCGCCAGGATGGCCGCCAGGGCGAGCAGCGACGCCGCGCAGGCGCACAGCAGCAGTTGGAGCGGGTCGAGGTGGCGCAGCGTGAGCTTGAAGGCCGAGGCCACGGTGGACCATACGGCCACCGTGGCCAGGCCGAAGAGCAGGGCCTTTGTCCGGGCGTTCACGGCGTGGGCGCGGCCCGGCTACAGGACGACGTGCTTCTTGATGTAGGCCACGGCTTCCTTGGGGTCGTCGGTGACCTTGAAGAGGTCCAGGTCTTCCTCTTCGCAGAACTTGTTGGCCACCAGTTGGTCGCGGAACCAGTCGATGAGGCCGCCCCAGAACTCGGTGCCCATGAGCACGATGGGGAAGGGCTTGATACGGTGGGTCTGGATGAGCACCAGGGCCTCGGCCAGCTCGTCCAGGGTGCCGTATCCGCCGGGCAGGGCCACATAGGCCATGGCGTACTTGATGAACATGAGCTTGCGGATGAAGAAGTAGCGGAAGTTGCAGCGGACGTTCATGAAGGGGTTGTTGTGCTGCTCCATGGGCAGGTGGATGTGCAGGCCGATGGACTCGCCGCCGTTCTCGAAGGCACCCTTGTTGCCCGCCTCCATGAGGCCGGGGCCGCCGCCGGTGATGACCGAGAACCCGGCCTGGGAAAGCATCTTGGACAGTTCCTCGGTCTGCTTGTACAGCGGATGGTCCGGCATGACCCGGGCTGAACCGAACATGGAAACGGCCGGGCCGATGTCGGACAGGGTCTCGAACCCGTCCACGATCTCGGCCATTATCTTGAAGAGCCGCCAGGACTCCTGCATGGAAAGGTCGTCGATCATGTATTGCTTGGAACGGTGAATCATGCGTACTCCTTGTCAGGTGTTGGGGATCGGCAGGGACCTGTTGCCTCATTGCCCATTATGGGGCATGTAGACCGGGGAGCGGCGACCGGGTCCCGCCCTCTGCAACAGTTCCGATACACCGATTCTTTGCCTTTCGGAAGCGGATTATTCCTGCGGGAGCCGCCCGAAGGGACACGCGAGGATTTTTGATGAAAGTCACATTCATGGGAGCCGCCCGGACCGTGAGCGGTTCCTGCTACATCATCGAGTGCGCGGGCAGCCGGTTCGCCCTGGACTGCGGCCTGCACCAGGGCAACAGGGAAATCGAGAAGCGCAACTGGAACCTGGACGAGTACGGGCCAAAGAAGCTCGATTTCATCCTGCTCACCCATGCCCACATCGACCACAGCGGGCTGCTGCCCGCCATGGTTTCCAAGGGGTTCAGGAATCCCGTCTACTGCACCGGGCCGACCAGGGATCTTGTGGAGATCATGCTGCTCGACAGCGCCTACATCCAGGAGATGGAAGCCGAGTGGGCCAACCGCAAGTCCCTGCGCACCGGATCAAAGACGCACAAGCCCCTCTATACCATCGGCGACGCCGAAAACACCATCCCCCTGTTGGCCACAGTGAACTACGACACCACCTTCGAGCCAGCGCCCGGCATCAGGGTGACGTACAAGAACGCCGGGCACATCCTCGGCTCCGCCTTCATCGAGATCGAGTACGACCACGAGGGCAGGCGCACCAAGGCCGTCTTCTCCGGCGATCTCGGCCGCCCGGAGCAGCTCATCGTGCAGGACCCGGACGATGTCGAGGGCGCGGATTTCATCTTCCTCGAATCCACCTACGGCAACCGCAATCACCCCGACAAGGAGCGCAGTCTCGACGAACTGGCCAAGGCCATCGAGTACAGCTACGGCAAAAAAGAGAAGGTGATCATCCCGGCCTTTGCCGTGGAGCGCTCGCAGCAGATCATCTACAGCCTTTTCCTGCTGCGCAAGCAGGGCAGGCTGCCCCACGACATGCCTGTCTACCTGGACAGCCCCCTGGCCATCCGGGCCACGGAGATATTCAGGAAACACCCTGAGTATTTTGATGAAATCACCAAGGGATACATCGAAAACGGCGAGCATCCCCTGGATCTGCCCAACCTGCACTTCACCGAGAGCCGTGAGCAGTCCCAGGCCATCAACGAGTCCAGAGGCCCGGCCGTGGTCATCTCGGCCAGCGGCATGGCTAACGCGGGCCGGATCAAGCACCACCTGCGCCATAACCTGTGGCGGCCTGGGGCCAGCGTCATCTTCGTGGGCTGGCAGGGCGTGGGCACCCCGGGGCGCAAGATTCTTGGCGGGGCCAAGAAAATACGCCTGTTCAACGAGGAAGTGGCCATCGCGGCCAAGGTCTTCACCATCAACAGCTTTTCTGGCCACGCCGGGCAGGACGACCTGATGAACTGGCTGGGCTCCATGCAGGGCCGAAACGTCCAGGTCATCCTCGTCCATGGCGAGGCCGAGGTGCAGAAGGAATTCGGCGACCTCATCGACCAGCGGTACGGATTCGAGGTCCACATTCCCGAATACATGGAAGTGCTTGAACTGGCTCCCGGTCACGAGATGGCGGGCGTGGTGGACATGGCTGTTGCCCGTCCCCGTGTGGACTGGGAGTTCCTGCTGCGCGATTCCGAGAACCTCTACGAGGAGCTTCGCAAGCGGGCCAAGGATGTAAAGAACCGCCCGTGGGTGGATCAGGTGGATCTGCGCGACAGGCTGCTCGACGTCAACCGCAACCTTGTGGAACTCATCTCGGAGATGTAGCCGGTGCGTGTGGTCGGCGGTCGCTACAGGGGGCGGTCCATCAAGACGTGCGAGGGGCCGGGATACCGGCCCGCCACCATGAAGGTGCGCGAGTCCGTCTTCTCTATGCTCGCGGCCCGGGGAGTGGATTTTTCCGCTGCCAGGGCCGTGGACATGTTTGCGGGCAGCGGCAGCCTGGGCATCGAGTGCTTGAGCCGGGGCGCGCCCCTGGTCTGGTTCATCGAGAAGAATCCCCGGGCCGCCGCGCTCATCCGCGCCAACCTCGCCGACCTCGGGGTGGAAAAATCACGGGCCAGGGTGGTGTCCAGGGACATATTCATGGTATTGTCCAATCCGCCGGACGCGCCCTTTGACCTCGTCTTCATTGATCCGCCCTATGGCCGGGATCTGCTTGTCCCGACTCTGGACAAGGCGCTGGCGACCGGCTGGGTCGCCCCGGGCGGGTTCACCCTGGCCGAGGTGGAAACGTCCATGGCTGCGCCGACCACCGGCCCCGTGGCCGGGATGGAACTCGTAACCGACCGCGAATACGGTCAGACCAGGATACTTCTATGGCGGAGCTGAACCCACGACTGGCTGTCTATCCCGGAACCTTCGACCCCTTGACTATGGGCCACGTCAGCCTGATTCGGCGCGGGCGCAAGGTCTTTGACGACATCATCCTGGCCATTGCCGGGAGCACGCCCAAGAAGACCCTGTTTTCCCTCGACGAGCGGGTGGCCCTGGCCCGGGAAGTCTTCCGCGACGACCCCCACATCATCATCGAGTCCTTCGACTCCCTGCTCATCGACTATGTGCAGGAAAAGGGGGCAGGGGTGATCATGCGCGGGCTGCGCGCCGTGTCCGACTTCGAGTATGAGTTTCAGATGGCGCTGATGAATCGCAAGCTCAAGCGCGAGATAGAGACCGTGTTCATGATGACCGATTTCCGCTGGATGTATTTGAGCTCGACCATTGTCAAGGAAGTGGCTCAGTATGGCGGCGATGTCTGCGGACTGGTGCCCGGCCCGGTGGTCAAGGCCCTCAACGTCAAGCTCGGGCTCGGGTACGGCTGCGGGGAAGGGGCGTGAACCGGTCGTGACCGCGTCGTCTTCCTGTGCTGCCCCGGCCCCGCCCATACTCTGCCTGCTCGGTCCGACCGGCACGGGCAAGACCGCCGCAGCCATTGCCGTGGCCCGGCGCATGGCGGCCAGCGTCATCAATTTCGATTCGCGGCAGGTATACGCGGATTTTCCCATCATCACGGCCCAGCCCGATGAGGTGGAGCGGGCGGCCTGTCCGCATCTGCTCTACGGGTTCCTGGCCACGGATGAGCGGATGACAGCGGCCCGGTTCGTGGAACTGGCCCTGGAGGCCATCGCCGGGGTGCACGCCCAGGGCCGGCTGCCTATCCTGGTGGGGGGCACCGGGCTGTATCTGCGCTCGCTGCTCTCGGGCATCGCGCCCATCCCGGAGATACCGGATGCCATCCGCCGGGCCGTGCTGGAACGGGTGCGTGCCGAGGGGCCGCAGCGTCTTCACGCCGAGCTTGAAAAGACTGACCCGGACTATGCGGCCAGGATTCACCCCAACGACACCCAGCGCAACGCCCGGGCCACCGAGGTGCTGCTGGCTACGGGCTGCACCATGACCTGGTGGCACACCCTGAGCGATCACGCGCCCGCGCCATTCGACGCCCTCAAGGTGGGCATGCGCCTGCCCCTGGTCGAGCTTGAGCCACATCTGGCCGGGCGCATCGACACCATGCTGGCGGCCGGGGCCGTGGACGAGGCCAGCCGGGCCTTTGCCACGCATCCAGACCCGGACGCGCCGGGCTGGACAGGCATCGGTTGCGCCGAACTGCTCGCCTTCCTGCGCGGCGAAACCACCCTTGAACAGGCGCGCGCCCTGTGGATCAAAAATACCCGCGCCTACGCCAAACGCCAATTGACGTGGTTCGCCAAAGAGCCCGGCATCCGCTGGTACGCCCCGGCCGAGAACGAGGCCGTTGCCGACTGTGTGGCCGACTGGCTCGCCGCCCGGCAGGATCAGACCCTGACAACGGGTTGAGTCAGTCCGAACCGCCCTTTCAATTCCTGACCTTCAATTCCTGCCATCCCATCCGTGCAGCAGATCGAGAGTGGCCGTTGAGCCCTTTCGTGGATGACCTGACGAGTCTCGCGGGCAATTTTTCCATTTCAGACACCAGAGAACCTTGACAGTCAAACTATCACGGTGCTAAATCGGCCAAAGTGTTTTGACAGTCAAGCAAAATGGAGCCATGAATGATTGGACGCCACTCTGGTATGCAGGTCTACAGAGAATTGTTTCGGTCCGAGGATTTTCTGAAGCTTTTCGTCGGAACTGTGCTCATTCCCACCGCCTTCTTTTTCAATGACGTGATGATCCCGATGTTGCCTGCCCTTTCCTGGGGAAGCGGGCTGCTGATCGTTTCCATCGCCATAAACGGTCTGCCCATCGTCATGGAGGCGGGGAGAGGGCTTCTGGCCAGGAAGATCAACGTCGATGAGTTGGTCAGCATCGCCATCGTCGCCTGCCTCATCACGGGCAACTACCTTGAGGGTGCCATCGTCAGCGCCATCATGGTCTTTGGAACCCTCATCGAAGAGGCGGTCAGCGACAGCGCGAGAAACTCCATCCGTGCGCTGATGGAGGTCACGCCCGATACCGCCATGCTGGAGGTTGATGGCAGGGAGGTTGTCACAAGCGTCAGGGACGTGAAGAAGGGCGATATCCTCGTCATCAGGGCCGGAGACATCATCCCGGTTGACGGGACCGTCGTCCACGGGAAAACATCCGTGGACGAGGCCTCCATAACCGGTGAGTCGATTCCGGTGGCAAAGGCGCTGGAAGACACCGTGTTTGCTGGAACAATGTGTGTTGACGGCTTCATCAGGGTCCGGGCCGACCGAGTCGGCGAGGATTCCACCATAGGGCGGATAATCCAGATGGTGGAAGCCGCGGAAGGTCAAAAGACCGAGAGCGCCAAGATCGTGGACAAATACGCCTCCTGGTTCACGCCCGCCATCCTGGCCATCGCCGTCCTCACCTATGTCGTCACCAGAGACGTCACCCGCTCCATCACCGTGCTCATCGTCGGCTGCCCATGTTCGTTTCTGCTGGCCAGTCCGGTTTCCGCCGTGGCCGCCATCGGCCGTGCGGCACAATCGGGCATTCTGGTCAAGGGTGGCAGGTATCTGGAGAATCTGGCCAATGCGACCGGATTCTTCTTCGACAAGACAGGGACCATCACCAGCGGAGAGCCGGAAGTCGTCGCCGTCAGACCGGCCCTGGGCCGGAGCGAGGAGGAGGTGCTCCGCCTCGCCGCTGCTGTGGAAGTGGGAAGCCTGCACCCTCTGGGCATTGCCATTGTGGCTCGGGCCAAGGCCATGAACTTTCGTTTCGATCCCGCCACGGAGATTTGTACCGAAGTGGGAAGCGGGGTCTGCGGCCAGGTCGGAGGAAAGCGGGTCGAGGTCACTGGGAGCCAGGTCGTGGATGAAAGCGGATGCACCACTGTCGATGTCCTGGTGGACGGCGTGGTGGCTGGAACCATAAGCCTGCTGGACAACCCCAGGGAGACGGCAGCCGAAACAATGCGCCAGCTTCGCGCCGAGGGGATCAGGGATCTGGTGATCCTCTCTGGCGACCAGCCCCTGCCGGTGCGCACCATCGCCAAGCGGGTCGGCATCACGCAGTTCCACGCCTCCCAGAAACCCGGCGATAAGCTGGACAGAATCAGGGACTATGATGGGGGCAAGGCCGTCTACATAGGCGACGGCATCAATGACGCCCCGGCCCTGAAGGCGGCATCCACGGGCATCGCCATGGGGCTTCGCGGCTCGGATGTCGCCCTGGAGACAGCCGACATAGTTCTGTTGAACGACAGGTTGGATCAATTGCCTTTTCTGGTTCGCCTTGCCCGTACAATGTCGCGGGTCATCAAGGCTGGCATCCTGATCAGTTTCGCCATCAACATTGTTTCGGTCATGGCCAGTTCGGCCGGGTTGCTCACCCCCATTCTCGGGGCGCTTACCCACAACTTGGGGGCGATTGTGGTCGTGTCCCTGGCCGCGTCAATCAGGTTCTCCAGAGAGGAGTAGGGCGGCAGCGGACACGCCCGCTCTGTCCGGCGCAAAGCCCTGCAAGCGGCTTGCGGAAATGCGGCAGGCGCGATACATGCGTGACTGCGTTTGCGGAGCCAATTGCGGTTCGCGCACCCTGATTCAAGGAAGCTTGCAGCATATGTATTCATTGCGACTGGTGTTGATGGTGGCGATGGTCCTGGCGTTTCCCGTCCGGTCTTTCGCGTTTGCGGGCTTGGTGCAGCCTGTGGGCGATGGGGGCACCATCGCCTGGGGTAGCGGCGAGGTCGAGGTGGGCCGTCTGCTCAAGCATGACGAGGCCGGCGGCGAGTCGTCGCCGCTCTCGGTGCGCATGGCGGTGAGTCAGGCGCGCAAGCAACTGCTCGACATCATCCTGGCCGTGCGCGTCGATACCAGGGGCACAGTGAGCGCCTATCTGGCCGAGGACGAGGACGCGGCCGCCCGTGTGCGCGGCATCGTCCAGAATTCTCCGCTCAAGCGTCCGGCGGTGTTCGACGACGAGGGCGAGGTGCGCGTGTCAGAGCGGCTTCGCGGCGCGTTGGCCGAGCTTGTCCTGCCCACCAGCATCCAGTTCCAGAGCGGCATACCGCCCCGGATGTCCACCTCCATGGAAGGGAACCTCGCCTTTGAAGGCGACGCTCCGCCCGAGGAGGCCGGGGTCGGCACCAGCGGCTACACCGGGTTGATCGTTGACGCCAGGGGATTGCGGGCGACCCCGGCCATGGCCCCGGTCATCTACGGCCAGGACGGTGTGGGGGCCTATGGTCCCTTCCTGGTCAGCCGGGCCAATGCCATCGCCAGGGGCGTGGCCGCGTATGCCGCCACCGACGACCAGGCGGCGCTGCGCGAGCGGGTGGGCGACAACCCGCTTGTGGTCCGCGCCCTGAGCACCTTTGGCTCATGGCGGACCGATCTGGTGGTCTCGGCCCCCATGGCCCGTCTCATCCGGGCCATGATGCGCGTGGGCGATGCCGTGGACCAGTGCAGGGTGGTCATCGTGATCGACACGTTCGCGAGTGCCGACGGCGCGACCTCGGTGCCAGGAACCCCCTTGCCGCAGACAGAGGAGTAGCCATGCGGATTGTTCGGAATATTTTTTTGATAGGTCTGTGGCTGTGCGTGCTCGCGAGCACGGCGCAGGCGGCTACGGTGCGGGTATTCAAGGCGGGCGAGGCCGGAGTCTCCCCCATGCAGCTGCGTGAGGGCGCCATGGCCGAGGGCTTTGCCCAGGCCATGGTGGACGAGGCGCGCACCATGCTTCCGGCCGGGCTGGACGAGGCCAGGGCCGAGCTGCTGCGGCTGTACATGGTCGATCACGCCAAGCCCTATGTGCAGGGCTACAATATCGTTTCGTCCGAGGCCATGGACGCCGGGCTGATACTCAATCTCGACGTGATCATCGACAGGACAGCCCTGCGCGACCGCCTCAGGCAGATGGGATTCTATTCCACCCTGTCGGCCTCGCAGCCGGTGAATCTGGTTCTGCCGCACAATCTGACCGAGGCCGAAACGAGTGCCCTGATCGATCTCATGACCCTGACCGGTCTCCGCCGCGAGGCGGCTGGCATGCCGGCCTTCACCCTGGAGAAGGGGGCCGAGGGCGTGTTCATGGCCCATCTCGACGCCGATGCCGACCGCTGGACCGCCAGGGGCAAGGGGCTGGACACAGTCTGGTTTGATCTGTGGGGCCGGTTCTTCACCCGGCCCGAGGCCGCGGCCCTGCGCACCGACATGCGCGAGCTTGCGGTGGCGGGGTGGTTTTCGCCCGATGCCGCCCTGGAGTTCGACCGGGTGCTGCGCGGCTGGGATTCCGCGGTGCAGGAGGTGCGGCTGGTGGAGCTGGACATGCAGCCCTCAGGCGTGGGGGCGAGCTGGAACCTGCGTCTGGTCAGCGGCGAACGCTTCTTCATGCTGCTTGGCGGCTACCTTCCGCAACGCGGTCTGACGCACCGGCTGACCGAGGCTGGTCCGTAGTTCTCTTTGCGCGTAATTGCTTTTGCAGGCCCCCGGGTGTCGCTGTGGAGCGGCGTCCGGGGGTTGTTTTGTCTGGGCTGATTCGGCGGGGCGATTTCTGGGCTGGGCTTCGGTCCGACCCTGGGCACACAAGAAAGCGTCCGGCCGCCGAAGCGGTCGGACGCGAAATATTCGCCCCGGTGATGCCTGTGGTTGATCCGGGCTAATCGTCCTTCTTTTCTTCCTTTTTCTCTTCCGATTTCGGGGTGACGTCGATCTCGTCGGGCTCGTTGGTGGCCCGCTTGAAGTTGCTGATGGCCTTGCCGATGCCGCCGCCGATTTCAGGCAGTTTCTTGGCGCCAAAGATGACCAGCACGATGACAAGGATAATCAACAGTTCCCATACTCCGAATCCGCCGATCATAAGAAAGCCTCCAAAGGTGGTATTGATGCGTCAAACCGTGAATTGTCAGAGGCTATACACCCGCCCCGGAGTCAGGTCAAGAAGATGGAGCTTTTCCCACGACATCGCCAAGAAGCGAAAATCCCTGTTGCGCCTTTACAATCCGGCGTCCGGGCTTTACACCATCCAGACGATGGAGGACGGTCGCCCCGGCGCGTCGCCCGGGCCGCTGTCCATGGAGACCCATGGCCGACATCCTGCCTTTGCCCGGCGACGTGTGCCGACACCATGCGCGCGGCCGCTGCCTGTACGAGGAGCACCTCAATCCTGGGTACTGCGCGACATGGCGCTGCCGGGCCATAGCCCTCTGGGAGTCGGCCTTTGACGATTTCCTGGTCCGGGCCGAGCGGTTCGACCTTGGTCAGGAGCAGGTGGCGATTCTGTGGGAGCGCCGGTTCACCCGCATGGTCCGGTCCCTAGACTGTGATCACTATGTGTCGGGCGGCGGGGCGGAGCTGCCCGCCTGTGCCCATGTGCGCGACGGGCTGTGCTGTCTGGCGCTTCCGCCGTGCGCGGGGCGGTGCCGCCATTTTCTGCTGCCGCAGCCTGTTCAGTCCGGCCCGCAATCCGATGGACCCGGTCGATGAAAGCAAGGAGCCCATTTATGCTGCTGTCATTTCCCCATATGCATCCGAGCCTGTTCCCGGCGGGCCATGTGCCGGGACTGCGTTTTTTTGACCCGGGCATGACCGAAACCCCGGTGGATGGCGGCTTCAGGCCCGAAGGGTTGCCCCTGGACCCCCGGACCGCCGCCTCGCTGATCCGCGACTGCATCAGTTTTGGCGACCAGTTCAAGGATCCTGGCGAGATGGCCTATTTCGGGGCCATGACCCCGGACGAATTTTACGATGGCTCGTCTTCCTCCATCCAGTCCCAGCTCCTGCGCCGTTTTGCCGAGATACCGGGCCAAGCCGAGGGCCAAGCCGAGGGCCAAGGCGAGGGGCAGGGCCGAGGCGAGGCCATGGCCCGAGCCCAGTTCATCATGCTCCTGGCCTGGTTCTTCGAGGAGAAGACCATCGAGC
Source organism: Pseudomonadota bacterium (assembly GCA_043824835.1). GTDB lineage: Bacteria > Desulfobacterota > Desulfovibrionia > Desulfovibrionales > Desulfovibrionaceae > Pseudodesulfovibrio. The sequence goes on along the minus strand of JBDRSO010000047.1, from coordinate 33,374 downwards.
TTCAGGGGCTGGAGCAGGGCGTGAATGCCTCATGGCGGTCCATGGATACCACCCTGGGGCTCGACGATGAAGACCGGGGTGACGAGCGCATGCTCGTTCTGGGCAATGCCCACAGCCACACCGGCGGAGTGACCGAAGGCCAGGCCATGCCCTTGCCCTGGCAGCGCATGATCGAGGTCATGCCGACACTGCTGCCCGAGGATGCCGTGCTGGTCTGCGTCGAACCCGTCATCATCGCGGCCTGGGCCGACTCGGACATCGCCTTCGAGCCCGTCGACCCCGAGTCCGGGCTGCCCGAGGGAGCGAGGGTGGCCACACAGCCTGCCTGGCGTTTCGCCGGGCGGCGCAAGCCGCCGCAGTCCATGCCCGACATGGCGCGAGAGCTGACCATCGCCATCATCGGCTAGCCACGGGAGAGCGCATGGCCCTTGCCAACCAACTCATGAATCCCCGCTTGATGCAGGGACTCAAATGCATCGTCTTCGACTGCGACGGGGTGCTCATCGACTCCTTTGATGCCAACATGCGCTATTACGGCATGGTCAAGGAGCGCCTCGGCTTGCCGCCCTTGAGTGACGAGGAAAAGCACTACGTCCACACCCGTACACACAAGGACTCCATCCGGTTCATCGCGCCGGGCGAGTTGTTTGCCAGGGCGTGGGAAATCGTCCGGGAATTCGATTCCAGGACGCTGCTTCCCTACCTTCGGCGATCCGAGGGCGTCCGGGAGTTCCTGTGGTGGCTTCGCGGTGCCGGTTTCAGGCTGGCCGTGAATACCAGCCGCACAGACAGCATGGACACCATCCTCAAAGTAATGGATCTTGAAGGGTTCTTCTTCCCGGTCATCACCTCGGGCAAGGTGACCACGCCCAAGCCGCATCCCGAGGGTGTGCACCGGATCATGGCCGCGCATCGGCTCGGGCCGGACGAGGTGGCCTTCATCGGCGACTCGGTGGTGGACGAGCAAACGGCCCGCGCTGCCGGGGTCCGTTTTTGGGCCTACCGCGACGCCAGCTTGAGCGCCCAGATCCACATCCAGAGCTTCTGGGAGATCAAGGCCGCCATGCAACGCTGCTACAAAGGACCGGGTCTGTCGCATTAGGACTTGATTCTTGCACCCTGTTGTGCAAAATTATCATCATTGACATCACTGGCGGAAACTGAAAAATATCCCGTCATTCTGGAGGTTTCATGGACTTGATTGTCCGCGCTATCGCAACCGTTCTCGGAATCGTTCTCAACGCCTATTTCTGGATCGTCATCATCTCCGCCCTGCTTTCCTGGGTGAATCCCGATCCCTACAACCCCATCGTACGCTTCCTGCGCGGTGTCACCGAGCCTGTCTTCTACAAGGTCCGCAGTTGGATACCATTTGCCGTGGTTGGCGGGTTCGATCTGTCTCCCATCATCGTTCTTCTGGCCATCAAGGCGTGCGAGATTGTCGTCGTCGGCAACCTGATGCGCCTCGCCTTTTCCCTGGCCGGCGATCCGATGATGTAACCCCTTGAATCAAGGAGGTTTGCCGTGACCATTTCCAAGGTCGATTTGCTGAACAAGCAGTTCTCGCGCAGCCTGCTCGGGTATTCGCGCATGGAGGTGGACCAGTTCCTGCTGGAGCTGGCCGATGTCCTGGGCGAGTCCGCCGAGGCGCACAAGAACCTGCGCAGGAAGATCAAGCAGATGGAGCAGTCGCTCAAGGAGTATCGGCAGCGGGACGAGACCCTGCGCGACACCCTCATGAGCACCCAGAAGATGGTGGATGATCTCAAGGTCGCGGCCACCAGGGAGGCACAGCTTGTGCTCGACGAGGCCAGGGCCAAGGCAGACGCCACGGTTCAGCGCGGGCACAACCGGCTGGCCCAGGTTCACGAGGAGATCGTGGACCTCAAGCGGCGGCGAACCCAGTTCGAGGTGCAGCTCAAGGGGTTGCTCAAGTCTCACCTGGAGATGCTCGAAATGAGCGATCCGGACAGGGACAAGGTGGAGGAGCTTGAGTCCAAGCTCACGTATCTGAAGAAAGTCGAATAAGGCGGGACTGTCATATTTCCCCTCCAGAGTTTGTCAGCAGGTGCGGCGACGAGTGGCGCATCGCCGTCTGGGTGCAGCCCGGGGCCAGCAGGAGCGAGGTCGTCGGGGTCTACCAGCAGTGCGTCAGGATTCGGCTGCGCGCCCCTGCCGTGGACAACAAGGCCAACAAGGCGCTCGTGGCCTTTGTGGCGGATGCGTTGAAGGTGAAGAAGGGCCAGGTGAGCATCGCGTCGGGCCAGACCGCCCGCAGGAAGCTTCTGGCCCTGGATGCGGCGGCGGTGCCTGACTGGGCCGGGCTCTTTCCGGCCGGTTGCCCGCATTAACCCGTTAATAAAGGAGCGGAACATGGAAGCCAAGGATCTTGAACTCATCGAGAAGTACGGGGTCGAGGATCCCGAACTGAGGGCTCTTTGGGAACAGCATGTCGTTTACGAAAAGTTGCTCGACAAGGTGGAAACCAAGTCGTTCCTCTCGCCCACCGAGACCCAGGAAGTGAAGGAACTCAAGAAGAAGAAGCTGGCGGGCAAGACCAAGATGCAGTCGCTTCTCGACAAATACCGGAACCTGGAGGCGTAGCATGAAATTGACCGGGGCCCAGATGCTGCTCAAGTGTCTGGAGAAGGAAGGCGTTGAGGTCATGTTCGGTTTCCCGGGCGGAGCCGTCATCGACATCTATGACGAGATCCCCAATTTCTCCGTGGAACACATCCTGGTACGGCACGAGCAGGGCGCTATCCATGCGGCCGACGGCTATGCCAGGGCCACCGGCAGAGTGGGGGTCTGTCTGGTCACTTCCGGTCCCGGAGCTACCAACACCGTTACCGGCATCGCCACGGCCTATATGGATTCCATCCCGGTGGTCATCTTGACCGGACAGGTGCCGCGCGCCCTCATCGGCAACGACGCCTTCCAGGAAGTGGACATCGTGGGCATCACCCGGTCGTGCACCAAGCACAACTATCTCGTCCAGGACATCAAGGACCTGGCCGTGACGATCAAGCAGGCGTTCTATCTGGCCCGCTCCGGTCGTCCCGGCCCGGTCCTCGTCGATCTGCCCAAGGATGTCATGCAGCAGGTGGCCGAGTTCCAGTATCCCGAGTCCGTGCAGATGCGCAGCTACAATCCGACCAGCAAGCCGCACGTTGGGCAGGTGCGCAAGGTCATGAAGCTGCTCAGGAACGCCCGGAAGCCGCTCATCTATTCCGGCGGCGGGGTGATCACCTCGGGCAGCCATGCGGACCTGACCTGGCTGGCCCGCAACCTGTGCATCCCGGTCACCTCAACCCTCATGGGCCTTGGGGCCTTCCCCGGCGACGATCCGCTGTTCCTCGGCATGCTGGGCATGCACGGCACCTTTGCGGCCAACATGGCCGTGAACAACTGCGACCTGCTGCTGGCCGTGGGCGCTCGCTTCGACGATCGCGTCACCGGCAAGGTGGACACCTTCGCCCCCAATGCGACCATCGTGCATATCGATGTGGACCCCACCTCGATCCAGAAGAACGTCTCCGTCCATGTGCCCCTGGTGGCGGACTGCAAGGCGGCCCTGGCCGCACTCCGGGCCGAGTCCGAGGCCTCGCTCGATGACACCGAATGGGCGGCGGACCACAAGGAATGGGTCGATCAGGTTCAGGCGTGGGGCGCGGAGCACCCCCTGACCTACAAGGACGACGACGTGGTCATCAAGCCGCAGTATGTGGTGGAAAAGATTTACGAGATCACCAAGGGCGACGCCATCATCGCCACCGAGGTGGGCCAGAACCAGATGTGGGCCGCCCAGTTCTACAAGTACACCAAGCCCAACACGCTGCTCACCTCGGGCGGGCTCGGCACTATGGGCTACGGCTTCCCCGCGGCCATGGGCGCCCAGCGCGCCTTCCCGGACAAGCTGGTCATAGACATCGCGGGCGACGGCTCCATCCAGATGTGCATTCAGGAGATGATGACCGTGGTCTGCAACAAGCTGCCGGTCAAGATCGTCATTCTCAACAACGGCTATCTTGGCATGGTCCGCCAGTGGCAGGAGCTTTTTTACCGGAAGAACTATTGCGAGACCTGCCTCGACGCCCAGCCCGACTTCGTCAAGCTGGCCGAGGCCTACGGCGCGGCCGGATTCCTCGTAACCGAGAAAAAGGACGTGGAATCGACGCTGCGCGAGGCGTTCGCCCTGGACAAGCCGGTCATCGTGGACATCCGCGTGGCCAGGGAGGAGAACGTCTACCCCATGGTCCCGGCCGGTGCCTCGCTTACCGAGATGCTGCTCGTTTAGGAGACAGACGATGAAAAAACACACGCTTTCCGTGATGGTCGAAAACGAGCCGGGTGTCCTCTCGCGCGTGTCCGGGCTGTTCAGCGGCCGGGGCTTCAACATTTATTCCCTCAACGTCGCGCCCACCCTGGAAAAGGGCGTTTCCCTCATGACCATCGTGGCCGAGGGCGACGACCAGATCATTGAGCAGATCGTCAAGCAGCTGCGCAAGCTGGTGCCCACCATCAAGGTCAAGGATCTTACCGAGATGAAGTCCGTTGAGCGGGAGATGGTGCTGATCAAGGTCAACGCCGAGGATTCCAAGCGGGCCGAGATCCTGCGCATTGTTGACATCTTCCGGTGCAAGGTTGTAGACGTCAGCACCGACGAGTTGACCATCGAGGTCACGGGCGACCAGGGCAAGATCGGCGCGTTGATCAGCCTGCTTGGCCGGTTCGGCATCAAGGAGATCGCCCGTACGGGCAACGTCGCTATGCAGCGTTCCATGCAGATAGACCTATAATCCACGTCCATGCGCCTGCCGGCCAGGGGGTTTCTCTGTCCGGCGTTTTCGCGCGTTCACATATCAACCGAAATTGCGGCCCGTCGTGGCGAAAAATATGAGGAGAGGATTTTCATGAAAGTGTATTACGAGAAAGATGCCGATTTAAGCCTGCTCAAGGACAAGACCGTGGCCATCGTCGGCTACGGCAGCCAGGGCCATGCCCACGCCCAGAACCTGCGCGACTCCGGCATCAACGTCATCGTGGCCCAGCGCCCCGGCGGCCCCAACTACGATCTGGCCAAGGAGCATGGCTTTGCGCCCATGTCCGTGGCCGATGCGGCCAAGGCGGCGGACTTGATCATGATCCTGCTGCCCGACCAGTATCAGGCCGATGTCTTTGCTGCAGACATCCTGCCCCACCTCGAAAAGGGCAACGTCATCGCCTTTGGTCACGGCTTCAACGTGCATTTCCAGCAGATCGTGCCGCCCAAGGGCGTGGACTGCGTCATGATCGCCCCCAAGGGGCCGGGCCATCTCGTGCGCCGCACCTATACCGAGGGTGGGGCGGTTCCCTGCCTCGTGGCCGTGGCCAACGATGCCTCGGGTAAGGCCCTGGACATTGCCCTGGCCTATGCCAAGGGCATCGGCGGCACCCGCTCCGGCGTCATAGAGACCACCTTCAAGGAAGAGACCGAGACCGACCTCTTCGGCGAGCAGGCCGTGCTCTGCGGCGGCCTGACCGAGCTGTGCAAGGCCGGGTTCGACACCCTGGTGGAGGCCGGATACCAGCCCGAGGTCGCCTACTTCGAGTGCCTGCACGAGCTCAAGCTGATCATCGATCTGATGTACGAGGGCGGCATGGCCAAGATGCGCTACTCCATCTCCGACACCGCCGAGTACGGCGACTACGTCACCGGCCCGCGCATCATCACCGAGGAGACCCGCGCCGAGATGCGCCGTGTGCTCAAGGACATCCAGACCGGCAGGTTTGCCCGCGACTTCATCCTCGACAACAAGGCCGGGCAGGTGGGGCTCAAGACCATGCGCCGCATCGGTGCCGAGTCCCAGATCGAGGAAGTGGGCGGCCGCCTGCGCGACATGATGAGCTGGTTGAAGAAATAGCTGGTCGAAAAGAAGAGTTGGTTACGAAACAGCTGGTTGAAGAAATTACTGGCTGAAGAAATACCCGGCTTCCATAGAGCTGTCGTTTCACAGGGCGGCCCCGTTTTGGGGTCGCCTTTTTTTTGTCCGAAGATTCCGCTTGACGTGGGTATATGGCGGCCTTAGTAGTCCCTCTTCACAATTTCCGAGAGGGAAAATCAATGATGGAAAATGTCCTGCTCCTTGGAGCGCTTGTCTTTCTGGCCGAGGTGGCTGTCCTGACCCTTGGCACGGTCAGGACCATGGTCACCGTGCTTGGCGAGTCCAAGGCCGCCTTTTGTCTGGGCTGCCTGGAGATGACCCTGTGGGTTTTCGGCACCTCGGCGGTGATGCTTAAGGTGGGTGACGAGCCCATCCTTGGCTTCTGCTACGCCCTTGGCTTCGCCTGCGGCAACGTGGTGGGCATATGGGCCGAGAAGAAGCTGGCCCTTGGCAACGTGGTGGTGCGCATCATCAGCGCATGGCGTGGTGTCGAGATCGCCCAGGCCATCCGGGCTGCGGGCTTTGGCATCACCACCGTGGCGGGCGAGGGCTCGGCCGGGCCGGTGACCGTGCAGTTCGTGGTCTGCAAGCGCAAGGACATGAAGCTGGTGCTGGCTGCGGCCAGGGCAGCGGACCCGGAATTCTTCTATACCTTCGAGGTGGCGGCCGGGGCCAGCGACGTGTACAGCCCGTCCGGCAGCCGTGTTTCCAAGGTGCTCGGCCCCTTTCGGAGGCTTGTGCCGCAGTGGTAGCCGGGCGCTGCCCGGTCAGGGCTTGGTCCTGACACGAGAGCTGAATCGGGACGCCCGATCCGCCTGTGCGGGTCGGGCGTCTTGTCGTTATTGGCCGGAGTCAGGATTGCGGTGTCAGGAGAGGGCGGCCAGGAAGCGGCGCAGTTCGGCGTTGAAGGTGTCCGGCTCCTCGTAGAAGGGCATGTGGCCGCTGCGCTCCAGAACAACGAACCGGCAGCCCGGGATGGACCCGGCCACGAACCGGCCCGTGGACGGGCCAAAGCACATGTGGCGGGAGCGGCCGTACACGGCCAGGGCGGGCAGCGTCACCGAGGGCAGGAGCGGCACATAGTCGCGGGCGGCGTAGTCCTCGTAGATGGCCGAGGCGGTGTGGTTGTCCGTCAGCAGGTGCTCGGCGCGCATCCAGCGCAGGGCATGGGCCGGGGCCTGGCCGGAGATGAACATCTCGTTGATGAAGCGGGTGCCGAAGGCTGCGCGGTCAAGGCGCATGGCCTCCATGTCCTCCCGTACCGCCTCGGGGCCGAGGCCGCGATAGCGGTGGGTGTTCCACGGCGCGTCGGCCATGGGGTGGGGGCTGCTCTCCACCAGGGCGATGCCGGAGAGCCTGTCGCCGCCGAACTGGTGCCAGTAGTCGAGCGCCACCGAGCCGCCCATGGACCAGCCCACCAGCGTCGCTCCCTTGAGGTCCAGGGCGCGGATCACCTCGCGCAGGTCGCGGGCGTAGCGGGGGATGGTCTGCCCGCGCAATGGCGTCTCGGATCGACCGTGGCCGCGCAGGTCCAGGGTGACCACCTGGAAGGCGTCGGCCAGCCCGTGCTGTCTGCGCCAGAACTGCGAGCTCATGGTCCAGCCGTGGACGAAGATCACAGGATGCCCCTGGCCGCGCACCTCCACCCAGAGTCGGGCGGAGTCGGAGGTGGTCACCCACCCGGCGACGTGGTTGTCGTCCCGGGTCTCGACGGCCTCGAACATGTTCATGCTATTTCGATCCCTTGGGCACTGGCTTGATGTCGATGACCGGGGTGCCGTCGATGGCTTCCAGCGGCTCCACGATCAGGGTCGCGGGCTCCTCGATGGCCACCAGTGTGACCCGGTGCAGGCCAATGGGGTTGGGCCGGTTGGGTGAGCGGGTGGTGAACACGCCGCGCATGGGCTTGTCCTTGGCCCCCCGGGGGTGGACCATGAGCGGGGTGCGGTCGGACTGGTGGAACCAGGTGAAGAGTTCGAGCCGGGCGCCCGGCTCCATGGAGTCGAGCCCCTGGGCATAGGCCGGGTCAAGCTCGATGCGGGCGCGCACCGCGCCTGTCTCGCTCTCCATCTTGGGTGCGGATTCCTTGTCCTTGATGGATGATCTGACGTGTCCGATGGCGATCAATCGCATGTCCATGTCCGCTCCTGGCGTCAAAGGATGAAGGCTACAGGGTCTCGAAGTGGTCGAATCCCGGGGCCGTGAAGGGTGTGCCGTTGACGATAATGCCCGGGGTGTCTGTGACCCGGCCGATCTCGGTGAAGCCGGGTACCGAGGCCGCCTTGTCGCGTACCTCCTCGGTTATGACGCCGAGCAGGGCGTAGTCCTCGCCGCCGAGCATGGCCAGCTCCACCGGGTCGGTTCCCATGGCCAGGGCGTAGGCGATGACGTTGCCGTTGAGCATCTCGCCGCGCAGGGTCAGGTCGGCGCCGAGGTTCGGCCCCAGGAAGCGGGGCAGGTCGCGAGCCAGCCCGTCGGATACGTCCATGAGCCCCTTGACCCCGGCAGCGTTGAGCAGGGTGCCTATCATCACCTTGGGCTTGGGCCGCAGATGGGCTCGGGTGGCGGCCGGGAAGGCCTCGCGCCCTTCGCGCCCCAGGGCCTCCAGGGTCAGGAGCCCGGCCCGGGCCAGCCCCAGATCGCCCACGGTGAACAGGATGTCGCCGGGTGCGCAGTTGCCGCGCGTCAGGAACCGGCCCTGGCTGCCGCCCACGCCGAAGATGGAGATGCTTACGCCCAGCCGGTCGGCCCGGCTCAGGTCGCCGCCCGCCAGGGCCAGATCGGTCTGTCGGGCCAGCATGGCCATGCCCTCGAAAAACCCGTTCCAGAACGGTTCGTCAAGGCCCGGGGGGATCATCAGGTCCATGGTGAAGGCAAAGGGCCTTGCGCCCATGGCCGCGATATCGCTGAGGTTCACGGCCAGCGCCTTGTAGCCGATGTCTTCGGCCGTGAAGTAGTCGCGGCGGAAGTGGACATCCTCCAGGAAGAGGTCGGACGAGACGCAGATGTCCCGGCCGCCAGCCAGCACGGCGCAGTCGTCGCCGCGTCCGAGCCGCAGCAACTCGTGGCCGTGGGGGAAGTGGGCGTCGATGAGGTCGAGGAAGTCTTGTTCGCTTTTCATGGGATCAGTCTATGTGGATGCTCAAAGCATTTCAAGATAATCCCCGATGATGGTCTTGATGCCGAAGCCGGGGAAGTTCACCTTGTACTTGTTGGGCTCGGGGCAGGCGATGATCTTGCCCCGGCCAAAAATCTTGTGAACGCAGAAGCCGAGCTTGTCCGAGTTCACCGGGGCCTTCGGGGCGGTGTCGGGCAGGCTGTCGCCCCGTGCCGTGGCCGGGCCGGGCGATGGCCGCGCCGTGCTGGCCGGTGGCCGACGCTTTTCCAGCCCTCCGGTGTAGGATTCCCTGATGGGCGTGTAGACCGAATCGGGCAGCTCCAGGACAAAGGGGCTGGGCAGGGTCGGGTCCGAGAGTCCGCTTTGGCGGTTGTAGACCGAGCCGGGCACGAAGAGTTTGAGGCAGTGCTTGGCCCGGGTGCAGGCCACGTACATCAGGCGGCGCTCCTCTTCCAGGTCTTCGGGCCGCTGCATGGCCCGGCGCGAGGGAAAGCGGTCCTCCACCAGATCGATGAGGATGACCGCGCTCCACTCAAGGCCCTTGGCCGAGTGGACCGTGGACAGGACCACCGCGTCCTCCTTGCGCTTTTCCTCGTCCGGGTCGCCGTCGAGGCTGAGGTCGCCCAGCATCTGGTCCATGTCCGCGTAGTTGACGGCGATCTGGCTGAGCTGCTCAAGCCCGGCCTGGCGCTTGGGGTAGTCGTCGGGATACTTGTCGATGAGGATGGGCTGGTAGAAGGCCAGCAGGCGTTCCAGCACGGCCGATGGCCTGCCGACCATGGCGCGCAGGGCGTCGAGTTCGTTCAGGATCTCGCGCAGGGCATCGTACTTTTTTGCGGCCGCGGCCACGTATTTGGTGTCGTCGGTGTGCAGAGCCTTGTAGATTTTGGCCACGGTCTTGGGGCCGACGCCCTTGACGTGCTCCAAGGCCCGCTGCCAGGCCATGAGGTCGTGCGGGTTGACCACCAGCCGCAGCAGGGCGAGCACGTCCTTGATGTGCGCCGCCTCGTGGAAGCGGATGCCGCCGAATTTCTGGTAGTCGATGCCCACCCGGGTCAGCGCCACCTCAAGGGGAAACGACTGATAGCCAGCCCGGAAGAGCACGGCCACCTCGTGCAGCGGGTATTTCCGGCCCAGGTCGAGGATCTGGTCCACCACCAGCCGGGCCTGGGTCTGGTCGCTCAATGAGTGAACCACCTCGGGCAGGGTGTCGCCGGGCAGGTCCGAGTAGAGATGCTTGTCGAACTTGGTGGTCGCCCCGCGCAGGATTTCGTTGGTCAGGTCGAGGATGGGCTGCTCCGAACGATAGTTTTTCTCCAGGGGAATTATCTTCGTGCCCTCGAAAATATTGGGGAAATCAAGGATGTTCGCCACATTCGCGCCCCGGAAAGCATAGATGGACTGGGCATCGTCGCCCACGGCCATGACGTTGCCGCCCTCGCCAGCCAGGTGCTTGACGATGCGCGCCTGGACCAGGTTCGTGTCCTGGTATTCGTCCACCATGATGTAGCGGTAGCGGGTGCGCAGTTGGTTGCGCAGGGGCTCGTTTCCGGCCAGCAATTCGTCGAGCAGGAAGAGCAGGTCGTCGTAGTCCACCAGGGCGTGCTGGCGCTTGAAGGTGGCGTAGCCATCGGCGATGGCGTTGAGGTCGTCGAGATAGGGCGAGAGGTGGTACGCCTCGCGCTCCAACACCGCCTCAATGGGGATCTCCTTGTTGCGCGACTTGGTGATCATGTCGAGCAGCGTGGCCTTCTTGGGGTAGGAGCGGTCGCCCTTGCCGAGCGCGAGCATCTCCTTGACGTCGCGGCACACGGCCTCGCAGTCGGAGCGGTCCATGAGGGTGAAGCCGCCTGCGAATCCGATGTCCGGGGCGCTGCGGCGCAGGGTGGCGTAGGCAAAGGAGTGGAAGGTGCCGCCGCTGGTCCCGGTCAGGGCGTGGCCGAGGATGGCTCCGGTGCGGGCCAGCATCTCCTGGGCCGCTTTGCGGGTGAAGGTGAGCAGCAGGATCTGGGCCGGGTCCACGCCCTGGCGCACCAGATGGGCCAGCCGGTAAACAATGGTCCTGGTCTTGCCCGAGCCCGCCCCGGCGATGACCAGCACCGGGCCTTCGGTGGTCAGCACCGCTTCGCGCTGGGCGTCGTTGAGTTCGGTGTGAATGTCCATTCACGCTCCCTGGGCCGGAATGTTGAAATGATCGAGGATGGCCGCCCCCACGTCACGCATGCGCTCGGGGCGCAGGCCCGCCGTGTCGGCAAAGATGGCCCCGTGGGCCGTGTGCGCGCCGGTGCGGCCGAACAGGCCAAAGACCTCGTCGCGGTCGAACTTGGCCTTGAGGTCGAACCCCGGTCGGGCCAGACAGACGAGGTCCGGCACCTGGGCGCATCGTGTGCCGGGGTACACTTCGTTTGCGGTGTACACATGCTCCATGACCGGCTCGCCGTCAAATGTCAGGTCGCGCAGGCCGTCACGGATGGCGGCCGCCACGGCGGGCCTGTCTGCCTCGCTGACGCGACCCCGGGCGAAGTCGCGGGTGTGGATGTATATGCGGCCCGGGTCCAGGGCAAAGGCCGTGCTCCCCTCTCCGATGACCCCGGCATCCCACTCGCTGGACGGTGCTCCGTCAGGCACGAGAAATCCCTGCTTCTTCAGCCAGGTGTTGATGCAGACCTCGGTGCGAAGCCGCGTGAAGCCGTGATCAGCCACGACCATGAGCCGCTTGGGCTCGGGCAGGGCGTCGTAATGGGCCAGGAAGCGGCCCAGGGCGTCGTCCCAGTGGGCCAGCAGGCGCATGCAGTCGAGGTGGAGCCGGTGGTCTGTGTCGAGCACCGCGTCCATGAGAAAGTGAAAGAGCCGGTCCGTCTCGGTGAAGACATGGATGAACAGGTCCCAGGCCAGATCAGGCCAGAGCATGTCCAGCGCGGTCAGGCGCGAGGCCAGGGTGGCGCGCAGCTCGGCCAGTAGATACTCCGGGTCGGCCGCGCCCCGGCTGGTGTCCGCCTCAAGTGTGTAACTCGCCTCGGCCAGCTTCGCGGCCAGAAAGGGCGGGTGCGCGGCCCGGGTGAGATCGTGGGAGACGAAGCCCGTGACCATCATGCCGCGCAGGGGGCGGACAGGGTAGGTACCCGGCAGGTTGATGACGCGGGAGACGAGTCCGGCCTCGCCCAGGGCGTCGAAGATGGTGGGGCAGGCGATATGCGAGCTGTCGGCGATGGACAGGGCGTAGGTGCGCGGGTCCAGGCGCGAGAAGCCGAAGATGCCGTGTTTTTCCGGCCCACGGGCGGTGAACAGGGACGTCCAGTTGACCGGCGACAGCTCGGGCAGCTCGGCGCGCACCGAGATCGCTCCTTCGGTCAATCGGCGGAGGGCCGGCAGCCATGCCCCCAGTTCGCGGGCCAGGGTCAGCGGCAGCCCATCCAGGCCGAGGACGACCAGCCGGTGGCGCGGTGTTTTGGCGGAGAGAAGCAGGCTCATGGGTCAGGACGGGAAGTCGAATTCCCTTCGCAGGGTTTCCAGTGCGGCCAGTTCCTTGTCCTTGTACCGGCCCTTGTCGATGAGTGTGGGCTGGCCCGTGGGGGGCACGTCGTGGTGCATGTGGCGATAGATGTCGAAGTGCTTGCAGGCGTGTCCCCTGATGTTCATCTCGCGGAACCATTGGCAGCCCACGTCGAGGATCTGGGCTCCCACGCCGACGATGGCTCCGAAGGGGGTGATCCGGCCGTGGGGCGCCGTGAGCTTGCGAGCCTTTTCCATGTTGATCAGCGCGCACCATTCATTGACCCTGCACTCGGGCAGGGGCCACGGCTGGCGGATGAACATGGGGTCGATGGTCGGCATGTGATAGGCGCGGAGCATGCTGCCCTTGGGCGGCGTGGTTGTCTTGTAGAGGCGGAAGAGCTCTTCGAAGTCAGGCCTGAACTCCAGGTAGCGGTCGCTGTCGCACCTGCCGGTGAATGCCGCGGGGCAGTACCAGCACTGGCCTATGTGGCCGATTGCCGCGTGGTCGCCTATCTCGTCCAGCATCGCGCCGATGACGTCGCTGCGGAAATAGGTGTCGTTGTGGATGATCAGGATGTGGTCCTTGTCCGTCATCTCCCACCCGTACTGATAGCGGATGGAATGCCGGTAGTCCCTGTCGTCCAGCCGGTCCGGCTCCAGGGCGAAGCAGTAGTTCCACTGCGTGGGGCGGTGGTAGACCACCCTGGATTCGAGGCGGTTGCTGATATATTCGAAGTTGGCGTCGTCGATGGTAGGCACGTTCAGTTCGGTCCGGGTCGTGCTCTCCTCGGTGAAGTATATGGTGTCTATGTGCTCCCCGCAGGCGCGCTCCAGCGACAGGAGAGCCAGGGTGGTCTGGAGCGGCTTGCCGCAGACATTGATGAGAACATCGACCTTTCTTGCCATGACGTGCTCCGTCTAAAGAAGTGTTGCGTTGAATTTTTTAAGGAAAAAAACAGGGTTGTACGACGTCTTCGCCTTGCGCAACCCCGGATCGCCCAGGTCCTGCTCGCGGTTGACGTTGGTGAATTCAGCGGCATCATTTTCCAGGAACATCTGGTTGATGGCCTGATACACGCCCTTGTAGCGGATGTCGCCCTTCTCGAAGTGGATGACGATGGAATCCTCGCACAGGGGTTCGGCCACGGTGTAGGCGATGACCTTGCCGTCCACGCGCAGGGTCGCGCCCATGAGGCCGGTGATCTGGTCGAAGTTGTGCAGCACGCGGGTGATGGCGCGGTTTTCGGCCTTGAGCGCCTCAGAGGGGTTGTTTTCCTCGTACCACTTGTACCACTCGTCCTGCATTTCGAGCACTTCCTCCACGCACTCCGGCCCCATGGACTCGTAGCGGAAGTCGTACCCCTTGATGAATTGGTTGAGCAGGTTCTTTTTCTTGTGAAATTTCTTGCCATTCAGGCTGATCAACTCTTCCACGGAGTAGATGTAGTCCCAGTGGTCGCGGTTTTCGGTGATGGCGATGTCGTCACCGTAGGCGGTTTTCCATAGTCGAGTCAGATCCTCGGGCACGCGGGTGAAGCGGGCGCTCTCGCGCATGGCACAGCAGGCGGCCCAGTCGTATTTTTCCCACGGGCCGACAGGCGCCCAGTGGATCACCTGCGGCATTGTCTGGCGGATGAAGCACATGTCCTTGTGAAATGCCCACTCCAGGCCGTAATGCTCGCTCCAGCCGAAGACGTTGGCAAAGGAGAAGTCGCTGGTCAGCAGTTGCGGGCAGCCGCTCAGGGCAGCGTGGTATTCCTTCTGCCTGTCGAGGGATACGGGGGCGAAATCGAGGGTCATGCAATGTCCTTGATGGCGGCGTTGGTTCCGTTGCGAACCTTGATCATAGCAAAACGCTGCCAGTTTTTGAAGGTGAAGAAGTAGAGCAAGATTAGGGACTGGACGGCCTGGGAGCAGAACATGGCGATCCAGATGCCCTCGGCGCTGTCCAGAACGTGGTGGCCGAGCCACCAGGCCAGGGGCAGGCGCAGCAGCCAGGTGGATCCGCCCATGATGAGCATGTTGTACAGGGTGGCACCTGCGCCGTTGAAGGCCCCGGCCAGAATCAGGCTGGTCAGGGTGAAGGGCACGGCCAGTATGTTCCATTTCAGATAGCTGACAGCCTGGGCGGCCACGGCCGCGTCCCGGGTGAGCAGGGCGACCCAGGGCGTGACAAACTGCCAGAGTACAACGGAAAACAGGCAGATGGAGACCATGCCCAGCCCCAGAATGCGAAAGCCAACCCGCTTGGCCTCATCGGGCTGGCGCGCGCCCAGCGCGTTGCCCACCAGGATGCCCGCGGTCATGTTGAAGGCCATGGCGGGCAGGAAGAGCAGGGCCTCGATGCGCAGACCGATGGCCATGCCCGCCAGGGCGTTGACCGGGTCGCGGGGCAGGCTGCCGGTGATGGTGTAGAGGACCAGATACCCGGAATGCCAGATGATCTGCATCAATCCGGCGGGCCAGGCCACCTTGAAGAGATAGGGCGTGGCGCGTTTCATCCAGCGCATGGGCGCGAAGCTCGACGGATTGAGCAGCCCCTTTCGCCACAGCACGACGATATTGAGGGCCGCGCCCGCCGTGATCGAGGCAAAGGTGGCCCAGGCCAGCCCCTTGAAGCCGAGGTTGGGCATGCCCCACCAGCCGAGCCCCAGGCCGACATCAAGGACGATGTTGGTAGCCGTGACCAACACCATGCAGTAGAGCGGGTACATGACTTCGCGTCTGGCCCGGAAGATGGCGTTGGTGATGATCAGCAGATAGTAGGGCGGCAGCACGAAGAGATAGACTTCGAGGAAATATTCCGTGATGGGGCGCATGGGGGCGGGCACCTGGAGCGCGGTCACCAGCCAGTCTTTCATCGGCAGGACCAGGGCCAGGAACAGGCCGCCGATCAGGACCGCGAGGATAAGGCACAGTCCAATATAGCGCTGCACCCGTTTGTGGAGCCCAGCACCCATGGATTGGCTGATGGCTGCCACCGCGCCGTTGGCCACGGCCGTGGCCAGCACCAGCAGGAAGAAGAGCGACTGGGTGATGATGCCCAGCGATGCCTGGACCTCGCGGTCTATGTGTCCGGCCACCCAGACATCGGTCAGGCCGATGAGGAAGTGGAAGAACATCATCAGCAACTGGGGCCAGGCGAGGTGCCAGATGGTGCGGTATGAGTTTTTTTGGATGGCGCTGGGCATGTCGGGCATGGGGTGTCACCTTTGGAGGGTGTGCCGGAAGGGGGTCGGTATCGGTGAATAATAAGGCCGTATCCCGGGTTGCCAAGGTCCAGGCGGCGCATTTGCGGGAAAGATCGGATTTTTTCCTGGGCGCGTCGGGTGGAGGGGGGCAAGTGTGCGCAAATGCGGCCGCGCGGTCAAGTTGCAAGACGCTGCCGGGCGCGAGCCGAGCGGGCCGGATTGTCGATGCCGGTCAGTGCTGGTGCGGGATGTCGCCCTCTTCGTGGACATGGACGTGGCTGTGCGGGGCGAGGCGGCCGGGCACGATGCGTCCATCGCGCAGGGCCAGGAGGGTGTCCGTGGTGGCGGTCAGGAAGTCGGGCTCGTGGGAGACCACCAGCCGGGCCATGGGCAGTCCGGCCAGGATGGCCACCAGCCGCTCCCTGGACTCGGGCGAGAGGCCGGTGGTGGGCTCGTCGAGCACCAGCACATCGGGGCGCATGGACAGGATGGTGGCCAGGGCCACCAGCTTCTTTTCGCCTCCCGAGAGCCGGTAGGGCACATAGTCCTCAAAGCCCGCAAGCCCTACAGTTGACAAGGCCTCAGTTGCCCGCTGGCGGGCTTCATCTCGCGACAGCCCCTGGTTGAGCGGGCCAAAGGCCACATCGTCGAGCACGGTGGGGCAGAAGAGCTGGTCGTCGGAGTTCTGGAACAGGAACCCGATGCGCAGGCGCGCCTCGTCATAGGCCCGGCCGTCGGCCATGGTCTTGCCAAAGAGCCGCACCTCACCCCGCTGTGGCGCAAGCAGCCCCATGAGGATGTGGAGCATGGTGGTCTTGCCCGCGCCATTGGGGCCGAAGAGGCCGACCCTCTCCCCCTGGTGCAGATGGAAGTTTAGTCCCGACAGGCAGATGTCGCGGCCAGGGAAGCTGTATTCGATGTCTGAGAGTTCGATGACGGCGCGGGTCATGCAAGCCCCCTGCGGGTGGTTTCGAGCCAGATGAAGGCTGCGGCCATTACGGCGCAGCCCACGAGCAGCATGATGTCGCGGGCCGACACGGTGAAGCGGGCCAGGGAGTGGAAGCGGCCCTGGAAGCCCCGGCAGCGCATGGCACCGTGCACGCGCTCGGCCCTGTCCCAGCTCCTGACCAGAAGCATGCCCATCAGCCAGGCCACGGCGCGGTAGGTGTGGCGGTTGGTGCCGGGCGTGAAGCCGCGCGCGGCCATGGCCCGGCGCATGGTCCGGTATTCCTGGTGGATGACAAAGAGGTAGCGGTAAGTGAAGAGCAGGATGTGGCAGAGCTTTTCCGGCACCTTGAGCCGCTGCATGGCCGGGCCGAGGTCCTGCATCGGGATGGTGGCCATGAGAGCAAGCAGGGTCAGGACGATGGCGTTTGACTTGACCGTGATCAGCAGGGCGAGGTCCACGCCCGCGCGGCTGGCGGCCAGCGGCCCGAGGCGCAGGAGGGGCTCGCCCTGGGCGGCGGGGGGCACGGAAAAGGGCAGAAATATCCAGAGGAAGACGATGAACACGTTGACCACGGCCAGCCGCTGGATCACGGCTTGCGGCCGCAGCCCGGCCAGGAGCGTCAGCCCGGCCCCTGTGGCCAGGGCGAGCAGGGCCGGGGGCAGCCAGTGGAGCAGGGCGGTGGTCACGGTCAGCAGCACGGCGCAGCCGAGCCGCACCCGGGGGTCCATGGTGTGGATGATGGAGTCGCCAAGGGCCAGGGACTGGTCTATCGCCGCCACGTCTGCTCCGCTGTCTCCCGGGGGTCGGGAGGGTTTTCGTCAGGACACTCTGGCCTAGTACAAAGACAGTGATCGCGCAACAACGGGATGATCACCGGGCGCGAAGTTTTTGACCCGGCGTTGTTTCCGATCCTGCGTTGCCTCAGACCCGGAGTTGTCCCATGGCCCGGCCCTGTCTCTGACATGGCGCGCCGATCACTCCGGCGCAAGCCCCACTTCAGGCGCGATGGTCGTGACAGAGTCGATGGCCACCTGGAGGAATTCGCCAAGCTCAAGGCCGATGCGCTCGCATTCGCGGATGCAGTCGCGATTGACGCTGGCCGCGAACGCCTTGTCCTTCATCTTCTTTTTCAGGCTCTTGGGCTCCATGCCGTTGATACGGGTGGGCCTGACCAGGGCACCGGCATGGACCATGCCGGTGACGGTCTCACCACACCGCAGGGCGTGGTCGAACTCGGTCTGCGGCCCTTCGGCCCCGTTCAGTTCAGAGGCGTGGCGGCGGATGGCATCCAGCGCGTCCTGGGGCAGCTTGTCCGCGAGCATGTCCACGGTGTCGAGGCCGTGGCGGCCGTTGTTGTCGCGGGTGGCGGCGTAGTCCAGGTCGTGGAGCAGTCCGGTCACCCCCCACAACTCTTCGTCGCGGCCTAGTCTGCGGGCCAGGCCGCGCATGACCGCCTCGGACTCCAGGGCGTGGTGGATGAGATTGGGTTCGTCGTTGTTGGCCTTGAGCAGGGCCAGGGCGTCTTCGCGGGTGATCATGGGAGGCTCCGCAAAATGTTAAAGTTAAACTTTAGGTTTAATAAAATAGACAACAAGTGTAGGCTATTGCCACATCTGTTGCTGATGGTATGCCCCTGGACCGAGCGTGTCCATACACAGTTGCCGCTTCTTGCAGGCATGACAGAAAGGTCAATACAGCCAGCAGGCCACCTGGACGCCCGGGGCTGTCTCGCGCAGTTCCGGCCGCTCCTGGGGGCAGCGCTCGAAGGCCTTGGGGCAACGGGGGTGGAAGGGACAGCCCGAGGGCGGATTCATGGGGCTTGGCAGTTCGCCAGTCAGGGGGATGCGCTCGGTCCGGCGCGTGGGATCGGGCGTGAGCACGGCCGAGAGCAGGGCCTCGGTATAGGGATGCCGGGGGGTGGCGAAGAGGTCCGCGCCCGGCCCGATCTCCATGATCCGACCCAGATACATGACGGCCACCCGGTCAGCGATGTGGCTGACCACTGACAGGTCGTGGGAGATGAAGACGTAGGTCAGGTTGAGCCGGGTCTGGAGGTTTTTGAGCAGCCGCAGGATCTGGGCCTGGACCGAGACATCAAGGGCCGAGACCGGCTCGTCGCAAACGATCAGGTCAGGGTCCAGGGCCAGGGTCCGGGCTACGGCCACCCGCTGGCGCTGGCCGCCGGAGAATTCGTGAGGGTAGCGGGTGCCGTGCTCGGGCCGAAGGCCCACAAGGCCCAACAGCTCCTGCACCCGGGCGCGGCGTTCGGCCCGTGTGCCAATGGAATGGATATCCAGCCCCTCGCGGATGATGGAGCCGATTTTCTGGCGCGGATTGAGCGACGAGTATGGGTCTTGGAAGATCATCTGCATCTTGCGGCGCAGTGCTTTCTCGGGCCAGTCGGTCACGTCGCGATCCTGGAAGACGATGCGGCCGGAGCTGATCGATTCAAGGCCCATGACGCACTTGGCCAGGGTGGATTTGCCGCAGCCCGATTCGCCCACCAGACCCAGGGTCTCGCCCCGGCTGACGGTCAGGCTGACGCCGTCTACGGCGCGCACGGCATCGGTCTTGAGCCCCAGCAGACCGCTGGTGACCTTGTAGTGCTTGCACACGTCGATGAGTTGGAGAAAGGTGGAAATGGTGGCGTCCTCCTATTGATGGAGCCAGCAGCGCACCTGACGGCCCGGCCCGGCCTCAAGGAGCGGGGGCAGGGTCGTGCAGCGGTCAAAGGCGTCCTTGCAGCGGGGTCTGAACCGGCACCCCTCGGGCAGGTCGAAGATGCCGGGCACGATGCCAGGGATGGGGTTTAGTTCGCTGCGGTCGCCCAGTACAGGGACCGAGGCGAGCAGCCCACGGGTATAGGGGTGCAGCGGCTCTGCGAAGAGCGGCCCCACCTCGCACAGCTCCACCACCTTGCCCGCATACATGACCGCCACCCGCTGGGCCATTCGCGCCACCACGCCGAGGTCGTGGGTGATGAGCATCAGCGAGCCGTTCATGCGTGCCTTGAGTTCGTTCATCAGGTCGAGAATCTGCGCCTGAACCGTGACATCGAGCGCCGTGGTCGGCTCGTCGGCGATGAGGATGGCCGGGTTGCAGGCCAGGGCCATGGCGATCATCACCCGCTGGCGCATGCCGCCGGACAGTTCGTGGGGATAGGCCCGGGCCACCTTGACCGGGTTGGGGATGCCCACCAGGGCCAGGGCGTCCACGGCCCCGGCCAGGGCCGCGCGCCGGTCCAGCCCCTGGTGCAGCCTGAGCGGCTCGGCGATCTGGTCGTCGATGCGGAAGACCGGGTTGAGGGCGGTCATGGGCTCCTGGAAGACCATGGAAATCTGGTTGCCCCGGATGCGCCGCAGCTCTGACTCGTCCATGTCGAGCAGATCGTGCCCCTGGTAGAGAATGGAGCCGTCAGTGACCCGGCCCGGCGGATCGGGAACCAGGCCGAGGATGGACAGGGCGAGCACGGTCTTGCCGCAGCCGGACTCGCCCACCACGGCCAGGGTTTCCCCTTGCATTAGGGAGAGGCTGACGGTATCCACCGCCTTGGCGATGCCTTGCGGGGAAGAGAAGCGGGTCGTCAGCCCGCGTATGTCCAGAAGCGTGTCGCTCATTGTTTGGTCCATCAGGCTTTTCACTGGTTCGCCATTTTGTCCCGTATACGGCATATCACGGCGAACGTAAACGATACCGGGGATATGAAATGGCACGGGTTGCGATCATCGGCGGCGGTCTGGCCGGGTGCGACTGCGCTTGGCAGCTGGCTCGGGCCGGGGTGTCTGTCGAACTGTACGAGATGAAGCCGGACAAGCGCTCCGAGGCGCACACCGAGGACGGGCTGGCCGAGCTGGTATGCTCCAACTCCTTTCGCGCCACTGGCACGGCAGCGGCCATCGGCCTGCTCAAGGACGAGATGGACAGCCTGGGCAGTCTGATCATGGAAGCGGCCCACGCCACCAAGGTTCCGGCTGGTGGAGCCCTGGCCGTGGACAGGGCGCTTTTTTCCGAACACATCACCCGCAGAATTGGGGAACACCCGCTGATCACGGTCATCCGCCGTGAGATTGCGGACCTCGACGCTTCCGAACTGGCCGGGGCCGATGCCGTGGTCGTGGCCGCCGGGCCGCTGGCCAGCCAGTCGCTGACGGCCAGCCTGATCAGCGTGGTGGGCGACGAGCGGCTCTATTTCTACGACGCCATCGCGCCCATCGTGACGCGGGAATCAATTGATTTCGACAAGGCCTTCTGGGGCTCGCGCTGGAAGCCCGAGGACGACGACTACCTCAACTGCCCCATGACCGAGGACGAGTACAAGGGTTTTGTGGCTGCGCTGCTGGCGGGCGACAAGGTCCAGCCGCGCGACTTCGAGCAGGAGGTCCACTTCGAGGGATGCCTGCCGGTGGAGGCCATGGCCGAGCGCGGCGAGATGACCCTTGCCTTCGGCCCGCTCAAGCCCGTGGGGCTGGTGGACCCGAAGACCGGCGAGCGCCCCTTTGCCGTGGTCCAGCTGCGCACCGAGAACCAGGACAAGACCGCCTTCAACCTCGTGGGCTTTCAGACCAAGCTCAAGTACCCGGAACAAAAGCGCATCTTCCGTATGATTCCCGGTCTTGAAAATGTCGAGTTCCTGCGCCTTGGTTCCATCCATCGCAACACCTATGTCAACGCGCCCGACGTGCTCGACCGAGACCTCCAGCTCAAGGCCAAGCCCGGCTATTATCTCGCCGGGCAGCTTACCGGAGTGGAAGGGTATCTCGAATCCGCCGCCTGCGGCCTCTGGGTGGGCCTGTCGCTGGCGCGGCGGCTGTCCGGCGGTTCCGTGCCAGCGCCGCCGCCCGAAACGGCTCTGGGGGCGCTCCTGGGGCATCTGGCCACAAAGCCCGACAAGCGGTTTCAGCCGTCCAACGTCAATTTCGGCCTCATGCCCGGCCTGCCCGGCAGGATGAAGAAGAAATTCCGCAAGGAGGCCTACGGCGCACGTGCCCAGGAAGCCTTTGCCACATGGCTCGACCGGGCCGGGCCGGGCGGCTGACCGACGGGAGACGGATCAGCGGGGCTTGCCTTAATGGCGGCTTTTGCGCATGGTTAAGTGGAAGGACTGCCCGTTTGGCCGCGCGGCAGGCCGAAATCTCTCACCCACAGGAGCGCAACCATGGCCGACAAACCCCTGGGGCCGCAGACCCTGGCCCTGCACGCGGGGCACTCGCCCGATGCCGACACCGGCTCAAGGGCCGTGCCCGTGCATCTGACCACCAGCTATGTCTTCCGCGACACCGAGCACGCGGCCAACCTCTTCGCCCTCAGGGAGCCGGGCTACATTTACACCCGGTTGATGAACCCGACCACCGACGTGCTGGAGCGGCGGCTGGCCGAGTTGCACGGGGCGGCGGGCGCGCTGGCCACGGCCTCGGGCATGGCCGCCATCTTCTACGCCGTGACCACCATCACCTCGGCCGGGCAGAACATCGTCACCGGCTCCAACCTCTACGGCGGCACCCAGACCCTGTTCGAGCACACCCTCAAGCGCTTCGGCATCGAGGCGCGGTTCGTGGATTCGTCCGACCCGGCCAACTTCGCGGCTGCCATCGACACGAACACGCGGCTCGTCTACTCCGAGTCCATCGGCAACCCGCGCTGCAACGTGGACGACATCAGGGGCATCGCCGATGTGGCCCACGCCCACGGCCTGCCCTTCGTGCTCGACGCCACGGTCTCGCCGCCGCCCATGTTCAACGGGTTCGACCACGGGGCCGACATCCTGGTCTACTCGTTGACCAAGATCATCGGCGGCCACGGCACGGCCATCGGCGGCGTCATCGTGGACAAGGGCGGCTTCGACTGGGGCGCGTCGGGCAAATATCCCGAGCTGACCGGGCCGGACCCCACCTATGGCGGGGTCAACCTCTGGGAGGCCTTGGGCGGCGCACAGGGCAAACCCTGCGCGGCCCTGGCCACCAAGACGCGCATCGGCCTGCTGCGCGACACCGGGGCGGCCCTGTCACCCATGAACAGCTTTCTCATCCTCCAGGGGCTCGAAACCCTGCCCCTGCGCGTGCGCAAGCACTGCGATAATGCTCGCAAGGTGGCGGAATTCCTGGTCACGCACTATGCCGTGGAGTGGGTCAACTACGCAGGGCTGCCAAGCCACAGGGACCATGAGCGGGCCACGGCCCTGTTTCCACTGGGGCCGGGGGCGGTCTTCGGCTTCGGAATCAAGGGCGGGCTCGCGGCCGGGCAACGGTTCATCGAGTCGGTCCGGCTCTGCTCGCATCTGGCCAACATCCTCGACGCCAAGACCCTGGTCATCCATCCGGCCTCCACCACCCACTCCCAGTCCACCCCGGCCGAGCAACTGGCCGCAGGCGTGCCGCCGGACATGATCCGCATCTCGGTGGGCATCGAAGACGTGGAGGACATCATCGCCGACCTGGATCAGGCCCTGGCCAAGTCGCAATGACGCATCGAAAGGAAAGGGAAGGAAAAGCCCCGGAGCGATCCGGGGCGTTCAGCAGAGGTGCGGACCAAAAAATGCCCCCGATTTTCGGGGGTTTTTCATTGTGACGACCCCTTGAATGCCATTCAAGGAGCGTGGCTTTTATCTCTTGAAATCATTGGCGAATTTTCTGAATGGATACCATCATTATGCGAAAAACGGCGATTTTGTGCCATGGGAGGTTATCCACTCTCTGCATCCGAAAGATAGGATTTCACCTTTCCCGGACACAGATTCATCCCCTCTTCCAAGGCTTCCTCAGGGGTAGAACGAATAATGCTGAACCACGACCCATCGGTGGAGATATCAATACGTGGAACTCTCGTTGTAAAATTATGACCCACAATTGAAATCATTTGATCGGGGCAATCTTCTATAATCTCCTTTAGCCTTGTGTGAAGAGCCTCCAAATACACACAGGCCACGTAGACGACTTCCTCAACACCCCCTGACACGTGTTTTGTCCCTTGCAAGACGACTATTTCCCGCACATTCTCGCAAGGTACATCAACTTCACATGCAATTGATTTATCGTAACAAAACAACAAAACAGCGGCAGCCAAAACAACTGCCAGACTTTTCCTAGTCATCCCAATCCTCGTACGTAATCGTATAATTAATGCCAGTGTTATTTCCGACTGCCATCAACGTAATCCTCCAAGGGACAGGAGGTGTCTGCTCCACTGTGAGTGTGGTCGCATTGCTCGAGTGCGGCATACAAGCAACCTGTTGAGAATGCCCATAATTGCTCTGCACATGGGCCCCAGCCAAAGGGCCACCCGAAATTCCATCAAACGAAATATCGACTTGCTTTCCCCCTGTAATCAAATGCCACGCATGACCTGACAGATATCCATTAATATATCGTTTAGCCCTACGCAACGGGTGCTTATTTATCTCACACTTGCAATTGGGGTGGGGACGTTCTGGTTCCTCCATGAACTCCTTCCCTTCCAGAGCCTTGCATTTTTCACATGCTTTAAGCTTCGGATGGACAGTCCAGTAGTAGTCTCCTTTTGGATCTTTGGGCGGACTATCTCTATTGCTCTCATAGTCTGCTTCCGCCTTTTTGAACTTTGCCAAACTCTCCTGCGTTGACACCCCAACCATACGCTTGGGCATCCCGTACACAAGCTGATCATCTCCAATGTGTTGTACATTTCTTCTTGCCATATCATTTTCTCCTTTCTACGCCTCTTTGAGGCTGCTTTTGATTTGGCAAAAAGCATAACACGACTTTTCAGTCCCGGATGAGAACGGGTGAGAACGGCATGAAATCGGGTGAAAATGGCATAACATCTCCTATTGACACGATTTCAGAACGACTGCTTAGCTGGGCAAAGAATCCCCCTAGCTGTTGGTATATTAGGGGGATTCCGGTTGGTTAAGGTAAAAGCGATCCGGGGTTTTTCATTGGCGGGGCTTTCGCGTCAGAAAAGAATCTTCTCCGGCGGCCGCCGCTCGGGCACAACGTGCTGTTCGATGGTGCCCTCGTTGAACTCCCTGCTGACATACAGGCCGCAGAAGCAGGCCCCGTATTCGGCCACATCCTGCTCGCGGTAGACGCAGGGACAGATGATGTCCCGGTCGCTCTCAAGGTCGCCGTTGGCCAGCCGACAGGGGCAGGCCATGTAGCCCAGCCGTTCCTTGCAGGTGATCAGGCTCTCCATGAGGGCCATGGTCATGTCCATGTCCTTGTTGAAGAAGTACCCCTTGGGCTCCTGAATTTTCCTGAGTCGTTCGTAGAGTTCTCTCGCGTCCATGGTCAATCCTTCAGGGCTTGGTCGATCTGATCCTTGTGAAAGCCCACGATGACCTTGTCCTTGATCACGATGGTGGGGAAGGACACGGCCGGGTTGTGTTTCTTGATTTCCTTGACGGCTTGCTTGCGCTCGTCGCCGGTCAGTTCGTCCACGTGGACGCATTTGTACTTGATGCCGCATTCGTCCAGGTATTTCTTGGCGTTGCGGCAGTGAATGCAGGTAGAAAGGGCGTACACCTTGACATCGTCGCTCATTATGGTGGCCTCCGTTGGGGGTGGTTGGGTGTCTATCATGCCGCCGGGCCGGGCCGGGCGGACGCCATCGCGGCCTATCGCCGCCCGGAGAGGGCGACCTCCAGCCTG
Source organism: Pseudomonadota bacterium (assembly GCA_043824835.1). GTDB lineage: Bacteria > Desulfobacterota > Desulfovibrionia > Desulfovibrionales > Desulfovibrionaceae > Pseudodesulfovibrio. Next base: position 8,076 of record JBDRSO010000047.1, on the reverse strand, counting down.
CGCACGGCCAGGGAGCAGGCAAAGGTCAGGACGAAATACATGACCAGCACGGTGGTCCATATCTCGAAGCTGCGGTAGGTCGTGGTCATTATCTGCTGCGCCTGGAAGGTGAGCTCCTCGATGGAGATGACCGAGACGATGGCCGAGTCCTTGATGATGGATATAAACTGTCCGGCCAGGGCTGGCAACATGCGCTGCATGGCCTGGGGCAGTACGATGTGGCGCATGGCTCTGGCCCGGTTCATGCCCAGGGCCGTGGCCGCCTCCCACTGGCCGCGCTCCACGGACTGGATGCCCGCCCGCACGATCTCGGCGATGTACGCCCCTTCGATGAGGGCCAGGGTGATCACGGCCGAGAGGAATTGCGGAAAGCGGTCCATTCGCCCGAAGAGCCAGGCCATGTTGGCCCGCGTCTCGTCCGATAGGGAGCGCGTGAAGTGGTCCACGCCGAGCCAGTGCATGATCTGGTCGCCGATGAAAAAATAGAAGACAAAGATCAGCACCAGGGGCGGGGTGTTGCGTATGAGGCCCACATAGGTGGTGGCCAACTGCCGGGAGAGCAGGCGCGGGCTGGCCCGCATCAGCCCGGCCGCAATGCCGACCAGCGTCGCCAGCACTCCGGCCCACAGGCTGAGGCGCAGGGTGGTGATCAGCCCCTCGGTGAGCAGGCCGGGCCGCCACGACCCGGCCGTCTCGTCGAAACGCACAAGATAATGCCAGACCGCGTCCCACCGCCAATGGTAGTTGAGTCCGGTGCTGGCGCGATAGGCCACATAGCCGACTGCGGCCGCCATCGCCGCCAGCAGGGCGATGTCGAGCAGGGTGATCCGGCGTGCGGGGTTCCCTTTGTCCTTCACTGCGACGTGTCCGCTACTCGATCAGGCTTTCCCATTCTTTGGTGGCGAACCAGTAGTGGTAGCGGTTTTGCAGCCACCCCTTGCTCAAGGTCACGCGTACCCAGTTGTTGAGCCAGTTGAGGAAGTCGTGGTCGCCCTTGCGCACGGCAAAGGCGATGGGCTCGCTGGTGAAGTCGTCGCTCAGGGGCAGGTAGAGCCTGTCCTGGTACTCGGCCGCCAGATTGGCGGGCAGGGGGCTTGAGGCCACCAGGGCGTGGACGCGGTTGTTGAGCAGTTCCTGGATGGTCTGGGATTCCTCGTCGAAGAAGATGAGCTTGGCCTTGGGCAGAAAGTTCTTGGCGGCCTCGGCGGCCGTGGTGCCCAGGCGCACGGCGATGGTCGTGTCCGGGGTGTTGAACTGGGCGAGGGAGTCGCGCTCGGGGGCCAGTTTGCTTGAGGCCACCATGGACATGCCCGAGAATTCGTAGGGGGCCGAGAAGTTGACCTTCAGGTTGCGGGCCGGGGTCACGGACATGCCGCCGATGATGATGTCGAACTTGCCGGTAAGCAGGGCCGGGATGATGCCCGACCACTTGGTGGGCACGAATTCGATGTCCACACCCATGTCCTCGGCCAGCTTCCGGGCGACCTCGATCTCGAAGCCGATGTAGTTGCCGTCCCTGTCTTTCATGGCCCAGGGCTTGAAGGTGTCGAAGCCGACCCGGATGGTGCCGCGCTTGAGGATTTCCTCAAGCTGGCTCGTTCTGGCTTCGGGAGGGGCGGGGGGGGACGATTCCCGGGGGGGCTGGCTGCATCCCTGGGCGAGCAGGGAGAGGCAGAGCAGGGCGGCCATGGCCGCGTGGCGGATGATCTTCATGACGGACTCCTTGTACCGGCCTGTCAGGCCGGGCTGATGGTCTGGTCGTTTTTGCTCGATGCCTGGGCGAAGGTGACGTGGGACACGCCCAGAATGGCTATCATGACGCCCTTGTCGGTCTTGATCGCTCTCCAGATGGTCACGATGCACGCTCCTGTGGTTGAAGGTCCTGGCCGTTGGCCGGATTGCGCCGCTCAAGCCGCCAGGCCGCGCCCGACAGGGCGAGGGTCACAGCCAGATATATCGCGGCGACGGTGAACCATATCTCGAAGGTCAGGAAGGTCTCGGCGTCGATCATCCGCCCCTGCTGGGTCAGGTCCATGATGGCGATGGTGCTGACCAGGGCGGAGTCCTTGACCAGGGACACGGCCTGACTGGTCATGGGCGGCAGGACGCGGCGCACGGCCTGGGGCAGGATGATGTGCCGGTACATGGCGTAGGGGCTCATGCCCAGGCTCTTGGCCGCCTCCCACTGGCCGGAGTGGATGGAGGTGATGCCCGCGCGCAGTATTTCCGAGGCGTAGGCACCCTCGAACAGGCTCAAGGCGATGACCGCGGCCCAGAAGGCCGGAATGTCGAGGATGGGCGCGATGACGAAATAGATGAAGAAGAGCTGGATGAGCAGGGGGGAGTTGCGGATGATCTCCATGTACGCCCGGGCCGTGCCGCGTGCAACCGGCGAGGCGGTCATGCGCATCAGGGCCGTGATCAGGCCGATGCAAAGCATCAGCCCCATGCTCACTGCGGTGATCTGCAGGGTGATGCCAAGCCCCTGCATGAGCGGCCCCCAGGCCAGACCCTGGTCCGTGACCCGCCACAGGTATTTCGGAATCTGGTACCACTGCCAGTTGTAGCCCGACTGCCGGGTGCCTTCGGCCAGCAGCCAGGCCAGCCCGGCCATGAGGCACAGGTACAGGCCGGTGTCCGTCAGGGCGCGGCGGGAAATGATCCGGGTCCAGGCGGGGTGTGGGCGGGGGGACTGCTCCATCTCTCTCCTGTTGGGTCGGCGGGTTGCATGGCGAAAGGGGTTGCCGAAAGCACCATAGCACATTCCCCGAGGGTGTCCACGAGTCTGGTCAACGGCGGGCGGCCGCGTGACGGGGAACGCGTCAGGCGAGGCCGGGCAGATGCGATTCGATGAGCGCCCTGACGCGGCCGAAGACCTCATCGGAGCCTGACGAGGCGTCGGCCACCTTGATGCGGTCGCGGTTCAGCGCGGCCCAGGTCAGGTAGCCCTCGCGGATGCGGCGGTGGAACGAGAGATGCTCGGCCTCGAACCGGCCCTCGGCCATGGCCTTGCCGTCCTCGCTGTTGCGCCGGGTGGCGCGTTCGAGCCCCAGTTCGGGGTCCAGGTCGAAGACAATGGTCAGGTCGGGCCAGACCCCGTCCACGGCCACTTCGTTGAGCTGCCTGAGCATGTCGATGCCCAGGCCGCGCCCGTAACCCTGATAGACGATGGTCGAGTCCGCGAACCGGTCGCAGAGCACGATCTGGCCCGCTTCGAGCTGGGGCTTGATCACCTGGGCCACATGTTGGGCGCGGTCGGCCAGGTAGAGAAAGAGTTCGGTGATGGCGGTCAGGTCCGAGTTGTTCACATGCAGCAGCATCTGGCGCAGTTCGCGGCCGACGCGGCTACCGCCCGGTTCGCGGGTCAGGAAGACCTCCCTGCCCTGGCTCTCCAGGTGGTCGCGCAGCCGCGCGATCTGGGTGGTCTTGCCCGTGCCTTCTATGCCTTCAAAGGTAACAAACATTGGTTCTCCGGGGTGTCGGTCTTGCGTCTGGCCGTGTCCGGCGTGGCCGGGGCGCGGTAGACGTTGCGTTCGAGAAAGCGCAGGTAGGGCGACCACTGCTGGTCGCTGCCCCCCATATCGCCGTATGCCTGATCGATGATGTTCAGCTTGGCGTCCATATTGTCCGCGAAGTGGAGTACGAAGGCCTCGGGCGTCTTGGGCCGCACGGGCGCGCCGAACTCGTGCTCGCCGTGATGGCTGGTGATCAGGTGCCTGAGGTGCAGCTTGAGCGGGTCTTCGAGCTGTTTGCTGCGCGCGAGGAAGGGTTCGAGCTTGTCCAGGCCGATCTGGATGTGGCCGAGGAGGCGGCCTTCGTCGGTGTAGTCGTTGGCCAGCCCGCCGGAGAGCTCCCACGCCTTGCCCAGGTCGTGAAAGACAGCCCCGGCCAGCAAGGTCTGCCGGTCCAGGTCTGTATAGACATCGCACAGGGCCATGCAGGCCCGGGCCACGCCCAGAGTGTGTTCGAGCAGGCCGCCCGTGTAGGCGTGGTGTACGGTCTTGGCCCCTGGGGCGGTCATGAACCGCTCCCGGACCTCCACGCTACCCAGTACCTTGCGGCAGAAGGCGCGCCAGGGTTTGTGGCGCATGTGCTCGGTGATCAGGTCTTCGAGCTGTTCCATGAGCCGGGCGGGTGGGGTGGCGCTGGCGGGCATGAAGTCGGCGTAGTCCACCTCACCCGGGGTCGGGTCGAGCAGTTCCAGATGATCGACCTTGAGCTGGTTCCTGTCCCGGTAGCTCTCCACAAAGCCGAGCACGCGGGTCATCTGGCCCGGTTCCAGCGCAGGGTATTCCTGGCTCTTGGGGCTCCATATCTTGCCGTCGATCTTGCCAGTGGCGTCCTGAAATGTCAGACTCCAGTATGGGCCGTTCCTTGATTGTGCCAGGGACGCGGCGGCCAGGACAAACCGGTCGTCCACCCGGGTGCCGGGGGTCAGGTCTTGGATATATTGCGACTTTTTGGTCACGTGCCTTGCCATCTGTTGGATGTTGATGTACCTCGCCACCCAGGTCGAAAGCGGCCGTGAAGCGGCCGGAAGGGGTGCTGGCGAGCGGTCGGGGAGCGGTCGAACCCGCTCCGGTTTATGAACCTGATTTCACTCGGATTGTCAAATCGAGCCATGACGGAGATTGCATGAGGATTTTACTTGCCAACGATGACGGCATTCAGGCCGTAGGACTCCGCTCCCTGTATTTCGCCCTGGCCGAAGCTGGGCACGACGTGCGCGTGGTCGCGCCGGTGACCGAGCAGTCGGCCGTGGGCCACGCCGTGACCCTGTCCATGCCGCTCCGGGTCAAGGAATTCCGCGAGAACGGCTTCAGGGGCCAGGGCGTGTATGGCACTCCCGTGGACTGCGTCAAGCTGGCCCTGTCCACCCTGCTGGATGCCCCTCCGGACCTCGTGCTCTCGGGCATCAATGCAGGGGCCAACGTGGGCGTGGACATCCTCTATTCGGGCACGGTCTCTGCCGCCACCGAGGGCGCGCTGATGGAGATTCCGTCCATGGCCGTGTCCGTGGACGACTTCAACCCCGTGGACCTCAAGGGGCAGGCACGCTACTGTGTCCGGCTGCTGTCCCGGATTCCCTGGGCAGAGCTGCCGAAAAAATGCGTGGTGAACCTCAATTTCCCAGCCTGTCCCATGGAGAAGGCGCGCGAGCTGATGGTCTGCCCGCACACCCGCGCCTCCTACCGTGACTGGTATGACACCCGCACCGACCCGCGCGGCAGGCCCTACTACTGGCTCAACGGGGCCATCCCGCCCGAGCAGATCAGCCCTGACCGCGACCGGGCCTTGCTCACGCAGGGGCATATCACCCTGACGCCGCTCCATTTCGACTTCACCGACCGCGCCGCTCTCGACATGTTGTCGCGAAATCTTGCCACCCCCCGTTGACGGATCGTGTCCGCGAACGTACTATTGATGTCATTGCCCCGAAAGAGACCTTGAACAGTATACCCAGAGGAGAGCCACCATGGCGACGAAGATAGGCATCAACGGTTTTGGTCGGATCGGCCGATACCTGACGCGCCTTTTGGCGCAGGAGAAGGACCTGGAACTGGTGGCGGTCAACGCCCGCGCCTCCAACGAGGATCTCGCCCACCTCCTCAAGTACGACTCGGTCCACGGCAGGTTCCTAGATGTGGAGCCCACTGCGACTGGCTTCAAGGTCAACGGAAAGGAAGTGACCGTGACCCGTGACGCGCCCGGCGAGTGGAAATGGGGCGAGATGGGCTGCGATATCGTGGTGGAGACCACAGGCAAGTTCACCGACCGCGCCAGCTGCGAGAAGCATCTGGCCTGCGGGGCGAAAAAAGTGCTCATCAGCGCGCCGGGCAAGGACGCCGACGCCACCGTGGTCATGAGCGTCAACGACGGCACCCTCAAGCCCGACCACCGGATCATCTCCAACGCCTCCTGCACCACCAACTGCCTGGCCCCGGTGGCCAAGGTGATCAACGACTCCTTTGGCATCAAGCACGGCATCATGACCACGGTCCACTCCTACACCATGAGCCAGCGCATCCTCGACGGCTCCCACAAGGATATGCGGCGCGCCCGCGCCTGCGCCATGAACATGGTGCCCACCACCACCGGCGCGGCCAAGGCCGTGGGGCTGGTCATTCCCGAGCTGGACGGCGTGCTCGACGGCATGGCCATCCGGGTGCCTACACCCAATGTCTCCCTGGTGGACCTCGTCTGCGAGTTGAAGAAGCCCACTTCGGTCGAGGCGGTCAACGCGGCCCTCAAGGCGGCGGCCAACGAGTCCATGGGCTACACCGACGAACCGCTGGTGTCCGTGGATTTCGTGGGCTCCACTTTCGGCGGCGTGGTGGACAGCGACCTGACCCGGGTCATGGGCACCACCCAGCTCAAGCTCATCGTCTGGTACGACAACGAGGCCGGTTTCACCAACCAGTTGCTGCGTCTGACCAGGAAGGTCGTCGGGATGCTGTAGGCGACGAATCGTGAAGATATACAGGGCCGCCTCACAATGGGGCGGCCCTTTCTTTTGCCCATTGCGCGGTTTCGATCATGTGAAGAATTGTAACGGAGTGTTATAACCATTTACACAGCAAGTGGTTTTGATTAAACAGTCAGACGGGGGTTTTCTATCAACTGTTTGAAAAAGGCGGCAAGTATTCACTCGGGTTGAGGAGGTTGGGTTTATGGCTGATGCCGTTGCCAAATGCGAAACGCCTGACGAACCGCTGCTTGTGGTCAGGCAGCCCATATTCGACCGCAACAAGGCTGTGTGGGGGTACGAGTTGCGGGCCGGCTCCACCCGGCCGGACGGGGGACCAGTCACCCCGGCCGACATCATGAATGCCTATCGGGCCACCCTGGCTCCGGGGGAAGACACCCTGGTCAGGGACAAGAAACTCCTGCTCACCATCGCTGCCGAGAATGGCTTTGACGGCTCGCTGGCCGACATCGACTGCTGCGTGTTCGGCCTGTGCGGACAGGCGGCTGCTTCGCCCAGGTGCCGCGAACTGGTGGAATCCCTGCGCGAGCGGGGCGGCATCGTGGCCCTGGACGCCGATGCGGGCGAGGCGTCTGACCCGGAGCTGCTCAAGCGGGCGGACATCGTCAAGGTCAACCTGTCGGGCAAGACTCCGCCGGACATCGTCAAGCTGCGCGCCAGATACAAGAGCTTCGGCGGCGAACTCCTGGCCACGGGCGTGACCGGATGGGAGGCCTTTGAGGGCACGCGCGCTCTGGGCTTCAAGTATTTCCAAGGGCCGTTCTTTGGGGTGCCCCTGTCCAACGACGAGACCGTGCTGGCGGTCACGGCCACGACCAAGCTGCAACTGCTGCGCGAGCTGGCCAATCCGGAGTGCGAGATGGACGAACTGGCGGCCATCATCGCCTCGGACATCACCTTGAGCTATCGCATGCTCAAGTACATCAACTCCGCATCCTTCGGCCTGCGCAACAAGATCAAGTCCATCCAGCAGGCCGTGTCCCTGCTTGGCCTCAACGAAATCCGGCACTGGGCCACGGTGGTGGTCATGACCGATCTCGACTCCACCCCCAGAGGCGAAGAACTGGCATATACGGCGCTTCAGCGCGGCCGGTTCCTGAGCAAACTGGCCGGGACCATCAAGGGGTTCCCCCATTCGGCCAGCACCATGTTCATGCTCGGCCTCTTCTCACTGCTCGACGCGCTGCTCTCCTATCCCATGGACAAGGCGCTGGAGGACGTGCCCCTGGATGACGAGATCAAGGCCGCCCTGTGCGGTACCCTCAACGAGTTTCGCGACTGGCTGCTCATGGTCGAGGCCGTGGAGCTGGGCAACTGGACCGTGGCCAACGAAATTCTGAGCCGGTACGGTGCCTGCTTCACCCAGGCGGCCACTCAGTACATGAAGGCCTCGGCCTGGGCCGCCAGCCAGATTCCCAACATGCGCAAATAGAGTGCGGATACGGCAATGTACAGTCCTGAAATAGGTTGACGGTTTTTGAAGGTTTCAATCAGGCTGTGGGGCTAGCCCCACAGCCTGATTCGTGTACATCGTTTGGCGTTCTCATTCCTAGGCTGAGATGTGGCCGTTGTGAATTGTATATCTCAAC
>JBDRSO010000046.1:0-6062 GCA_043824835.1 Pseudomonadota bacterium | reverse complement strand
ACGCCATGGGCAGGATCGCCGCCCACGCCTACGTGGACGAGATGAACAAAATAGCGGCTCCGGCAATGCCCAAGACCCCCGCGAAGCCAGGACACGAGTGGGTTTACGCAAGTTCGAAGGGAGGGAAGGATCGGTGGGCGCAAGTTCCCAAGGAGGCGAAGGGCTTTGGGGCCCATGCCGCGGATATATTCAAGCGGTGGACCAAGGGAGGTCTCAAGCGCGGAAAGCCCGAATCCCAGCTGCGCAGGCTGGGCCGCATTGGCGCAGTGGCCGCGGTGCCCGCTACGGTCGGCGCGGCTGCGTACGGCGGCTACAAGGGATATCAGGCCTTGAAGAACAAGGAGAAGACCTCCTCCCTCACCGAAGAGGACGTCCTCACCAGGGCCTACGACTTTCTCAAGCAGGCCGGCTGGGTCTACGATACCGGCGAGCCCATTCCGCCCGAGCACGGCATGAGCCTGCTCAAGCAGGCGCAGGAGGGAGCAGGGCAGGAGGACGAGGCAGAGAAGGAGGCCGCGTTGAACCAGGCCGCTCTCGAGCATCTGGCCGCGTCAGGATACCCCATCCTGGCGAACCAGTAGAAGGGAGGAAGCCATGGAAACGGGACATTTTTCGATCGAGGGCATTCTGAAAGAGGCCCGGGCGCAGGTGGAAAACCCGCAGAAAGCGGCGAGCGCACCGGTGGTTCAGGGAGTCGATACCGCGGACGTGGAGAAGTTCGCGTGCTTTACCGAGCGGGTCGGAGAGCTTCTGAAGCTCGGCCAGGAGCCTGAGGTCATGCCCGCCGTCACCGGCGCGCAGGCCCCGGCGGAGGGGGAGGCCAAGAGGGTCAAGACCGTGAACGGCTCGGTGGGGGCGGCCGGCGAGGTCTCCAACACCGAAGATAGCCCGGTGACGGGCGCGCAGGCCGAGGCCGCACCGACCGCGAAGGTGGCGTCCTGGAAGCTGCGGATGCGCAAAGTGGCCACGGAGATGATGCAGAGCGACGGCACCCAGGAGCCCGGCAACGTGGGCTTGACGGCCCCCGCGCCGGACCAGACGGGGTTTCCGGACGACTCGCAGAAGCTCACCGCGGTCAGCTCCGATCAGATCGAGAGGGCCAACAGGGTCAAGCCCCTGGCGGCCCTGCTCAACGAGCCGGCGAAGACCTCGAATGAGGAGATGCGCGCCGCGCTGCCGCTGGCGACCAAGTCCCCGGCGACCACGGCTGCCGGCGGGAGCTCGAAGACGGCGGCACTGACCAAGGAGGCGGAGGATGAGGCCATGGGGCGTATCGCGGCCCACGCCTTCCTCAACGAACTGACCGGCATCTACAACGGAGGCGCACAATGAAAAAGGAAGAACTTGGCGACATGCTCGTCAAAAGCGCCAGCCTTCTGCGCGCCGTGACACAGGAGCGGGACGTGCTCCGTGACAAGGTGGCGAAGCTGGAGAGGCGCGCAAGAATCGAAAAGATCGCCGCGGAGATGAAAAACCGCGGCATTCATACGCATCTTACTCAAGAGGACGTGCTCGCAGACCTGGAAAAGAAAGCGGCGGAAGGACGATTGGACACGTTTGAGGAAGCGGTCAAACTGTCGTCTGGAGGCGTGAACTTCACCGGTATCCAGGATGGATCCGGTGGAAAGGGATCAGGGATCAGCGAGGTCAGTGGAGCGGCATTTACATCATTCATTCTTCAAGGAGGTTAAGTCATGACCAAGCGATTTGAAATTCTCACACCTGCCAACTATGTGCAGTTCAGATCCAAGGATGTGACGCCGACGACCATGCTGGATCCGACCAACGCGAGCGCCCTGCTGCAGGGCGAATGGCTGCAGAAGGACCCCACGGCCGGCACGGACCGGCTGATGAGGCTGGCCGCGCCGGGCGCAACGGGCATTATGGTCTTCCCTGTCTTCGACATGGAAGGCTCCTATGACATGCGCGCGCTGGGCCAGGTCTCAGTCCCCTGGGCGAGCACGTTCGAGTTCGCCACGCAGCTGTACGATGCGGCCCACACGCCCGCCACGGTCGGCGCGGCGTGCTACGTGGGCCTGATCGCGTACCTGGCGGTCAACAGGATGATCATCGACGACAACACGGCAACCGGCACAACCATCATGGCCCGCGTAACGGAGACAGTCAGCAATGGCTGGATCAAGGCCATCAGGATCTGGGCATAAGGAGGAACAACCATGAGTAACGGACAACTTCAGGTTTCACGGTTCATGGACCTCCTCGATTCCCCCGGCGGAAAAGAGAAGGTGGCCCAGAACGCGGAGCCTTATATCCGAGACAAGCTGCGCGAGGACTCGTTCGCCGCGCAGATCATCCCCCCGCAGGATGTCACCCCGTCCGAGTGCACCCCCTCGACCCGGCACGACTCCATCGTCAAGATCGTTGAGGTGGAGCCGACGATCGGCATGGCCATGCCCGTCACGTTCCGTGGCGGCACGACCGCCGAGTTTCTGCAGGGCCCGAGGATCGGCGTGCCGTTCTACTCGATCATGAGCCCCATGTTCGAGAAGACCACGCAGGAGCTTCTGGCCTACAGCATGCCGCTGACCAAGATGGTCGAGCAGTACGCGGTCAAGGACATCGAGGCGATCTGGGACTACCAGTTCACCAGGCATATCGAGACGTGCGTGCAGCGCATGCAGATCATCGCCAACACGGTGGCCACGGCCTGCGCGTCCTCGAACGTCAGGGCCGGCACGGTAGTCGAGCGCAGCGTTGTCAAGGGCACGGGCGCCCGCCTGAGCCTGACCGACGACCTGGTGCTGCACCCGATCCAGGTGGCGGACCTCACGCTGCTGATGAACCTGCTGGATGACTATGAGCGCAAGGCCGCGACCATGCTCATCACGGCGGCGGACTACAACGACATCATGCAGTGGACCCGCCAGGACCTGAGCGACCAGCAGGTCGGGGACACGCGCGAGAAGGGCGTCAGCTTCAACAGCCTGGGCGGGATGAAGGTCATCAAGACCATCAAATCCAACATCCTGCGCAGAGGCAACGTGTACGCCTTTACCGAGCCGGACTTCCTGGGCAAGTTCTTCATCCTGAACAAGATCAACTTCTGGACGAACAAGATCGTCAACAAGATCCAGTTCACGGCATGGGGAGACATCGGGATGGCCCTGATCGGCATCGCGTCCATCGGCAAGCTCGAGCTGTACTCGGCCAACGTGGAGCCCACGACCGGCGCACCCGCAGACGTGGCGGCCAAGACGCCCCTGGCGATCTCGGCGCTTAGCTCGAGATATAATCGGGTAGATGAAGGCTTCTGCTATACGGGTGTCCACACCTGGTAACAATTCCAGGTACTTACCCACCAATCCCTCAACCAATGCTTTAACTCTCCAGGTGGGGAGAAATCCCGTTCCTCTCGAACAGCTCGTGGAACTTTTTCCTGTGGGGGTCTTTCTTCTCTGCTATTCTCTGACTTGACCTCCCCGCCTCTTTCCGATTACAGTAGATTCCATGAGCTACAAAATCATATCGCAGGTGCACCTGCTCCCTCCCCATCAGCGGTCCCATTTCGCCGGCTCCCCGGTATCCCGGATGATCGGCCACTACCCCATATTGGAGCTGGGGGAGATCGTTGTGGAGGAGGCTTTCCTGGCCCAGCACGAGCCGCAGATCAAGAGGCTGCTCGGCCGCGGTGAGATCAGCCTGGTCGACCTGAGCCCCGCCCCGGTTCAGCAGCCGGCGCCCGAGCCCCCCGTGGAGCTCCGGGAGGAGCCCGAGAAGGCCGTTGAGGAGGACTCTGAGTCTTCCGCCGAGGGGGAGGAGGAAACGCAGCCAGAGGGCCATTCTGAGCGTTCCAGGCCCAAACGCAGGAGGCGCCGTTGAGCGAGATTCAACCAAAGGAAGCTCCCACCGAGGGATGGACCGACAACTGGAAGCGGATGACGGCGCTGCTGCGCAAGTACCTGCGGGACTTTGCGCCCTTGAACAAGCTGGTAAGCGGGGAGGAGAGCTCGGACAGCGACTTGAAGATGGCGCTGCTGACCTGCATCGAGGACATCAACGGTACGCCTCCTTTTACCGGTTTCAGCCTGGACGAGCTTCTGAGCTATCGGCAGCTTTACCTGCTGATGATCGGAGCGGCGTGCAACGTGGTTGAGGGCCTGGTGCTGCACTATGCGCGCAACGAGGTAAAGTTTACGGATTCGGGCATCAGCGTGGCGGTCAGCGACAAGTCCCCGGCCTTTTTACGCTGGTACCAGATAATGCGCAGCACTTACGAGCAGAAAAAGAGCCAGTTCAAGATTGCCTGGAACAACGGCCAGCTGGCTAGTACGAGCGAAATCGGCATTCATTCCGAGTATTTCAACCTGATGGACCTTGTAATCACGAGTTGATCTTTACAATTTGGCGGAAAGCATTGTATTCTAGGTTAGCTTTTTCAAGGAGATCCGGATGAAGGTTATAGAATATCGCAATGCGGCCGAGCTTCTGGCCTATCTGAAGCAGGTAAACCCAGCCGATACCCCTCAGCCTGTACATGTCAGGGACACGGATTTCGACTCTGCCAACGGCAGGGCCGCAGCGATCGTGCTCCCGGCCGGCCTTTCCTACCCGGCGCTGACCGCGCCCAGCAGGGCCAAGGCGGGCATTGTCAATGACGCGGACCCCGTGCCCGGGACCAATGGGACCATCCTCACCGAGTACAACCAGTGCCGGTTCTTCCTGCTCGTCAAGGACGCGGGCGCCGCCGAAATCCCCACGGGATCCGCGACGGTCACGATCTGGCACAGGGGCAGGCCCGGCATCGAGGACGGCACGACCGTGACCCCGGGGCCATGGCTCAAGGGAGCCACGGTGCATCTCGTGGGAACGCGCAAAGAGATCATAGACACCCAGCTGTACCATCGCGAGGTCTACCTGCAGCTCACCGACATCGCGGGTGTGGGCGCCACGGACGTGGATGTCTTTATCTGCGGCATCGAGGACAGCGAGTTCCAGCAGCCCCTCATGTTCACCCCCGGCGGGTCTCTCGAGGCCCACCTGACCGGAGTGAATATCGAGGGTGCGAACCTGGAGGTCCAGCTCGAGGCCAATCCCGATGATCCGGGCGAGGAGGCAGACAGCATTATCCTGGCCTCCACGCTCAACGAGACCCTGCCCGTGGACCCCTCGAACCTGGCCCCGCCGGTTATGCCCATCCGCATCGACCGCAAGGGCCGGTACGTGGTCGAGGGCACTGCCGGCGCCGGGGCACTGGCGCCCGCCACATTCCCGCAGGTCGTAGCCGGCCATCATTCGGTGGGCGCAGTTTACGCTACGATGACCACGGCCCTCGGAGTGGTGAATGCCGAGCTGGTGTGGGCGGCCATTCAGCCTGGGGTGCTGGGAAATAACATATCCGTGGCCTATGTGGATGGCGGGCCGGCCGCTCCGTTGACCATTGGCGAGGCCGGCGGGGCTATTACGGTGACTTTTGACTTGGCTGCGGCGACCGTCACGGCCAACATGGTCAGGGCGCTGGTGGAGGCGGACGCGCGCATCTGGTCCCTTGTACACGTGGAGAATGCCCCGGCCAATGATGGGACCGGCCTTATCATCGCCATGGGCGCTGCCCCTCTGATTGGCGGTGCGGGCGTGACCCGTGTCGTCCCTCTCGCCCTGGGGGCCGCTGGTGGGATGGAAGTGGTCATCGAGGCCATCCCCGACTCGGTCGGCGAAAAGGCCGATTCCATCGTTGACTGCTCCACGATCGACCACACCGTGCCTTCCAATATCAACCTGGCCCCTCCCGTGGCTTCTCTGCACATCGACGCGGATGGCCGGCAGACCTCAGTAGGCTATGAGCCTGACGCGGGTATTTACGAGGGCAAGTTTCCCCATGTGGTCGCTGGACATGACTACGCGGGTATTTTGGCGGCACTGACCACGGCCCTCGGCATCCCGAACGCCGAGCTGACCTATACGTTCCTGAAAGCGGGCGTGGAGGGGAATGCCTGCTCCATAATTTATCTTGATGGCGGTCCTGGAACAGCCTTGTCCCTCACGGTGGTGGGACTCGTCATAACAGTTAATTTCGATGCCGCGGCCGCTCCAACGGCCCAGGC
>JBDRSO010000045.1:0-42941 GCA_043824835.1 Pseudomonadota bacterium | reverse complement strand
AGCTTCGTGATTACGACAAATACCTATACAAAATTAGGCACTTGGTTGAAAATGCATTTCTCCACCTGAAGCGTTGGCGCGGCATAGCAACTCGGTATGCGAAGAATTCAGCCTCGTTCCTTGCGGCTATTCACATCCGGTGCATTTCCCTTTGGGCTGGAATCTCGTGACTACACTATCTAGTCGATTCAGTCCACGAAGTCGTGGAAATCCTGGACAAGGACATTGAACCGGCGCCCAAGATGGGAGCCTTGATAAAAACGGAGTACGTCAAGGGCATGGGCCGACAGGGAGAGCGGTTCATCATCATTGTCGATACTGACTCCATCTTCTCGCAGCAGGAGGAGGCAGGACAGGTCCTGGATGCAACTCTTGCTGCCTGATCCGCCCGGATAAGGATCCCATCATGCCAGCCGAAGCCCTGTCAACTCGTTGCTGGAAGGAATGGCCTCTGATGGGGAGGTTCATTGGCTCAGAGCGCGTCTTTGATATTAAACACGCTCTGGATATCTAGTGATACCCTTCACCCAACAGCGCCGCGCCCCTAGTCCAGGAGCGCGGCGTTCTTTCATCCGAGTCCTTCTCCGCCTGCGGCTATGCCCCGTAGCGCGCCTTGGCCTCCAGCCGTCTGGCGTGGAAGTCGGCGGCCATGGGGTGGTGGACAGGTGCGGACTCGGCGCTTTTCTCTGCATCGGAATTCGGGTACGTAGGATGCCATGCCTGAGTTGCCAGAGGTTGAGGTCATAGCCCGGGGTTTGTGTGCCACGTTGGTGGGGCGCGTGGTCTCGTGCGTGGAGCCGGTGGATTGCACACGGTTGAGCGAGGCGGCGTCCACCTTGGTGCCCAAGGTGCTTGGGGCTGTGGTGGTCGGCGTGCGCCGCCGGGCCAAGGTGCTGCTGGTGGATTTGTCGGGGGGCGCGGTCATGGCCTTTCATCTGAAGATGACCGGCCGGGTGGTGCATGGTCCCATGCGGCCGGTGGAGCGGCATGACCGGACCCGGTTCATCCTGGACGACGGGTCGCTCCTGTGCTTTGCCGACATGCGGCGCTTCGGGTATGTGCGCGCCTTTGGGCCGGGCGAGCTGGCGGACTGGGATTTCCTGCGCCGGGTCGGCCCGGAGCCGCTGGAGACCGATGCCGCGATTCTTGCCGAGCGGGTGCTGCCGCGCGCCGGGCGGATCAAGGCGCTGCTGCTCGATCAGGCGGTGGTGGCGGGTGTCGGCAACATCTATGCGGACGAATCCCTGTATCGTGCGGGCATCCATCCCGAGACGCGCGGCAACCGGCTGGGCCAGACCAGGGCGCAACACCTCTTTGCCCATCTTCAGGACGTGCTGCACCAGGCCATCGCGGAAAACGGCAGCTCCATCCGCGACTATGTCAATGCCAGCGGCGATGCCGGGGCCTTTCAGAACAGCTTTGCCGTGTATGGCCGGCAGGGGTTGCCGTGCGCGGCCTGCGGCACGGCCCTGTCCGCGGTCAAAGTGGCCGGGCGCACCTCCACCTTCTGCCCGCGCTGCCAGCCGAGATGCTGATCATGAACCGCAACCATCTGCAAAAGTCCGTTGTGGTTGACACGCTGGCGACGCGCCCTGACCGGCCCGAAAAAGCCGTTCCGCAAGGCGTTTTCGCCCGGCCTTTGCCCTCGTGGAGCAGGGCCTGGCGCGAGAACAGGATGCTTCGCAACAAGTTGTTTTATTGCAGCGTGTTAGTGCGCAAACAGTTTCGTTTTTCACAAATCGGCTCTGTCCAGAGTTGGGTCGCTGGCCTTGCAGCACAAAATAAAGCATTAACAGCATGTTAAATTTTTTCAAGATAAAGTCTAGAAATCTTGTGCAACGGAATTTCAGGGTGTTGGCGAATCGGCCTTCGGGCGGAGAAAAATGGTGAGCAGGCACGGCAGGGACATAGCCAGAAACGCGGCCATCGTGGCGGGCGCGACCCTTGTTTCCCGGGTGTTGGGGTTTGTTAGAGACATGATCGTGGCCTTTGCCCTGGGGGCCGGGGTGTTCGCCGATGCATTCTTCGTGGCCTTCCGCATCCCCAATCTTTTGCGCAGGCTCTTTGGCGAGGGGTCGCTGACCATGGCCTTCATCCCGGTCTACTCCCGGGTGCGCGAGGAAGAGGGCGAGGAGGCGGCCCAGGCCATGGCCCGCTCGGCCATGATCTGGCTGGCCGTCATCCTGGGTGGCATCACCCTGGCCGCCCAGGTGCTGGCATGGCCGCTGACCATGGCCATCGCCCCGGGATTTTTGCGCAATCCCGAACTCTTCGCCACCACGGTCGATCTGGTGCGCATTTGCTTCCCCTATGTCATCCTCATCTGCGGGGTGGCCCTGTGCATGGGCGTGCTCAACGCGGGCAACCACTTCCTGGCCCCGGCCCTGTCCCCCTCGGTGCTCAATCTGGCCCTCATCGGCTCGGCCCTGTTCGGGTATTATTTCGGGTACAACGTGGCCTATGCCATGGCCTGGGGCGTGCTCCTCGGCGGCCTGGGCCAGTGGCTGCTCCAGCAGCCCTATCTGCGGGCCGCCGGGTTTTCCTGGCGCGGGCCGTGGTCGTGGCGCAACAAGGGGGTGGCCCGCATGGGGTTGCTCATGTTGCCCACGGTCTTTGGCGCGGCCGTCTACCAGTTGAACATCCTGCTTGGTACGCTTCTCGCCTCGTTCCTGCCCGTGGGCTCGGTCTCCTACCTCTACTATGCGGACAGGCTGGTCCAGTTTCCCCTTGGTGTCTTCGGGCTGGCCATCAGCACCGCCGCCCTGCCGAGCCTCGCCCGGCTGGCCGCAAAAGGCGAGATGGAGGAATACGACGGAGCCATGGCCCTGTCCCTGGGCCTGACCCTGTTCATCGCCCTGCCCGCTGCGGCCGGACTCATCGGGCTGGCCGGGCCCATGGTCTCGCTGCTCTTTGAGCGCGGCGAGTTCACGTCCCAAGCCGTCACCGCCACGGCCCATGCCCTCATCGCCTACAGTGTCGGCCTGCCCTTCATTGCCCTGTCCCGTCCGCTGGTGGCCGGGTTCTACGCCCTGGAAGACACCCGCACCCCGGTCAGGATCGCCGTACTCTGCCTGACGGCAAACGTGGTCCTGGGATTGCTGCTCATGCGCCCCATGGCCCATGTGGGTCTGGCCCTGGCCGTCAGCCTCTCGTCCATGCTCAATTTCGTGCTCCTGCACATCGGTCTGGCCCGCAAGCGCAAGGCCACCCTGGTGCCGCTGGCCGCGTCCCTCAAGATCCTGATCCTCAGCCTCGGCGTGGGCGTGGGCGCCCACGTCACCGCCTCCTGGGGGCTGTGGTGGCTGGCCCTGCTGCCCGCGTGGGTAGCGGCCTACCTATTCATGGCCCTGGTCCTGGACATGGCCGAGGCGCGCCTGTTCATGGACATGGTCCGCTCCCGCGTCAGACGTGGAAGAAAGCGGGACAAGGCATGAGCCCAATAGGCTTGAGTGAGACTGGCCCGAATGCGACGGGCATGAAGGTGGTGGATACCCGGGCCGTGCTCGAGCGGCGAGCCGCCTTTCCCCGGGGCATGGTCCAGCCCGAGGGGGGCTATCGCTTCTCGCTCGATTCGCTGCTGCTGGCCTGTTTTGCCCGGCCCGGGCGCGGGCACGCGGGCCTCGACCTTGGCTGCGGCTGCGGCGTGGTCGGTCTTGCACTGCTCCTGCGTCAGCCCGATCTGCGCGTGACCGGCGTGGACATCGACCCCGCAAGCCTGCGCGCGGCCGAGGCCAATGCCACCGCCCTCCACCTAGCAGACCGCTATGCCCCGGTCCAGGGCGATGTGGCCCTGTGGCGGCCCGACCGTGCGGTGAATTTCGTGGTGGCCAACCCGCCCTATCGGCCCCTGGTCAGCGGGCGGATCAGCCCGGACAAGCGGTACGCCGACGCCCGATTTGAAAGCCGGGCAGACTTCACCCGCTTTGCCAGATGCGCGGCCGTGGCCCTCAAGACAGGCGGACGGTTCACCCTTGTTCATCTGGCCGAGCGGCTGCCCGAGCTCATGGACGGACTGACCCGGGCCGGACTCGCGCCCAAGCGCATGCGGCTGGTCCACAGCCGGTCCGACAAGGAGGCGCGCACAGTGCTCCTGGAGGCGGTCAAGGCAGGCAGGCCCGGCCTGCATGTGGAGCCGCCGCTGGTGCTGCACTCCGGCTCCGGCCGCGACACCCGGCTGACGGACGAGGCCCTCGCATTCTGCCCATTCCTCTCCTGCCGCTGGGGAGAACAGGCCAGCTGTCACCCTGGCGAAACCGACCACCACACGCCAAGCGAGGATTCCCATGCCTGACCATGTCAGTGCCGCCGCGGCCGAACTCTTCAACTCCGGCGACCTCTATTGCGCAGAGATCGTCCTCAAGCTCATCGCCGAGGCCGGGGGGCGCGATCCCAGTCCCCTGACGCCCCTGGCCACCGGATTTTGCAGTGGCATGGCCCGCTCCTGCGGCCAGTGCGGCGCGGTGTCCGGCGCGGTCATGGGCATCGGCCTGCATGCCGGGCGGCCCGAGCCGGGCGGGGAGTACGACCCGGCCTACGCTCTGGTCCAGGAGTTTCAGGACCAATTCCGCCACGCCTTCGGCTCCATCAACTGTTTCGATCTGACGGGCTGCGACTTTGCCACGCCCGAGGGGCAGGCCCGGTTCAGGGACCAGAACATCAAGGCCCGGTGCATCGAGTACGTGGTCCGGGCCGTGGACATCGCCCTGAACCTGCTGCGCGATACCGGCCACCTGCCCGACGAGGCTGCCTTTGTCCGCTCCCGGCTCGCGCCCTGCGGACTGCTCTGCTCCACCTGCCTCGCCTTTGACGGCGGTCCCATCCAGCAGTCTGCCAGCGCCCTCAAGGCGGCCCTGGGCGACAATTTCGCCCCCTATGCCGAGCGCTTTGCGGCCATGAACCCGGCCTTTGGCAACTACGCGGCTTTTAGCGAGCTGCTCGATTTCCTCGCCTCGGGCTCCTGCGCCGGATGCCGCGAGGCCGGATGCCTCTTCAAGGCCTGCGCCGTGCCCGGCTGCGCCCGCGAGCGCGGGGTGGACTACTGTTTCCAGTGCGCCGACTTCCCCTGCGACCGCCACGGGATGCCCGCCCCCCTGGCCGAGCGCTGGCAGGCCAACAACGAGGCCATGCGCCATCTCGGCCCGGCCCCCTGGTTCTTTACACGCCACCCCAAACCGCGCTACCCGTAGCAGGTGGCGTAAATGGCCCGATTGCGTCGTTGCTGCGACCCATGCAGACCCTCGCGTACTGGAGTACGCTTCGGCCCTGCATGGCTCTTACGTCGAGCACTCGAACCATTTCCACCATCTGCTTCGCAGGCGTGGGTAGGGGGCGGGAGTAGTGAGGCGGGGTGTTTGAACTCGCACATTTTTGAACCCCCTTCGAGGTGGCGCGGATGGCCCGGAGCGATACATTTTTATGAATAATATTGCATCATTGAAAGATCCTCGCCAAACAGCATGATACGCAGCATTATACTTGAGAACTTCATGGCCCACGAGCGGACCGAGCTTGCGCTTGGGCCGGGGATCACGGCGTTGACCGGGGCCAACAATACCGGCAAGTCCGCCATTGTCGAGGCCTTGCGCTGCGTGGCCACCAATCCCGCCTTCAGCCACTGCATCCGTCACGGTGCCAAGCAGGCCCGGGTCACGGTGGTGCTGGACGATGGGGCAAAGGTCGTCTGGATTCGCAAGAAACGCAGTGCAGGCTATGAGATAACCCTGCCTGGTCGAGACGAGCCCGAGGAGCCTTTCTGGAAGCTCCAGGGCAAGGTGCCCGACGAGGTGCGCGCCCTGCTGCGGCTCGATCTGGTGGAGCTTGAGACCGGCGACCCTGTGGACGTGCACCTGGGCAACCAGCGCGAGCCCATCTTTCTGCTCAACCGGCCCGAATCCAACGTGGCCGCCTTCTTTGCCGCCTCCACCGAGAGCGCCCACCTGCTGGCCATGCAAAACACGCTGAAGACGCGCACCACCGAGGCCAAGCGGAACGAGCGCGAGCTTGAGACTCGCCGGGAGCGCATCGAGGCGCAGCTTGATACCCTGGCCGACCTGCCGGACATCGCCCTGCGCATGGACGAGGCCAGCCGTCTGGAAGCCTCCGCAAAAGAACTCCAAGCCGCTGTGCCAGTCCTCGAAGGCCGCTGCTCGGCCCTGCGCCAAGTGGCTGCCAGACGCGATGCCCAGCGCCGATCCGCAACCATCCTCAATGCCCTTGAGCCAGTGCCGGACCCCAGTCCGGTCAAGGGGTTGCGCGCTCTGGTGGCAGACATGGCCCGCACCGCGACGCGACTGGTCGCCGCCGGGCGCACAGCTGGCACCATCGCCCCGTTGACTACGCCGCCGTCGGTGGAAAACACCGCTCGACTGGCCGAACTCTGCAAACACCTGCAAGCCACCGCCCGCTCATTGTGGAAGGCTGAGGTCAGGGGCCGGGCCGTGTCCGGCCTGACCGCGCCGCCGCAGGCAGAAAATACGATACATCTTTCTGATCTTATAGATGAAATACTCGCATCACGCTGCCGCATCGAGCGGGTGGCCCGGCGAGAGCACGTATTGCGGAGTATTGTAGAGCCGCCCCGGGTCGAGCTGGACGCGCGCCTTGAAGATGTGGAAGATGTGGTTGCCGGGCTTCGCGGACTGACCGCGCGCAGGCAGGCTCTGGAAACGGATCTGGCCGGGTTGGAGACACGGTTGCAGGAGGTCAGGGAAACCCTGGCCGGAGCGCTGGCCCGCCTTGGCGGCTGCCCCCTGTGCGGGGCACTGGTGGATGCCGAATCCTTCCTTGATCGGAGGCATGGGCATGAGTGTTGAGACCATCCGGGCCAATGGACTTTTTCTGGTAGCTGATCCCCATCTGGCGGACCTTCCGCCGGGTCAGCGCCTCGACGGTTATCTTGAGCAGATCATGAGCAAGCTGGGGGCCTGCCTCGACCGCGCCCGCGAGCTTGGCATGGTCCCGGTGGTGCTGGGGGATCTCTTCCACCGACCCCGCGACAACTCCAACAAGATGCTTGTGGAACTGATCCGTCTCTTTGGGGCGCGCACCGGGCCGGACAGGGTCTGTGCGCTGGTGGGCAACCACGACAAGTACCAGTCGCGCTTCACCGAGGACCTGACCATTGCGGTGTTGGAGGCGGCCGGAGCGCTCCGGTTGATGAAGGAGGAAGGGCCGCAGTTCATCCTTGAGACCGACGTAGGGGCCGTGCTGGTGGGGGCCAGCCCGGACGGCTCCCCCCTGCCCAGGGGATATGAGCGCGGACCGGACGACCCGTCAGCCGTGGTCTGGCTCACCCATCACAACATCTGTTTTCCCGAATTCGAGGACCTCGCCTACGCCATCCGCGAGCTGCCCGGCATCGATTGGCTCATCAATGGCCACATCCACCGGCCCCAGCCCACGGTGCGGGCCGGGCAGACCACCTGGGCCAACCCCGGCAACATCACGCGGCTCACCTTTTCCCGCCGCTCCCAGGAGCGGCAGCCCGCCGCCGCCATCTGGACGCCCGGCTGCCAGGAGCTTGAGTCCTGGCCCGTGCCCTACTTGCCCTTTGAGCAGGTCTTTCCAGACCAGGATTTTCCGCCGCAGGCACAGGAGGCCGAGGGGCAGTCGGATTTCATCAGGGGCCTTGAACGGCTGGCCTGGAAACGGACCCGCGAGGGCATGGGCCTGCGCCAGTTCCTGCAGGAAAATCTGTCCAGAGAGACGCCGGAAGGGGCGCTCATCTGGGAACTTTACGAGGAGGTCACCCTTGATCGATAGCAACCCCAACAACACTGGGACCACCCGGGATGCCCATCTGGAGCGCGAACTTGCCGAGCTGCGCCAGGACTACGAGCGACTGCGCGAGCAGCGGGTGCGCACCGAACAGGACATCGCCCGCTTCACCGAGCAGCTCGACACCCTCAAGGCCCAAGCCCAGGCCGATTACGGCACCAGCGACCCCGAGGAACTGCAACGGCTTCTTGACGAGAAACGCAAGGAAAACGAGAGGGTTGTCAAGAAGTACCGTGAGCATGTCCAACAGATTCAGGCTGACCTTGCCGCTGTGGAAAGCAGTGTGGAGCAGGCGGGTTGATGCTGCCCGGAGTCGAATCAATGCCTGATCTGACCGAGGTCCGGCGACGGCTCGACCGGCTCTCGGCCCTGGCCGAGGCAGCCCACGCCGAACACGGCCGGGTCCGTGCCGACCTTGCTGGGGTTCGCGATTTCCTGGCCCTGGCCCCGCGTGCCCGGGATACGCTGGAGGAGCTGTCCACAGCCCTGTTCGGCCAAGTGCTGGACGAGGTGGAGCTTAACCTGACCCACGCCGTGCGCGAAATCCTCGGCCAGGACCGGGTGGTGGCCACCCGGCGCGAGGTGCGCAACAACCGGCTCCAGATCCGCTTCGAGATTCACAACCAGGGCGATGGCGACCGGGTCGAGGATATCCTGTCGGGCCAGGGCGGCTCGGTCTGCAACATCCTGTCCGTGGGGCTTCGCCTCATCGCCCTGTCCCAGCTTGCGCCCGAGGCGCACCGCCCCTTCCTGGTGCTTGATGAACAGGACTGCTGGATCAGGCCCGCCCTGGTCCCCAAGCTCATGAAGCTCATCGCCGAGATAGCCGACCGCCTCGGCCTGCAACTCCTGGTCATCAGCCACCACCCCATCGACCTGTTTTCCGACACGGCCCACCACATCCTTGAGCTGAGGCCCGACCGCGAACACGGCGCGACCCTCCGCCAGGTGAAATAGGGGCTTCCCGCGCGGGCGGCGGGTCGGGCGAGAAGATAAGGCTGAAGGGCTCATGCCGCCGAGTGGTACAAAAATCCCGATGGACCCAGGAGATTTGAGGCGTTGGGGCGGGGGTGGAAACAATGCAAAAGCAGTAGCGCATTGAGCGTTTTCTGCGTGAGTTGGGTTTCCATCGTTGTCGGATTGAAGGCCGGACGTTGATACAATCTCCAGTCACCCCAATAGAAAGTCCCCGGAATGATTGTCTTTAGATGTTCGATTGAGTGGTTGTTGGTTGGACCGTACCTCTCTTTGCGCTATTCTTTCGCTGTCGGTCTGCCCCGGTCCAAGGCTTCCTGGTTGAGCGTTTTCCAAGATTTGGTCCGAGGGTTGAAGAAACCGGCTGCGATCAGGGCCTGCTCAATGAAGCCCTGTTTGCGCAGTTCCTTGATCCCCTTTTGCAGAGCTTCGAAAGCCTTCTTGCCCAAGGGATGCTTTTTCGAGACCAGGAAGTGTCGGCTTTCGATCAAGGAGAACTTGATCCTAGGCACGGGCACCAACCTGTGTGAGTAGAGAGTAATTTCCAGGCGATCGTTGTCGGGAAACTCCAGGGGAATCCAGTCGGCCCTTCCCGCACTGACCATCTTGACCATGGATTCTATTGTGGGAGCCCTGATGACGTTGGTGATGCCCATGTCCATCAGAATTGCGGCGTCGTTGTTCCAGTGCTGGCCGATGATGCCCGTCATGCTGTTGATGTCCTGGGCCGAGGTGGCGTGCAGGAGTTGTTCGTTGGTCTGTAGGCAGAAGAACCCCTTAACGAATTCGCCATGGCGGGTGATGGGGGCGCTCATGTAGAAGACATTCTTATACTCCGGCACATCCACAGTGCGGTAGTTGAGTTGATGAGCGGCCATGACGGCCCTGCCAGCCGCAACTTCCTCGGTTTCCCGCCGGGCATTGGTAACGGGAATGAATTCGAGCGGGCTGTCGAGTCCGCCCAGCTTGAGCGCCTTGGTGAGAATGATGGCGTCGATTGCGCTCCGGTGATTGAATTCCGAGGGGATACGGTCGACCTTGAGTGGGTCGTTGTCGAACGCGGCCATGAATCGTTGGTATTCCTCAAAGGCCTGGTTATGGATTGTGATGGTCACCGTGTCGCTGCCAAAAGACGAAACAGGGATCAGGGCCATGCATCCCAGGAACAGCAGAAAGAAATGTGTGGCCAGCATGATCGGTATCCTCCCCGGAATGAGATCTTTGCCATACAAATTATACCGGATTGCGCCGAAAAGGAAAGAATGATGTCCATGGGGCAGTGTGTCGAATTTTCACTGCAGGAAGGATGTCGATTGCCATTCGCTGACTGCGGCAGTGTCGTTGTCTGGCCGCCTCAAAATTGACTTTTTCAACGGTCAATTGACTGTCTCGATCTTTTCGATGATGCGTCCTTGGGCATCGTGCTTCAATTGACAGGAATAGATGGATTTCATGCTCGCTCCGGGGTTTTTGTTCAGAGTCATTTCCGGGAATCCCCGAGAGCATGGCATGGGTTTTCCGGCCCGGCCGAGATCGGGCGCGACAGGGCGATAAAAGACCCGTGCAGGGGCAAAAAGAAGGATTGACAGGGCTGGGCGGGAAGCGGAGGCGAGTGCTACTTGACCGCCACCCAGCTGCTGGCCATGGCCACCAGGGTCACGCCACCGGCCAGCATGAGCATCTGTTCAAGGGGCAGGAGAGGGATGCGGATGAAAAAGGGCGCGAAGTCGAGGGCGTCGGCGGCCAGGGAGTGGACCCCGGCCAGCAGGCCCAAGCCTGTCGAGGCGCCCACAAATCCCTGGAGGAAGCCGGAGGTGAGCAACGGCCAGCGGATGTAGGAAGGGCTCGCGCCCACCAGGGAGAGGATTTCGATCTCGTCCATGCGCGTGAGCAGGGAGAGTTTGATGGTGTTGTGGACCACCAGGGAGATGACCAGCCCGAGAAAGCCGAGCACCGGCCAGATGACGAGCTGCGACAGGGTCATCCACCCCTGAGCGAGGTCGGTCTGGAAGGGGGTGTAGTTGACCGTGTCCACGCCGGGCAATTCCTTGAGGCCGGTGAGCAGCCGGGCGGCCCAGCCCTCTTCCTGGGCCTCGGGCGGCACGGCGAAGCGCACCAGGGCCGAATAGGGCAGGGGGTTGTCCCCGGCCAGCCAGGAGAAATCGCCGCTCTCGCCCAGGGTGGAGGCCAGTTCGGTCAGGGCGTCCTCGGGGGTGAAGGTGGCGAATTCCGTCAGGTGGTTCATGGCTCCGACGGCGTCCCAGTCGGCGCGCACCGCGTCGCGCGATTGGCCATGCTTCCAGTAGGCCTGGAACTCCACCTGGCCCCGGTTCTTGAGCAGTTCGAGGTTGACGGTGTGAAAGCCGGTGAGGATCAGGCCGGTGAGCAGGGTGACCATGGCCACGGCCACAATCGTCAGCAGCTGGGCCACGGGATGGAGCCGGAAATCGGCCAGCCCGCGCAGGGTCAGGCGCAGGAACCGGCCGATCATGACCGCCCTCCGTCGGGAAGGAGCGCGTCAGGGTGGTTTTCGCCCTCTGCGAAATCGGCACCGGGCGCAGCGGGGCACGGGCAGTTGTCGCCCTCGGGCGGTTGTTCGCCCTCGGATGCCGCGCGACCGTCCTGCAGGTGGAGGATGCGCGCCTCGGGCACGCAATCGAGCACCTCGCGGCTGTGGGTGGCCATGATAATGGACGTGCCGTAGGTGTTGAATTGCTTGAATATGTCCATCAGGTGCATGGTCAGGTCGAAGTCGAGGTTGCCCGTGGGCTCGTCGGCCAGGATGAGTTCCGGGTTGGCCACCATGGACCGGGCGATGGCCACCCGCTGCTGCTCGCCGCCCGAAAGGCGCTCGCACAGCGAATAGCTCTTGGTGTCGAGCCCCAGGGCGCGGATCACGGCGCGCACACGGCGCTCCAGGTGCGCCCGGGGCATGCCGCGCACCTCAAGGGCCATGGCCACGTTGTCGAACACGGTGCGGTGGGGCAGTATCTTGAAATCCTGAAAGACCACGCCCACCTTGCGGCGCAGCCCGGGGATGTGGCGCTTCTTGAGCGAGTTGAGGGATATCCCGGCCACAGAGGCGCGGCCACGGGTGACGGGCAGCGCGCCATAGAGCATCTTGAGCAGGGTGGATTTGCCCGCGCCAGAGTGGCCCGTGAGGAACAGGAACTCCCCCTTGGCGAGGGTGAAGGAAATGTCCTTGAGGGCCCAGTGTGCCCCGAAGCTGTATGACAACCGCTCCACGTTGACCATCATGCCCGGCAATGTACCCGGCCATGCGCAAATTGTACAGCGCTGCGCCCCTTGAAACGAAACCATGCCTTGACGCGGCCCGCGCAGGGGGGCACACCGGCTCCATGACACACACCGACCCAGCCCGCCTTGACCATGATTCCGAGACCGGCCCCCAGGCCGATCATGTCCGCCTGATTGCAGGCGAGCTGTCCATTGCGCCCGCCCAGGTGATGGCCGTGGCCCGGCTCCTGGCCGAGGGCGGCACAGTCCCGTTCATCGCCCGCTACCGCAAGGAGGCCACGGGCTCGCTGGACGAGGTGGCCGTGGCCGCGGTGCGCGACCGGCTCGAAGCCCTGGCCGCGCTGGACAAGCGGCGCGAGGCCATCCTCGCCTCCCTGACCGAGCGCGACCTGCTCACCGATGCCCTGCGCCGTGAGATCGAGGCGGCCACGGACAAGGCGCGGCTGGAAGACATCTATCTGCCGCACCGGCCAAAGCGGCGCACCCGGGGGACCATGGCCCGTGAGCGCGGGCTGGCTCCCCTGGCCGAGGCCCTTCTCTCGCGGCCGGACATGGACCCCGTGGCCGAGGCGCGCAAATTCGTCACCCCCGCCGATGGCTCGCCCGAGATTGCGCCGGACAGGCTCGTGCCCGACACGGATGCGGCCCTGGCCGGGGCGCGTGACATCATCGCCGAGCGCATCAGCGAGAATCCCGAGGCGCGGCGGGCCATGCGCGCCCTGTTCGTTCGGCGCGGCCGGTTCGTCTCGCACGTGGTCAAGGGGCAGGATGAGGCCGGGGCCACCTATCGCGACTGGTTTGAGTGGGACGAGCCCCTTGCCTCGATCCCGAGCCATCGCGCCCTGGCCATGTTCCGGGGCGAGCGCGAGGGAATGCTCAAGCTCTCCCTGCGTCCACCTGAGGACGAGGCCATGGGCCTGCTGCGCCGTCCCGTGGTGCGCGGCCAAGGCCCGGCCGCCCGGGAGGTGGGCGCGGCCCTGGACGACTGCTACAAGCGGCTGCTCGGCCCGTCCATCGAGACCGAGGTGCGGGCCGAGGTCAAGGCCAGGGCGGACAATGAGGCCATCCGCGTGTTCGCCGCCAACCTGCGCGAGCTGCTGCTGGCCGCGCCGCTGGGACAAAAACGGGTGCTGGCACTGGACCCCGGCTTTCGCACCGGGGCCAAGCTGGCCGCGCTCGACGCCCAGGGCGCGCTCAAGGAACACACCACCATCTTTCCCACCGGCTCCGCCCGGCAGCGCGACGAAGCCGGGGTCGCCCTGCGCCAGTTGTGCTCCCGGCACGGTATCGAGGCCGTGGCCGTGGGCAACGGCACTGGCGGCCGCGAGACCGAGGCCTTTGTGCGCGGCCTGGGCCTTGATGGCGTGTCCGTGGTCCTGGTCAACGAATCAGGGGCGTCGATCTACTCCGCGTCAGAGGTAGCCCGGCGGGAGTTCCCTGACCTGGACCTGACCGTGCGCGGCGCGGTCTCCATCGGGCGCAGGGTGATGGACCCCCTGGCCGAGCTGGTCAAGATCGACCCCAGGTCCATCGGCGTGGGCCAGTACCAGCACGACGTGGATCAGGCGGCGCTTAAGCGCGCCCTGGACGACGTGGTGGCCAGCTGCGTCAACTCCGTGGGCGTGGACCTGAACACGGCCAGCGTGGAGCTGCTCTCGCACGTCTCGGGCCTTGGCCCGGTGCTGGCCGCCAACATCGTGGCCCACCGCGACGGGAACGGACCCTTTGTCTCCCGTCGCTCCCTGCTCAAGGTGAAGCGGCTGGGGCCGAAGGCCTTTGAGCAGGCGGCCGGGTTTCTGCGCGTGCGCGGCCAGGGGTCAGGTCATGACCCGCTGGACGCCAGCGCGGTTCACCCCGAGCGCTACGAACTGGTGCGGCGCATGGCCTGCGACGCCGGATGCCCGGTGGCCGACCTGCTGCGCGACGAAACGGCCCGGGAGCGCATCACGCCCGAGGCATACGTGTCCGACGAGGTGGGGTTGCCTACCTTGAAGGACATCCTGGCCGAGCTGGCCCGGCCGGGCCGCGACCCGCGCGCCGGGTTCAGCGTCTTTGCCTTTGACGAGAACGTGAGCGACATCAAAGACCTGCGCGAGGGCATGCGGTTGCCCGGCATCGTCACCAATGTGACCAAATTCGGTGCCTTTGTGGACGTGGGCGTGCACCGCGACGGGCTGGTCCACGTCAGCCAGTTGGCAGACCGGTTCGTGCGCGACCCCTCCGAGGTGGTGGCAGCCGGGCGCGAGGTCATGGTCACGGTCATCGGCCTGGACCAGAAGCGCGGGCGCATCAACCTGAGCATGAAGACCGACCCGGTGATGGGAGACGGGTAGTGGTCCGGCCCAGGTCGCGCCCTGAGTTGATACCGGTTGTCACTGGTCGGGGGATTGGGCTAGGATGCCCTCTACCTGACAAGACATGAGCTGGAAATGCTATGGAAAACATTAGAATTATTGCACTTATTTCGCTTCTGGCTCTGCTCTTCAGCAGCCTCCCGGCCCGGGCCGTGGACTCCCGCTACCTGGACCGGATGGCCTTGGAGTCCGAGATCAAGAGCATCGCGGTCATCACCCGGGTCCAGCGCATGGGGGCCGGGGCCGAGGGCACCTTCCTGCGCGTGACCTTCAAGACCGACTACGCCCTGACCTCCTTTACCCCGGATTCCTTCGTGGGCGGCTGCAACACCATGGAGAGCGCGTGGCAGAAGCGTTCGCCCGGCACGGTCTACTTCAACCCCAAGCGGGGTCAGAAGGTGTTTGTCACGGTCTCGTCCAACGACGGGGCCATCACCAGCCTGACGCCCCTGACTCCGCTGCTCGATGCCGTGGTCCGCACCGAACCCTGGCGGTTGACATACGCCCAGGGCCGCGTCGAAATCCTCCCCCGGGACGACTAGCCGTGATCGGGCTGGTCGATGGTGATCGGGGGCAATCAGGGGGGATCGCGCCAGCCCGCGCCGCTTGTCCTTTCACAGCGCTGCTGATACACAGCAGGCATCTATGAAATACACCCACGCCGACCCGGCACCGGCCAGAATCCGGTTCATCTTCGCCCTGGCCCTGGGCGCGCTGCTGGTCGCTGTTCCGGCTCTGGCCCAGTCCATCAGCCTTCGGGCACCCTCGCTGGCCAATGTCTCGGGCGTGCTCACGGCCCGTTTCGGGGTCGGCGTGGTCGAGCCGGTGGTGCTCAAGGGCGAGCTGGAGGACGGGGGGCAATTCGTCCTGCGCTGCTCGGTCAGCCTGCGTTCGGCCCGCGACTACTGGTTCGACGGCCATCTGGCCTCGGCCACCTTTGTCAGCACGCTGTCACGCGACGCCTTGAGCGGCGAGGTTGTCATGACCCTGCCGGGCCGGACCACCCCCCTGCGCGGCAAGGACATCCAGGCCCTGCTCATCGAAGGCTGGGGAGCCCTGGAGGTGGGCCTCGGACCGTGGGACATGCTGGAGCGCGGCAGCAAGTACCGCCTCTCCCTCGATGCCTTCATGACCGACGCCGACGCGCCCGAGGGGCTGTCGCGCTTCATCTACTTCTGGTCATGGGACGCCGGGGCAGGCACCTCCTTCCAACTGGATTTCACCTACTGAGGCGGTCATGACTCCCGATCCCATCCGCATCAATCCGACCACCAGAACCGAGCGGAAGCGGCGCAAGCGGGAGTACGTTGTCGCCGTGGTCTTCCTGCTGCTCATCGTCGGCCTGACCTGGGCCGAGTTGAAATACTTGAGCGGCGACTATTACCTCATCCTCAACCTGCTCATCCTCAACGTGGTCCTGCTGCTGGGCATGATCTTCTATGTGGCGCGCAACGCCGTGCGCCTGATATTGGAGCGCCGCCGCCGGGTGCTCGGCTCCAAGCTGCGCACGCGACTGGTGCTGGCCTTCATCTCCCTGTCGCTCATTCCCACGGCCCTCATCTACCTCGTCTCGGTCAAGTTCGTGCAGACATCGGTGGACTACTGGTTCAAGGGGCAGGTGGAGGAGTCCATGGAGCAGGCCCTGGAGCTGGGCCGCGCCTTCTATGGCTCGGCCCAGGAGCGGATCGAGCGGCGAGGCGAGGCCATGATCGCCGTGATCAAGCGCAGCGGATTCGCCTGGGGCGGCAAGGCCATGGACGACTACCTGGGCGAGAAATTCACGGAATACGACTTCAGCCTGATCGGCATCATCAATCCCGAGGGCATGGAGCAGAATACCCACGCCACGGCCCAGTGGGAGCAGGCGTGGCCCGAGATCAAGGAAAAGGTGGACTGGCAGAGCTTGAGGGCCGATCCGCGCGCCTGGACCACCATCATTCCCAAGCCGGGCAGCGATTTGGTGCTGGGTGTCACGCCTGTTGACGAGGGCCGCTCCGGCTATCTGGTCATCGGCGAGACCGTGGGCCACGGCCTGATGCACCGCCTCGACCAGATCGTGCGCGGTCTGGACGAATACAAGAAGCTCAAGACCCGCAAGTATCCCTGGAAGATGAACCTGTACCTGACCATGGGGGTCATGGCCATGCTCATCATCCTCGGGGCCATCTGGTTCGGTTTCCGGCTGGCCAAGGAATTGTCCGCCCCGGTCCAGGCCCTGGCCGCGGGCACCGAGCGCATCGCGCGCGGCGATCTTTCGGTGCGCCTTGAGGACCGATCAGACGATGAACTCGGCTTTCTGGTCCAGTCCTTCAACCGCATGGCCGAGGATTTGGAGCAGAGCCAAAAATCCGTGCAGCAGGCCAATGTCCGTCTGGCCCAACAGAACCAGGAGCTTGAGCGGCGCGGCCAGTATATCGAGGCCGTGCTTAACAACATCACCTCGGGCGTCATTTCCATGAACGCGGAAGGCCGCATCGGCACTGTCAACACCGCAGCCGAGCACATCCTGGGCGTGCCAGGGTCCATGCTCATCGGCCGCAAGCCGCAGTCGCTGCTCTCGGGCGACTTCGCAGACATGATGAACGAGGCCCTTGCCTCGGTCAGCGCCAACCCCGGCACCCTGTGGTCGCGGCAGATCGATCTGCCCGTGCGCGTCCGCAATATCAAGGCCCTGGTCAACGTGGTTTCCCTGCGCAACGTGGGCGGGCGCGAGGCCGGGCACGTGGTGGTGCTCGAAGACATCACCGAGCTGGAGAAGATCCAGCGACTGGCCGCCTGGCGCGAGGTGGCCCGGCGCATTGCCCATGAGATCAAGAACCCGCTCACGCCCATCAAGCTCTCGGCCCAGCGGCTCCAGCGCAAGTATGGCGAGCGCGTGGACGAGAAGGTCTTTGACGACTGCACCGAGCTGATCGTCAAGCAGGTGGAGCGGCTGCAGAACATGGTCACGGAGTTCTCCTCCTATGCCAAGCTGCCCGAAGTCCAGCCCCGGCCGGACTTTCTGGCCCCGGTGCTGGAAGAGGTGGCGGCCATGTTCGAGAACACCTACCGCAAGATCGACTGGAAGCTGGAGTTCGTCACGCCCATCAATGCCTTCGCCTTTGACCGCGAGGCCATCCGCAGGGTGCTTATCAACCTCTTCACCAACGCGGCCGAAGCCCTGCGCGGCCATCGCGGCGGCCGGGTGGATATCCGTGCGTCCCACGACACCAGTGCCGGGCTGGTCGCCATCACCGTGGCCGACAACGGCCCGGGCCTGCCCAAGGACTCCTCGCGCATGTTCGAGCCCTACTATACCGAGAAGAAAGGCGGCACCGGGCTTGGGTTGACCATTGTCCGTTCCATCGTGGCCGATCATGGCGGGCAGGTGCGCGCCACGCCCAACTCCCCCACGGGCACGGTGTTCATCGTCGAGCTTCCTGACGCCTGATCCGGCCGTAGTGGCCAGTCCCCTCTTCCTGCCGCGACCGTTCTCTTCGCCCCTTTTGTTCTATCCCCACTGGCTCTGCCCGCGACCGCCCCTGAATCAAGGGGAGCGAAACGCATCGACACCCCTCCCGGCAAGGCGGCCGAAAGGGGTGTCGAGAGCTGGCAAAAAGCAGGATGTCGATACGTTATCGTTTGCGAAAACCTCTACTGCTGTGGTTGTTCCGGGCTTTCCGATGTGAAGAAAGAGTCGGCCCAGGTAAAGGCGTGCTGGTAGCTGACGGCCACGGTGCCCGGGAGCAGGTCCAGGGTCTTGGCCGTGGCTCCCACCGCGTCCCAGTCCGACTGCTCGATGGCCTTGGCCAGGACGAGCCATGGGGTGTAGCGGTTGTTCTCGCCGCACAGGGCGTTCTTGATGTCGTCGTCCACGGGCAGGTGCCTGACGATGCCCTCCATGCGCATGTCGAGCAGAGCGTCGAGCAGGGAGAAGAGGCCGAGCATGAAGAGCTTGTCCGACTCATCCTCGTAGCCGCCGCCCAAGGCCGCGGTCTCGAAGAGCTTGGCCCGGTGGGCCGAGAGGTAGGAGAGTTCGAGGCTCTTTTGCGAGGGGGCCAGGTCCGTGAGGATGATCAGGCGCAGCCAGTTGCGGATGGGCTTCCACCCGGCCAGGACCACGGCCTGCCTGATGGATGTGATGGTGGTGGCGAAGCTGAAGCTGGCCGAGTTGAGGAAGTTCAGCAGCCGGTAGCTGATGGCCACGTCGGCCTCGATGGCCGGGGCCAGGGCATCGAAGTCCGGCTCGTCCTTCTCGATGATCTCGAAGAGCTTGAGCCGGGTTATTTCCGAGGAGGTGATCTTGCGGCCCGACTCGGTCAGGGGGTGCTTGAAGAAGAAGCCGTGGAAGAGGGTGAACCCTGCCTCCCTGGCCCGCTCCAGATCATCGGCGTTTTCCACGCACTTGGCGATCATCTGGGAGACGCCGAATTTATGGCCTTTGCCGGCGATGGCTGCGAGTTCGGACGCCCCCCTGCCGGCCATGTCAACCATCAGCACGTCGGCCAGCTCGGCCAGCGGCTCGCTGCCAGGGCGTCCCACGAAGTTGTTGATGGCCACCTCGTAGCCGTCGCCCTTGAGGTCGCGCAGGGCGCTCAGGAGGCCGGCTGAGGGGTCTGCCTGCTCTTCAAGGGTGATGACTGTGTTGCTTGATGGCACGGCCAGCGGGGTTCCCGCCATCACGTCCTCGGGGGTGAAGTGAATGAGCAGGCGCGAGCGGTTGCCAGCCAGCCCCCGGCATAGGGGCAGGTTGGTCACCAGGTTCATGGTCGCCTCGGAGTTGTCCGAGATCACGGCCTGGTCGGCGTCCAGGCTGTCGCGAAAGAGCATCAGGTAGCCCCAGGTGTCGTTGTGCGCGGTGAAAATGGGCTGCCGGGCGACGAAAATGGTCTGGTAGGTTGTCTCGTCCATTGTCCCTCTCTTTGGGGCCGTGTACTTGCCGGATTGTGGTCGCATTTTCCGGCGGAGTCAATACGGTGGGTGCGTCCGGGACAGGATTCCGGTGCCCGGGAGTGATCATAGCCCTTTCCTCCGGCCTGGGAGTGTATTATGTCAACTGCACTGTCGAGGAATCCGGCCGCGCGACGCCAAACCACCATGCAAGAGGTGCAGGATGCATATCGGAAAAGCCATTCGTCTGGAGAGGATTTTCAATCGCGACACCCGGCGCACCATCATCGTGCCCATGGACCACGGCGTGACCGTTGGCCCCATCCCCGGCCTTGAGAAGATGCGCGACACCGTGACCAGCATGGTGGCGGGCGGGGCCAACGCGGGCCTGGTGCACAAGGGGCAGGTCAAGCTCGGTCATCGCATGCAGGGGCGGGATTTCGGGCTCATTGTCCACCTGTCGGCGGGTACGGTGCTCTCGCCGTATCCCAATGTCAAGCGGCTGGTGACCACGGTCGAGGAGGCCATCCGGCTGGGCGCGGACGGCGTGAGCGTCCATGTCAACCTGGGCGACGAGACCGAGGGGCAGATGCTGGCCGACCTGGGCGCGGTGGC
Organism: Pseudomonadota bacterium; assembly: GCA_043824835.1. GTDB lineage: Bacteria > Desulfobacterota > Desulfovibrionia > Desulfovibrionales > Desulfovibrionaceae > Pseudodesulfovibrio. Next base: position 23,094 of record JBDRSO010000045.1, on the reverse strand, counting down.
CGCCTCGGCCGCCGAGTGGGGCATGCCGCTGCTGGCCATGGTCTACGCGCGCGGCCCCAAGGTGGCCGACGAGTACGCCCCGGACGTGGTGGCCCACTGCGCCAGGGCGGGCGCGGAGCTGGGCGCGGACGTGGTCAAGGTCAACTACACCGGCGACGCCGAGACCTTTGCCCATGTCGTGGAGTGCGCCTGCGTGCCCGTGGTCATCGCGGGCGGACCCAAACTTGACTCCACCCGGGACTTTCTGGACATGGTCCGGGTGTCCATCGACGCAGGCGGGGCCGGGCTCTCGGTGGGGCGCAACGTGTTTCAGCACCGCGACCCCACCCGGCTGGTGCAGGTGCTCAACCGTGTCGTTCACCAGGGCATGCCCGTGGACGATGCCCTGAAGGGTTACGAGGACGTGCTGTAGCCGTCTTCGGGCTGGTCCGCCCGCAGGAATCGCGCCTGTGAGAAACGTGCCGGGGGCAGGCCCGGGGAAGTCTGCGCGCTGTCCTCGTTTTTGACTGACAGCACCGTCGGCGACGGTGCTGCGGCTGTCGTCGTTGCCGGCGGGATATCCCCGGCATTCCTTTCCACAATCCCGGCCGTCTCGCCATTTGGCCCGTCTCCGGGTTCCATCGGTCCCTGAAGCGCGCCTTGGGCCTGCCCAGGCCGGTCGGCCATCGCCACGGCAGTGGACACCGTAAATCCGGCCCGATGGAAATCCCCGCTCGTGGGCAGCCTCCTTTCCTTCCCGGCAAGTATCAAGAGCGCAGTCCGCATCTCCAACCTCACGGGCTGGCGACCACTGCATGTGATCGCCAGCCAGATATTGCAAACAGTGTTTTTATAGAGAGACTGCTGAAACGCTAGTGAGCTTCTCGCCGAATGTCCAGCAAAAACTGATCAATTTTGTACGTAATTAGCTATTTTACTTTGAAAAAAAGCTAAAATAACATTATGGGTTTTGGCTGATGCAGAGGGGAGGGGCGTCGAAGCAGGCGAGCGTGGTGTTTTGGTTGCATGGAAATGGACGCTGGTGCGTTGATTGTGCATTGGCCTTTGCTGTCACTGCATTGGTCAATGCATCGAGTCGAGGGCCTGCCGTAGTCATCAGGCGCAAAAAATGGCCGGTCCCGACCTGGGGTGTCGAGATCGGCCCTTGAGCCATTGGCGTGACCTTGTGCCCTGGGGTGCGGGCTGGTGTCCGACTGGTCCTCTCTCCGTCGCGGACGCAGGCGCTGTCGTGTCGGGATCGGATTGTTTGTCAGCCGACCCCGCGACGATGCCGGAACTGTGGCGGGCGGCGGGCGTAAACGATCCCCGTCCGAGGCGCATGCGTGGCGTCAGGACTTGTCAGCACCCTTGAACACGAACAGGGGCAGCTCGGCCACGGTCTGCCAACCGGTGTCGGTCTTGATGGCGGCGGAGAGGGTGTGGCGTCCCTCGTCCGACACCTTGAGGCCGGGCAGCTGGAAATTCATCTTGTGGAGCATGGTCGCGCCGGGGGTGACCTCCTGGGCGCCGAGCATGATCTGTTCGCCCCGGGGCGGGGTCAGGGTCAGGGACACGGTGAAGGGCTGGCCGCCTGTGTTGCCAAGCTCCCACAGACTGGCAAAGAACACGGGGGGCAGCGTGGCCGGGAGCATCGGGACCACGGCGTGTTCCACGGTGCGGATGAATGAGGTGCTGCTTGAGTCCCTGTCGATGAGCAGGTCGGCGCAGATGAGGGCATATACGAGTCGTGGCATGGGAGCCTCCAGTCGGCTAGGGTTCGTTGCGTGTTAGCAGGCCATTGAAAAAATCAAAACATGCAGACTGTTCAAAAAGGGTGAGATGCGAGGCGCGAAAAAAGGTCAAGGCCGAAGCGTACCCTGTACGCGAGGATTTGACTTTTTTGAAGCAACGACGCAGATCGCCATTTTTCAACAGTCGGCTAGGGTTCGTGCCTGAGTCCGGACAGGGACAGGCGGAGGTCATCGGGCAGTGAGAGCACTGAGGCCGGGTTGATGTCCGAGAGAAGCAGGGCAGCCCCGGTGCGCTGGCTCGGGGTACCCGTCGCCACGGCCCGGGACAGGGCCGGCATGGCGTCCTGGCCGATGCCCAGCAAGGCGCGGAAGGCGGTCTGGGCCAGCGGGGTGCCGGGCCTGTCGAGCAGGCGCACCAGGATGGGGGCCGCAGCCCTGCCCAGCCGCTCCTGGGGAAACAGCCCCGAGGGGGGCGCGCCCAGCAGCATGAGGTGGTGCCAGACCAGGGCCGGGGGCGGGCCGATGAGGTCGATGGCCTCGGCCACCACATGGACCACGCGCTGGTCATCGGTATCAAGGGCGCGGATCAGGGCCGGGACCGCTGGCGCGGCGTCCTCGCCCAGATGGCCCAGCAACCACGCCGCCTTGGCCCGGGCAAAGGCATCGGGCGCGGTCAGCCCGGCGGCCAGGGCGGGCACGGCCTTGCGCCCCATGAGGCTCAGGCCGTAGGCAGCGGCGTCGCGCCTCGACGGGTCGGGATCGGCCAGCATCTCCACCAGCCGGGGGGCCATGGCCGGACCGGCTGCGGCCGCCGCGTGGGCGGCTATGCTCCGCACCGTGGTATCCGGGTCGGCCAGGGCCGCGACAATGGCCTCGTCCGCCAGCCCGGGCGCGGGCAGCAGGCCAAGGCCCAGGGCTGCCCCGCGCCGCCGGATGGCATCGCCCTCGTCCAGCACGGCCACGAGGCCGGACATGGCGGGTTGGCCCATGGCCTTCAGCCGGGCAGCGGCTCGGGCGCGGGCCTCGGGGTCGGTTCCGCCCAGCGCGTTGGCCAGGGCCGGGATTTCCGCGATCATGCCAGGCCTAGCCATGTCAGGACCGGCCATGGCAGGACCGCCGGGGAGCAGGACGCACAGGACAGGCAAAAACCGGAAAAAGAGTCGGATGGCAAATTTCATGTCGGCCTCCAGCGCCCAAGGGCTATTTTCTGGTCATGTCGCTCCACGCCCAGACCACGTTGCCGCCGATGGCGCGGCTGATGTCGCCATCGTAATCGCGCTCCAGGCGGTAGGTGACGGGCGGGAACTCGCGGCTGTTGTCGGAATAGAAGATGAGCTCAAGGTCGCCGTCGAGCCGCTTGGTGTTGACGCGTTTGACCATGGTGCCGCCGTCCTGGCCGGGCTCGCTGACAAGCATGATCTTGCCAGCCGGGCTCGGGTCGCGGTCGTTGCGATCCACCAGCACGATGTCGCCGGGGTGCAGGGTGGGGATCATGGAGAGTTCGTTCTTGCCGACCTCGACCGCCACCAGGTTGGACCGGAAACGGATGGACTCCTGGTGCCGCCAGACCAGCACCCAGCCCTCGATCCTGTCCTCGGGAATCAGGCCCGGCCCGGCGGCCACGGGCGAGCTGGCCAGGGGCACGGCCAGATAGTCGTCGGGCTGCGGGTCGGGCGCGCCCGGCACGGCCTGGGTCTTGTCCGGCAGGCGGAAGCACACCTCGCGGGCCGCGTCCGCAGGCTCGTCGCCAAAGATCAGCGAGACGCCGACGCGGTCGAGGATGTGCCCCAGGGAGTCGGCGTTGAGCCCGCGCTCTCGCTTGAGAAACCGGTTGAGCTGCGAGGGGTCGATGCCCAGTTCGTCGGCCATGCGCTTGTTGTTCGGATATCGCTTGCCCCGGCCCACTCGGCTCAGCAGAGCCTGGCGCACGTCTTCGGTGAATCCCATGATCATCCCCTTGTGAATGATGCGAAGTTACGCATACATATACACGGAATTTGGTGAATGTCTAAAGTAGAATGACAAAATTTGTTGACTATATCATAGTCAAACGTCTACGTTCTCCCTGTTCATGCCTGTGGGGGTGCCCCGCAAAGGGAGGATCAGATGCTTGAAAACATGGAACTTGTACGGATAGAGAGCGGCGAGGCCGGGACCTTTGGCATACTCAGCCTTGATGGACGGGTTTTTTGCCTGACCCTGGAGCCGCCGGATCGGGGCAACGCGGTGGGCGAGTCCTGCGTTCCGGCCGGGCGCTATGGCTGCCGCCGGGTCAACTCGCCCCGGTTCGGCGACACCTTCGAGGTGTCCGGGGTGCCCGGGCGCACGCATATCCTGTTTCACCGGGGCAATGTGGCGGCCGACACCAGCGGGTGCGTGCTGCTGGGCTCACGCTTCGGCGTGGTGGGGCGCAGCAGGGCCGTGCTCGACTCCGGGCACGCCTTTGCCGCGTTCATGGAGTGCTGCGCCGGGCAGGACCGCTTCGACCTGACCATCCGTAAGGCCTAGGGGGAGGGGACATGGACTCCATCTGCCTGAAGGGGGCCAAGGACATCTGCCTGGCCGTGGGCGAGAACCCCAAGAACATGCATCATCTGGTGCGGGAGCATGGCCTGCCCGCCTGGAAGCGGGGCGTCAAGGGCACATGGCGCGCCCTGCCCGAGGACCTGCGCGCCTGGCTGCGCGAGCAGCGCAACCAGCACCTGGAGCGGCCGCCTCTGGCCGGTGCTCCTTGCCAGCCCCGGCCGTGGGAATCACGACCGGACAGCTAGGCTGGTCTCTGCGTTCGACAGGCTTTCCGGGACAGAGTCCGGCCGGGCCACGCGCCACGGTTCGACTGGCGCGGTCTGCATGATCGGATGACGCACCGATCCGGTGCCGCTGACCCCGCCCTGCCCGTCGGGTGTGGAGGCCGTGCAGCGCACGCCCTGGACAAATCCGCGCAGGTACATGCGCTCTGCCTGGGCCAGCGAGGATTCAAGCCTGTTGAGCCGCTCGGCCTGCGAGTCCGGCCCGATGACTACGGCGTGGGCAATGACCACGGCATGGGGAATGACCACGGCATGGGCTGGTCTGCTGTCCGGCTGATCGGTCCCGGCCCGGCGTATCGGCTCCGGGGCCGTCTCCGGGTTCGACTCCCGCGAAATCGTGGCTATGGGCGCGGTTTCTCTCTTCTTGGATGGTGCCGGGGCCGGAGGTATCGCAACCTGCCCCATGGCGGCCATTGGCGCGGGTTCGGCGCTGGCAAGCATGAATGACGGCTCCACACGTGGCGAGGCAGGGGTGTGTGTTTCCGGTGTCAGCGGCTCATCCAGGCCGGTGAGCCAGGCGAACTTCTCGCCCAGCACCTCGTCCGGTGTCTTGTCGTTGACAGTGAAGTGGTAGGCGTATTCGCCCACGGAATAGGCCGTGCCCGCATACTGGATCGGGGCCGGGCCAACCAGGCCGAGCACGCCGAACATGGCGTTGACGGCCAGACAGCCAGCCAGGGACGTGGGGAGCACGGCCAGCAGGGCGGCCGCCATCCAGATGGGGCGCGAAGATCGTGACATGCCCGGGTGCTGCATGAGCCGTACCGGGCAAAAAAAGGCCAGCCCCTTGGCTCGGTTGGATTGAATGGCTCCGAAGGTTTTCCGTCGGGTGTCGGAAAACTGTCACCTGATCGGGCCGGGCTATTGGTCCGCGTCCGAGGGCGGGCCGAGGGTGTTGATGGAGGTGACCGTCTCCAGGATGATGCCGTCGGGCCGGGACAGGGCGCGCATTTCAAGGCCCGGCTCCAGGGTGGTGATGACCGCGCTGCCGATGACCTCGCGCCCCGGCGTGTCGCCGTGCAAGGTCTTGAGGCCCCAGACCGCGTGGAAGACCACGGGCTCGCCGTCGCGCTGGCCCAGGTAGACCATGATGTGTCCCGGCTTGCCCACCAGGGTCAGAAATGGGGTGGCCCGGGCCAGGATGAACTGCTTCTTGGTCTGCCGGTCGAGGCCCGCGATGGTCGCCACTTCGCCGGCGGCCGCCTGGGGCCGGGAGTTGCGCGGCAGGAAGATGCCAAAGGAGGCCATCAGGTCCATGACCGCCATGGAGCAGTCGCGCCCTTCGTACAGGCCGCCCCAGCCGTAAGGTCGGCCGAGCATGGCGTTGATCAGTGTGGTGAAGTTGGCAGGCGTGGCCGCAAGGGGCGCGGGCCGGACCACGGATTGGGGCAGGAACGCCACCTGGGCCACGGCGTCGCCGCGCCGGTCGCGCACCGGGATGACCAGAGCCATGCCGTTGTCGCCGAATCCGCCTTCGAGCACGGGCAGAATCCAGCCGATGTGGGCGTTGAAGCGGAACACGCCGTCGCCGTCCACCACGGGCACGTCGTCGCGAACGATGGCCGCGTACGCCCCGGTGCGGTAGAAGGTCTCGAACCCGTCGTCCACCCAGGCGATGTCCGTGGACCGAACCCAGCCAAAGGCGAAGCGCGCCTCCACCAGCACCCAGGCCCGGTCCTCGCTGGTGTGGGTGGCCAAGAGCGGTGTGCCCGCAGGCACCAGGGAGTTTTGCATGACGTCAAAGGGAAAGCCCTCGCCCGCCCGGGAGGGATCGAAAAACGTGGGCGGCTGCGAGGGCAGCACGCGCAGGTTGGCGTTGGTCACGGCAATGGCCCGGCGGTTCAGGGAAGGATAGCTGTCCACCCGCGAATACTGGCGCATCCGGTCGATCCAGTCCGGGTCGCGCGGCAGGGTATTTTCGCCGTAAAGCTGCGCCTTGCCGAAATGGGCCAGCCCCCAGTGCGCGGTCTCGGCTGCGATGGGCGTCCGCCCAGGCTCCCAGGGGGCGAAATGGGCCTCAAGAAACTCGGCGTACGCCCGGGCCTGTCTCTCTGCCGGAATCAGGGGCAGATCCGGGGGCAGCGAGTGATACACATCGGCGTCCTGCGGCAGGGAGACCAGATCGGCCACCGGCCCATCCTGGGTGCGTGGCGTGCAGCCGGTCAGGGCCAGACACCATATCAGCAACAAAGCCAGCGACACAGACGCCGTGCGCGACAAGGCCCGCGACAGGCTCCGCCCGAAGACAACGGCCAGCCAAAACCGGCCACAGGAGCGCAGGGGGTTCTTCATGCTCGCACTCGACCCGGTTTGGCCTGAAAAGTCAATACACTGTCTTGATCAAGCCGGGCCGGGTCACTTCATGAATGCCTTGCCCGCGCTGAACCCCTTGGCCACCACCGGACCCATGCCGTGGTAGGTTCCCGCGCCCGGGGCATAGATCAGGGGCAGCACCTTGGCCGGGTCCGGATGCTTGTCGTCCAGCAGCTTGTCCGCATCGCACTTCACGTCCTTGATCTCGCCCACCATCATGGTGTGCGCGCCCAGGTCATAGGAATGGATCAGCGTGCATTCCACCACCAGCGGGAATTCGTCGATATAGGGGGCGTCCACATGCTCGCCGCGTATCGGGGTCAGCCCCGTGGCCGCGAACTTGTCCGTCTTGCGGCCAGAGACAAGGCCCAGGAAATCCGCCTCGGCAGCCAAGGACTGCGGGCAGACGCTGACCGTGAACGCCTTGTGGCGCATGATGCCAGCAAAGGTGTGGCGGCCGGGCCGCACCGACACGGTCAGACAGGGCGGCTGCGAGCAGCAGATGCCTCCCCAGGCCGCGATCATGGCATTGGGCCTGCCGTCTTCATCATAGGAACCCACGGCCCAGACAGGGGTAGGAAAAGCCAGGGTGGCCGGTCCGAGAGATTTCTTCATGACATGCTCCTTGTGTCCAGATTATCGTCCAGCCTACGCCAACCCACTTCAAATGCAAACAGGAGAGGAGCGTCGCCGCCGGCCAGAGGGGAAGGGCAAATGGACCCATTCATGCTGCTACCTTGCCAGTCCACGCTGCCGCCCTGGTCGGCAGCCACGCGCAGGGAGCTGATCGGATCATGATGCAGGGTGAAGGCCTGGCCGTCGTCGCGGCGCATGGCGTGGGGCGTGCGCTCGTCGTCACGATAGACGAAGGCGAACTCGTGGGTGGTGTCGGACTCGCGCGCAGTGATCGGGCATTGCGCTTCCGGGCCGGGGAGGCTAGCCTGTCTATGCGCCGCCCTCGCGCTGGTCGGGGGGACGCGGCCCGCCGGTGCCGCTCGGCTGACGGACCATTAGCCCAAAGGAGCCCTGTGCATGACAGAGAGAATCCAGGTCGGCGGTCTTTCCGTATCCGCCCCCCTTTACGAGATGATGGAAACCGCCCTTGTGGGCTCGGGCCTCGACGCCCCGGCCTTCTGGGGCGGCCTTGAACGCATCGTGGCCGACCTCGGCCCGGAGAATCGCGCCCTGCTCGAACGGCGCGAGGCCCTGCAACAGGCCATTGACAACTGGCATGGCGAGCGGGCCGGACAGCCCCTGGACCAGACCGCCTACCGGACATTTCTGGAAGAGATCGGCTACCTGCGGCCCGAGGGCGAGGACTTCGCCATCACCACCAAGGGTGTGGACCCGGAGATCGCCACCATTGCCGGGCCGCAGCTGGTGGTGCCCATCACCATCGCCCGCTACGCCCTGAACGCGGCCAACGCCCGCTGGGGCAGCCTCTACGATGCCCTCTACGGCAGCGACGTCATCGACGAGGCCGACGGCGCGGGGCGGGGCGGAGCCTACAATCCGGTGCGCGGCAACAAGGTCTTTGCCTTCTGCACCCGGTTTCTGGATCGCGCCCTGCCGCTGGCATCCGGCTCCCATGCCCAGGTGACCGAATACACCCTTGGCGAGAACGGCCTGCGGGCGCGGCTGACCAGGGGCGATGCCACCCCCCTGCGTGACCCGGCCCAGTTCGCGGGCAGCGCGGACCAGGGCGACCGCCTGCTCTTCGTCAACAACGGCCTGCACATCGAATTGTGCATCGACCGCACCCACCCGGTGGGCAAGGATCACCCGGCCGGGGTCAGGGACGTGGTCCTCGAATCCGCCCTGACCACCATCCTCGACTGCGAGGACTCGGTGGCCGTGGTGGACGGCGAGGACAAGGCCCTGGCCTACGCCAACATGCTCGGGCTGGTGCTGGGCACCCTGGAGGCATCGTTTCCCAAGGGCGACCGGGTCGTGACCCGGACCATGAACCCGGACCGCTGCTACACTGCGCCCGACGGCACCGAGCTGACCGTGCCCGGCCGCAGCCTGCTGCTGGTGCGCAACGTGGGCCATCTCATGACCACGCCCGCCGTGCTCGATGCCGAGGGCAGGGAAATCCCAGAGGGCATGCTCGACGCCATGGCCACGGGCCTCATCTTTTCCCACGATCTCAAGGGGCGCGGCCCGCTGACCAACAGCCGCGCAGGGTCCATCCATATCGTCAAGCCCAAGATGCACGGGCCTGCCGAGGTCTCCTTTGCCGTGGAGCTGTTCGGCCGGACAGAGCAGGCACTGGGCCTGCCCGCCGGAAGCATGAAGATCGGCATCATGGATGAGGAGCGGCGCACCACCGTGAACCTCAAGGAGTGCATCCGCCGGGCCGCTGACCGGGTCATCTTCATCAACACCGGGTTCCTCGACAGGACCGGCGACGAGATTCACACCTGCATGAAGGCCGGGCCGGTGGTGCCCAAGGAGGCCATGAAGGGTCAGCCCTGGATTCTCGCCTACGAGGACTGGAATGTGGACGTGGGTCTGGCCTGCGGTTTCAGCGGTCGGGCGCAGATCGGCAAGGGCATGTGGGCCAAGCCCGACCGACTGGCCGAGATGATGGCCACCAAGGGCGCGCACCCCGAGGCCGGGGCCAACTGCGCCTGGGTGCCCTCGCCCACGGCCGCCACCCTGCACGCCATGCACTACCATGAGGTGGATGTCTTTGCCCGGCAGCACGCGCTGATCGGCAAGGGCCGCGCCACCCGCGACCAGCTCCTGACCCTGCCGCTGATGACCGATCGGCCATCGGCCAGGGAGGTGGAGCTTGAGCTGGCCAACAACTGCCAGTCCATCCTGGGTTATGTGGTGCGCTGGATCGACCAGGGCATCGGCTGCTCCAAGGTGCCGGACAGCAACGACGTGGGCCTGATGGAAGACCGCGCCACCCTGCGCATCTCAAGTCAGCACATTGCCAACTGGCTGCGCCACAAGGTGTGCACCCCGGACCAGGTGCTGGCCGCTCTCAAGCGCATGGCCGCAGTGGTGGACCGCCAGAACGAGGCCGACCCGGCCTACCACGCCATGGCCGCAGACTTCGACGCCAGCATCGCCTTCCAGGCCGCCTGCGACCTGATCTTCAAGGGCGCGGCCCAGCCCAGCGGCTACACCGAGCCCATCCTCCACGCCAGACGGCTTGAGGCCAAGGCGCGACAAGTGTCGTAGCTGGCAGAAAGAAAGCAAACAAAAGAGAGAACGCCGCGCTCCCGGATCGGGGGGCGCGGCGTTGTTGGGTGAAGGTGCTCTTGCACAGGCAAAAAACCCCTGGAGATTCAAGCCTTCGGGGCTTACCATGTGCCCGTGCGGCCTTGTTGTGCAAGGCGGCCGGTACTGTGCTCGGCCTTCAAATGTTTATCACAGCTCAGCCGTACTCAGCGCCAAGAGGGTGAGGCGCATTGATCTTTTGAATGGAGATGCTTGAAATAAATACATGAAAGGTATACCAGAAGAGGAGCGAGTGGTGGTCAAACCCGTTCTCAAAGAGCATGCAGACAACCCGGACATGGATGAGCGGACGCAAGCCATGGATATGCAAACCAGGCAGATAAGCATTTATGCGGTGCTCCTTGTCCTTTCAGCGGCGGGCATGCTTTTGTTGGACCCTTTGGTCAATCGGCCGCGGGTGCTTTTGCACCGGGCACAAACCCTGGCAAACGAGGGGCTCGTTTCCGAGTCTGACGCGCTGATTGTCCAGGCCGTGCGTGAAGGCGCACGGAGACCTGATGCAGTATTACAGGCAACGCGAGTCATGCTGGAGACCGGTCGAGGCGGACAGGCTTTCGCACTGTTGAACCAGACTCTCGTGGAGATTCGCCCAACCCCGGTCGGGTTGGCCGGTCAAATGGCCGGGCTCATGGATGCTTACGGATACGAGGACGAGGCGTTGGCCCTCCTGATGCGAACCGTCCCCGAGCGTCGCACCCGGGACGAGAGCATGCAGTTGGCCGATCTCTTGCGCCGCCAGAAACGCTATGACGAGGCTCTGGTCGAATACGACAGGCTTCTTGCGGAAGACTCGACGAATGCCGAGGCAGCCCTGGGCAGAATTGAAACCCTGGCCTGGGCCGGAGAGGTGGAAACCGCTTTGCCGCTGGCCCGCGAACTGGTCCGCGCCCGGCCTGGAGATAGGGCGGCCCGCTTGACCCTGGCCCGCGTTTTGAGCTGGAGCGGCCGGATCGATGAGGCAGAAACCGAATACAGGCGGCTGCTGGGGGAGGAACAGTGATCAGATTTTTTGCCGTTGCACTTGTTCTTGTCTTGCTCTTCGCTTTTGACAACACGTTCGCCCAAGTCAAAAATCCCGTACCGGCACCAGGCCGCCCCACGGCAACTCAGGATGTTTCGGACTGGCAGGCTCGGCTTGAACTGGGCGACCTGCTTTCGGGCGCGGGCCGTTTCGACGAGGCCGAGGTCCAGTATCGGAAGGTGCTGGAGCAGCAACCGGAAAACGAGGCCGCGCGTGTCCGACTGGCCAGGATTCTTGCCTGGACCGGGAATGGCGCGGAAGCCACTCGCATTTTTGCGACTCTCCCTGATTCGGCCATCACTTCAGACGACAGGATGCTCATTGCCGATCACGCCATTGGCCGCCGCCAATACGACATGGCCATCAGGCAGCTCTCGACTGTGCTGGCGGAAAGCCCCGACAACGACGCCGCGCGGCTGAAGCTGGCCGAGGTCTACTCGTGGAGCGACAGGCTGGACGATTCCTTAGAGCAATATGAACGACTACTGAAACGTCATCCCGAAGACGTGCAAATCAGGCGAAAATATGCGCAGGCGCTGTCCTGGGCAGGGCGGAATGACGATGCCATCCGAGAGCTCAAACGAACGCTGGAGTAGCCTGCGCCACGGCTTCGCAGGCTGGTGGCTCAGGCCACTGGCAGTGACGCTTGCGGCGGTGCTCTGGTGTCTTGCGCCGTCACTCGTGCTGGCCGCCAGTCTCGTTCCTCCGCAAAGCGCCATCTCCGATCACGAGGCCCGGCATTTGCTGGCCCGCCTCTATTCCTACTCCGAGGCCACGCTGCCCCAGGCCGAAGCCGAGTATCGCCGCCTCGTCGCCCTGACTCCCGCAAACAGCGAACTCTCCCTGGAGCTGGCCGAGGTGCTCCTGCGCCTGGGCCGCGAGGGCGAGGCGCAAAAAATTTACCACACCCTAGATCAGAACGACCCACGCGTTGCGGGCGGACTTGGAGACGCTTTCTTTGCCTCCGGGCGCATGGCCGAGGCCGCGGTAGCCTACCAGCGAGCACGCGATGCCGGGTCGCAACGGCCAGACCTTAGCCTGCGGCTGGCCCAGGCCATGGCCTGGGCCGGACAGGCTGAGCGCGCCGCGCCGTTGCTGGCTGAGTTGCACGCCGCGCATCCGGCGGATGTGGAGATTGCCCTGCTGTATTCGCGCGCCCTGGCCCAGGCGGGGGACACCCGACGCGCCCGCGCCGTGCTTGACCAGTTGGCGGCTTCGGCTCCGGATAACGCCGCTCTCCTTTTTGAACTGGCCGACCTGGAGGCTGCATTGGGCCACGCCAGTGCGGCACGAAAGTACGCCATGCAGGCGGTGAAAGCGGACGATACGCCGCAGGCGCGGCTGCGGCTGGCGCAGGTCATGACACTTTGGGGAGCCTTTCAGCACTCCGTGGCCATCCGGTGGGAGTATCTGGCAACACAGGGACCGGAGCCGCAGGTGGCCCTTGCCCTTGCCGAGACGCTGGCCAGCGCACAGCGATACGAGGAAGCCGAAGGGGTGTTGCGCGTGGGGCTGATGGACAATCCCGATGACACGGCGGCCCGACTGGCCCTGGCCCGAGTCAAGTTGCAGGAAAAGAACGGGGAGGCGGCTCTGGCCGTGTTGGCCCCGCTCACCAAGACAGGCAGTGACCCCAGGGTGGACCCACTGCGCGCCCAGGCCCTGACCTTGCTTGGAAGAGACGCCGAGGCGGCCGCCATTTGGAGGCGGCTGGCTCACGACGATCCGGCCACGCTGGTGGAGCTGGGCAGGGCTCTTGAGCGGGAAGGCGACCAGCAGGGTGCGCAAGACGCCTTTGATCGCGCCCGTGGTCTGGACCCGGAATTTCCTCCCGCCCAGTATTACGCGGTCATTTGGCGACCCGACTACGACCCGGCGACCTTGAGCCGTGAATTGGTCCACACTGAAAAGGACGCTGCCAAGCTCACCCTGTGGGCCGATCTGTTTTCGCGCGATGGACACCATGCGGAGGCCATCGCCTGTCTTGAAGCCGCGCTCGGGCATGATCCCCATTTTTTCCCCGCGCAGATGGGACTGGCTGAAAATCTGGCCTATGCCCGACGCTTTGATGAATCCCTTAACCGGCTCGACGGGTTGGCAACCGAGTTTCCCGACAGCTCCAAGATTCTGCTCACCCGGGCCAGGGTGCTGGCCTGGGCCAAGCGCTACGATGAGGCCATTGCGGCTTTCGAGGCCCTGCACGCCGCCGATCCCGCCGACCCGGTGCCGCTGCGGGAGATGGCGCGGGCCGCCTTCTGGGACAAGCGCGGCCAACACGCTGCGGAAATTTTTGACCGCATGCTCGAACCGCCGGTGGACGAGCTGCTGGCCGAACGGCTTGAGCAGGAACTGGACGCGGGCCGGGGGGATGCCCAGCTTGCAAGAGCCGCAGTCATTGCGCGCCAAAGCGCCCATGGGGGCGATATCTTTCTGGCCTATGCCGACCTGTCCGACACCGACGTTGCCCGGACGCATCCCATGGTGTTTGCGGAACTCCTGCCCCTCTACCGCATCCAGCATGCGACGGCTTTGGAGCGACGGGCCAAACTGGCGGCCTTCAACCGGCGGTTTGCCCCGGCCATGAACGATCTGACCGCTTTGACCGATCTGCGGCCCGACAATCAGGAGGCGTGGTTTGATCTTGCCCAGACCCAGTGTGCCCTGGGATTGTGCGAGGAAGAGGCCGCCACCTATGAGCGGCTTCTGGAGATTGACCCCCAGCACTCTTTGGCCGGGCAGGCTCTTGAAAGAAACAAGCGACGCAGCGCTCCCTCGCTCCGGGCCGGGGTGAATCTCTGGGAAGAAAAAGGGCGCGGCAATCTCGCCAACATGGTCCGGCTGCGCAACGACCTGCAGGTCTCCCTGCCGGTGCAGTGCGGATTGCGCGTCGATGTGACCGCCCACCGCTGGCAGGAGATGCCGCAGGGCCCAAGCACGCAGTACCACGCCCTGGGCGGGACACTCGGCTTTTCCGGGGTCTTCAACGAATGGTTCAGCGGTCAGGCGGCATGGACGGCCAAGCGTTTCGGTGCCGACGACCCCAAGGATACCGATCAATACCGCGCACGGTTGGAGCTGAACCTGCGCAATGCTGCCCGGCTGGGCTTCGGCTATGAGCGCGTGGACGAGGTGGCGAACCGTTTTGCCCTGCTCAAGGGGACGCAGTCGGACCACTTTCTTGTCGATGCGCGTGTCCCTGTCGGACGACGAGTGGATGTGGAGGCCAGCGCCCGACACATCGAGTACAGTGACAACAACTCAGGCGAGGCGGCCCACCTGGCCCTCGGATACGCCCTGACCGACCACCCCCGGATATTCAAGGTCATCCTGCGCGGGGACTATCGACACACCAGGCAGAAGAGCCAGGAGATCGACACTGCGGGGACGGTGACCGACATCATCCACCCCTACTGGACGCCGCAGGGGTATCTGTCGGGCTCGGCCACGCTTGAGTGGTACGCGGATCTGGCGGACGACTTCTTCTGCGGGGCGAAACAACATTTCGTGGATGTCAAACTCACGGGTGCCACGGGCTCGGACGCCAACAATTCCATCCAACTGGAAGCGGAGTGGGTACTCGACCTTTCCGACCACTGGGGCATCGAGGCTCGCGGCCTCATGCATCGCTCGCCGGAATGGAACGCCAACGGATTCTGGACCGGAGTTCGCTATGGATTCTAGGGCGGCACCGGGCGCAAGGCCAAAGGGAGCAATGGCCACCACCTCCTTCTCCCTGCTGTTGGGTGCGGCCATGACCTGCATCTTTCTGTACCTCATGGTACGGACATCCCTTTTCATCATCGCCGACTACCACTGGACCGAAAAGGGGTTTGCCCTGGCCCTGCTCATGGCCGAGACCTTCACCATGCTCCACGCCTTCGGCTACTTCCTGAACATATTCCATGTGCTGCACAGCCCGAAGCAGGAGCGGCGCATCGCCATGGATCGCGTCCCGCCTCTGCGCAGCTATCCGCCGGTCGCCATCATCGTCGCGTCCTACCACGAGCCGCTGGAGGTGATTGAGGACACCCTGACCTGTTTCTACAACCTGAATTACCCAAACAAGCACATCTATTTTCTGGACGACACCCGCTACGACAAGCCCGGTCAGGATCTGGCCGACTATCGCGCCCGCGTCGACGAACTGTGCGAGCGCATCGGCGTCAACCTGTTCCGCCGCCCCTGGCGCGGAGCCAAGGCCGGGGTGATCAACGATTTTCTGCAATACCTGCATGGCGACCCGCCGGTAGGGTTCACACTGACCAGCTTCGAGGACGAGCCCTCGGCTCTGGATGAGAAGTACATCATCGTGTTCGACGCGGACATGAACCCGCTGCCCGATTTCGTGGAACCGCTGGTGGCCTTCATGGAGGACAACCCCACCCTGGCCTTCATCCAGACCCCGCAGTACTACACCAACTTCGAGTTCAACCGGGTGGCCCGCGCCGCCGGACTCCAGCAGGCGGTCTTCTACGAATACATCTGCGAGGGCAAGAGCCTGCAGGACGCCATGTTCTGCTGCGGCACCAACGTCATCTTCAACAGGCAGGCGCTGTGGGACGTGGGCGGATTCGAGGAATCCAGCGTCACCGAGGATTTCGCCACCTCTCTCAAGTTCCATGAGCGAGGATGGTCCTCGGCCTACCTCAACAAGGTCTGCGCCTTTGGCATGGGGCCTGAGGATCTGGGCGGGTACTTCAAGCAGCAATTCCGCTGGGCGCTTGGCACGGTGGGGCTGTTCCGCACCATCGTGGGGGCGTTCTTCCGCAACCCACGGCGCATGAGTGCGGCCAAGTGGTGGGAGTATTTCCTCTCGGGCACGCACTATTTCGTGGGATGGGTGTTTTTCATCATGATGCTCTGCCCGGTGCTGTTCCTCTTTTTCAATGTCCCCAGCTACTTTGCCAAGCCGGAGATATACTTCCTGTTCTTCGTGCCCTACATCCTGCTGACCCTGTCGCTGTTCCTGTTTTCCATGAGCCAGCGGCGCTACTCGTTCAAGGAGCTGGCCCAGGGCATCCTGCTCCAAGCCCTGTGTTTTCCCGTGTACATGAAGGCGTCGCTGTTGGGCATACTCGGTTTCCGCGGCACCTTCGGCATCACGCCCAAGGCTGGAGCCACCTCGCTGCCCTTGCGCGCGCTCTGGCTACAGATTCTCCTGGCCGTGGCCTGTTATTCCGCCGCCTGGTGGGGCGGGCTGAGGCTGTGGTACGGAGGAGACACCCCCCTGGCCATACTTGCCAACTCCTTTTGGTGCTTTTATCACTTCCTGCTTCTCTCCTCGATATTCTGGTTCAACTACCCGGAGGAGAAGCGGCCATGACCCTGACGCTTCGGCCTCGCCTTTCAGGCCGCGTCCGGGTCGTGGCAGCGATGCTGGCCGTCCTTGCCCTGACCCCTGGCTGCCAGCCGTCCCCACCTCCGGGGTTCGGCCCGGCGCTGCACGGCACGCCTTCACCCGAGGCCATCGACAATGCGCGCAAGACTCTCGACTGGCCCATTACCCTGGTCGTCTTCTTCGTGCATTGGCCGAGCGATAGACAGCCTGAGTTTCCCGATGAAGGGATCCGGGCGATCCGGGACGCTGGAGCTGTCCCGGTCATCACCTGGGAACCCATGACGGTTGATGCCGGAAAGGAAACCGCAATTGCCGCCAGCGAGATTCTTGACGGCCACTGGAATGACTACATCGACGCCTTTGCCGTGTCGGCCCGGGACAGCGGCGGGCGCATCATCCTGCGTTTTGCCCACGAGATGAACCTGAGCCGCTACCACTGGGGTGGCGACAGGAGCGAATACGGGCCGGAAAGCCCTGGCCGATACCGCGCCATGTTTCGCCACATACGCGAACGGTTTCTTCTTCAGGGGGCGGACAACGTGCTTTTCGCGTTCTGTCCCAATGCGGAATCCCTGCCGCACCCCGTGCGCGACGGCGCGGACTGGAACACTGCCAGCGCCTACTATCCGGGCGACGACGCCGTGGACGTGCTGGGCATGGACGGCTACAACTGGGGCACGACCTTTACCAGGCAGGAGCATGGCTGGGACAGTCGATTCACGGCCTTTGCCGAGATATTCTCTCCGCTGTACGAGGAACTGCGCGCCCTGGCCCCGCACAAGCCGGTGGTGGTCTTCGAGACCGCCAGCGTTGCCGAAGGGGGCGACAAGACGGCCTGGATCAAGGACGCCGTTCATACGGCCCGAAGCTGGGGGTTGGCCGGACTGTGCTGGTTCAACGCGGACAAGGAGCACGACTGGCGGCTGGAGAGCGGCATCACTCCGGCCCGGTTGCGCCCCCTGGCCGGGATGTTTGCTTCCCATGCGGGCGCGCTCGCCCTGCCAGCCAGGGAGGGACTGCCATGACCCAGGCATCCGATACCAGGCAGTTCAAGCGGCTCGGCATCGCCTCGGTGGTGCTGCCCTTCATCGGGCTGCGCACGAGCGATTTTCAACCATTCCAGTACATGCTTATGGATGTGAGTCAGGGTGGGGTGGGCATTTCCATCCCGCGTTGGCTGGCCAGCCGTGAACGGCTGCATATGGACGACGAAATCAACCTGCATGTGCCATTCTCCATGGACGGCACCACCCTGACCGTCGGCTCGGTAGTCCGCGAGCGGTGGCACGGCGATGACGATGAACAGAGAATCGGTCTGCAACTGACAGGGGGCGGGCCGGATAAATATGGTGTGTTCCTGGAGATCGGCAGCCGTGAAATCGCCATTGATCTTGGCGGAATGAGAACCCTGGAGAACATTCTGCTGCGCGTGATCAAGGACTCCGTACTGCTCAAGCGCGGCGTCCTCATCTACCTGCGCCACCTCTCGTCGTACTTCTCGCGCCTGGGCGAGTTCTCGCCCGAGGAATACCATGCCTTCCGGGAGACAATCCTTGGCGACATCGGGCAGCGTGTGCAGGAAAACATGGGATATCTGGAATCGCTCCAGCAGGCGTGCCTTGATCGGCCCAAGGCCGGATTCGAAACCCTTGACCTTGAGGAACTCCGCCGGGCCATGGAGCCGGAGCTCTACCTGGATCTGTTCCGCACGGCGCTGGGCGACGACACTGCGGCGTTGTATCTGCACGCCATAAAGGACCTGGAAGGCAGGCTCTTCTCCAACTACAACACCATGGTCATGCTCTACATAGGCACGCTGTAGCTGCTTACTTCAATCCGTTGTGCTTTTTGGTCATGCGCAGCACGTTGCGTCCGTTGACATGCTCGACCCGGACATCATCCATGGCCTCGCGGATGAGATAAAGGCCCCGTCCCCCGGAGTCCTCCCGGCCGTCCGCCTCGGGCGGCAGGCAGGCGCACTTAAGCAGGCAAGGATCAAGAGACCGCCCAGTGTCGGACACCTCCACAATCAATCTTTCTGGATCAATGCTGACCTGAAGCCCGATTTCTTGATCCGGATCCCCGCCATAGGCATGACGCAGGGAGTTGGTGGCCGCCTCGCTCACGGCCAGCTCGACATGGTACTTCTCCTCCTCGTCCAGATCGACCCCGTGCAAAAGGCCACGTATGGCCAGGCACGCCCAGCGCACCGCCTGCGCACGGCTGGGAAAGGAAAAGGAAATGTCGGACATGTCAGCCACCTCTCCCGTCCCGGGCAGCCAGGGCCTCTTCCGTAGAGACAAAGATGCGGAAAACACCCTGATCGAGCCGGGTCAATGCAAAGAGCTTGCGCACCTTGACGGAAAGCGCCGCCAAGACGATCTCCCCCTCGCCGCCCAATGTCTTGAGGCAGCTCATGAGCGCGGCCAATCCTGTTGAGTCCATGAAATCCACTACTGAAAGATCAATGACAAATGAACGGTGACCGTCGTTGACCAGATCCACAAAGCGGCTCTTGAGCAGGCCCGAATTGGCGGCGTCCAGTCTCTCTTCCACGGGCCGCAGAATCATCGTCTTCCCCACCATGCGTTCTTCCATGCGCCTCTCCTTGTTCAGTCGTCGTTGAACTTGATGCAGATCAGAGAGATATCATCTTCAGGCTCCACGCCTTCGCCAAAACGGTCCAGCTCCCGCCGCAGTTCCTCCAGAATGGCGTCCGGTTCCAGGTGGACGGAGGCCATCAGCGCGTCTTCCAGCCGGGTTGCCCCGAATTGCTGGCCGGCGGAGTTGGCGTGCTCGGTGCATCCATCGGTATACAGCAGGAGAACGTCATCTTCCCTGACCTCGGTTCGCTGAGAAACGAACGGCACCGGCTCGCCCAGACCAATCACCGTTCCGCCCGCCGACAGCGGGATGATCGGATGTCCTGGCCGTGCCAGGATCGGAGGCGGGTGACCGGCCCCAGAGGAGGTTATGCTTCGCGAAGCCGGATCGAAAACCATGTAGAACATGGTGCAGAAGCGGTCGAAACGGTCCAGAGGAATGGCTCGGTCCACCCTGCGCAAGACCTCGTCCGGCTCAAGAGGGCCGTGTTCGTCCTGCACAAACTCCGACCCCGGCTGCATGATCTGGGACACGGAAACCGTGACCATGGCCGCTGCCGGGCCATGTCCGCTCACATCGATGAGATAGAGTCCGATCCGCCCGCCGGGCAGGGGCAGGATGTTGAAAACATCCCCGCCCACATGATCGCTGGGCAGAAAGAGCCAGTCCATGGCGAACCCCCGCGCGGTTGGGGCTTTCTGCGGGAGCAGGCTGAGTTGTATCTGGGCTGCGGCGGCCATGTCCTCGTCCAGTGCGCGCTGCTTCTCCGTCAGGGCCTCGTTTGCCAGCATCAATGCCTGCTCGGCCTTCTTGCGTTCGGTTATATCGCGCATGATGCCGGTGAAAAAGTGCTGTGTTTCGGTCCGCACCTCGCTCACAGCGAGTTCCAGCGGAAAGGCGATGCCATTGCGGTGCCGACCCGGAACCTCTCGGCCGCTCACGTTGATGACCGAGGATTCGCCGGTGGTTAGGTATTTTTCGAGATACCTGTCGTGCTCGGTTCGCGGTGGCTCGTCCATGAGCATATTTACCTTGCGACCCACGATCTCTTCCGGCGCGTAGCCAAAAAGCGCCGCCCCGGCCGTGTTGACCGTAGTGATGAATCCCCTGGTGTCCATGGTGAAGATACCGTCCACGGCAGCGTTCACGATGCCGTCGAGTCTCGCCCGATTGTATTCGAGTTCCCGCAGCGCCTTGTTGCGCTCGGTCACATCCACCGCAATGCCGAGATAACCCGTCGTGGTCATTCCGCTGCGGATCGGGGTCACTACAAGCTCCATGTCGAGCGTTGAGCCGTCTTTGCGCACAAAGGTCCATTCGCGGTTTTCAAATCCGCTCTGCCGGGCCGATTCGACGAACACGCCAAACCCGGCCACCTCACGGCCCAAAGCCTCGGTCAACTCTCGTCCCCGCTTCTGCACTTCTTCAGGCAGATGAAAAGCCTCAGGCGTATGCAATCCGATCAAGTCCTCGGCCGCATAGCCCAGCAGGTTCTCCGCTCCGGGATTGAACATGGTTATGGTCCCGTGGGTATCGGTTGCAATGATCGCTACCTGGGTCGCGGCGTTCAACACGCTTTCGAATTTTGCATTGGCCTCGTGAAGCTGGGAGATGACGCGCCTGTTGGCCTTGACCAACTCCCCCATTTTCATGACGCTTTCCACAAGCTCCTTGGACTGGCTTTCTTCGTGGTTTCTGGCGCTTACCAATCGCTCATGCACCCGGACCAACAGCAGCGAGAACAAAACGATGATGACGCTCCCGATACCAAAGGAGACGAAGAGGGGACTGCCCAGCGAAGTGGTATGCTTCGCCAGTTCGCCGGGCGGTAGGTGTGCAACGAGAACCCAGCGGGTGTCGCCTGATCCCACGCCAGTCAGCAGGGCAGAATTCTGGCGTGGAGAACGCGTTTCAAGAATCGCCCGCGAGGGCAGGATGCTGGTGAAAAGAAAGAGTCCATCCGTGGTGGCTATGCGTCCGGATTCGCTCCCGGCGATTGATTCCCAGGCATCCGGGTAGGCGTTGCCCATGTTTAAGGAAGCTCTCTCGGGCAGCATGAATCCCCATTCCTGATCCGGGGTCGGCCCCTTAAGCCAATATCCTTGGCCATTGGTCACCAAAAATTGCCAGCTGTCTTGGCCGGAAATTTCACTCAACCAGTCAAGAAGGGCTGCCCCGCGCAGATTGAATACAAGCACGCCACGACGGATGTTCTCGCCATTGAAAAGGGGCATGGACAGACGCACTGTGGGGCGAAAAGGTCGCTCAATGAGGCCGTTCTCCATATTCAGGTCGAATCTCGACACATGGATCGCACCACGGGGCAGATCCATGGCCATACCAAAATATGGCCGCCCGGCCTTGTTCTGGAGGTCTTGAACAGGCCGCAAAAAAGCGCGCTCTGCCGGGTCCACCTCGGCCCGGACCAATTCATCGCCGTTCACCCCGAGAAGCCGGACCTGAAGCAACAGGTTCTTATCCCGAACCATATGCAGGAAGTCGTATCCAAGCAGTTCCAACTGGTCGGAGGTGGGGTTGTTCAGCCAGGCATTCATGGCATGGCTGTGCGCCAGAAAACGCATGTCAGAGGCCGTTTCTTCCAAACGAGAGGCCATGAGCGCCGCCTCAACCTCGATCTGCCGCGCTTGAGGTTCCCCCAGAAGCCGCTCTCCATACTCGTAAAGAGCGTGTCCGGTTATCCCAAGCACCAGCGCAAAGACAACCAGCACCGGCAAGGCCAGTGTCAGTGTTTTTCGGGCGCAGGAAAGAGCCGTCATTTTCATCAAGGTTATTCAAACTCCTCAGTCGACAGAGATGCCGCTTTACTATTCTATATGTAAGTTTTTTTGAGTTGTGCAAGTCGAAAATGACCGAAGAGCAAAGGCCCCTTGTTGGACGTGTTGCACGTGGCGGCAGCACCCCCATGAAAATTCTGGGTGAAAGGGTCGTGGTGAAGTGACCCACTTTTCGCACCTCACGACACGTAAATCGACACGCAAACAAGAAACGGGTTACAGCTTTCACTGTAACCCGTTGTATTTACTTGGCGTCCCCAAGGGGGTTTGAACCCCTGTTGCCGGCGTGAGAGGGTATACTGAAAACCACGGGAGGCCGCTTACCTACGTGATTTCAGTCAGTTGCAAACGCCACCAATGCCACGAAAAGCACGTTTGACACGCATGGAGCCACGGACGAGCCACGGGGAAATGGGTGGTTCCGTGATTGATATTGGACCACTTTTGGTCACAGTTCCCATCCGTTATTTCCCCTTGAGCCCAGATGCGGTGAAATCGGCCAAAAGCACCTCGGCATCACTTCCTACAGGGATTTCAACTCGCATCCCTTCATCCGTTTTCCAAGGGATCATTCCGAGTTGCCACATCAATCTCTCAATATGCACATTAAAAGCCGCGAATTCATCAAAGGACTCCCAGCGACCCAGTCTGAGCCTGAATTTTTCAAGATCCTCTTTATAGATCGGCAGCCATAACTTCAGCCCCGTCTTGACCAAGGCATCCTCAAGTTCGCTTCTAGGAAGCATAGCCTCGACTCCAAGGCCTCCAGTGTGTCCAAGTAGCCCTGCGGCAAAAAATAGAACATGCCGAATTTTGGATAGGGTAATCTCCAATAAAATATCCAGATCGCCATCGTAGCGATAGGCGTGACGAGCCGACAGCACCGTTTCACGCATCCCGATTAAGGCTTCAGTGAGGAGTTGACGGTAATCATCAGTTTTTTCATTGGAATTGCCGAGCGTAGCACACATATAGGCCGAAATATATTCTTCGGCAACGCCATCGACAGTGGTGTAAAATGTATTGTTGTCATGGTCAGGAATTGGCTGGAGCAGAAGACCTGGCAAAGCAACATCGATCATTTCCGTCAAAGCGACATTGACTAGTAGTTAGTTGTGTCCCGTCAAGTGGTGTAATTCCGTCTTAGCTCCCAGGGTTACTACCTTCCTTTCGATCCCCTACGCGGCCTCTTCCAGGCCCAGCTCCCCCCGCGGGGGGAGCTGGGGCC
>JBDRSO010000044.1:0-36698 GCA_043824835.1 Pseudomonadota bacterium | reverse complement strand
AGGAGTGTGAGTGGCGTTTTAACAACACCAATCCACAAAGACAGTTTAAGCAACTGAAACAGTGGGTTAAGAAACATATGGGCTAGTTATCTGGTACAGCCCCTTCTTCTTTCAAGGAAAAATCGTTTGAGCAGGGCGGAGCATTCCTCGGCCATCACCCCATGGACGGTCCACAGGCGATGGTTGGTAAAGGGCAGGGCGCGGCCATCGAGGTTGGAGAGTACGGCCCCGGCGCGCGGGTCCAGCGCACCCATGACCACGCCGGCCACCCGGGCGTGGAGGAGCGCGCCGGTACACATCAGGCACGGCTCCAGGGTCACGGCCAGGATGCAGCCGGGCAGGCGGTAATTGCCCAGCCGGGCCGCGGCCTGGCGCAGGCAGAGGATCTCCGCGTGGGCCGTGGGGTCGCTCAGGGCGATGGGCTGGTTGTGGGCCTTGGCCAGCAGTGTGCCGTCCGGCGAGAACAGGGCGGCTCCGACCGGGGATTCGCCCTCGCGGGCGGCCACGCACGCCTCGGCAAAGGCCACGTCCATGAGCGAGCGCCACGTGGTCCCGGCGGGCGGATCGGGCACTGTCAGACCCATGGCCTACCTGTCTTGAAGATAGCGCACACCCGCTTCGAGCATGGCCAGCCCCAGCGGGATGGCGGGGTCGGTGCCGCGCGTCCAGGAGGGGTGGTTGGTGGGGTGGTTGTATGCCTCGGGGTGGGGCATCAGGCCGAGGATGCGACCGGATGGGTCTGTCAGCCCGGCCACGCCCAGGGGGGAGCCGTTGGGATTGGCGGGATACTCCTGGGTCGGCTCGCCCGTGGCCGGGTCCACGTACTGGACGGCCACGAGGTTGCTGTCGAGAATGGCCTGGAAGGTGGCATCGTCCATGGGGATGATCTTGCCCTCGCCGTGGCGCACGGGCATGTCGATGAGGTCGATGCCCTTGGTGAAGACGCAAGGCGAGGCCGGGTTGGTCTTGAGGCGCACCCAGCGGTCCTCGAAACGGCCGGAATCGTTGTAGGAGAGAGAAACCTGGCGCTCGAAGTAGCGGCCGCCCACGGCCGGGAGCAGGCCGAGCTTGCACAAGAGCTGGAAGCCGTTGCAGATGCCGAGGATGATGCCGCCGGAATTGAAGAATGCCTTGAGCTGGTCGAGCACCGGGGAGCCGTCGACCGCATTGGCCCAGCGCCAGCGCAGGGCAGCCGCCTGGGCCGCGCCCAGGTCGTCGCCGTCGAGAAACCCGCCGGGACAGAGGAGATAGTTGTAGCTGTCCATGCGCACATGCCCGGCCACGAGATCGGAGAAGTACACGATGTCGGCGCTCTGTGCGCCGGCGGCTTTCAGTGCGTAAGCGGACTCGTTTTCGCAGTTTGTGCCGTATCCCGTGATAACGAGGGCGTTGACGCGAGCCATGAAAATCTCCTCTTGCTGTTGACTTTGTTGCGGTACCCTGCAAAATTTGCGAAGCAGTTTTTGCTGGGCAGGAACATACGTGTCCGAGACTTCCCAGTCAACATGGACGGCACATGGGATTACCCGTTATATTTCCTTACAATTCAAGCATAACCAAGGGGCTTGCTGGCATATGAAAACCAAGTTCATATTTATCACTGGTGGCGTTCTCTCTTCGCTGGGCAAGGGGCTGGCCGCCGCTTCCATCGGTGCCCTGCTCCAGGCCAGGGGGCTCAAGGCCACCATCCAGAAGCTCGACCCCTACATCAACGTCGACCCAGGGACCATGAATCCCTTCCAGCACGGCGAGGTCTACGTCACCGACGACGGCGCCGAAACCGACCTCGACCTCGGCCACTACGAGCGCTACCTGGGCAAGGCGCTCAGCCAGCAGAACAACTACACCTCGGGTTCCATCTACTACTCCGTCATCCAGAAGGAGCGGCGCGGCGACTACCTGGGCGGCACGGTCCAGGTTATTCCGCACATCACCGACGCCATCAAGGAGGCGGTGGTGAGCCTGCCCACTGATGAGGATGTGGCCCTCATCGAGATCGGCGGCACTGTGGGCGACATCGAGGGCCAGCCCTTCCTGGAGGCCATCCGCCAGCTCAAGAACGACCTGGGCAAGGAGAATGTCCTCTACATCCACCTGACCCTGGTGCCCTACATCAAGGCCGCTGGCGAGCTGAAGACCAAGCCCACCCAGCATTCTGTCAAGGAACTGCGCAGCGTGGGCATCCAGCCCGACATCATCATCTGCCGCTCCGAAGTGGAATTGGATGACGACCTCAAGCGCAAGATCGCCCTGTTCTGCGACGTGGACCGCGATGCGGTCTTCACCGGCGTGGATGTGTCGAGCATCTACGAGGTGCCGCTCAAATTCTACGAAGAGGGGGTGGACCAGAAGATCGCCATCCTGCTCAAGCTGCCCGCCAAGAACGCCGAGCTCGGCCCTTGGGAGCGGCTGATGGACAAGCTCAAGAACCCCGGAGGCTCGGTGCGCATCGGCGTCATCGGCAAGTACGTGGACCTGACCGAGGCATACAAGAGCCTGCACGAGGCCCTCATCCACGGCGGCGTGGCCAACGACGTCAGCGTGGAGCTCGAATACGTCAACTCCGAGAAGGTGACGCCCAAGAACGTGGAGAAAAAGCTCAAGGGGCTCGACGGCATCCTGGTGCCCGGCGGGTTCGGCTCGCGCGGGGTGGAGGGCAAGATCCTGGCCATCCGCTATGCCCGCGAGAACAAGGTGCCGTTTTTCGGCATCTGTCTTGGCATGCAGTGCGCGTGCATCGAGTTCGCCCGCAACGTCATCGGCCTTGAGGGAGCCAACTCCGAGGAGTTCGACCAGCAGACCCCGCACAACATCATCTATCTCATGAAGGAGTGGTACGACTTTCGCTCCAAGAAGACCGAGACCCGGTGCGAGGAATCGGACAAGGGCGGCACCATGCGCCTTGGCTCCTACCCCTGCAAGCTCAAGAAGGACACCGTGGCCCATGCCGCCTATCAGGCGGTCAACATCGAAGAGCGCCACCGCCACCGTTTCGAGTTCAACAATCGGTTCATCGACCAGTTCGTGGAGCACGGCATGGTCCTCTCGGGCACCGCGCCGGATGAATCCCTGGTGGAGATCGTGGAGCTGCCCGACCATCCGTGGTTCCTGGGTTGCCAGTTCCACCCGGAGTTCAAGTCCAATCCCATGAACCCCCACCCCCTGTTCCGCGAGTTCATCAAGGCCTCCAAGAACGAAAAAGCCAAGAAGGGGAAGTAATTGGTTATCAGTGAACTCTATACGGCCAGCCGGTCCGGCCCCTTTGTCCTGGCCGGGCCGTGTGTCATCGAGAGCCGGGATATCATCCTGAAGACGGCGGCCGTCCTGGCCGAGGTGGCCGCGCGCTTGGGCCTGCCCCTGATCTTCAAAAGCTCCTTTGACAAGGCCAACCGCACGGCTGTGACGAGTTTTCGCGGGCCGGGCATGGAAGAAGGGCTGGCCATCCTCGCGGAAGTCAAGCGCGAGACCGGGCTACCCATCGTTACCGACATCCACAGCCCAGAGCAGGCGGCCCGGGTGGCCGAGGTGGCGGACGTGCTCCAGATTCCCGCCTTCCTCTGCCGCCAGACCGATCTGCTGGTGGCCGCGGCCCGTACCGGGCGCATCGTCAATATCAAGAAGGGCCAGTTCCTCGCCCCGTGGGACATGAAAAACGCCGTGGACAAGGTCCGCGCCTCGGGCAACGATCAGATTTGGCTGACCGAGCGCGGCTCCACCTATGGCTACAACAACCTGGTGGTTGACATGCGCGCCATCCCCGAGATGCGCAAGTTCGACGTGCCTGTGGTCTTTGACGCCACCCATTCGGTGCAGCTGCCCGGCGGGCTGGGCGCGGCCTCGGGCGGGCAGCGCGAATATGTGCTCGTGCTGGCGTCAGCGGCCGTGGCCGCCGGGGCCAATGGCATTTTTATCGAAACCCATCCCGACCCGGACACCGCCCTGTGCGACGGACCCAACAGCCTGCCCCTTGATCGGGTGGAGCCACTGCTGCGTCGGCTCAAGGCCATCTGGGAGCTGACCGATGCGTGAGGGCGTCATGGAGCGCGCGCGTCGCATCCGGCTGCTGGTGCTCGACGTGGACGGCGTGCTGACCGACGGCGGCCTCTACTATGATGCCGAAGGAATGGCCATGAAGCGGTTCAACGTCCAGGACGGGTTCGGCATCAAGCTGGCCCAGTCCGTGGGCATCGAGGTCGGGGTCATCACCGGCCTGGACCAGCCGCCCGTGGCCAGCCGCATCAGGGAACTCGGCATTGCTCACTATTACCCCGGCAATCACGACAAGCTTCCCCATTTCCTTGAGATATGCGAGAAGGCCGGTGTCGAGGCATCCGAGGCAGCCTTCATGGGCGACGACTGGATCGACCTCGCGGTCATGCGCGAGGCCGGGCTGGCCATGAGCGTACCCAACGCCATGCCCGAGGTGATCGAGGCGGCCCACTGGGTGTCCAGCCGCTCCGGTGGCCATGGCGCGGTGCGCGAGGCGATCGCCCTGATCATGCGGGCCAGGGGGCTTGAGGACGGTGCGCTGAAACAGTGGGCCGGGTAGATGAAAGGGCGTCCCTGGCTGCTTTTCACGATTTTCCTGGTCGGCCTGCTGGCCGGCATTGTCATTAAGGCCGTTTTCTTCACCGAGGAGATCGTCGAGCCGACGTCCGCGCAGCCGGTGTCCGGGAAGTCTCGCATCCAGTTGCTCGACGAGGCCGACATCACGGCCGAGGACATCGAGCTGGTGCAGGGTCGGAAGGGTGCCATGACCTGGAAGCTGCTGGCCACCGAGGCCAGGTACAACCAGGAGCGCAAGCTGGTGGGCGTGACCCGGCCGCAGCTCTCGGCCTATTTCGGCGAGGAGCGACAGGAGGTCTACGTCAAGGCCGACAGGGGTGAGGTGGACCAGCCCAATGACAACCTGACCCTGTACGACAACGTCACTGGCCGGTTCGGCGTCATGGCCCTTGATGCCGGACACCTCGACTATGTCGGGGCCATCGACAAGGTGTATCTCAAGGGCGGTGTCACCGTGCGCCGCCCGGACATGACGCTCACGGCCGCAGCCGTGGAAATAGATTTGGTCAGCTTTGAGCTCAAGGCGGCCGGGGGCGTTGAGGCGCTGTTCGCGCCCAAGGGATTCGACGCAAGCCCGTTCAGCGACCAGGGCAGGGAGTAAGGTTTTGATGAACATGACACGATGGCTCACGGCGGCGGCCTGCCTGCTCGCATTCGCCTCCGCAGCGCTCGGCGCCGACTGGGGGGAGGTGCGCGAGGCCGCGAGCAACCTCAATGTGCGCGAGGCTCGCTCGCCGCGCAGCGAGCATGTGCTCACCCTGACCACAGGGCAGCGCGTCAAGGTCGATTTTCTCAAGGATGGCTGGTACGCGGTCTTTGACCTCACCGAGACCGAGCGCAGCGAGGAGCGCGCCCTCGGTTATGCCAACGCCAAGTTCCTGGCTCCCGTGGCTGACATGGCCCTGGACCCGGCTCCCTCTCCGGCGGCCGTCGAGCCAGCACCCGGCATCGTCGAAGAACCGGCGCAGGTGACAGGCTCCGGCTCCGCTCGGGGCGAGGCTGGGGTCAAGGCCCCGGCCGCGCCAACGCCGCCCGAATCCGTCAGGGTGGGCGTCGATCCCAGCCGGGTGCCGGTCAAGATCACCTCGGACCGCATGACCTATGATGAGAACGGCAAGGTCGTCTCCTTCGTGGGTAACGTGGTGGCCGTGCACGGCGAGTTGACCCTGTGGGCCACACGGCTTTCGGCTTTTCTCTCGTCGAGCACTGGCAGGCAGTTCGCAGTGGACGGCATTGAGCGCATCGTGGCCGAGGGGGCCGTGCGCGCCAAGAAGGGCAATACCGAGGGAACCTGTGGCAAGCTGACCTATTTCGTGGAGGAGCAATTGCTCCGCATGGAAGAGGACCCCATGCTTCAGGACGGCCCCAATAGCCTGACCGGCGAGGTGATCAATTTCCATGTGCGTGAGAACCGCAGCGAGGTGGTGGGCGGCAAGGGCAAGCGTGTCCAGGCCATCTTCCTGACCCCTGAAAAGATCAAGGTGCAGTAGATGCCGGGAGGACTCGTCGCAGCCAATCTCTCCAAGCGCTATGGGCAAAAGGAGGTGGTGCATGGCATCAATCTTGAGGTGCACCGCCGCGAGGTGGTTGGCCTGCTCGGTCCCAACGGGGCGGGCAAGACCACCACGTTCTACATGCTGGTGGGCATCGTCAAGCCGAATACCGGCCATGTGTCGCTGGACGGCACGATCCTGACCGACAAGCCCCTGCATGAGCGTGCCCGCATGGGCGTGAGCTACCTGCCCCAGGAGAGTTCCATCTTCAAGAAACTTTCCGTGCGCGAGAACCTTCAGATCATCCTGGAGCAGACGGACCTGACCCCGGCTGCCCAGCACAAGCGGGCCAACGAACTGCTGGAGATGTTCACTATTGCCAAGCTGGCGGATCAGGAGGCCATGTTTCTCTCCGGCGGTGAGCGGCGCAGGCTCGAAATCGCCCGCGCCCTGATCATGGACCCCAAGTTCATCCTGCTCGACGAGCCCTTCGCGGGCATTGACCCCATCGCGGTCATCGATATCCAGGAGATCATCTCCGTGCTCAAGAGCATGGATATCGGCATCCTCATCTCCGATCACAACGTCCGGGAAACGCTGAACATCTGCGACCGAGCCTACCTCGTGTACGAGGGTGCGGTCATCCTTGAGGGCAGCCCCGAGGAGATCGTCCAGGACAGCCGCGCCCGCCAGATTTATCTGGGCGAGGACTTCCGCCTCTGATCGTCTTTTTCCCATGTATCCATTCTTGTCGATTTACAGCGGTGTGAATCGTTGGTACACTTTTTTCATGCGGATTGTTTTGTAGAATAATTGAAGTGTGCCAGATGGTTATCAGCTCGGTATTGCTTCCTGGCGCAATGTGTGGCAGGGTTTGATGCAGGTATTGAACGAACCGGCGAAAAAAACTGTCGCGAACCCCCGGGGCGGCCCGTTGTGGAGCCCGACCCGAGAGGTCTAGAATATGGGATTGGAACTCAGGCAGCAACTCAAGCTCTCCCAGCAGCTGGTCATGACTCCGCAGCTGCAGCAGGCCATCAAGCTCCTGCAACTCTCGCTCCTGGAACTGCTCGAAACCGTGCAGCAGGAACTCATGGAGAACCCGTTTCTCGATGAGGTCGAGGTGGAGACCGAGATTCGCGAACCCGAGAAGCTGACCGAATCCCAGGCCGAGGAGGAGCTTGTCCGCACCGCGGACTGGGAAAACTACCTCGGCGAGTTTTCGAGCACGTCCAAGCAGTCCACCGCCCGGGACTCGGAGATTCCTGAAGAGGGGCTCTCCCTTGAAGCCCGGCTGGCCTCCAAGCCATCGCTCGACGGCCACATCGGTTGGCAGATGCGCCTCTCGAACTTCACCGAGCGTGAGCTGGCCATCGCCGAAGTAATCGTGGGCAACCTCGACCACAATGGCTACCTCCAGGCGTCCACGGAAGAGATCACGGCCATGGTCGATGTCGCGCCAGAGGAGGTGGAGGCGCTTATCCTGCGGGTGCAGCGGCTCGATCCCGTGGGTATTGCCGCGCGGACCCCGCAGGAGTGCCTGTTGGTGCAGATGGAGGTGCTTGGCTTCGACGACCCTATCCTGGTCTCTCTGGTCCGCGACCATCTGGAAGACCTGGGAAAAAACCGGTTCAAGCCCTTGGCCCGGAAGTTCAAGATTTCCATGGACGACCTCAAGTCGTACATCGAGCTTCTGCAAACGCTCGATCCCATGCCCGGGTCCCATTACTCAAGCACCGAGCCCCACTATGTAAGTCCGGATGTCTTCGTCTTCAAGTACGGGGACGATTTCGTCATCATCCTCAACGAAGACGGGCTGCCCAGGCTGCAAATGAACTCCTACTACATGGAGACCATGAAGGGGGCCAAGAACAAGGAGAAGGACTACTTTCAGGAAAAGATGCGCTCCGCCGCCTGGCTCATGAAAAGCCTGTACCAGCGGCAGAGAACATTGTACAAGGTAGTTGAGAGTATTGTCCGCTTTCAGCGTGATTTCTTTGAGGAAGGCGTGACCAAGCTCAAACCCCTGATCCTCAAGGAGGTGGCCGAAGACATCGAGATGCACGAGTCCACCGTCAGTCGCATCACCACCAGCAAGTATGTGTCCACGCCGCACGGCATCTTCGAGTTGAAGTTCTTCTTCAACAGCGCGCTGGATCTCAATGACGGCTCCCAGGTGGGCTCCGAGAGTGTTAAGGCGCTCATCAAGCAGATGATCGCCGCGGAGGACCAGAAAAAGCCCCTGAGCGACGAGCGCATCGGCGAGATTCTCCAGGAAAAGCTGGAAGTGAACATCGCCAGGCGCACGGTTGCCAAATACCGCTCCGCCATGGGCATCGCCTCGTCCTCCAAGAGAAAGCAGTATTTCTAAAGCAGGCTTTCAGCACATTCAACCAGGAGGGATGTATGAACATAAGCTTCACTTTCAAGAACTTTGAGCCGTCCGATCATCTCAAGGGCTATGCGCAGAAGCGCTTTGAAAAGGTGGGCAAGTATGTTCCCGACGCGGAGGCCGACCTCCAGGTCAACCTGCTGGTGGACAAGTTTCGTCACAAGGCGGATATCATCCTCAACGCCGACGGCATCCACATTTCCGCCTACGAGGACTCCGAGGACATGTACTCGACCATCGACATGGTCCTCGACAAGCTGGAGGCCCAGCTGCGCCGCATGCGCGAGAAGATAAAGGACCGCACCAAGCAGGCCCGCGGCAACAAGGTCCAGATGAACTTCATTTCCTATGAGAGCAAGGGCGGCGAGCCCGGCCCGACCATCGTGGGGACCGACACCTACGAACCCAAGCCAATGTCCGTTGACGAGGCGGCCCTGCAATTGGATTCCCTCGACAACGAGTTCCTCGTGTTCCGCAACGCGGAGACCGAGGGCGTGAACGTAATCTACAAGCGCAAGAACGGCGACTTCGGTCTGATCGATCCTGGAAACTAAGCATGAAACTCGGTGATTACCTGGACAAGGATCTTGTCCTGTACGACCTCGCTTCCGGCTCCAAGCCGGAGGTGCTTGCAGAACTCCTCGTCCCGGTGGGCGTGAAGTATCCCGAAATGGACACGGACCATGCGGTCCGTGTCCTTCTTGATCGCGAAAACCTCGGCACCACGGGCATTGGCGACGGTATCGCCATTCCCCACGGCAAGCTCGAAGACCTGGAGCAGGTCATCGTGGTGGTCGGCCGAAGCGTTTCCGGCGTCGAGTTCGCGGCCCTGGACCACAAGCCATGCACCATCTTCTTCCTCGTGCTGGCACCGGAGAAGGTGGCCGGAATGCATCTGCGCATCCTGGCCCAGGTCTCGCGCGTGCTCAAGGACGAAGCGTTTCGGCGCGAGTTCATGGAGACCGAAAGCTTCGAGGCGCTGTGGAAGCTCCTCGAAGAGGTCTAGGCGAGTCGGAGCCATGCCATGACGCCAGCCAACACCTTTCCCGTGGTCGTGGTGACCGGCATCTCGGGCTCGGGCAAGAGCACGGCCCTCAAGGTGTTCGAGGATCTCGGCTTCTTTTGCATCGATGGCCTGCCGTCTGGCATGTCGGCCAAGATCGCTGGCCTGATCCTCAAGCAGGATACCAAGTATCGCGGTCTGGCGCTGGGCATGGACATGCGCCAGCCGGAATTCCTCGAAGGCTGGGACACCGCCTTTGAGGAGATGGCCGCCATGGGCATCGTCCCGCAGGTGCTCTTTCTCGAAGCCCGGCTGGGCGAACTGATGCGGCGCTATGCCACCACCCGCAGGCCGCATCCTCTGGAGAGCCAGGCCCTGGGCCTGGAGCAGGCGCTGGAACAGGAGAAGGGGCTGCTCGACCCCATTCGCGCCAACGCCGACCTCGTGCTCGATACCTCGGACTATTCGGTCCACGACCTGCGCCGCGTCATCCAGACCAAGTGGTCGGCCATCGAGGAACTGGGCCGGGGCATGCGGGTGCACATCATCACCTTCGGGTTCAAATACGGAGTGCCCAGCGAGGCGGATTTCGTCTTTGACCTGCGCTTCT
Organism: Pseudomonadota bacterium; assembly: GCA_043824835.1. Classification (GTDB taxonomy): domain Bacteria; phylum Desulfobacterota; class Desulfovibrionia; order Desulfovibrionales; family Desulfovibrionaceae; genus Pseudodesulfovibrio. Next base: position 26,634 of record JBDRSO010000044.1, on the reverse strand, counting down.
TGCCCAATCCCTATTTCAACGAGGCGCTCAGGCCGCTCTCCGGCCTGGACAGTACCATCTCCGACTTTGTGCTGGGCAGCCCGGTGGGGGCGGAGTTCAATGGCAGGTTCCTGGATTTTCTGATGTATATCCTGCCGCTCTATGCGGACGAGGGCCGCTATCGGATCACCCTGGCCCTGGGTTGCACCGGCGGACGGCACCGCTCGGTGGCCGTGGCCGAATCGGTGCTGGCGACGCTGAAGAAAAAAGGATATGCAGTCACCATCGAGCACAGACACATGGAACTGGGATAGACATGGTGGGATAGACATGGCCGCGAAAAATGAAAACACCGCCATGGTGGGCGTGGTGCTGATCACGCACGGCTCCTTTGGCACGACCCTGCTTGAGGCTGCCGAGATGGTGCTAGGGCCGCAGCAGCACTGCTTGGCCGTGGGCGTGGACGTGAACTGTGGTGTGGACGAATCCATGGAGGCCATCCGCAAGGCCATCAAGTCGGTGGAGAAGGGCAGGGGGGTCGTGGCTCTGACCGACCTCTTCGGCGGGTCGCCCACCACCATGAGCCTCTCGCTCATGAAGTCCGAGCGGCTTGAGGTCATCACCGGCGTCAACCTGCCCATGCTGGTGGCCACGCTCCAGTCCCGACTCATGGATCTGGACGCCCTGGCAGACAAGGCCATGAACGCCGGAATGCAGGGCATCAAGGTGGCCGGAGCCATGCTGCGCAAGCGGGCGGCGGCCACGGGCAAGTCGTCATGACCCTGGTGCGCATCGACAACCGCCTCATTCATGGCCAGATCATCGAGACATGGCTGCCCTACACGGGTGCGACCATGGTCATCGTGGCCAACGACCACGTGGCCGACGACATTCTCCAGCAGGAGATCATGTCCCTGGCCATTCCCCAGACCATCGCCAGCACCTTCGTCGAGGTGGAGGCGGTAGTGGAGACCCTGGCGGGCCTTGGTGCGACCCAAGACAGGGTGGACATCATGGTCCTCTTCTCAAACTGCGCGGACGCCAGACGCGCCTTTGACTGCGGCTTCGCCTTTGAGGTGCTGAACATCGGCAACGTGCACTACAGCCCGGGCAAGCGGCAGATATCGCCGAGCGTGGCCCTGTCCACCGATGACGAAGGATGCCTCAGGCACCTGTCGCGCAAGGGTGTGACGCTTGATTTTCGATGTGTGCCCAACGACCCCGTGCAGGTGAGGTTCTAGCCATGGTCCTGACCAATCCCTTTCTCTGGTTCGCCGTGGTCGCTTTTTTTTTGCCCTGTTTTCCCTGTTCCGATTCTCGCTGACCATCGGGCTGCTTGAGCGGCCTCTGGTCATCGGTCTGTTCTGGGGGCTGGCCACGGGCGACATGGAGACGAGCTTGTTCATCTCCATCTTCTTCGAGCTGTTCTGGCTCGACCTCATCCCGGTGGGCACCTACATTCCCCCCCACCTGACCGTGGCCACCTTCGCGGCCCTGTCGCTGACGACCTTCTTTGGGCTCGACCAGCCCGGCCGCATCCTCTTCGTGCTTTTCGCCTCCATGCCCCTGGCGTGGCTGGGTGCCAGGCTCGAGGCCCTGCTCAGGGAACGGGACCAGATCAACTACAACAAGCTGCTCACCTGGGTGCGCAACCCGGACTCGCCACGTCTGCCGTCCCTCATCGTCATGCGCTCCGTGGGCCGGACCTTCGTCTATTCCGGCCTCGCCTTCTACGCGGCCATGCTTGTGCTCGTGTATTTCTTCGAGGTGTTTTTCTCCCTCAATCCCGCGCTGTTCTCGGAGCTGGGCGTGACCTGGCCCTATCTGTGGGTGGCGGCCACCCTTGGCGGGCTCATGGCCTTGAGGGTCAGGCGCGCCTATGCCCTTCTCGTTGCCGGAATCATCCTTTTCATGTTTTTCATCTTGTGGGCTCGCTTTTAGCTTGGCAGCCGGAGTTGATTGTGATATTCCTCACATTCTATTTTGAGTGCGTACCATCCTGAGTTCAGGACAAAACAGATTAGGAGGACTTGATATGGCAATTTTGGTTGTAGGACACAAGAACCCCGATACCGACACCGTCGCTTCCGCGATCGCTGTCGCTGACCTGTTCACCAAGCGCGGCATGGAGTCCAAGGCGATCACCCAGGGCGCTTTGGCTCCCGAGAGCGAGTTCGTGCTGAAGAAGTTCGGCGTTTCCGCTCCGGCTATCGTGACCGACGCCACTGATCAGAAGATCATCCTCGTCGATCACACCGACATCTCCCAGACCATCGACAACCTGGACAAGGGCGAGCTGATCGCCGTTGTCGATCACCACAAGCTGGGCGACGTCACCACCCCCAATCCGCTCGAAATGTGGGTCTGGCCCGTGGGCTGTACCGCCACTGTCATCAAGAGCATGTACGACTTCTACAACGTCGAGATTCCGGCCAATATCGCCGGCATCATGCTGTGCGCCATTTTGAGCGACACCGTCAAGTTCAAGTCCGTGACAACAACCGACGCCGACAAGGTCGCTGTGGACGCCCTGGCCAAGATCGCCGGTGTCAAGGATGTCATGGCTCTGGGCATGGAAATGTTCAAGGTCAAGTCCGCTGTTGACGGCGCCTCCCCCGAGTCCTTGGTCTTCCGTGACTACAAGGACTTCGACATGTCCGGCAAGAAAGTCGGCATCGGCCAGCTCGAAGTGGTCGACCTGTCCATGCTCGACGCCCACAAGGCCGCCCTGCAGGCCGAGATCGAGAAGGTCAAGGCCGATGGCCGCCACTCCGTCTTCCTGCTGCTGACCGACATCATGAAGGAAGGCACCGAGATGCTCATCGCGTCCGACGATCCTTCCGTGGTCGAGAAGTCCTTTGGCGTCAAGGCCACCGGCAAGTCCGTGTGGCTCGACGGCGTCATGAGCCGCAAGAAGCAGGTCGTTCCCTGTTTCGAGAAGGGTTTCAAGGCCTAAGCGCCGAGAGAACCTGCTGAGTAGAGTGCAAAGTCAGGCCCGCCAGCATTGTGCTGGCGGGCTTTTTCGTGCGCGACCGGCCGTATTGTGATAATGGGCACAATCCGAGTGGCGTACGGGCCGGGAATTTCTCATTTCCAGGGGCATCGTGCAGGGGCAAGCGCCTGACGGTCAGCAAAAAAGCGGGCGGGACCGGTACACACCGGCCCCGCCCGCAGTGGCGTCGCGTGGATGGGGATCAGATCAGCCCGGCATCCTTGAGCACGGCTTCGAGCCTGGGCAGGTTATCGTCCCGAAGCGGCACGATGGGCAGCCGGAACTCGGCCTTGGGGAAGATGCCCATGAGCTTCAGCGAGGTCTTGACCGGGATGGGATTGGTCTCCATGAACATGGCGCGGTTGACCGGGGCCATCTTCAGGCTCAGGTTGAGGGCACCGTCATGGTCCTTTTCCATGAACAGGCGGCACATGTCGCTCATGGTCTTGGGCATGATGTTGGAGACCACGGAGATGACGCCCTGGCCGCCTACGGCGAGCAGGGGCAGTACGGTGAAATCGTCGCCGGAAAGTAGCTGGAAGCTCTTGCCGCAGCATTCGATGACCTCGGCGGCCTGACACATGTTGCCCGTGGCCTCCTTGACAGCGATGGCCTGGGGCACCGCGTCCACGATGCGCTTGAGGTCCGGCGGCAGCAGGTTCAGCCCGGTGCGGCCCGGCACGTTGTAGATGACCATGGGGATGGACACTTCGGCGGCAATGGCCTTGAAGTGGGCGACCAGTCCTTCCGGGGTCGGTTTGTTGTAGTAGGGGGTGATTTGCAGGGTGGCGTCCGCGCCAGCCTCCTTGGCGAGCCGAGTCAGTTCGATGGCTTCCCGGGTGCTGTTGGAACCGGCACCGGCGATGACCGGCACGCGCCGCCGGACCTGCTCGACGCAGATGCGGATGATGCGGCCCTGTTCCTCGTGGCTCAGGGTGGCGGCTTCGCCGGTGGTGCCGCAGGGCACCAAACCGTCGATGCCCTGATCGATCTGCCACTCGATGAAGTCCCGGTAGGTGGACTCGTCAACGGCCCCGTCCCGAAACGGCGTAGAGAGAGCTGTGAACGCTCCTCTGAGTATCATAAAACATCTCCTCCTGGGTATCTGTCCCGGCTGGCGCGGCTACTGGAGCACCGCGTCCACTTCCGGATTGTCGAAATAGTCATCGCCAAGACCCACGGTCACCGGCACAATGGTGGCCGGTTCCGCCCACCGGAAATCGCCCGAACGCTCGGGCCATGCAAGGACGCGAATCTCGCTCACGGTCTGCCCCTTGTCATAGGGGCGGACCCAGAGGCTGCGTCCGTTCGCCTCGATGCGGCCGTTCACGCCCGATCCGCGCCCGCTGCCGAGCAGGATGTCTGGAACGAGCCGTGGCCGCTGGGCCAGATATTCCCGCTCACCGACCCAGCCCCAGTCGGACAGGCCCACCAGCAGGCGCACCGAGTCGCGCTCGTGCTCGATCTGGCGGGAGATGGCCTCTATCTGCTTCTTGGACGGGATGTCCTCGCCCATGGGCAGGGTGGGGAAGCGAAGGAATCCGATTCTGTCTCCGGCCGGGGTCTCAAGCACGGTGAAAGGGGCGGCCTCGGCAGTCTGCCTGAACGGCTCGGGCTCAAGGCCCATGCGGGACAGGTTCTCCAACTCAAAGCGGCCGATCAGTCCGATATCGTAGGGCATCATGCCAAAGGCCGTGATGAGTCGCTCGACAATGCGTGGATCGGGCATTGAGCCATCGGGGTTCATGAATTCCCATCCGCCCGCGACCAGCAATCTGGGCGAATTCGAAGTTTGCAGGTCAAAAAAATATGTAGCCCGCCGGGCCACGCCTCCCAGGGTTCGACCGCCTCAGGATGGACATGGCCGCACCGTGCCGTAGGTGTTGGCCGTATAGAATATGGTCAAAACGGGTTGCGCCTGCGCGGCGGTGCCCTGAAGCAGCCCGGCCAACAGCAGCAGGCAGAGGACAAACCGTCGCATCTAGTTGTTGATGTATTCCTTCAGCTCCTTGCCGGGGCGGAAGAAGGGCAGTTTCTTGGAGCGAACCTGCACCACGCTGCCGGTCTTGGGGTTGCGTCCTGTGTACCCTTCGTAGTCCTTGATCTTGAAGCTGCCAAAGCCCCTGATCTCGACCCGGTCGCCCCGCAGAAGCGCTTCCTTGATGGAATCGACGAAGGCACCGACCACCTTGGTGGCGTCGTCCACATGCATTTTCTTCTGATCGGAAAGAGCCTTGATCAATTCGCTCTTGTTCATGGTTTCCCCCTGAAACATTGGGTTTGCCACGGGTCGTCAATTCGGCCCGGGCGGAATCAAAAAATCATTCTCCTGGATAATCCCAACTAACTATGCCAAAAAATGACTCTTTTCGTCAACCCCTTATTTCATTTGTCACAACGAGGGAAAGTCCTTGAGGATGGGGCGGCCCGAGATGCGCTCGCGATTGTCCTCGCGGTAGCGAATGATCTTTTTGGCAATGGCCGAAATATCTTTGGCTGCCGGGGAGTTCGGGGCGAATTTCATGAGTGGGGTCTGCCGCCGGACCGCCTCGACCATGGTCCGGTCCTGATGAATGAAGCCGAGGTTGCGCAGTTCGATACTGAGGAAATTCAGGCAGGCCGCAGACAGCCTCTCAAAGGTCTGGGCGGCCTCGGCCGAAGAAGTGGCCTGGTTGACGATGACCAGGAAATCCTTGACGCCGCGCTGGGTGGCCAGGACCTTGATCATGGCGTAACTGTCGGTCAACGAGGTGGGCTCGGGCGTGACCACCACGATGCGCAACTGGGGCAGGGTGGCGAAGGAGAGCACCGTGTTGCTGATGCCTGCTCCCAGGTCGAGCATGAGATAGTCGTATTCCCCGGCCAGATTGATCAGCTTGCGGAACAGGATGTCCTGAAGATCCTCGTCCATTTCCACGAGTTCGGGAATGCCACTGGTGGCGGGCAGCATGTCGAACCCCTCCTCAATGCAGACCAGCACGTCCTCGGCGTCCACGCCGGTTTGGAGCAGGTCGTGCAGGTTGCGCTCGGGCGAGATGCCGAGCAGCACATCAAGGTTGGCCAGACCCAGGTCGCAGTCCATGAGCATGACTTTCATGTGTTCCCTGTTCAGGGCGTAGCCGAGATTGAGGATGATGTTGGTCTTGCCGACACCACCCTTGCCGCTCATGACGGAAAGACTCAGCGTGTTGTTGCGGTTCATGTCCTGTCTCCGTTATTTCCCGCCGAACAGGAATTGCTTTTCGTTTGCGTGGACCAGAGTGTCGCTTGGGACGTTGTCGGCAAAGGGGAGCTTGGAAACCTTGACCTGATCCTTGCCCGCGCTTTTGGCCTCGTAGAGCGCCCCGTCCGCCAGACGCACCAGGTCTGCGGCCTCGATGTCCACGGTCCCCTTGAAGCAGGTCAGACCCACGGAGCAGGTGACGTGGAAGGTGCCGCCCCCGGCGGGATCGCGAAACGGCACGGCCCGGAACTCGGCCAGCAGCCGCTCCAGCAGCCGCTGGGCCTTGACCACGCCAGAACCGGCCATGATCAGGGCGAATTCCTCGCCTCCGAAGCGCGCGGCGAGGTCGTAGCGGCGGGTGGTCTGCCTGAGTCTGTCGGCAAAGGCGACCAGCACCTCGTCACCGGCCTGATGGCCGTAGGTGTCGTTGATGCGTTTGAAGTCGTCGAGGTCGAAAATGGCCAGGGAGAGAGGGGTGCGGGCGCGTTTGGTGCGCTCCATTTCGTTGCCCATGACCCGGTCGAAGGCCCGGCGGTTGGCCAGCCCCGTGAGCGGATCGTGCTCGGTCTGGTGGGCCATTTGCTCCAGTGTCGCCTGGAACTGCTTCAGGTGGGGAAACGAATCGCCATCAAGGGGAAGGGTGAGCCACTGGCGCAGGTGGTGCCTGTCGGCCAGGTCATGCCACTGGTCATGGGTCAATCCTTCGATGCGGCGAAACACCCACACCGCTTCCGACGGGTTGCCGTCCGGGCTCAAGGCGGAGCGCAGTTCAGCCTGAAGCTCGGCCAGTTCGGCGATGATCGCCTCTTCGGGTATGTTAATCATGCTTTCCCTGGGAGTGGACAAAGAGAAGGTGGTTCCTGATCATGGCGTCAAGGTCGCCGTCCAGAAAGGAGTCCACATTGCCGGTTTCACTGTTGGAGCGGTGGTCCTTGATCAGCCGGTAGGGCTGGAGGGTGTAGGTGCGGATCTGGCTGCCCCAGGCGATGGCACCCTTGGCCTGATAGTCCAGTTTGCGGCTTTCCTCGATCTTCTTGAGTTCCTGCTCGTAGAGCCGGGCCTTGACCAGCCGCAGGGCCGTGGCCTTGTTGCGGTGCTGAGACTTCTCGTTCTGGCACTGGGCCACGATGCCGGTGGGAAGGTGGGTGATGCGCACGGCCGAACTGGTCTTGTTGACGCTCTGACCGCCCGGGCCGCTGGAGCGGAAGATGTCGATGCGCAGGTCCTCGTCGCGCACCTCAATCTCGATGTCGTCGTCCATATCCGGGTAGACATCCACCGAGGCGAACGAGGTATGCCGCCTGCCCGAGGAGTCAAACGGCGATATCCTGATGAGGCGGTGGACGCCGGTTTCGCCCTTGAGCAGGCCGTAGGCGTAAAGCCCTTCCACCTGAATGGTCACGCTCTTGACGCCCGCCTCCTCGCCCGGCTGGTAGTCGAGCTGGGTGACCTTGAAGTCCTTGCGCTCGGCGTAACGGGTGTACATTCGGAGCAGCATCTCGGCCCAGTCCTGGGACTCGACGCCGCCCGCGCCGGGGTGGATTTCCAAGATGGCGTTGTTCTTGTCGTGTTCAAAGGCGAACATGGTGGCCAGCTCAATGGTGCCAAGCCGTTCCTGGAACACGTCGATCTGCGCGTCAAGGCCGCTTAATGCCTCATCCTCGCGCGATTCGTGGGCCAGTTCGAGCCACGCCTCCATGTCGTCCTTGGCCTGGACGAGGCTTTCATACAGGGCGAATTTGTCGGCGAGCTGGGTTTTTTCGCGCAGCAGCGGGGTCAGGGTGCCGGGTTTGTCCCAGGCACCCGGTTGGGAGAGCTGCATTTCTATGTCGGTGAGGCGGGATTTGGTCTCGGCATAGTCAAAGCCGCCCCCAAAGCGTCTCGAACTTGTCGATGAGCCCTGCGGAGATGGTCTTGAGTTCGTGGTATTCGAGCATGGGTCGCGTTATCCTTTCCTGTGTTTTCTTGCGCGCAGGCCGACCAGGACGAAGCCGAGGGCGGTCAGCGCATATATGCCTGGGCCGATCCAGGGGTACGCCGTGTGGAAGAGAGTGGTCCCCTCCACCGGCGCGATGGCGTGGCTCAGGGTCTCGGCCTCGAACTGCCCACCCCTGGCCGCGATGCGCCCCACCGGATCGATGAAGGCGGAAATGCCGGTATTGGTGCAGCGGACCAGCCAGCGGCCCTGCTCCACGGCCCGGAGCACGGTCAGATTCAAGTGCTGACGGGGGGCCGAGGTGTCGCCGAACCATGCGTCGTTGCTCAGATTGAGGAGCGCTGTGGCTCCCCTCTCCACCTGTTTCTGGGCAAGCTCCGGGAAGATGCCTTCATAACAGATGAGCACCCCCAGAGCAACGGTGTCCACCATCAGGGGGCGATTTTCGGTGCCGGGGACAAAGTCGCCAACGGCCTGGACCAATTTCTCGAAGGGCACCCACTTTTCAAGGGGCATGTATTCCCCGAAGGGCACGAGGTGTTCCTTGTCGTAGGAGCTGAGGATGCGGCCCGCGTCGTCCACCAGCCAGGCCCGGTTGAGGAGCACATACGTGCCGCGCTGCATGTCGGTGACGCGGTAGGCGGGCGAGCCGGTGATGATCGGGGTGCGCGTGTCGCGGGCCAGGGTGCGCACCGCGTCGCTCAAGGGGCCGGGCTCCTGGATGTAGAAAGGCGCGGCTGTCTCGGGCCAGACCACCAGCGCGGGCGCGTGATCTTGGATGGCCTGGAGGGTCAGGTCCGCGTACTTCTCGATGGTTTCCCGTTGCAGGCCGGGCTCCCATTTGTGGCTCTGGTCCACGTTGCCCTGGACCATGGAGACCGTGAATCCGGCCGGTCCTGTCTCATGGGTGGCGACGCGGTGGAGGCCGAAGCCGGTCAGCCCGATGGTCAGGGCCACGGCCAGGACCAAAGTGGAGCGATAGGTGGAGCACAGAAGCCAGGCCGTGGCCAGGGCAGCCAGCAGGCCAGAGAGACCGTACGCGCCGATGACGGAGGCCCCCTGCACGGCAAAGGGCCAGGGCGCGAAGGCCGACGCGAGATTCATCCAGGGGAACCCGGAGAGGACCACTCCGGTGAGCATTTCGAGGGTAGCCCAGGCGAGCCCGGCCAGCAGACACAGCGGAATGCCGGTCACGAACCGTCCGGCGTGGTGCATGGCCAGGGAGAAGAGCCCGTAATATATGGCGATAACTGCGGCCAGCAGCACGGGGCAGGGCAGGGCCACATACCATGGCAGGCCGCCGTATAACTGAACGGGAATGACCATCCAGTAGAAGCAGCCCGTGGCGGCCAGGGTTCCGGCCAGCCAGCCGGTGCGGAAGGCGCGGCGGCCAGAAGTGGCGCGCAGACCGATCCAGGCGAGCCCCAGCGGAAAGGCCAGGGCCGCCAGGGGCAAATGCAACAGGGGATTGGCGAAGCCGAGCCAAGCCCCCATGGTGGCGAGCAGGACGAGGGTGGGCACGTCAGTCTACCACGGGCTCGATGCGGATGGACCAGATTTGCCTGTCATCGGACCTGATGATGGTGAAATTCCTGTTGTCAAAGGTGAAGATTTCGCCCTCGTGCGGGATGCGTCCGGCCATTGCGGTGAGGAATCCGCCGATGGAATCCACTTCCATGCTTTCAAGGGGCAGGGCGCATTTCTCGCTGACCTCGTCGAGCAGGGCGCGGCCAGACACGACAAACACGCCGGGTTCGATTTCCAGCACCTCGTCGGGACGATCCTCGTCGTATTCGTCGGAGATTTCGCCCACGATCTCCTCCAGCACGTCCTCCATGGTGACCATGCCCGAGGTGCCGCCGTATTCATCCTGCACGATGGCCATGTGCAGCTTCTCCCGCTTGAAGGTGGCCAGCACCTTATCCAGGCGCATTTCCTCGGGAATGAAGAAGGGCGCGCGCATCAGGCTGGTCACGGGCATGTCGGCGCGCCCCTTGAGCAGCGGGGTGAGCAGATCCTTGGCATGCACGACGCCGAGGATGTAGTCCCGGGTATCCTTGTAGATGGGTATCCGGGAATGTGCACCCTGATTGATGATGATGTCAGCGATGTCGCTGACCGTGCTGGTCGCGTCGGCACAGGCCATGTCCGTACGCGGGACCATGATTTCAGAGACAGATTTCTCGTCGAAATCCAGGATGTTCAGGAGCATGGAGACTTCCTCGCTCTCCAGCTCGCCTTCGGCTTTGGCATCAAGGATGTGCTCTTCGAGCTGTTGCCCGTTGGAGCCGAAAATTTTTTTGAAAAGGTTGGATATTCGACTGTCAGACCCTTCGTCCAAGACCAGACTCCTTAGAAAGATGTTTTGGTTACGGTTTCCCAACGGCAGGATGAATCCCTGCGCGCGGGTATGATTGCCGAATCAAAATTAGTCTGTGCGGTGGCCCGTGTCAATACTTGCGCGCGCAAGTCGCGTTACAGGAGGCCGCATTTTTTCAGGGCGATTTCAAGGCAGGCCAGGGCCGCCGGGGTGACGCCGGAGATGCGGCCAGCCTGCCCCAGCGTCAGGGGCCGAATGGCGGTCAGTTTCTCCACCACCTCGCGGGTCAGTCCGGCCACGGCTGTGTAGTCCATGCCAGCTGGCAGGGCCACGCCCTCAAGCTGCTTGGAACGGGCCACCAGCTCCTCCTGCCTGACGAGGTACCCCTCGTAGCGGATGCGCGTCTCGGCCTCGGTCAGGACATCGTCATCCATGTCTGCCAGCTCCGGGTGGAAGGGGGTCAGGCTCCGAATGTCCACCTGGGGCTGGCGCAGCAGGGCGGCCAGTTCCACGGCCTTGCCCGGCACGGCCGCGCCGATCTGCTCCATGATCTCGCGATTGGCCGCATCGGGCCGTACCCGGATGGTCCGCAGGGCGTCGAGGGCGGCTTGCAGCGCGTCCCTTTTGGTCGTGAAAAGCCGCCAGTGGTCATCGTCCACCAGCCCGAGCTCGCGGCCCACCGGGGTGAGGCGCTCATCCGCGTTGCCCTCGCGCAGCAGCAGCCTGTGCTCGGCGCGGGAGGTGAACATGCGGTACGGCTCCAGGGTGCCCCGGGTCACCAGATCATCCACCAGCACGGCCATGTATGCCTGGTCACGCCGAAGCAGGAACGGCTCGCGCCCTGTGGCCCGGCAGACCACGTTGAGGGCGGCCCACAACCCCTGGGCGGCAGCTTCCTCGTAGCCCGAAGTGCCGTTGATCTGCCCAGCCAGATAGAGACCGGGCAGAATTTTCGTTTCCAGCGTGGGATTGAGCTGGGTGGGCGGGGCGAAATCGTACTCGATGGCATAGCCTGGGCGCACGATTTGCGCATTCTCCAGCCCGGCTATGGCCGCGATCATCCGCTTCTGGACATCAAGCGGCAGGCTGGTGGGGATGCCGCTTGGGTACACCTCGGGATGGTCGAGCCCCTCGGGCTCGATGAAAATCTGATGGCGGTCCTTGTCCGGGAACCGGGCGACCTTGTCTTCGATGGACGGGCAGTATCGCGCGCCCGTGCCCTCAATGATGCCCGTGAACATGGGCGAGCGGTCGAAGCCGGAGCGGATGGCCTCGTGGGCCTCGGGGTTGGTGTAGGTCAGGTGACAGGGGATTTGTGGCAGCGGCACGCCCGTGTTGCGGAAGCTGAAGGGCTTTGGCGGGTCGTCGCCGGGCTGTATCTCCATGCTGTCGAAATCGACCGATGCCTTGAGCAGCCTCGGGGTGGTGCCGGTCTTCAGGCGACCCAGCTGAAGGCCGATGGCGCGCAGGTTGTCCGAGAGCGGCCCGGATGCCGGATCGCCCATGCGACCGCCGCTGAAATGTTCAAGTCCCACGTGGATCAGGCCGCGCAGGAAGGTGCCGGTGGTCAGGAGCACGGCCCGGGAACGGATGGTCTCGCCAAGGTGCGTGCGCACGCCGCAGGCCCGGCCGTCTTCCACCAGCACGGCATCGGCCGTGTCCTGGAACACCCAGAGCCTGTCTTGGCCGAAGACGGACTGCTGCACCACGCGCATGTACTCGGCCCGGTCGATCTGCGCCCGGGTGGAGCGCACGGCCGGTCCCTTGCGGGTGTTGAGAATGCGGAACTGGATGCCCGCAGCGTCGGCCCACAGGCCCATCTTGCCGCCCAGGGCGTCGATCTCCTTGACCATGTGGCCCTTGGCCAGTCCGCCGATGGCCGGATTGCAGGAGAGATGCCCGATGCGGTCGAGGTTGATGGTCAGCAACAGGGTGGACAGGCCAAGCCGTGATGCGGCCATGGCGGCCTCGCATCCGGCATGGCCCGCGCCCACGACCGTCAGGTCGAAGATGTCTGGGAACCGCTCTTTTTGCTGCATGCGCTCCGACTCACTCCCTGGCGAGGAGCATGTCCACGATGACCTTGGCGTCGCCGATGGTGTTCTTGATGGAGGACCACTCGTTGGGCTGGTGCGCGTTGTGGTTCAGGGTGGCCCAGACCACGGCATTGAAGCCCCGGCGGCGCAGGAAGGCTGCCACAGTGCCACCGCCCACGCCCACCAGGCGCGGCGTGTTGCCGTACACTTTCATCACGCTGGTCCGGGTCCGCTGGACGATCTCGCTGTCCACCGGGGTGGCCGGGGCGGCCTGCTCGTACATGGTCCGCTCGTAAGAGACGGTCACGCCGTGGGCATTCTCCACCTCGCGGCCGAACTCCTTGATGGTCTCAAGCACATCGTCCAGGTCGTAGACCGGCAGCACGCGGGAATCCACATGGAAGACGTCGCGACCGGGGATGGTGTTGACGTTCTCCACGTTGGCTTCCTTCTTGGTGGGCTGGAAGGTGGAGCGGGGCGGATCATAGATGGGGTCTTCGGCATCGTATATGCGCTCAAGCTCCCTGATGCGCAGGATGAAGTCCGCAGCGGCCACCAGGGTGTTGATGCCCTGGGCCGGGGTGGAGGCGTGGCACTGCTTGCCTTCCACGATGATCTTGAGCCAGAACATGGACTTCTCGGCCACCTCGATCATGCCCGAGTCCGGCTCGCCGAAGTCGGGTACCAGAAAGAGATCGTCCGGAGAGAAGAGGTCTACGTGTTCGCGCACCAGATAGTCGAGCCCCTTGACGCTGCCCGTCTCCTCGTCGGCCACGAAAAGCATGCCGAAGTTGATCTCCGGCGTCACGCCCTGATCAAGCAGCACCCGGGCCGCGATGAGGGAGGAGACGATGCCCTGCTGGTTGTCCTCCACGCCGCGCCCGATGAGGATGTCGCCGTCGCGCTCAAGGGTGTAAGGGTCGGTTTTCCAGAGGGCGAGGTCGCCCGGGGGCACGATGTCGGTGTGGGAGATGACCCAGAGGGTGCGGGATGTGTCCCTGCCGGGAATGACGGCGGCCACGCTCGGCCGGTAGCCGCAGGACACGGAGTCGTCCGGCGCGTGGAACTCGCGGACATCGCCGATGCCCATGGATTTGACGTAGTCCATGAGGAATTCGGCCTTCTCCCTTTCTCCGTCGCCGCCGTTTTTCGGGCCAAGGGCCGGGATGGCGGTCAGGCGGCGCTGGAGTTCGTAAACGGTCTCGGTCTGTCCATCAAGGGCTGCGAAGAGGGCGTCCATGAATCCTCCGTGTTCGGCGCATGGGACGGGTGGTCCGGGATACCGGCCAGCGGCCCGGCCGGAAACCGGCACAAACAAAAAAGGCGGGGACAAGCCCCGCCCTGACGAATACCTGTCTCGCCTAGCGGCCGCGGGCGGCGCGCTTGGAAGCCTTGAGCGGGTTGACCTTAGCCTTGCCGCCCTTGCCCGCTTCCTCGCGGGTGTGGGTGGCGAAGTTGCAGGCGCCCTTGGCCCACTTGATGGAGGGCTTGGCGTAGGTGGGGCAGTAGGAGCTGCTCTCAAAGGGAACGATGCGCTCACATCCCACGCACTTCTCGACGACGGGCTCCATGATGACGCCCTTGTAGCTCAGACCGGTGTCGGTCATGACGGCACCTTCCAGGGAAATCGGGTTCTTCTTGGCCATGGTGTGGCTTCCTCCTATTAATGATGCGGCTTGGAATATGCCGGTGGCATAAAAATCTCGTGTTGGTGCAAGAGCAGCATTCGATATGCACCCGAGGTGGGTGTTGTCAAGTTTTTTGCCATTCTTTTTCGTTTTCGCGCCCGGGTGAGGGGCACGGGATCAGTCCATGTCCGCGATGGTTTTTCTCAGGACCGAGGTCACCTTTTCCACGTTGCTGCGGAACACCTCAATGATATGATCCCAGGAGACCGGGGGCTCGTCGGTCTTCCAGCAGTCGTAATCCGTGCTCATGGCCACTGCGGCGTAGGGGATGCCCGCCTCGTTGGCCAGGATGCATTCGGGCGCGACGCTCATGTTGATGACATCTGCCCCCCACATGCGGAACATGTTCGACTCCGCCCGGGTGGAGAAGCGCGAGCCCTCGATGGTGACGACCGTGCCGACCTTGTGGTGGACGATGTCCAGCTGCTCGCAGGCTTTGACGAGCCTGCCGCGCAGCGCGGCGTCAAAGGGATCGGCCATGCCCGTGTGCACCGGCTCGTGGGGGGGGAAGGTCTCGTGGAACGAGACATGGCGCAGCCGGGTGAAGTCTATGAACTGGTCGAGGATGATCAGATGTCCCCGGTCGATCTCCTGGCGCAGGGAGCCGCAGGCCGTGGTGGCGATGATGCCCTGGCACCCGGCGTCCTTGAGGGCGCTGATGTTGGCCCGGTTGTTGACGAAGGTGGGGGGGATGGTGTGCTCGCGGCCGTGGCGCGCCAGCAGTACCACATCGCGGCCCGCGATGGTGCCCCGGCGAAGCGGGGCCGAGGGTTTGCCAAAGGGTGTCGTCACCTCCACGTCGCGGGCGTTGTGCAGGATGTCGGGGTTGTCCAGGCCGCTGCCGCCGATGATGCCTATCATGACGCGCTCCTAGTCCAGTTCCAGCAGGAAACAATGTTCCTGCCCGGATTCTTTCATCTTGCGGGGACCGTCCAGGAACCCGAGCTGGATGACGAAACCGCAGCCCACGATATCGCCGCCCGCCTCGCGAACCAGCTTGAGCATGCCCTCGGCCGTGCCGCCAGTGGCCAGCAGGTCGTCGATGACCAGAATCTTTTCGCCCGGGGCGATGGCGTCCTCGTGCATGCACAGGGTGTCGGTGCCGTATTCGAGGTCATAGGTGATGCAGCGGCTCTTGTGCGGCAGCTTGCCCGGCTTGCGCACCGGGACAAAGCCGATACCCATCGTGTAGGCCAGGGGCGCGCCGAAGATGAAGCCGCGCGCCTCGGCGGCCACGATCTTGGTGGCCCCGCAGTCCTTGAACCTCTCGGCCAGACAGTCCACGGTGTGGCGAAAGGCGTGCGGATCGCTCAGGATCGGGGTGATGTCGAAGAAAACGATTCCTTTCTTGGGGTAGTCGGGGATGTCCCGAACAAAATCGCGTAAATTCATGCTTCCCTCCATGAGTAAATACCGCCGATTCATACGTTCGATACGCGGTCCGTGTCAATGCGAGTTGCCATGCGCGGCCGGTTGGGCTAGGTGTCTGTGACCCCGAGGGAGGGGGACACATGCGTGACGACACTTACCGCCACAGGGCCAAGAAGAGCCTGAGCCAGAACTTCCTCATCGACGGCAACGTCAGCCGCCGCATCGTGGAATCCATTACCCCCGGTCCCGGGGACACTATAATTGAAATAGGTCCGGGCCAGGGCGCGCTGACCGGGCTGCTGGCCCAGTCCGGTGCATCCCGGCTCATGGCCATCGAGCTTGACGACGCCCTGGCCGACAGGCTGGCGGACCTGTACCCCCGTATCGAGGTGATCCGGGCCGACGCCCTCGACTTTTCGTGGGAGTCCCTCGACGCCGGGGGGCCTTACAAGATCATCGGCAACCTGCCGTACAACGTCGCCTCCAAGCTCATCTGGGACATCGTCTCCAAAACGCAGACCATGGAGCGCGCCGTGTTCATGGTCCAGCACGAGGTGGCCCTGCGCCTGACCGCCGAGCCGGGATGCAAGGCCTACGGCGGCCTGACCGCCTGGGTGCGCAACTTCGCCGACACCCGCTATCTTTTCAAGGTGCCGCCCACGGTGTTCCGGCCCAAGCCCAAGGTGGATTCGGCCGTGGTCGCCTTCATGCCGAGGCCGACAGGGGAGCGGCCCGCCTCGCCCGAGGCGCTGGCCCGGCTCGTCAAGATGCTCTTCCAGATGCGGCGCAAGCAGCTCTCGACCATCCTCAAACCACTGTGGACACAGGAAATCGCTTCCTGGTTCGAGCAGCAATCCATTTCTCCCTCGGCCCGGCCGGAGACGCTGACGCCAGGGCAGTTTCGTGAACTTTCGACCCTGGTCCGGGAAAAATAGCGTCAGCCGTTGGGCCACGGTGCTTGCCGCATCAGGCAAGCTGAGGCTCGCCGCCGCCGCTGTGAAACGTCGAAATCCCCCGGAAGCACCAACTGGCTTCGTTTTTTTCATATTTTGGAGCCAACGGGCTGGACACGGCTTGAAAGTTCCTTTAAAGCCCATTTAGTGAGTTGCTACGGATTCGAAGTGCGGGAGGCTCCCTGAGCCTGTCGCGCTCACACCCCATAGTCAGGTAATTTTAGTGAGGAGGAAGGACTGATGACAAAGGCTGAGTTGGTTGTCAAAATTGCTGAGAAGGCCAATCTGACCAAGGCGAACGCCGAACGCGCCCTGAACGCTTTCCTTGAGAGCGTGGAAGGCACCCTGGTGAGCGAGGGCAAGCTCACCCTGACCGGCTTCGGTACCTTCGTGGTCGAGGAGCGCAAGGCTCGCGTGGGCCGCAATCCCCGTACCGGCAAGGAAATCAAGATTCCCGCCACCAAGGTGGTCAAGTTCCGTCCCGGCAAGCTCCTCAAGGATGCCATTAAGTAACCTGGAGGAAACCTCTCATGATGATCCACGGTGAAACCGTTCACAGTCCGCTCCCCCAGGATCTCCCTTGGTGGATGCCCGATCATTTCATATTCTTCGGCGTCCTGTACATCGTCCTGGCCGTCATCGGCATCGGGCTGACCTACACGATCGTCAAGTCCTGGTGTGACGCCAAAAAGGCCCAGCACTAGACAAAGCATCTTTGACGCAGCCTGCCGGAAACCTTCCGGCAGGCTGCTTGTTTTACCCGGCGCGGGGAGAGTGCGGCCTTGGATTTTTGAGGTTGCAATTCTTCGCGCAAGGGTGTATGAATTTTTTCTTATTTCGCCAGCCCGCCATGGAGCGGGCGGTTCACCGAGGAGGTGATTTTCATTGCCTGGAGTATATTTGGACGATAGCGACAACTTCGACATCTCCCTGCGTCGTTTCAAGAAGCAGGTCGAGAAGGCCGGAATTCTTTCCGAGCTGAAGAAGCGTCAGCATTACGAAAAGCCCAGCGTTCAGAAGAAGAAAAAGAAGGCCGCCGCCAAAAAACGGCTCGCCAAGAAAATGCGCAAAGTGCGCGGCATGTAGTCATGAGTCTGCTCAAGAAGATAGATCAGGACTACATTGAGGCCTACAAGGCCAAAGCGACGGTTAAAGTGGCCGTCTTGAGGCATCTCAAGACGGCCATACAAACTCGTATGGCCGAGGGCAAGGGCACCGAGGTGACGGATGATGATGTCCTCGACCTCATCGCCCGGCAGGTCAAGCAGCGCAAGGACTCCTTCGATCAGTACACCAAGGCCGGTCGGGACGATCTGGCCAAGGTCGAGGCCGAGGAGCTTGTCGAGTTGGAGAGCTATCTGCCGGCTCCCCTTGGTGACGACGAGCTTGCGGCCGCCATCGACAAGGCCGTGGCCGAACTTGGCGCTTCTGGCATACAGGACATGGGCCGGGTCATGCAGGCTCTGCTTGGCACCCACAAGGGACAGGTTGATGGCAAGAAAGCCAGCGCCCTGGTCCGTTCCAGGCTTTCCGCCTAAATTTCCAACCACACAGACGGCTCACATGGAGTCCAGATCGTTTCAGGTATTGGAGTTCCCGAAAATCCTCGGGGCGTTGTCCGGTTTCGCCGTGTCCGGCGCCGGGGCTTCCGCATGCCTGAATCTTCAGCCATTCAAGGATATTGACAGGATAAGGGAAGCCCTTGATCTCTTGGGGCAGGCTGCGGCCTGGAGCGGGGAATCGACCTTTGCCATGCGCGCCTTTCCCGAGCTTGATGGGCTGTTCTTCTACCTTGAGGGGCCGGGCGCTGCCCTGGATCAGGACGCCCTGTTCGCCCTCAAGCAGGTGCTCGACGTGGCCCGCGAGGCGCGTGAATCCCTGGAGCGGTTCGCGGACCGGGGCTGGGACACCCTGGGCCAGACCCTCTTCGACTATCCCTGGCCCACGCGGACGGTCTCGGGCATCGGCCGCTGCCTGGACGCGGACGGCAACATCCGCGACGCCAGTTCGCCGGAACTGCTGGCGGTGCGCCAGGAAATCCGGGCCATCCACCAGCGCTGCACCAAGCGGGTCAAGGACTTCGTGCTGGCCGAGAACCTGGGGCAGGCGCTCCAGGACGAGTTCATGACCATCTCGTCCGACCGCTATGTGTTGCCGCTCAAGGCGAATTACAAGAACAAGATCAAGGGTATCATCCACGACTACTCCCAGACCGGGGAGACCTGCTACTTCGAGCCCATGTTCCTGGTGGAGACCAACAACCGCCTTCAGGAACTCAAGCGGGAGGAGCGCGAGGAAGAGTACAAGATACTCAAATTTCTTACGGAGCTTGTCCGCCAGGAGCGCGACGGCGTGCGCGGCGCGTACGACGGACTGGTCGCCCTGGACATGCTCATGGCCAAGGTGGCGCTGGGCAGCGCCCTTGGCGGCCGGGCCATCGAGGTTTCCCCTGATGGGGGGCCGAAGCTGCTGCGGGCGAGGCATCCGCTGCTGGCCCTCAGCGAGGGAGGCGTCCAGCCCGTGGACATCGAGCTGCTCGACGGCCAGAAGGCGCTGATCATCAGCGGCGGCAACGCAGGCGGCAAGACCGTCTGTCTCAAGACCCTCGGCCTCATTGCCCTGATGACCTTTGCCGGGCTGCCGGTGCCCGCTGCAGAGGGGAGCGTGCTGCCGCTTTGGACGGACATTTTCGTGATCATGGGCGACGAGCAGAGCCTGGAGGAGAATGTCTCCACCTTCACGGCGCAGATCAAGTACTTGCGCCGGGTCTGGGATCAGGTGGGCGACAAGACGCTCTTCATCCTCGACGAATTCGGTGCTGGCACAGACCCCACCCAGGGCGCGGCCCTGGCCCAGGCAGTGGTGGACAGTCTGGTGGAGCGCGGGACCACCTCGATCATCGCCACGCATTTTCCGGCTCTCAAGGCATACGCCATGGCGACCGATGCTGTCAGGGCGGCCAGCGTGCTTTTCGACCCCGGGACCAAGCGGCCGCTTTTCCGGTTGGCCTACGATCAGGTGGGCGCGTCCATCGCCTTGGATGTGGCCCGCGAGCACGGGCTGCCCCCCATTATCCTGGAGCGCGCCCAGCGCTACCTGCTGCTTGATGGGTCGGACACCAGCTCCGTGCTCGACCGGCTCAACGAGATGGCGGTCAGGCGCGAGCAGGAGTTGGACGCCGTGCGGGCCGAGCGGCGCAAGCTCGAAGACAAGCGCGACAAATTCGAAGCGCGCTTCGAAAAGGAGCGTGGCAAGGCGCTCAAGGATATCCAGGCTCAGGCCCAGATCATTGTCAGAGAGTGGCAGGCGGACAAGCTGGGCCGCAAGGAGACGCGCCGGAAACTGGCCGAGGTGCGCGAAAAAATTGAGGAGTTGGGACCGGGAATGTCCGCGTCCTCCATGGGGGCTGCGGCCGGGCAGACTGGTGGAGCCCTGGCCTTTACCGACATCGTGGCGGGCATGGCCGTGTCGTATCCGGCCTGGGACAAGTCCGGCACCGTGCTCGAAATGAACGCCAGGAAGAAGCAGGCCAAGGTGGATTTCGGCGGGGTGGCCATGTGGGTCGGGGCCGATCATCTGGCCAGGGCCGACGCGTCCGGGACGGCATCGCCCAGAACCGGGATTTCCGCACCGGTTCCGCCGTCCGATCTGGTGGTCGAGGTGGACATCCGGGGCAATCGGGCGGACATGGCCCTGAGCATGCTCGAACGGGCCATGGACGACGCCCTGCGCAAGGGAGCGGGCAGGATGGAGATCATTCACGGGCGCGGCACCGGTGCCCTGCGCCGCGAGGTGCACGACTACCTCAGGCAGTATCCCGCTGTGGCCGACTTTTCCCTCGCCAACGAGGAGCGGGGCGGCGACGGCATGACCGAAGTAACTCTCAAGTAGCCGGTTTCGATCGGCGCGGAGGCGCACATGGACAGGAGTGCTGTGGAGGCCGTCAAGGCCCGCATCAGCATCGCGGACATCGTACGCCGCTATGTGGACCTGAAGCCCGTCTCGGGCCGCTGGATGGGTGCATGCCCGTTTCATCAGGAAACCAAGCCGTCCATGTCGGTCAACGACGAGGAGGGGTTCTTCTACTGCTTTGGCTGTCAGGCGTCGGGCGATGTCTTTGATTTTTTCGCGCGCATCAACGGGCTTGAATTTCGCGAGGCGCTGGAGCAGCTGGCCGCCGAGGCCGGGGTGGAGTTGGGCAACGTGCCCCATGACCCCCACGCGGACGAGCGCAAGGCCCGCGCCAACCTGTTTCTCGACATGCACGATGAGGCCAACGCATGGTTCCAGCGCAACCTGTCCATGGCCGCAGGCGAAACGGCCAGACACTATCTGGAAAACAGGGGGATGACCCCGGACGTGATCGCCAAGTTCGGCCTGGGGTGCAGCCCGGACGACTGGCATGGCCTTGGGAATTTTCTCAAGGGCAAGGGACGGACCCTGGAGCAGGGCGTTGATGCCGGACTTTTGTCAAAAAATGAGAAAGGCAATATCTACGATAGGTTCCGTGGTAGACTCATCTTTCCCATTCAAAATTTATCGGGCCGGGTCATTGCCTTTGGCGGCAGAATCATTACAGATGGGGAACCCAAGTATCTCAACAGCTCGGATACGCCGATATACAAGAAGGGCGACCATCTGTACGGATTGAATCTGGCTCGGTCCACCATGACCCGCTCCAAGCGGGCCTTGCTGACCGAAGGATACATGGACGTTATATCGCTCCATCAGTTCGGCTACACCGATTCCTGCGGCGTTCTGGGCACGGCCCTGACGCCAGAGCAGGTCAAGCGGCTGGCCGGATTCTGCTCGCGCGTCGATCTGGTCTTCGACGGCGACGGCGCGGGACGAAAAGCCGCGCTCAAAAGCAGCCGCATGATCCTGCTGCAGGGAGTGGCCTGCCGGGTGGTGCTCATGCCTGATGGCGAGGATGTGGACAGCCTGCTCCAGACCAAGGGGGTCGAAGGCTTCGAGGCGTGCCTGACACAGGCCCCGGACGGCCTCGATTTCTGCATGAGCACCCTGCGTAGTGATTTTGCGCCGCGCGAGATCATGGCCTGGGCCAAGGGGTTTTTGACGGACTTGCAGGACCCGTCGCTGCGCGCCTTCTATCTGCCGCGCATCGCCGGGGGGCTCGGTCTGTCCGAGGCCGACTTTCGGCGCGACGCGGGCGTGTCAGGCCCGCCCAAAGCGGGCGGAGCGTACCAGCGGCAGCAGACGAGCCCGGCACAGCCCGGACCAGGCGGCCGCTCGGCCACGGGGCATCAGGTCGTGGGTCATCCGACCGTGGGCAAGGAAGACAAGGATGATCGGTATTTTTTGAAATTTCCCATCCAGTACCCGGACTATGTCCCGGCGCTGGCTGAAAGGGGATTCGGGCACATCCTTACCACACAGTGGGCAGGCACGCTCTGGGAGAAGCTCGTCAATGCGCAGCACGGACACATAGTAAGCCAGCTGGACCATCAAGAAAAGAGATTCTATATCAAGTTCCGTGACGAAGTGTGTGAGTCCGCACTTACGGGCCGCGAATTGTCACAAGAATGGATAGATATTTGTAAAACCGTTGCTAAAAAGAATTGGAAATTCTTTTTAGAAGATCTAAAGAAGGGAACGCAATCTCGGGGACATGATTCTCAGTATCTGGCACTTTACACGATTTCAAATCAAAACTGGTCAAGTTTGGGCAACATTGTATCCAATGTCCAAAATGATGACAAATCCAATGAAGAAACATGTGTTAGGTTAATGAATGAAATGTCTCTAAAATGCTGCAATTATAAAGTTAAGATTTGTGCCAATCTTTCGGTAGAAGACGTTTCATTTAATCACGATACTTACCTTGATAAAGTGACTTCATTTCAATTTGCATTACAGCAGCCTATTGAGGCCCTGCGTCAGGCGCAACTCAGCGGCGACAGGCAGCGGATAGACGAGTGTTTTCGGGCCTTGGAAGAATCTCTCAGGAGGGACGATGAGCAACATTAAGGAAATCCAGCAGATCAAGACCCTGATTGCGGAAGGCAAGCAGCGGGGATTCCTGACATACGAGGAGTTGAGCAAGGCTCTGCCTTCCGACTACAACACCCCGGAACAGCTGGAGGAAATTCACGCCATCTTTGACCAGATGGGCATCGCCCTCGTCGATTCCGACGAAGACGACAAGAAGATTGAGACCGACGACAAGGAACTTGAGCTGACCGACAAGGACGACGACTCCGCTGACTACGCCTCGCGCAGCACCGACCCCGTGCGCATGTACCTGCGCGAGATGGGGGCAGTGCCCCTGCTCGACCGCGAGGGCGAGGTGGTCATCGCCAAGAAGATAGAGAACGGCGAGCTCGAAGTGCTGTACTCCCTCGTCGAGGTGCCCGTGGCCGTGGAAGAACTCATCTCGGTGGGTGAAGACCTCAGGGAGGGCCGCGTCAAGCTCAAGGATGTGGTCAAGACCATTGAGGAAGACGACCCGAGCGAGGACGAGATGAACCAGCGCCAGCGCGTCATCTTTCTCCTCGACGAGGTCAAGAAACTCTACAAGAAGAAACGCAAGATCTACGAAAAGCTCGATTACTGCGCCCAGACCGACAAGCGTGTCTACGGCGTGCAAAAGGACATCCTCACCTACAAGGACGAGGTGGTCACCCGCCTGCGTGATATCAAGCTTGAGAAGACTCTCATCGATCGCATCATCGAGACAGTCAATGACTACGTCCGCCAGATGCACAACTGCCAGCGCGACCTCTCTGCCTACGTCCTGTCCGTGGGCCAGACCAAGGCCGAGATCGAGGTGCTTTTCAGGCAGGTGGATGATCGCACCGTCAACCCGGTGAAGGCGGCCGACACGCTGGGCCTGACCGTGGAGGAGTTCTTCTCCTTCAAGGAAATGCTGGCGGGCAAGCTGGAGATCATGCACCGGTTGCAGGACAAGTGCTGTCATTCCGTGCACGAGCTGGAGGAAGTGCTGTGGCGCATCAAGCGTGGCAACCTCTCGGCCATGCGCGCCAAGCAGGAGCTCATCCGCGCCAACCTGCGTCTTGTCGTCTCCATCGCCAAGAAATACACCAACCGCGGGCTTCAGTTCCTGGACCTCATCCAGGAGGGCACCATCGGCCTGATGAAGGCGGTGGACAAGTTCGAGTACCAGCGTGGCTACAAGTTCTCCACCTATGCCACATGGTGGATCAGGCAGGCCATCACCCGGGCCATCGCCGATCAGGCCCGGACCATCCGCATCCCGGTACACATGATCGAGACCATCAACAAGCTCATCCGTACCTCGCGTTATCTGGTGCAGGAGCTGGGCCGCGACCCCTCGCCCGAGGAGATCGCCGAGCGCATGGACTACCCGCTGGAAAAGGTCAAGAAGGTTCTCAAGATCGCCAAGGAGCCCATCTCGCTGGAGACCCCCATCGGTGACGAGGAAGATTCGAGCCTGGGCGATTTCATTGAGGACAAGAAGGCCACTGCGCCCGCCGAGGAAGTGGTTTCCACCAAGCTCGGCGAGCAGATCGCCTCGGTCCTCTCAGACCTGACCCCGCGCGAGGAACAGGTGCTGCGCAAGCGGTTCGGCATCGGCGAGAAGTCAGACCACACCCTTGAGGAAGTGGGCAAGCTCTTCAACGTCACCCGCGAGCGCATTCGCCAGATCGAGGCCAAGGCGCTCAGAAAGTTGCGCCATCCGGTACGCAGCGCCCTGCTTCGCTCCTACTTCGAGAACTAGGTACCATCGGGGCCGGGAGCGCACAGCGCTTCCGGCCCTTTTCTTCACCGCTCCATGCGGTCTCCCGCTCCGCGCGAAAACTCAAGCCCAACGGGACCAGAACCATGGAAATCTATTTCATCTTCATCGTTCCCGCAGCCGCCCTCATTCTCGACACCCTGTTTGGCGATCCCAAATGTCTGCCGCACCCGGTCCGGCTCATCGGCCGAGCGCTCGATCTCTACGAGGCGTCGGCCCGCAGGGTGGGCATCGATCTGCGCGCGGCGGGCTGGGCTGCGGTGATCCTGCTAGCCGCAGCCGCCTGGGGCGCGGCCGAATTGCTCATGGCCATCCCGTATCTGGGCCTGATCATCGCCGTCTATCTGGCTTATGCCGGGCTCGCCCTGGGTTGTCTGGCGCGCGAGGCGTATCGCGTGGCCGCACTGCTTAACACCGGCGACCTGCCCGGGGCGCGCGCCGCGCTCTCCATGCTTGTCAGCCGCGATACCTCGGCTCTGACCCCGGACGAGGTGCGGCGCACCCTGGCCGAGACCGTGAGCGAGAACCTCAATGACGGGCTTGTGGCACCCATGTTCTACCTCGTCCTGCTCGGGCCGGGCGGCATGTGGGCGTACAAGGCGGTCAGTACCATGGACTCCATGTGGGGCTACCGCACCGAGCGTTTTCGCGACCTCGGTCGCGGCGCGGCCAAGGCGGACGATGTGTTGGCCTGGATTCCGGCCCGGATCACGGCCTGGGTGCTGATTCTCGTGGGGTGGCGGCGCGGCCTGGATCATGTCGCGGCCAGGGCCAACCTCGCCCGCGACGCGGCCAGGATGGAGAGCCCCAACGCGGGCTGGCCCATGGCCGCAGCCGCGTGGCTTCTGGGCGGCCAGATGGGGGGCAGGGCGGTCTATTTTGGCGAAACCAAGGACAAGCCCGTGCTCGGCCCGGTCGGAGCTGCCTGGGACAGACAGATGGTGCGCGTCCTCATCCGTCTGTGCAAGTCCTCGGGCCATCTGACCGCGTGGCTCTTCATCGCGGTGCTGGGCTGCCTGCGCTGGGCGCTGTAGGTCGACTTGTGTAAGGTCGTTCGCTATGCCGTACTTGCCTGCGCCGTCAAGCACGGTGCTTCCGGCCTCGCAGTCTTCGTGACTAGACGGACGAAAAAGGGCTCCTTGCGGAGCCCTTGTGTCGTTGTATTCCGGTGGGAGTCCTATTCGCCAAGCTCGATGCTGCGCAGGTAGGACTCGAAAGCGCCGTCGATGATGGAGCCGCGCACGCCCTGGCGGTCGAAGTGGGTCAGGGCGCGGATGGTGGTGCCGCCGGGCGAGGTGACCATCTCCCTGAGTTGGGTGATGGATAGGTCGCTTTCGGCGGCCAGTCGGGCCGAGCCGGAGAACAGCCCCTTGACCATTTGCGTGGCCTGGGGCCGCGACAGGCCAAGAGACACGGCGGACTCCACCAACGCCTCCATGAAGTAGAAGACGTAGGCCGGGCCAGAGCCGATGACGCCGGTAAAGGCGTCAAACAGCTTCTCGGGCAGGATGTGGACCTGACCGATACCCTCGAACAGGCCGGGAATGGCCGTGCGCATCGCGTCGCTTAAGTCCTTGTCGTCCAGGCAGACGGCGAAGACGCCCTCGCCCACCAGGGCGGGGGTGTTGGGCATGACGCGAACCACCGGGCACAATCCCTCGGTCCAGTCCTTGAACATGGCCTGGGTGATGCCAGCGCAGATGGAGACGAGGCACTTGGAGTCGTCAAGCTCGGTGGCGATCTCCTTGACCACGGGTTCGGCGTGCTGGGGCTTGACGGCCACCACAATGACCTCGCACTCGCGCGCCAGATCATGGGCCGAATCGTGCGCGATCAGCCCGACCTCTTCAACCATGGCGTCGAGCCTGGCCGTGTCGTGATCCACGCCGTGCAGGGCCACATCGCGGGAGGCCAGCCCCCGGATGATGGCCGAGCCCATGTTGCCAACACCTATGAACCCGATTTTCCTGGTCATTATCCCACCAATTCGTCCTTGTTGAAGAAGTAAGCCACCTCGTTCCTGGCGGTGTCAGGGCCGTCGGAGCCATGGCAGGCGTTGTTCTGGATATTCTGGCCAAAGGCGGCGCGGATGGTGCCCGGCGCGGCGTCGGCCGGGTTGGTGGCACCCATCAGGGCGCGGTACTTCTCGATGGCGTTATCGCCTTCGAGGCAGGAGACCACCACCGGACCGGAGATCATGTAGTCCACCAGCTCGCCGAAGAAGGGGCGCTCCTTGTGCACGGCGTAGAAGCCTTCGGCCTTGGCGCGATCCATGTGGATCATCTTCATGCCCTTGATGCGCAGGCCGGAGTCGGTGATCATCTTGAGAACGTCGCCGATGAGGTTGCGTTCGACAGCGTCGGGTTTGATGATGGAAAAGGTCTGTTCGATAGCCATG
>JBDRSO010000043.1:0-41986 GCA_043824835.1 Pseudomonadota bacterium | reverse complement strand
TTCTTGATGGTCTGGAAGTTGGTCAGGGTGCCGCCCATCCAGCGGTGGGTGACGAAGAACATCCCGGCGCGCTGGGCTTCCTGGGTCACGGCCTCCTGGGCCTGACGCTTGGTGCCGATGAACAGCACCTTGCCGCCCTTGGCGACGGTGTCGACGATGAAATCGTGGGCCGTGGCAAACATCTTGACGGTCTGCTGCAGGTCCATGATGTGGATGCCGTTGCGAGCGCCGAAGATGAAGGGGCGCATTTTGGGGTTCCAACGGCGGGTCTGGTGTCCGAAGTGGACGCCGGTCTCCAGCATCTGCTTCATGGTAACATAAGCCATGGTGATCTCCTGGGTTTTTCGTCCATCCCGCAGCCTGTGAAGGAGCCCGTGACACCACGGGCCACCCGGAGTTATGGGCGGGATGTGTGAATTTGAAGTCCGGGGTACTTAGCGCATTCCCTCGCGGATGGCAAGGGGTCAGGCACCGATTTTCGGCTCCGGGTTCCCTCCCCGGGCGGCCTCGGCCATGATCTCCCTGATGCGCTCCAGGTGCTTCTTGAAATAATAAAAGAATTTGAAATCGTTGCCAAGAACCTGCCCGAGCTGGGCATCGGTCATCCGGCGCTTGAAGCTGCCCCCGGTATTCTGGTGATGCGTGCAGCGCACCAGCCCGCAATAGCGGACCTCAAAGCCGCGCAGCCTCAGCGTCAGGTCGTGGGCGATGTCGTCCTGCTGGGTGGGGGAGTAGCGCAGGTCGAATTCCGGCCCGTCGGGCATGCAGGCCATGCGCAGCAGGTGGCAGCAGCCCATGACCGTGTCTGTCTCGCGCACGAAGTCGTAGTGCCCCCGGTCCATCTGCGCCACCTGGCATGGGTCGGTCAGCTTGATGATCTCTGGCCGGGCCAGGGCAAAGGCGCGATACAGGTATTGGATCATCCTCGGGTCGGAGCCGAAGACCACCTTGCAGCCCACCACGGCCGTGTTCGGATGGCGCTCCATGATCGTGAGGAAGTGGGCCAGCCAGTCGCGGGGCAGGTCCACGTCGTCGTCGATATAGGCCACGAATTCGCTGGCGCGCACCTCGGGCAGCGCGCCCAGCCAGTTGCGGGCCGCCGGAGCGCCCACATTGACCGGCAGGGTCACCACTGCGTAGTCGCGCTGCGGAAACAGCGCCCGGGCGGCCTCGGCCACCTCGGCGCTGCGGTCTGTGCAGCCGTTGAGCAGGACGCGAATCCTGGCCCGGCCCAGGTCGGTCCCGGCCAGACTGGACAGGGTCTGCTCCAGGTGGTCGGCCTTGTTCCATGTATACAGGCAGATGGTCACGTCGCGCTGGTCCGGCAGTGCGGTGTCCGCCCGGGTGGGGGTGTGCAGTTCGGTCAGTCGCAGCCGCGCCGGGGTCTGCGTGGGGTCGATTTCAAGGGACCGGGCGTAGCAGGTCGCAGCCCGGTCCATGTCGCCCGAGGCGGCGAAGAGCTCGGCCGCGCAGTTGAGCTCCACCTCGCAGATGTTCCCTGCGGCCACGCCGGGCCACAGGGCCAGGGCGCGGTCTGTTTCGCCCGTGGTCGCGTAATGCAGGAAAAGCCGCCGTTCCCAAGGAGCGCGCACGTATTTGGGCACGGTGAAGCCCGCCAGCCATTCGTCGCTGGGCAGTCCCTTCCATGCGTCGATGGAGAGCAGGTGGGACGCGGCCGTCACATGGCCCGGTTTGTCGGCGAGCATGGACAGCAGGCGGTCCCGCTTGCGGTTGAACAGACCCTCGTCGCTCAGGATGGCGCGCGGGTCGGCCAGGGACGGGTCCAGGGCCAGGGAGCGCAGTTTGCGGATGCGCTCGCCCAGTTCCGCATCGCCGGTCAAGCCGTGGGCAATTTCCAGGGTGGGAAGATGGAAGGGGCCGTAAGCCAGCGCCTTGCGCAGCAGTGCGGTCACCCGGGGGCGCGTGGCCGGGTGCGCGGACGCGCCAGGGGTGCCCAGGATGCGGGCCAGGAAGACCTGACACGCTTCCATGTCGAGGAGAAAATTGTCGCAGTGGATGTCGAGGACGCCGAAAATACCGTCAAGGTCGAGGTTGAGGAGTTCCTCGAAACGGTTGGTGGGAGTGTAGCGGGCTTCGGGCATGGAGTCTCGGGGTGATGGTTTTTTTCGGGGACTCTATCGGAAAGTGGTAGAAATTGCATCCTGTTTGATGACGCGGTGGAGGGGAAAAGATGACCAAGGGCCGGTCGTTTGGGACGACCGGCCCAAAGGAAGAATCGTGCGGTGGCGTTACGGCATCATGGGTGCCATGGGCAGCCCCTCGTCGATGTCCAGCCCGCAGATGAGGTTGGCGTTCATCAGCGCCTGCCCGGACGCGCCCCGGCAGAGATTGTCGATGGCCGAGAGAATCACCAGCCGGTTGGTCCTCGGGTCCACCACCAGCCCGATGTCGCAGAAGACCGTGCCGCGCACGTGCCGCGTCTCGGGCAGCAGCCCCTTGGGCAGCACCCGCACCAGAGGCTTGTCCGAGTAGAATTCGTTGAAGATGTCGTGCACTTCGTCGAGGGAGGATGAGCCCTTGAGCCGGGTGTAGATGGTGGAGAGGATGCCCCGGTCGATGGGCAGCAGATGGGGGCTGAAGGAGACGGTGATGCCGTGGCCCGCGATCTTCGACAGCTCCTGCTCGATCTCAGGCGTGTGCCGGTGGGTGGGCAGCCCATAGGCGCGGAACGAGTCCGTCACCTCGCAGAACAGGGTGCCGACCTTGGCCCCGCGTCCCGCGCCGGAGGCGCCGGATTTGGCGTCGATGACGATGTCGCCGGTCTCGACGATGCCCGCCGCCAGGGCCGGGGCCAGACCGAGGATGGCCGAGGTGGGGTAGCAGCCCGGGTTGGCGATGAGCCGCGCGCCCATGATCTGGTCGAGATACAGCTCGGGCAGGCCGTAGACGGCTTCGGGCAGCAGCCCGGCCCGGGTGTGCTCGGTGGCGTACCACTGCTCGTACACCGCCTTGTCGTTGAGGCGGAAGTCGGCGGACAGGTCCACGACCTTGACGCCCTGCTCAAGCAGGGTGGCGGCGATCTCCATGGCCGTCTTGTGCGGCACGGCCAGGAAGACCACGTCGCATTCCTCGGCCAGGTCTGCCGGGTCGGGCTGGGTGATGACCAACTCGCCAAGGGGCAGCCGGTGCAGGAAGGGGTAGATGTCGGCCAGCCGTTTGCCCGCTTCGGCCCTGGAGGTGACGCGTACCAGCTCCATGGAGGAGTGGTGGACCATGAGCCGGGCAAGCTCCATGCCGGTGTAGCCGGTCACGCCGACCAGCCCTGCCTTGATCATGTGGGACATGTATGTCTCCGCTTCGGTTTGTCGTTGGAGAATGGGGGCGCGGCGTCTATCGGACCTTGTTCACATAGGTCATGCGCAGATTGTAGACGATGTCGCACAAAAGCTTCTTCTCGCTGTCGTCCAGTCCCTTGTCGAATTTTTCCTTGAGCATGCCCAGCACATCGATGGTGTGCTTGGCCATCTGCGGCTGGAGTTCGACCTTGCCGGTGCTCGGGTCCGGGGCCTCGCCCAGGGTGACCATGGCCGAAGAGGACAGGGAATAGATGAAGGTGGTGAAGTTGATGTCCAGCGGAATCCCCTTCATGGGGTTTTCCTTGCAGGTGTTGTCAGCCATCCTCGCCTCCGTCGGACCGCCCGGGGTGTCTCGGCAACGCCGTTCGGGAACCGGCCTGTTGAGTGTCCTGCGGCCAGGAATCGTGACCGCACACAAAGGTAGTAATTCCTGCGGGCTTCGGAGTCAACAGGCGCGACCGGGCGCTAGATTGCCAAATCTCTGCACATGACCTTGCCACCCACTCGTTTTTCTTCTATAAAATTGAGATGTTGAAGATTATTCTTCAGCAAATAGACCTAGGGGCAAGCAATCCCCATGGAATCCGGCGACTTGCAGGCCTCGGTCGCCAAGCAACCAGACAGCAACCCCGAGAGAAGACATGATGACACCCAAACGACTCATTCTGCGGCTTGGCCTTTCCCTTGTGGCGGCGACCCTGCTCATCAGCGGCTGCGGCGGCGAGGACAAGGGCGCGGAAACCAAAGTCGCCCAGCCGGAAGCCACGCCCATGACGGTGATCAAGGCCGAGACCAGGGATATGCCCGACTGGGGAGAGTTCACAGGTCAGGTCAACGCCGCCGAGACCGTGGACATTCGCGCCCGCGTGGCCGGGTTCCTGCAGGAAAAGAACTTCAAGGAAGGTGCCTCGGTTTCCAAGGGCGATCTGCTCTTCGTCATCGACCCCAAGCCGTTTCAGGAGACGCTCAAACAGGAGCAGTCGGGCCTGGACTACAACCTGGCCCTGATCGAGAAGGCGCGGAAGGACTACGAGCGCTTCAAGAAGCTCTATGATGAAGGCGTGGTCAGCCGCGACGAGTACGAGAGCTACCAGACTCAACTGGCGACACTCAAGGCCCAGGTCAACGACAACAAGGCCCGGGTGGAGAATGCGAAAATCGAGCTGGGCTACACCAGGATACTTTCGCCCATAGACGGTATCATCGGCCGGGTGCAGGTGGATGTAGGCAATCTCGTCGGCCAGGGGGAGAACACCCTGCTGGCCACGGTGTCCACCGTGGACCCGGTCTACGTCAACTTCAGCGTCAGCGAGAGCGAGTACATCCGCGCCATGCGCGATCCGTCCGACAAAGACAGCCGCGACTCCCGGGTCAGGATGATCCTGGCCGACGGCAGCGAGTACGACCACGAGGGCATCTACGACATGGTGGACCGGGCCGTGGACTCGCGCACGGGCACGTTGGGCGTGCGCGTCACCTTCCCCAACCCGGAGCATCTCCTGCGGCCCGGCCAGTACGCCAAGGTGCGGGTGCTGTTCGACATGATCGAGGACGCGGTTGTGGTCCCGGCCCGGGGCGTTATTGACACCCAGGGCATGAAGTCGCTCTTGGTGGTGGACCAGTCGGGCACGGTGCGTAGCCAGCCGGTGACCCTCGGTATCGAGGCCAAGAATCTGGTGGTGGTCAAGGAGGGGCTTTCGCCGGGCGACATGGTCATCGTGGACGGCATTCGCCGGGTCAGGGCGGGCATGACCATCAAGCCCGAGGTGGAGCCGATGGACACGGAAAATGACAGCGGCCAATCCACGCCCGCGCCCGATGCGGAGCAAAACGCCACTGCAGCCCAGCAGGCCGGGTAGCCCATGTTCGTCAGATTCTTCATCGACCGGCCCATCTTCGCGTCCGTGGTCGCCATTATCATCCTGATGGTGGGCGTCTTGAGCCTCTTCGCCCTGCCCATCGCCCAGTACCCCGCGATATCGCCGCCCTCGGTCCGGGTCACGGCCAACTACACCGGGGCGGACGCCCAGACCGTGGAGCAGTCCGTGTCCACGCCCATCGAGGAGCAGGTCAACGGCGCCCAGGACATGATGTACATGAACTCCATCTCGTCCAACGACGGCTCCATGAACCTGACCGTGACCTTCGAGCTGGGCCGCGACCTGGAGCTGGCCACGGTGGACGTGCAGAACCGGGTCAATCTCGCCCTGCAGCAGCTGCCCCAGGAGGTCCGCAATACCGGTGTCCAGGTCAAGAAGCAGTCGCCCGAGTTCGTGCTCATCATCAGCTTGACCTCGGAGCAGCCCCAGTTTGACTCGCTCTTTCTCAACAACTACGCGAAGATCAACCTTTATGACGCCATCAAGCGCATTGATGGCGTGGGCGATGTCAACCTCTTCGGCGACCAGGATTACGGGATGCGTATCTGGCTTGACCCGGACAAGCTGGCTTCGTACGGCCTCACGGTCACCGACGTGATCAACGCCGTGAATGAGCAGAACGTCCAGGCCCCGGCCGGGCAGCTGGGCATGCCTCCCGCGCCCAAGGGCCAGCAGTTTCAGATGACCCTGCGGGTCAAGGGCAGGCTGTCGGACGCCGACGAGTTCGGCAACATCATCCTCAAGGCCAATGACGACGGCAGCACGGTCAAGGTGCACGACGTGGCCCGGGTGGAGCTTGGAGCCAAGAGCTACTACACCTTCGCCAGGCTCAACGGCAAGCCCTCAGCCTCGCTGCTGGTCTACCAACTGCCCGGTGCCAACGCCCTGGACGTGGCCCAGAATATCAAGAAGGCCATGGCCGAGCTCGAAACCTATTTCCCTCAGGGAATCGAGTATTCCATTCCCTACGATACCACCCGGTTCGTCAATTCGTCCATCGACGAGGTCATGGACACCCTGTTCGAGGCCCTGCTGCTGGTCTTCCTGGTGGTCTTCATCTTCCTGCAGAACTGGCGCACCACCATCATCCCCATGGTCTGCGTGCCGGTCTCGCTCATCGGCACCTTTGCCCTGTTCCCCTTGCTCGACTTTTCCATCAACACCCTGACCCTCTTCGGTCTGGTCCTGGCCATCGGCATCGTGGTGGATGATGCCATCGTCGTGGTCGAGGCCACGCAGCGGATCATCGACGAGGAAGGTCTCTCGCCCAAGGAAGCCACCAAGAAGGCCATGACCGAGGTCACCGGACCCATCATCGCCTCCACCCTGGTGTTGGTGGCGGTGTTCGTTCCCGTGGCCTTCATGGGTGGCATCACGGGCCAGCTCTACAAGCAGTTCGCCCTGACCCTGTCGGTGTCGGTGATCATTTCGTCCATCAACGCCCTGACCCTGTCGCCCGCCCTGAGCGCCCTGCTGCTGCGGCCGTACACGCCCATCCGTGGGCCGCTTGGCTGGTTCTTCGGCAGGTTCAACGCCGTCTTCGACGCCGTGAGCCGTCGCTACAACGCGGCGGTGGGGGCCATGGTCAGGCGCTCGGTCCTGGGTCTCCTGGCGGTGGTGGTGTTCGGCGTGGGTTGCGGCGGGCTGTTCTCCATCCTGCCGTCGAGCTTTGTGCCCGACGAGGACCAGGGCTACTTCATCGTCAACGCCATGCTCCCTGAAGGCGCGTCGCTGGAACGGTCCAACGAGGTGGCCGAGCAGATAGAAGAATATCTCGACAGCGCCCCGGGCATTCACGACTACGTCACTCTGGGCGGCTTCAACATGCTTACCGGCGCGTACTCGTCCTACTCCTCGGCCGTGTTCGTCATGCTCGACGACTGGTCCGAGCGGACAACCGCCGACCTCGCCTTCGCGGCCATCATGGGTCGGGCGCAGCAGGCGTTCCGAGGCATTCAGGAGGCCATCGTCATGGGCTTCCAGCCGCCAGCCATCCCGGGCCTCAGTTCCACTGGCGGCCTCCAGTTCGAGTTGCAGGACCGCACCGGCGGCTCCATCGAGGATCTCTCGGCCGTGGCTACGGCCTTCATGCAGGAGGCGGGCAAGCGCCCCGAGGTGACCAATCTCTTCACCTCATTCAGTGCCCAGGTGCCGCAGTACATGGTCAATATCGACCGCGACAAGGTCAAGAAGCTGGGCGTACCGCTCAACGAGGTCTTCCAGACCATGCAGACCTACCTCGGCGGCTACTACATCAACGACTTCAACAAATACGGCCGCACCTACCGGGTCATGGCCCAGGCCGAACCCCGGTACCGCACCCGGCTCGACGACCTGAACCGCTTTTACATGCGCTCAAGCGACGGCCAGATGGTGCCGCTCAACACCCTGAGCGAGGCTCATAGGATCACTGGGCCGGAATACATCCAGCGCTACAACATCTTCCGCACCGTGGAGATCAACGCGGCCACCCCGCCGGGCTACAGCTCGGGCCAGACCATCCGGGTCATGGAAGAGGTGGCGGCCGCCACCCTGCCAGAGGGCTACAGCTACGACTGGACGGCCATCGCCTATCAGGAGAAGCACTCGGGCGGCCAGACCGGTCTGGTCTTTGCCCTGGCCATTGTCATGGTCTTCCTGGTGCTGGCCGCCCAGTACGAGAGCTGGGCCACGCCCTTTGCCGTCATCCTGTGCGTTCCGCTGGGCATCTTCGGAGCCATGTCCTCGCAGTGGATTCGCGGGCTTGACGACAACGTCTATGCCCAGATCGGTCTGGTCATGCTCATCGGCCTGGCGGCCAAGAACGCCATCCTCATCGTGGAATTCGCCAAGGAGAAGCACGAGCAGGGATTGTCCTTGCCTGAAGCGGCCATGGCGGCGGCCAAGTTGCGCTTTCGGCCCATTCTCATGACCTCCTTTGCCTTCATCCTGGGCGTCATTCCCCTGGTCATGGCCTCGGGCGCCGGTTCGTCGAGCCGCCACGCCCTTGGCACCTCGGTCTTCGGCGGCATGATAGCCGCCACCTGCCTCGGCGTGCTCGTGGTGCCCGCCCTCTACGTCTTTGTGCAGGGGCTGGCCCAGAAGACGGGGCAGGCACTGAAACGGGGATTGGGCACCCACGAATAGACCGCACCCGAAGGCCGCTCGACAGGGCGGCCTTCTTTCATGGCAACGGGCGAGGTCGGCAGCCGCGTCGCATCTCGCGGTTGCGGCCGCGTATTCGACGTGCTACCCAGCCCCGACACCATCACGGAGGCGAGGTCCATGTCATATATCGAAGAATTTCGGGCTGCGGCGAGCCGCACGGCCAAGTGGGGGCTGGGTGGATACGCCCTGCCGGAAACGGACGGGCCGCTTGATCAGGCGATTCTCAACGAGCTTGAGGCGTCGAGTCACATCCCGTTTGGCGAGCGCGCGGGCAAGGCCATGGCTGTGAATTTCGGCATGTTCCACATGCTGGTCAAGAAATTCGGCATGACCGACTGTGTCATCACCATGGGGTCGGTGTCGGTGGGCGGTCGCATGCTGGTGGACGCGCCCCCGGCCCGGTTCAAGGCCATGCTGGCGGATCGAAGCGGCGAGGAGTGCCTCGGCTCGTATCATCTATGGACCACCCTGCCCGGCGGCGTGATTCTCGACCACGCCATCCTCTCGTCTCTGCATCGCGAGGGACTGGCGGACATCAATCCGATGATCCCCTCGGAGCGGTTCGTATGCGCTCCGGGCGACGGGCTGCCGTACGGACTCGCCTATCATCCCGCCGTGGTGGGCGAGGAATTCTTCGTGGCCTCGGCCACCATCGACCGCGAGGCCATGAACTACCTTATGGGCGAGCGGTTTCCAAAGCAGTATTGAACCGGGGCGTCAGTCTGCATCGCACGGTCCCAAGGGGTTTCCGCAGTGGGGGCAGATGCGCTTGCGCTCCTTGTCTCTGGCATGTTCGACAAACCCGGCGCTCAAGATGCCCGCAGGCACGGCGAACATGCCGATGCCGAGCAGGGCGATGATCGCGGCCAGCATCCGCCCCACGCCCGTGATCGGATACACGTCCCCGTAGCCCACGGTGGTCATGGTGACGATGGCCCACCACATGGAGTGGGGGATGGAATTGAAGGCGTCGGGCTGGGCCTCGTGTTCTAAATAGTACATCAGGCTTGAGGCGATGATGAGCAGGATACCCACCATGAAACCGGTCACTATCAGTTGTTCCTTCTTGCGCACCACCACCCGTGAGAATATTTGGATGGCATCGGAGTAGCGGCCGAGCTTGAGCACGCGCATCAGGCGCATGAGCCGCAGGGCGCGCAGGAAGGTGAGATTTGCGGGCAGAAGGAGCGGGAGATAGGCGGGCAGGATGGCCAGGAGGTCCACCAGCATCAGCGGTGAGAGGGCGAACCGGAGCCGTCCAGCCAGTCCGCTGGCGCGGTGGGCGCCGCCCACCCAGAGCCGGGAGGCGTATTCGACAGTGAAGACGCCGACGGAGAGCCACTCGAAGGCCCTGAGCCAGAACCCGAGCAGCAGGGAGACCTCGCGCACGGTCTCAAGGATCAGGGCCACGATGTTGAGCAGGATGAGGGCGATGAGGAAGGATCTGATCATTCTGGCCCGAGGATCCCGCCCTTCGGGGTCTTCGAGCAGCAGGTAGAGCGTTTCTTTCAGCGGTTTGCCCATGGCGTCCTCCCGGTGGATGGTCACGACTGTAGACGCCTTTGCCCGCCGCTTGTCAACGAAAGCGTCACGGGTGGCTTTGCAAAATCCCAGCATCGGGTGTACACCCGGCTGAAACGACCCCTATATCAAACGGATGATTGTGACGATGAGGTTTATGGACAGGATTCGCAAGGAGGGCTACACCCGCTATCGCGGTGCGGTGGACGCCTCTGTGTACGAATATTTCAACTGCGAGCACTCGTGGAAGGCCGTGTGGTATCTCAAGGACGACCATTACCAGTGCTGCGGCTGCAAGGTGCGCTGCGAGACCGCGGACCCCGACGGTTTCCAGCTTTTTC
This sequence comes from Pseudomonadota bacterium, assembly GCA_043824835.1. Classification (GTDB taxonomy): domain Bacteria; phylum Desulfobacterota; class Desulfovibrionia; order Desulfovibrionales; family Desulfovibrionaceae; genus Pseudodesulfovibrio. Next base: position 31,780 of record JBDRSO010000043.1, on the reverse strand, counting down.
TCGACATCCGATAGCCAAAGCAGGACAGAGAATGCGCCCCATCACACAGCTGATACTGAGCCTCGCCGTCTTAGTCTGCCTAGCCGTCCCGGCCAAGGCCGAAGAACTTCAGGACATGGAGATATGCCTTGGCAGGCTGACCCTCGCCCGCCTGCTGTGCAAGCCCGCCGATGAGATCAACTACGTCTCCAAGATGCGCGATGGTCTCTATCTCTTTTCGGTCTTCTACGCCAACCGCGAAACCCACTTCTTCGTGGGTGTGGACCGCGATGCCATCCGCATACAGGGCCGGGAGTTCAAGACCGTGACCAGGACCATCTCCTACCACTTTGACACCGCATCCAAGTGCGCGGTGGTGGACTACAAGACCCCCGGTTGCCCCATGACCGGCCCCATCGTCTGCTGCGCGGTGAAGACCGAGGATGACCGGCAGGAGGACAGTTTCTGGAACCGGCCCATCCCCGAGCTGCTCGAAGAGGATCTGCGCCGGGCGCTGCAAGGTGTCAACGCCACCGACGACGGTCAGTAGCCGGGATGCGGCCCTGACAGGGGAGGGGAGTGGGAAGCGCCGTGTCAGATGCGGCGCAGCCAGGCGACCAGCCCGAGCACGGCCACGGCGGGATACAGCGGCCACCACACCTCGCGTACAAGGCAGACGGCGGCCACGCCGCCCAGCACCAGCACATAGGCCCAGGCCTCGACCATGCGCCACAGCGAAGCGCGCGCCAGGGGGTCGATGCCCTGGTGGCGAAAGCGCGAAAGATTCCACCCCGGGGAGTCGTCCACCGGGGCCGCGCGCCGCGACGACTGGAGCTTTCTGCCGCATTCTTCGCAGAAGCGCGCCTCGTTCGCATTTCTTTTTCCGCAGCCGGTGCAAATGATCACGGTGTGTTATCGCCTTTTCGCCGCAGGGGGTCAAGTTCGGACCGGCCAGACGGTTGACGCAGGCGGTTTTCTGTGAAAACAGCTTCGGAAACTCTCCCTGAAGGTATCATCCGAATAATGACCCGCAGTGTGCGCCTGATCATCAAGAGACCGCCCGAAGTGGACCGCGAGGTCCGCGCCATCGTCGCCTCCATGTTTCCTGGATTCGAGCCCGCCCGCTACGGCCGGGCCTTTGCCGACGCCGACCGGATCTTCCACGGCCGGATGGACGGCTACCATCCCTGCGACACGGGCTACCACGACTGGGGTCATACCCTGGGGGTGCTGCTGGCCTCGGCCCGGCTGCTCCACGGCGTGCATCTCGTCCGCCACGACCTGTCGCCGCGCATCGTCGAGCTGACTCTTGTCGCGGCTCTGTTTCACGACATGGGCTACATCCGCCGTGAGGAGGAGCGCATCGGCACAGGCGCGCGCTTCACCACGAGCCATGTGGACCGGTCCATCGACCTGCTTGAATCCTACGCTGACGCCAGTGGCTGGTCCGTGGCCGACATGCTGGACATGGAGAGCATGATCCGCAGCACCGACCCTGCCAGCTCGCCCCTGACCGTGGTCCATGCCAACATCGAGGCGATGCTGGCTGCGCACGTTCTGGCGACCGCCGACATCATCGCCCAGATGGCGGATGACATCTACCTGGAAAAGCTGGATCTCCTCTTCGAGGAATTCGTCGAGGCGGGCATCACCGAATTTGGGTCGCGCTTTGATCTGGCCGCCTCCACCCGGGGATTTTACGCCTATATGCGCACCCGGATGGAGAATTGCCTCTCCAACGTCATCGGCTGCATGGTCGCCCACTTCCGGGCGCGTTTCGGCGTGGAGCGCGACGCCTACACCGAGGCGGCCCGGCGAAACATGAACTACCTGGGCCTCATCCTGGACGAGCACGGCCGGGACTATCGCGTGGGACTGCGCCGCAGTCTTTCCCGCCGCGAGGTTCCGATGCGGATCGCCGCCTGAGGGACCGCCCAGGCCACCCCTGACCGTCGCGCTCTACTCCCTCGCCGAGCCAATCGCGCCCCTGCCGGGAAGGCTCAATTATATTTTGCAAAAAATTCAGATATGGCGTAGGGTTCTGACGACATTCATTCCGAAGACCCGTGACATGGGGACACCATGACCGCATCATCTCCCGAATCCGGGCCTCCCCAGCTGGACAAGAACCAGCGGTTGGCCGCCTATCAGCAGAAGCTGCGCGCTCTCAAGGAGCGCTCCGCGCTGCGCGAGGTCATGGAGCGCGAACTGCTGATGGAATTCATCCGGGTGAACCATGGCAACATCAGCGAATATCCGCTGCTCAAGGCGCAGCAGGCGAGCGTCATCGAACTGCTGTGCGCCCGGGCCGGGCACCCCGGCTACGAATACATCCACAAGCACATCGCGGGCTTCATCGTCCTGCTCGGCCACTACGAAAAAACCGTCAGGGCGGGCGACACGGACAAGGCGGACGAGCAGCGCACCGGGCTGGTCAACACCGAGTCCATACTCATCAAGTGCGTGCAGGGCATCGTCTACGCCATGGCCCTGATCACCGACAATTTTGAGGAGATCGTCCTGCGCTACTTTGGCCAGGATGCCCTGCGCGAGTATAGCGTCCTCATCGAACAGCACGAGTTGGACGAGCGGTTCTGGAGGGCCTTCGTCCAGCAGTTCATCGCCAAGCGCGTGGCCGACGCCCACCGGGCCATCCTCGACGGCGAGCGGTTCACCGTCACCAAGGAGAAGAACTTTCTGGTCATCCGCTTTCTCTTCGACGACATCCTGGCCGGGCTCAATCCTACCAATCAGGTCATCGAGAAGACGCGCATCCAGAAGAGCTTCATCGCCAGCCGCACCGAATTTGACGTGCGCAAGCGGGTCAAGCTCATTCAGACCGTGCTGGCCAGGGGGCTGGCCGGGCTGCCCCAGGCGGCCGACATCGGCGACGGCGAAGTGCTGCAGGCGGCCCGCATCACCTGCATTGATCCGGTGAGCGAGATTTTCGAGACCCTGTATGAGAAGCGCGCCCTGGCGCGCGCCGCGGGCGGTGGGCCGGGCGGGGATGAAGAGCGCAAGCGGGAGCAAACGGAGTTCAAGTTCCTGGTGGATCAGGTTGTGGCCGTGGGGCTTGGCGCGGCCATCGCCATCGGCCGCACCAGCGATCATTTCTACAACGCCCTGGAAGAGTTCGTGCCCGACCAGATCGAGGCCATCCGTCCCTTCTCAAGGGACTTCAGCATCCCCACGCTGGAAAAGCTCCTTTTCTTCCTGCTCGAAAACCGCACCATCCACATCCTCGCCGAGACCGGCCGCGAGGAGGGGGGCAAGATCCAGGTGCGCAGCGGCCGGGCGCGGCGCGTATCCGCCACGGCGGTGGACGGCCTGCCCGGCATGTCAAAGATCCGCAAGACCCAGCTCTTTGCCAACGACGCCACCCGCCAGGGCACACTCCTGTTCAAGCCCAAGACCGGCAAGCAACTGGCCGGGGCCATGGACATGCTCAACCTGGAGCCCGAACTCAAGGAGCCCATCGCCTCTCTCTGGGGCAAGGCCTTCTTCCGGGTAGATATCATGGTCCTGATCAACCTGGAGCAGGTGGCCAGGACGACCACCAATCTCAAGGTCAAGCTCTCGGAAATCCTGCAGAAATACGGTGTGACCAAGCGGCCGTCCGGGCAGCCGGGCAGCAGTGCGGACGCCCCGGCACAGGCCCCACCGCAGAGCGAGGAACCCACGGGCCCGGGAGATGTCCAGGCCGAACCCGGGCCAGACGCCGCGACCGACACCCCCGAGGCGTGACCGCCCGACCCGTGGCCGACCCGCTGGGAGCCCGTGCGGGCCAACCCCCGTCCTTTTCCGTGCCTATCTGCGAAAAACGATGGTCTTGTTGCCGTCCACGATGACGCGGTCCTCCAGGTGCCACTGTACGGCCCTGGCCAGGACGTGGCGCTCGATGTCCGCGCCCAGCCGCTTGAGGTCGTCGATGTCGTGGCTGTGGGTGACGCGGATGACGTCCTGCTCGATGATCGGTCCCTCGTCCAGCTCCTCGGTGACGTAGTGGGCCGTGGCCCCGATGAGCTTGACCCCGCGCTGGTGCGCCCGGCGGTATGGGTCGGCCCCGACAAAGGCGGGCAGGAAGGAGTGGTGGATGTTGATGATGCGCCTGTCGAAGCGGGCCACGAAGTCCTGTGTCAGAACCTGCATGTAGCGGGCGAGGACGACTAGGTCCGCCTGCCCCTCCATCAGGTTCATCATGGTGTCCTCGGCGTGGATCTTGTCGCGCAGGGTCGGCCCCACCGGCACATGGTGAAAGGGCACGCCAAAATGCTCCACCGAGCCGCGCAGGTCTGGGTGGTTGCTGATGACCATGGTCACGTCGGCCTGCATGTCGCCCCGTTTCCACCGCCACAGCAGCTCCATCAGGGCGTGGTCCACCCGCGAGCAGAGGATGACGGTTTTCTTGGGAACCCAGACCGGGCTGAGGCTCCAGTCCATGATGAACCCATCACTCACCTGCTCGGTGAACTCCTCGCGCAGCCGGGCCAGGCCGTCGAGGTCGAGGCCGGGCAGGAAAAATTCGTTGCGCATGAAGAAGCGGCCGCCCTCGGGGTCCGTGGAGTGCTGGTCCGAGTGGATGATGTTGGCGTTCTTCCTGTGCAAGAAGCCGCTGACCGCGGCCACGATGCCGGGCTGGTCAGGGCAGGTGATGAGCAGTCGGACGGTGCTTTCCTTGGATTCTGTCATTGTCTCACGTCGCTTTCGTTCGAGGGGAAGGGGGCCGGCCGCGCGCCGACCGGGACTGACCGTGGGCTGTACCCCAAAAACCGACCGAAAAAAAGCCCTTTGCGTCTCCGTGTCGCGGACGGGCACCGGCCTGGGCGATTGCGCGCCGTCATGAATTGGATTAGGGTATGCCTTCCCTCAATACTGAGCACCACAAGGATACGATATATGTCAGAAACCGCTCTCAGGAAGGTGATGGACCACGCTGCGGCCGGGCTTGAGGCGCGCAAGGCGTTCTTTGACGCCAAGGCTGAGTTGGTGGTCGATATCGCCCGGGCCATGGCCGTGTGTCTGGCCAACGGCGGCAAGGTCATGTTCTGCGGCAACGGGGGCAGCGCGGCCGACAGCCAGCATCTGGCCGCCGAGTTCACCAACCGCTTCCGGCTGGAGCGGCCGCCCCTGCCTGGGCTGGCTTTGACCACCGACACCTCGGCCCTCACCGCCATCGCCAACGACTACAGCTTCGACGAGGTATTTTCCAAGCAGCTCCAGGCCCTGGGCCGCCCTGGCGACATGCTGGTGGGCCTCTCCACTTCGGGCACCAGCACCAACGTCGTCCGCGCCATGCGCGAGGCCCGGCGCAACGGGATCACCACTGTGGGCCTCTCGGGCCAGAGCGGCGGGGAGATGACCGCCGTGTCCGACTTTCTGGTCACCGTGCCCTCGTCGGACACCGCCGTGATCCAGGAAATCCACATCGCGGCAGGGCACATGTTCTGCCATCTCGTGGACCATTTCCTGTTCGAGGCCGTGGCCGAGCTGACCCCTTTCCTGTCGCGGGATTCCTAGCCCAACACCATGCGCGCGCTCATCGTCGAGGATACCCTCATCAACCGGGAATTTCTCAAGCTCATTCTCTCGTCCTTTGGCGAATGTCATGTGGCAGACTGTGGCGAGCAGGCCCTCGATGTTTTCTCCGGGGCGCTGGACACCGCGCCCTTTGACATCGTCTTCATGGATGTGATGCTGCCTGGCATCGACGGTCTTGAGACCCTGGAGCGCATGCGCCGGGTAGAGCTGGGCAGCGGCATTCCCCTGGAGCGCGGGGTCAAGGCCATCATCACCACAGCCCTGGATGATGACGAAGGCGCGTTGGGGGCGAAGGGCGACATGGGCCACGTCTGGGCCTGCATCCCCAAGCCTGTGTGTCAGGAGGTGGTGGAGCGGGAGTTGCGCAGCCTCGGGCTCATCGTCTGAGCTGACCGGGGTGCGAGCGTGAAGGGATTGTTCCGGTTCAGAATTTTTCCCGGCGGATGCGGACGGTCAGCCCCTTGCCGCGCAGGTGGCTGGCCAGTCGCTCGGCGCGCTTGAGGCTTGGCACGGTACTGATGACCAGTTGGGCCATGCCAGTTTCGTCCCACACCCAGATGTTTTCAGCCAGGACCAAGCCGCTGGCGCGGACCTGATCGAGCAGGCGGTCGCGGGCCGCGTCTCGGGCTGCAAGGGAGCGCTCGTTCAGGGGCTCGCCGCAGACGAGCACCCACCAACCCAGCGGCCGCGCCTCAAGGGCTTCGGTGGCGTCTGTCCCGAGAGCCGGGCCGGTCGCCTGGGCCGGACTTCCGGCCATCTCGCGGCGTACCGAGGCCGTCATGCGCAGGATGGTTCCCTCGATCAGGGCAATGGCGTCCCCGGTCGGGGCTGGGGAGGGGGCTGATCTTGCCGCCGCCTGAAATTTCTCGCTCTTTTGTGCCATTTGTCCACTGTAGACCGGCCCGGACGCAGATGGCAAGGGGGGAAAGCCGTCCCATTCGGCTTTTTAGGCCCTTGCGCCGGGGTGCCGGGCCGTGTATCCAATGCCATGACCTTTCTCTCGGGCAATATTGTCAGGCGCACCCCGCTCATGCGGGTGCTGCGCGGCGTGGTGGGCTGCGCGGCGGCGGCACTCATCATCTACGCCCTGACCATGGTTCCCTACGACATGCTGCGCGCCGAGCGGTTCCGCATGTACGGGGAGACCTTCACCACCGGCGTGGTCACAGCCGTGCGCTCCGAGGCGGCCACCGGTGATGGATCACGGTTCTTCATCGATTACAAGTACGTGGACACTGACGGCCTTGTGCGCAACGCCACGGCCCGCCTGCACCACGAGCAATGGGAACGCTACCGGCCCGGCGGGCGCATCGACGTGCTCTACGCCCGTCAGCGGCCCGGCGTCTCGCGCACTCCGGGCGAGATCGAGCCGCGCTTCCAGCTCTGGTTGCGCGCCATGCTCCGCTGAGGGCCACGGGTCGGGGATAGTCTAGAGTTCGAGCTTGTGGGCCTTGCCGGTGGGCTTGGCCGGGGCCGCGCCGGAGGCGGGCGCTGGTTCTGCCCGGCGGGCGAACACCTTGGTTTCCGACTGCTTGACCAGCTTCTGGGCCTCGGAGTTGAGCGGGTTGCGATCCAGCGCGGCCTGGGCGTTGAAGTTGACCTCGGCCCATTCGCGCTTGAGCAGGTGCAGCTTGGCCAGCCGCAGGTAGAGGCCTTCGCTGGGACCGAGGCGGCGCATGGCCTCCTTGATCGCCTCCATGGCCTTGGCATGCTCGCGCATGCCCTCGTAGCAGAGGATGAGGGCGTTGTGGGCGCGCGTATCCGCGGGTGCGGCCGCCAGCGCCTTGGTCAGGTACTCCACGGCCTCGGGAAACATGCCGAACATGGTCAGTCTGTTGCCGATGTCCGAGTCGATGCCTTCAATATCCTGAAAATATTCTGAAATTTTTCTATACAACTTGCGGGCGTCGAGCTTGTTGCCTTCCTTGATCAGCTGGCCTGCCTTGATCATGTTGTCGTCCAGCACGGCGAGGCGCTGGCGCATCTTGGTCAGCCGCGCCTTTTCCATGGCTTCCCCGAGCTTGCCGTGCAGCCGCACCAGGGTCTGGTAGAAGGCTTTTTCCTTGCCGCGCGTGAAGCTCAATCCGTCGGGGAAGAGGCGCTTGATCATCTTCATCTTGTTGAGGTCGCGCAGGGCCTCTTCCAGATGGGCGTATATCTCGAACTTTTCCGCGCCGAATATCTGGCTGGAGACCAACCCGCGCGCGGCGTTGGCCAGACAGCTGAGCGTGCGCATGTAGTCGTTCCTGCCCGTATAGGCGCGGGCGCGCGCGATGTCTTCGCGGATGTCCTTGGCTGTGGTCTTGTTGGCTGGCATCGATCAATCTTTCCCGCCGGTTGAGGCAAAAGTATCCACCGCAAACTAATACAGGGAGACCTTTTTGGCAAGCGTCTGGAAACAGCCGCGTGACATACGCTGGCCCGGTCGAAGCAAGGACGGCGCTTCCGGTCATGCCGGAAGCGCCGCCACGGTGGTTTCTGCCGTGAGCTACATGAGTTCGAGGCCGTCCCTGCCACGGGGCAGTGCTGCGGCCGGGCGGCCCGGCATCACCCGAACATTAGAAGTTTCTTTTACATTGTTTTAGCATATAGTTACTATTATCGCCAAGATCACACGGGGTATGGGTTGACGCAACCATGGCAGCGTCGCCGCTGCAACGCATGACAGGCGAGCGGCTTTGGTGTTATGAATCAGGGCAGAACGACACGAACGCTTGCAACGAAACGGAGATACGATCATGCCGCTGCACGAACTGGCCGGAAAGCCTGCCCCGAGGGACATCCTTGTCAACATCCCTCGGCTCGTGGCCGCCTATTTCCAGACCCGGCCCGACCCGGCAGACCCGGCCTGCGCAGTCAGCTTTGGCACCTCCGGCCATCGCGGCTCGTCCCTTGACGGCAGCTTCAACGAGGACCACGTCCTGGCTGTGAGCCAGGCCGTGTGCGAATACCGTGCGGCCCGGGGGATCAATGGCCCGCTTCATCTGGGCATGGATACCCATGCCCTGAGCGAGGCCGCCCAGGCCACCGCTCTTGAAGTGTTTGCCGCCAACAACGTCACCGTCCGCATTCAGCGAGACCTAGGCTACACACCCACCCCGGTCATTTCCCACGCCATCCTCGTCTGGAATCGCGACTACACCGCCGGACTGGCCGATGGCGTTGTAATCACACCGTCTCACAACCCGCCGCGTGACGGCGGCTACAAGTACAACCCGCCCGAGGGCGGTCCTGCGGACACCGGAACCACCAGGGCCATCCAGGACCGGGCCAACGAACTGCTGCGGAACAACCTCAAGGGTGTAAAGCGCATGCCCTATGCCCGCGCTCTGAAGAGCCCCACAACCGAGCATCACGACTACATCATCCCCTACATCTCCGATCTGCGAAACGTCGTGGACCTCGACGTGGTCCGCGACGCGGGGCTTCGGATCGGCGTGGACCCCATGGGCGGCTCGGGCATCGCCTACTGGGAGCCCCTGGCCGAGATGTACGGCCTCGACCTGACCATCACCAACCCGATCGTGGACCCCGCCTTCGCCTTCATGACTGTTGACAGGGATGGCAAGATCCGCATGGACTGCTCCTCGCCCTGGGCCATGGCCTCTCTCATCCGGCACAAGGACGAGTACGACATCGCCTTTGGCAATGATCCGGACTACGACCGCCACGGCATCGTCACCAGAAGCTCTGGCCTGCTCAACCCCAACCACTATTTGGCCGTGGCTGTCCGCTATCTCTTCACCCATCGCCCGGGTTGGGCCGCCGACGCGGCCGTGGGCAAGACCCTGGTCTCAAGCTCCATGATCGACCGCGTGGCCGTCAGCCTTGGCCGCCGCCTGCACGAGGTGCCGGTGGGTTTCAAATGGTTCGTGGACGGGCTGCTCGACGGCTCATGCGGGTTCGGCGGCGAGGAATCGGCCGGGGCCAGCTTCCTGCGCCGCGACGGCAGCGTCTGGACCACGGACAAGGACGGCATCATCATGGACCTGCTGGCCGCCGAGATCACCGCCCGCACCGGGCGCGACCCCGGCGAGATTTACCGCGACCTCGAAGCCGAGCACGGCGCGCCCATCTATCAACGCATCGACGCTCCCGCATCCCCAACACAAAAAGCCGCCTTCTGCTGCCTCACGCCGGACATGGTCGCCGCCGACACCCTGGCCGGGGAACCCATTCGCGCCAAGCTCACCCGCGCGCCCGGCAACAACGCCCCCATCGGCGGTCTCAAGGTCACCACAGACAACGGCTGGTTCGCCGCCCGTCCCTCGGGCACCGAGAACATCTACAAGATTTATGCGGAATCATTCAGAGGCGCAGACCACCTGAAATCCATCCAGCAGGAGGCCCGGGCCATCGTGGACACCGTCTTCCGCAAGGCGGGCGTGTAGCGGAGCGGCCGGGAAGGCTATTCGCCAAAAGCCCGGGACATCAAGTGGTTGGTGAGTCCACCGAGGTGCTTCGGCGTGTGGCCGAAGACATGCTGCCAGACGTCTGATGATTCCATGCAGAAGTAGAGTTGCCTGCCCATGCCGTGGGCGCGCAGGCGGTTGACCATGAAGGTGAACTGCTCAAGGCGCAGGGGGCGGAGCAGTCGCGCCTTGCCGTCGAGGCCGGGCACGAACTCGTTGTAGATGTAGGTGGCGCTTGGGAAATTGTCGGCGATGATGGGCGTGAGCTGGGGCATGCAGCGGAAGGAGCCGAGACTCATGTAGGCGATCTGGTCCGGCGTGAGGTAGTCGAAGATCATGTCTATGATCTGGGCGTAGCCCTCGCGCCAGCCGGGGAAGTGGATGATGGGGTCGAAGTGCAGGCAGACGCGGAACCCGGCCCGGGCGCAGGTGCGGGCGGCCTCCAGGCGCTGGGTCAGGGTGGAGACATGGAACTCCTCGTGCTCGTTGATGAAGGGCGCGTTGAGGGACCATGCGGGCAGGACGCGGTCCGTGCGTTTGGCTGCGTCCATCCAGGAGAGGTCCACGACCTTGGATTTGAGTTCGAGGACCACGTTGTCGTGATCATTGAGAAAGGCGATGAGGTCGCGGCTGTAGCCGGTGAGGTGCTCCAGGGCCAGGGAGTCGGTGAACTCGCCAGTGCCGACGCGGAACCGGGTGGCGCGCTCGGCTGAGAAGGCGTCGCCGAGCTGGGTGAAGAGATCGTCCTGATTGGCCCATATCTTGAGCACGCGGTCTTGAAAGTAGGCCTGGAGGATGCAGTAGGAGCAGGCCATGGGGCAGTTCTCGCCGATGTGGACAATGCGGTAGGCGCAGCAGTGGTAGGCGCGGGTGCCGGGGCAGAATCGCAGAAATTTTCCCTTGTATTCCTTGAGATAGAGCGCCTGATCATCGCCCCGGTCAAAGAGGACACGGTCGGTCCCGACCGGAACCACGGTCCAGGGGATGTGGGCGTGGGTGGAGTCGGCCAGCCTGTGGCGCACGCGGCGGGCCAGGGGCGAGTCGGCCATGGACTCGTCCACAAAGACCTGGGCGATGCGGCGCAGATGCTGCGGCAGCGGGGCAAGATCAGTCATGGTCTGCGGCGGTGTTCCAGAGTTGGTGCCAGTGCGGCCGGTCGGCCATGGCCCGGAGATCATGCACGGCCTGCTCAAGTTGGTCCGCGCTGGCCACGCGCACGGTGAGCTCGACGCCGTTGGTCTCGAAATTGTCGGGCTGGGCCACGCGCCAGCGGGTGCCGACGGCCAGTTCCCGGGCGGCCGTGTCGAAGCGCGTCTGCATGGCGCGCAGGGTGGGCTGGCGCGCCTCTCGGGCCAGGGCGGTGAGGCGGGCCATGGCGTCCTTGGGCGAAAGCTCGCGCAACGGGCCATGGCTCATGCCGGAGTCGGCCATGACCTCGGCCACGGGCCTGCCTGTCATCTTCGACGCCTCGTAGAGCCAAGTCAGCAGGTTGACCGCGTTGGAGCGGGACCACGACAGCTCGGCGAAGAAGGGGGCCACGGCCAGCCGGTCCGCCTCGGTCATGCGGGTCAGGACGGTTCCGGCGGCCAGGGGCACGCGCCCGGCGGCGAGGTGGTCCTGCCATTCGGCGGGCAGGCCCAGCCAGTCGGCCAGGAGTTTCACGTCGCGGCTGCCGGGGGTGACACCCAGGCAGGGCAGTACCTCCCCAGCCAGTCGCGCGTCGTCAAGCAGGGGGCGGAAGTGGCGCAGGGCGGCCAGCCGCATGGCGTCGTCCAGGGGGCGCAGGCTGTTGTCCGCCAGATAGAGCAGGCCGAGTTCCACCGGATCGGCCGTCTCCACCAGCCGGGCCAGGACCGGGCGGCCCAACTGAGCCAGGGCGGCCACCCGGGCGTGTCCGGCCACCAGGGCGAGGCCGTCCGTCGATTCCCGGACGAGCACGGCCTGGGCCTGTCCGAGGCGGTCGATGGAGCGCACCAGCCCGGGCGATGGCGCGGCGGCCCAGAAGAGGTGCGCCCCTTCCGTGCGGATGGCGCTGGCCGGGGCGGTCACGGTTTCGTTTGAAAGATGCACTTCGCGCTCCTGGTGTGTGCTCGCCGGTGGATAACCGCTCGGGAAAGCGTGACTTTGTTACCTAGAGCCGGGGAGATTCAACAAAATGACCAAAAAAAACAGCATCATGGGGTCACTTTTTTTGGGTGGCCCCCCTTGACAATCTCGCGTTGCTCTTCCTATAGGACTAAACCTGTGAAAAACCAAGTGCCAGTGATGCCACGGGGTCCGAGGTTCCCCTGACCAAAGGAAAAACCAATAAATACCAGCGGAGTAGAAAATGCCTGACCTGAAGACACAGAGAACGTACGCACTCGTCGGCCACGGCGGCAGCGGAAAGACCACTGTCGCCGAAATGCTGCTTTTCAACGCCGGTGTGATAAATCGTTTGGGCAAGGTCGAGGAAGGGAGCACCGCTCTGGATTACGAGCCCGAGGAGATCAAGCGTCGCGGCTCCATCCAGCCCGGCATCGCCACCTTCAAGTGGAAGAAGAACGACCATTTTCTCATCGACACTCCGGGTGATTCCAATTTTTCCGGGGACCTCTCCTACTCCCTCACCGCTGCCGACGGCGCGGTGCTGGTCATCGACGCGGTGGACGGCGTCAAGCCGCAGACCCGCAAGGTGTGGCAGATGATCCAGGGCATGGGGCTGCCCGCCATGATAGTCATCAACAAGATGGACCGCGACCGCGCCGAGTTCGACACGGCGTTCGCGGGCATTTCCGACGCGCTGGGCGCCCGCCCGGCCCTGCTCTACTACCCTGTGGGGAGCAAGGAGGAGTTCCGGGGCGTGGTGGACATGATGTCCGGCAAGGCGCTGATGTTCGGTGCCGACGGTGCGGTCTCCGAGGAGGCCATTCCCGACGATATAGCTGACGAGGTCGAGGCCCTGCGCGAGGCCATGATCGAGAACATCGCCGAGAGCGATGAGGAATTGATGGAAAAATACCTGGAGGAGGGCCAGCTCTCCCCGGATGATATCACCCGCGGGTTACAGGCGGGCGTGGCCGCGGGCGAGTTGGTGCCTGTGGTCGTGACCTCGGCCTTGAACAACCAGGGCGGCCAGATGGTCCTCGACACCATACAGAGCCTGCTGCCCGGCCCCCTGAACCACAAGGCATGGGAGGGCGAGGAGGGCGAGCGCGCCAGATCCCCGGACGAGCCTCTGGCCTGCTTCGTGTTCAAGACCCTGGCCGATCCCTTTGCCGGGCAGCTGACCGTGGCCCGCGTCCTTTCCGGCGAGCTCAAGCCCGACTCGGCATTGCTTAACGCGAGCAACGGCGAGAAGGAGCGCGTGGGCCAGCTGCTGCTGATGAACGGCAAGGAGCAGGTGCAGTTCAAGGCGCCCATGGGCCCCGGCTCCATCGTCACCCTGGCCAAGCTCAAGAACACCTCAACCGGCGACACCCTGACGGCCGAGAAGGGTGCCTTTGTGCTCAAGAAGCCCGAGATGTCCCCGCAGCTGATCACCTTTGCCCTGGCCCCGGCCGAGAAGGGCGACGAGGACAAGGTTTACGCGGCAGTGGGCAAGCTGCTCGACGAGGACATCACCCTGATCCTGAGCCGTGACGAGGAGTCTGGCGACATCCTGCTCTCGGGCATGGGCCAGAACCACATCGAGGTCTCGGTGGAGAAGGCCAAACGGCGCTACAAGACGGAAATATTGCTCAAGACCCCCAAGGTGCCGTATCGCGAAACCTTCAAGACCGGCGCGCGAGAGATCCAGGGCCGCCACAAGAAGCAGTCCGGCGGTCGCGGCCAGTTTGGCGACTGCTGGATTCATGTGGCTCCCAGAGGCTCTGGTGAGGGGTACGAGTTCGTGGATCAGGTGGTGGGCGGCTCCATCCCGCGCCAGTTCATCCCGGCCGTGGACAAGGGCGTCCAGGAGACGGCGGCCCGGGGCGTGCTGGCCGGATACCAGATCATCGACTTCCAGGTCACGCTCTATGACGGCACCTACCACTCCGTGGACTCCTCGGAAATGGCCTTCAAGGTGGCCGGTTCCCTGGCTTTCAAGAAGGCGTGCGAAAAGGCCAAGATGGCCCTGCTCGAACCGATCATGCTCGTCACCGTGGCCGTGCCCGACGCCTTCATGGGCGATGTCATTGGCGACCTGTCCTCGCGGCGCGGCAAGGTGCTGGGCTCCGACTCCCAGGCGGGCATCACCGAGGTCAAGGCCCATGTGCCCATGGCCGAGATGCTCAAGTACGCGCCCGACCTCAACTCCATGACCGGCGGCCAGGGCACCTTCTTCATGGAGTTCGCCTCCTATGAGGAATGCCCGCCCCAGGAAGCGGAAAAGGTCATTGCCGCCCACAGGAAGGGCAGCGAGGACGAATAGCCGATTCCCCTGAAATAACGCGAGGGGCGGCGGGGTATCCCGTCGCCCCTTTTCCGTTTTCAGGCGGTAGGAATGCCTCCTGTTCTTCGCAATCGGCTGGCTGCGCACTTGTTTCGCGCAGGATTATGGGTTACTTAATCGTGAGCCAACACCATGAGGATGTCCATGTTCCGACGCATTTTCTTCATTCTGCTCCTGATACCCGTCACCATCTACTACAGCATCCGCATGCTCCGTGTGGACCGGGAGAGCTCCACGCCCGAAGAGTACGACTACTGGGGGCTGGCCTGGGGAACGGCCGCCGTGCGCCTTGCCGGGGTCAGGATCGAGGCCGACATGGGGGAGATAGACCCCAAGGGGCACTATGTCTTCATCGGCAACCACCAGAGCAATCTCGACATCCCGGTGCTCTTCACGCTGCTCAAGGGCAACCGCATCCGCTTCGTGGCCAAGAAGAGCCTCTTTGACATCCCGATCTACGGCCGGGCGCTGGCTCACGCGGGCCATATCTCCATCGACCGCGACAACCGCCGGGCCGCCATGGAGAGCCTGAACGCCGCCGTGGACACGGCCCGCTCGGGCATCTCTCCCCTCATCTTTCCCGAGGGCACGCGCAACACCGAGCTGGACGATCTGATGGAGTTCAAGATCGGCGGCATGATCCTGGCGCTCAAGTGCGGCCTGCCCGTGGTGCCCTTTGTCATGACCGGCACGGGCAGGATCATGCCCAAGGGGGCCAAGGTCATCGACAACCGCCATGTGATCCGCTTCAAGGCCCTGCCGGTCATCGACCCGGCCAAATACACCATCAAGGACCGCGAGGCCTTCAAGGACGACCTGCGCGAGATGATGCGCACCGCCTACCGCGAACTGCTCGCCAAGGATGCATAGATGACCGACTCTCCTACTTTCAGCGTTCACCCCCTTGGCGGGCTGGGCGAGATCGGCATGAACTGCATGGCCTTCAAGACGCAGCGCTCCATGGTGCTGGTGGATTGCGGCCTGATGTTTCCCGAGGACTATCACTTCGGCGTGGACGTGGTCATTCCCTGTTTCGACTTTGTGCTCCAGCACAAGGCCATGCTGCACGGCATCGTGCTCACCCACGGCCACGAGGACCACATCGGCGCGTTGCCCTGGCTGCTCCAGAACGTGGACGTGCCGGTCTACGGCAGCCAGTTCACTCTGGGGCTGGTGGAAAACAAGCTGCGCGAGCACGATCTCGCCCGCTGGGCCGATCTTCGGCCGGTGCGGCCCCACGACCGGGTGCTGCTTGGCGATTTCACCTTCAATTTCTTCCCGGTCTGTCACTCGATCATCGAGGGCTACGGCCTGGGCATCGAGACCCCGGTGGGCAGAGTGGTCCACACCGGCGATTTCAAGATCGATCGCAATCCCATGGGCGGCCACGCCACCGATCTGAACGCTTTTCGCCGCTTCTCCGAGCCGGGTGTGACGCTGATGCTCTCGGACTCCACCAACGTGGCCCAGGAGGGGTTCGCCCTGACCGAGCGCGAGATCAAGGTCAGCCTGCGCGAGATTTTCTCCACGGCCAAGGGGCGCATCCTGGTCTCGCTCTTCTCAAGCCACATCCAGCGCATCCAGGAGGTCTTCGACCTGGCCGACGGCGAAGGGCGCAAGGTGGCGGTGTCCGGCAAATCGCTGCTGCGCAACATCGAGCTGGCTCGCGACATGGGGTACCTGCGCATTCCCAAGGGCACCTTCATCGAGCTTGACCGGCTGGACGAGTTCGGCGACTCCGAGCTTGTGCTGCTGGTCACCGGCTCCCAGGGCGAGCCTCTGGCCGCGCTCTCGCGCATGTCCATGGGCGAGCACCGGCAGATATCGGTCAAGCCCGGCGACCTGTGCATCCTTTCCTCCCGGTTCATTCCGGGCAACGTGCGGGCCATCACCCGGGTCATCAACAACCTCTACCGCCTCGGGGCCGAGGTGCTCTACGAGAAGATGCACGGCGTCCACGCTTCGGGCCATGCCCACGCGGGCGAGCTGACCCTCATGCTCGAAGCGGTGCGCCCGAAATTTTTCATCCCGGTGCACGGCGAGTACCGCCATCTGGTCAAGCATGTGCGGCTGGCCACGGAGTGCGGGGTGGAGGAGGAGAACGCCCTGGTGGTGGAAAACGGCCAGTCCGTGGTCTTCGAGGCGGATGGCTCCATGCACTTTGGCCGCACCTTCAGGGCCGAGAGGATCCTGGTGGATGGCAAGGGCGTGGGCGACGTGGGCCAGAGCGTGCTGCGCGAACGCCAACTGCTGGCGGGCGAGGGCATGGTCATCGTGGTTCTGGTGGTGGACGAGGCCACCGGCGAGATCAGCATGGGGCCGGATATAATGTCCAAGGGGTTCATCTTCGAGCAGCAGTACATGCATCTGCTCGACGACGCCAAATGCATCGTCCTCGATGTGCACGAAAACATCGCCCCGGGCGACACGGCCAAGCTCAAGGAGCGCATTCGCTCGGCCCTGCGCCGGTTTTTCCGCAAGGTGCTCGGCCGCGACCCGGTGGTGGTGCCCCTGGTCATTTCCATCTGATTCGCCGCGCGGGTGCCGATGCCTGGACTTCGCGCCCATATTGGGCTAATGATTCGACATGCTGAAGAATTATACCATTGCCAGCGAGGTGTACCGATGAAGAGGATGCTGATGGTTGCCGTGCTGATGAGTGTCGCCGCCGCGCTGGCCGCGTGCGGCGGGCAGCGGACCGCCCTTGACGAAGGGGTCGCCCTGTACAAACAGGGAGATTGCACCGGGGCGCAGCCGTTTTTCGATCAGACCATAGCCCGGCCCAACGAGACCATGGACATCGCCTATGCCTACTTCCTCAAGGCGAAATGCGCAGAAACGGCGAGGGACGCGGCGGTGGCCTACGAGAATTACTACGCCGCCAAGGTGGTGGTCTGCTACGACGTGGCCACCAACACCGAGCATGAGAACCTGAACACCTACGCCCGCAGCGAATACTGCGAGCGCATCCTGCCGGACACGCTGCACAAGCTCGCCCCGGACGTGGGTGCGGCCGAGGTCGAGGCCATCACTGCCAAGGTCAATGCGGAACTCAACGCCCGGTACATGCAACAGTTCGCCACCCAAGCCAAGTGATCCGAGGACGCCCCGCCTGCCGGGGCGTCTTTTTTTGGCCGCCCGGGCGGCCGGAACGTCATCGCGGGGGGATTGTCATGCCGCTCAAGGATTACGCGGAGATTGCCGAAAGGGTGCAGCGGGCTCTGGGCCGGGGGTTTGCCGAGGAGCCCTGGATTCTGAACATGCCCGGCCGCTCCATCGCCTGCAAGATCGACCACCTGCACTATCTGGCGGTGATGCCCGCCTTTGTCGATCAGCTCGGTCGGCTGGCCGGGGTCTTTCCCGATCAGGTCACCGAGAGTCTGGTCCGCACTGGCAACTTCATCACCCGGGGGCCGGACCGCCAGCCGGTGATGCCCCTGACCGTGGGCTGGGGCGGTCGGCCGGTGACCATCCGGGCCGCCTTCGTGGACGCGGACTTCATCGACAGAGCGGTCAAGATCTACGGCAGCCTTTCGACACCGCTCAATCTTTCGGACTTGCGGATAAGCATGGCCGACAAGGAGCGGGTGGACGCCTTTTTTGAGGACAAGACCCCGCCGCAGGGTCTGGCCTACTTCTAGACTTTCTCAACGTGCGTCAAAGGCCCTGTCCGCGAGAGCGGGCAGGGCCTTTTGGCGTCGGGCGGGAGGCTAGCTGGCCGCTGAAAAAGTTAGAACACGCAGGCTGTTCAAAAATGGTGAGGTGCTAGGCGCGAAAAAAGTTCTAGGCCGAAGCGTACTTCCTGTACGCGAGGGTTTGAACTTTTTAAAGCAACGACGCAGATCGCCGTTTTTCAACAGCCTGCTAGGCCTCGGTGAGCCGCTTGCGCAGCATGATGTCGAGGATGGTCCGGTCGGTCTGGATCATGCCGTCCACGGCCAGGGTGCCGATGTTGCGCATGGTGTCCTCGGACGAGTCGCCGATGATGCCGTCAGTAGCGTGGACGTTGACCCCGTGCAGGGCGAAAAGGGCGGCCTGTACGGCCGTGCCCGCGGCAGTGGAGAGCTTGAGGGCGCACCCGGCCTTGGCACCGTCGCAGATGATGCCGGCCAGGTCTTCGAGCAGGTTCTTGATGGCCCCGGCGATGTGGGTCGCATCGCCGCCGAGCAGGTAGGTGATGCCCGCCGTGGCCCCGGCCCCGGCCGCTACGGAGCAGCCGCAGATGGCCGAGAGCCTGCCCGTGTGCGCCTTCACGAAGGCGGTGACGATGTGGGACAGGGCGATGGCTTCGAGCACGGTCTTGTCGTCGGCATCGTCGATGAAATCCTTGACCGCCCAGATGGGCAGGATGGCGGTCAGCCCGTGGTTGCCGGACCCGGCGGAGCTCATGGCCGGGAGCGGAATCCCGGACATGCGCGCGTCTGCCGCGCTGGAGGCGAGGATGCGGGCGGCCAGAATCATGTCCTTCTTGATCAGCCGCTGGCGCACCAGCCGCTCAAGGGTCTTGCCCACGCCGAGCCCCAGGCCGAACTTGAGCCCCTGTTCGGCAAGGCGCATGTTCACGTCCACCCCTTCGCGCAGGAAGGCGAAGTCCGCCTCGTCCAGGTCGTCGGTCAGGGCCATGATGTCTGTCAGGGAGAGCCCCTTGAGCCACTCTTCCATCTCCACGAGCCTGGCGTGGGCGTCCTCGCCGTGCGGCTTGAGCAGCGGGCTGGTCACGGGCTGGCCGTTGAGGGTCAGGCTGGTGATGTTGTCGTGCAGCCCCTCGATGACGCACTCGGCCACGTCGTCGCCGCGCCGGACCACGTTGCGTACAAAGAGCCCGTGGCGGTCCTTGAGCAGCGAGACCGTGACCTTCCCGTCGGCCAGGGCATCCTTGGCCTCGGCCGCATGGCCGTCGGTGATGGGGCGCAGCACTTCGAGCCGCAGGGATGGATCGCCCCCCGCTGCACCCAGGGCGGCGGCCATGTCCAGGCCCGAGAGGCCACCCGTGCCAGGGATGGAGACGGCCAGTCCGTTCTTGTAGACGTTGGGATCGAGAAAAAGTTCAATGGAGTCGAACCCCGTGCCCGGCAGAACCGACACGGCGGCCGCCGCGCCCAGGGCGATGGCCACCGGCTCGGTGCAGCCCAGGGCCGGGGCCACTTGGAGCGTGAGAACGTCCTTGACCGAGAATGACATGACTAGTTGCTCCTGGCCGTGCTTTTGGGACAGTTTTCGCTCAGGTAGCACACTTCGCACCCGCCTACATATGGGTAGGGCGTGAGCACCGCGTATTTCCTGTTGACGGTGCCTTCCTGGTTCCAGGTCAGGCCCAGTTCGGCAAAGGCCCCGAGCACGCCCTCGCCCGGTCTGGGCAGCGGCGCGCAGTTGCCGTCGGAGAGTTCGGGCACGAAGCCCTGGGCCGCGCTCATGACCATGGTGATGGCCAGGGCGTGGAAGAGCAGGCCATGGGTGGGCGAGTCCTGCCAGATGCCCTCGATGGTGTCCTCGGCCTCCTGGTCGAGGAAGATGAGCAGGAAGCTGCCCTCGCCATCGGGGTTGGTCAGTTTGTTGGCCTTGAGGTTGTTGGCGGCCCATTTGTCCCAGAAGGGCTCGAACTCCTCCATCACGTCATTGTCCACGCGGGTTTCGCCCGCGATTTCCATGAAGTAAATGATGTCGAATTCGGGCATGGGCGAAAGTGGGGTGATCTCGTATGCGGACATGGATGGTCTCCTCGTGTGGTGTCTTGGAAAGAGTCTGTGGATACCCGTTTTCTGGCCGGGGCTCAAGTCGTATGCGCACCTTTGGCCGGTGGCCAGAAATGGCCGAAGATGGCCGAAAATGGCCGAAGATGGCCGGGGATCGGGGCAGGGGCATGGGGGTGATCCCCGGCGTTGTGAAGGGTGCGGGAATGTGCTACATGCCTGTCGGCGGTCGCCCATGCGGCCAAAGGAGCCCAGGAACAAAGCCCATGAACGAGATCAGGATTTCCGTCACGCTGTCACTGGACGAGGAGCACCCCGAGGACGCCTACATCGACTTCAACCTGTCGGTGGACGGCCAGTTCCTGCACGAGCCCAACGTGTATGTTGACCCGGTGGACCTCGTCACCTCCTCGACCATGTCCGGTGAATTCTTCATTTACACCTGCGACTGCGGCGATGCCTCCTGCCTGGGCATCGACGACGGGGTCGTGGTTTCCCACGTGGCCGACACGGTCAGGTGGCGGCTGCGCAATCCCATCTCCTGGCCCGCCGAGGAGCCCATGCCCGACTGGACCCATGACGCGGAGTTCGTCTTTCCCCGCGAGCAGTATGTGCAGCAGATCGCCCAGGCCCTGGACCACGCCAAGCGGTTGGCGCGCGGCTTTGCCGTAACCGGAACCCTCTGGGCCGGGCCGGACCTGACTGTGGAAGGGCTCATGGCCCTGGAAATGCCCAACCAGGGCGGCTTCTACGCCACGGATACCGACGAGCAGGTGGTCCACTGACCTTGGGGCGGCGATTCCCCGCCGCCCGGCCCGTTCCCAGCACCTGATTGAATTCGCGATGCCGGAAGTCCCCGTTTCACGGGCCTTCCGGTTCAATTTTGCGTCCTTCCACAGATTACTCCAGCGGAACTTTGACCACCACCTTGTGCACCTCGCCGCCCGAGAGCATGGGCATGTGCGCGTCCTCTGGAAAGTGGATGGCGATCATGCCGGGCGAGAGGGTGGTCCAGGCCACGGGCTTGTCGTGGTAAAATGCCGCGTCCGAGCACGGGTCCGGATTCTCTGTGGCCGGGCCGAGATCGGGCCGCGCCTTCCAGCCGATGGTTTCGCAGCCGCTTAAGACGCAGTGGACGTCGATATGGCGGTCGTGGGTTTCCATGAGGGCGTCCATGGGCGCGCGGCCCGGGCCTTTGGCGACCATGGCATGCAGCGGGCCGTCGATGTCCACCCGGCCGACGGGCAGGGTGTCCAGGTCGGTCCGGCGCAGGAAATCGAAGGCGGCGCGGAAGCGGGGGTTGAGGGCGGCGTATCGGTCGGCGTGGGCCAGAATGTCCAGAATCATGGGAGCCTCGCTGGTTGCGGATGGGGTTTGGCCGATTCAATCACATCCGGCCCCCGAAGGGAAGCCACCCTGACCCCGGGATACCCGAGATGGGCGTGGCGGGGTGGACGGGCGGTCCGCCTCGGGGTATCTTCGGGACCGGACCAACGATTCAAACACAGGAGTACGGTATTTCCATGAATACGCATGTCATGATCACCGGCGGCAACAAGGGCATCGGCCTTGAGGCCACCAGGCTGTTCATCGAGCGCGGCTGCCGGGTCACGGTGGTGGCCCGTGATTTTTCGAGCTTTCCGCTGGCCGGGGACGATTCCGTCACCGCCGTGGAATACGACCTGAGCGATGTGGAGGGCATCCCCGCCCTGGTGGCCGGGCTGGAGCCGGTGGACGTGCTGGTCAATAACGCAGGCGTCATGTACGCGCTGCCCTAGGACCAGTACCCCGAGGACAAGGTGCGCACCATCCTGCGCCTCAATCTTGAGGCCCCGGCTGCCCTGATCCGCGAGACGGCCCGGCACATGACTGCCCAGGGGCGCGGCCGCATCGTCAACAACGCCTCCATCGCCGGGCAGATCGGCCATCCGGACATCTGGTACGGCGTGACCAAGGCCGGGCTGATCAACCTGACCAAGAGCTTTGCCAAGCTGCTCGGCCCAAGCGGGGTGGTGGTCAACGCCGTGGCCCCAGGCCCGGTGGAGACGGACATGCTCCACGTCATCCCCGAGGCCCGGAAAAAGGCGATCCTCCAGGCCGTGTACACCGGCCGCTTCGCCAGGGCCGAGGAAGTGGCCCGGGCCATCCTCTGGCTGGCCACCGACTGCCCCGAGTACATCAACGGCACCTGCCTGGACATCAACAACGGGTCGTTCCCCAGATAGCCGGACAGCGGAAAAGATCGCGCATGAAAAAGGGGGAGGGCCGTATCGGCCTTCCCCCCTTGCATTGGTCGAATGTCGGGTGATGGCTATTCCACTGGAATGCGCTCGGCCTGAAGGGCGGCCAGCAGCGATTCATCCAGGGAGGGGTGGGGGAAGACGATGGAGTGCAGGTCGTGGGCCGTCCAGCCCTGGCGCACTATCATGGTGGCCGGGGTGGTCAGGCGCGACACATCGTGCCCCACGGCCGTGACGCCCGCCACGCGCCCCCTGGCCCATATCACCTTGACAAAGCCCTGGGTGGCGGCGTGGGCCTGGGCCATGGGGTTGGCCGCCAACTGGGCGAGGGAAACCTCGCATTCCTCGTCGGCAAGATGGACCTCGTTCTCCATGCGGCCCACACGCATGACCTCGGGCGCGCCGTAGAGCACGCTGGGCACCGGGCCGGAGTCGTAGGGGGCGTCCGTCTTTCCGGCCACCAGGGCGGCCACGTAGTGGCCCTGGTGGGAGGCGGCGTGGGCCAACTGGATGATGCCGTTGACATCACCCACGGCGTGGATGCCGGGCGCGGCCCGAAGGTGTTCATCCACCTCGATGCGCCGCATGGGCGTCTTGATGCCCACGCTGTCCAGGCCAAGGCCGTCGGTCACCGGGCCGCGTCCCACGGCCACCAGGATGATGTCGGCCGTGTATTTCTCGCCGGTGTCCATGGTCAATTCGCCGTGGCCGTCCACTGTTCGGACGCCGGACACGCGCTTCTCGAGCAGCACGTCCCATTTCCACCGCTTGAAGGTGGATTGGAGAGCCTTGGATATCTCGGGGTCTTCCAGGGGGGCCACCCGGTCCATGGCGTCGATGACCGTGACCCGGGCGCCGAAGCGGTGGGCCACCTGGGCCATCTCCAGGCCGATGAAGCCCGCGCCCACCACGATGAGGGAGGCGGGCATGGTCTCCATGGCCAGGAACATGTCCGAGTCGAGCACGCACTTGCCATCCGGCTCAAGGCCCGGGAAGAAGATGGGCCTGGACCCGGTGGCGATGACGATATTGGCGGACTTGAGGGCCTTGACACCGTCGGTCGTCTCGACTTCCACCTTGACCTCCGCCGCGCCCTCGCCCGCCAGCCTGCCGAACCCCTCGACGAGTTCCACGCCGAGCTTGCCAAGCTGCATGGCCATGGCCTTGCGCGTGCCTGCCAGATGCTTGGCCACCCGGGCCTGGAGGGCGGGGAAGTCCACGACCACCTCGCCCGAGGCAACTTTCATCCGGTTCTGGTTGTGCAGCTCGTCAATGGCCGAGGTGGCCCCCAGCCACAGCTTGGTGGGGATGCACCCCCGGTTGAGGCAGGTGCCGCCGAGGAAGCCCTTTTCCACCAGGGCGACCTTGAGGCCGTGTCCGGCTGCGGCCACGGCCGCGTCGAATCCTCCCGGGCCTGCGCCCAGGACCACGAGATCATAGGTCATCGGTCAGCTCCATGGCGCGGGCGGCGCGGGTTTCGTCCAGCCGCGAGACCGGCAGGGTGCGCGGCGCGGCCTGGACCGCCGTCGGATCGGTGATCGCCAGCTCGGCGATCTCGATGAGGGCGTCGATGAACTGGTCCAGGGTCTCCTTGTTCTCGGTCTCGGTGGGCTCGATCATGATGGATTCCGGCACGATGAGCGGGAAGTACACAGTTGGCGCGTGATAGCCCTTGTCGAGCAGGGCCTTGGCGATGTCCAGGGCGCGCACGCCGGTCTTGGCCTGCTCTGCCGCGCTGGCCACGAACTCGTGCATGCAGATGCGGTTGTAGGGAATCTCGAAGTGATCCTCCAGCCGCGTGCGCATGTAGTTGGCCGAAAGCACGGCGTTTTCCGTGGCCCGGATCAGCCCGGCGCGGCCCAGGCGCAGGATGTAGGCATACGCCTTGAGCACCACGCCGAAGTTGCCGTAGAAGGGGGCCACGTAGCCGATGGATTTGGGGTAATCGTAGTCGAGGAAGAACTGGCCGTCCTCAAGCTTGACCACGCGCGAGATGGGCAGGAAGGGTTCGAGCTTCTCGCACACGCCCACCGGGCCAGCGCCCGGGCCGCCGCCGCCGTGGGGGGTGGCAAACGTCTTGTGCAGGTTGAGGTGGACGATGTCGAAGCCCACGTCGCCCACGCGCATCTTGCCCATGACCGCGTTGAGGTTGGCCCCGTCGTAGTAGAGCAGGGCATCCACTTCGCGCAGCAGCCGGACGATCTCGGGCAGGTTCTTCTCGAACAGGCCGAGCGTGTTGGGGCAGGTCATCATCATGCCCGCCACCTCGTCGTCCAGCACCTCGGCCAGGGCGGCCGGGTCCACGATGCCGTCCACGGACTCCACCGAGACCACGGTATAGCCTGCGATGGCCGCAGAAGCCGGGTTGGTGCCGTGGGCCGAGTCGGGCACGATGATCTTGGTCTTCTTGTTGCCCCGGTCCTTGTGATAGGCGGCCATGAGCATGACGCCGGTCAGCTCGCCGTGCGCCCCGGCCATGGGGTGCAGGGTGAAGGCGTGCATGCCGGTGATTTCCGAGAGCAGCTTCTCGGTCTCGTACATGACCTCAAGGGCGCCCTGGCACTGGCCACCCGCGCCCTGGAGCTGGGGCAGCACAGGATGCAGCCGGGTGAAGCCGGGCATGGCGGCCACCACCTCGGTGAACTTGGGGTTGTACTTCATGGTGCACGACCCAAGCGGGTAGAAGTTGCCGTCCACGCCGAAGTTGCGCTGGGAGAGCCGGGTGAAGTGGCGCACCACGTCAAGCTCCGAGGCCGAGGGCAGGCCGATCTCGCCCTGGCGCAGCAGCTCGGACGGGATGTACGCCTCCTCGGCCTTGCCCTCGCAGGGCCAGCAGCCCTCGCGCCCGGCCACGGATGTGTCGAATATGGTCTTCATCTGAGCACCCCCCGGAGCATCTCGGCGAAGATGCCGATCTGCTCCTCGCTGGTCTTTTCGGTGCAGGCCACGAGCAGGCCGTTCTCCAGTCCTTCATAATACCTGCCCAGCGGGAAGCCGGGCACGAAGCCGCGCGCCGTCAGCCGGGCGATGACCTCGAAGGCGTTGACCGGCAGGGTCACGGCAAACTCGTTGCCAAAGGCCCCCTTGGTGAGCATGTCCACGCCCGGGATGGCCGTGAGCCGCTCGGCGCAGAGATGGGCGCGCTCCACCGAGAGCCGGGCCGCGCGCTTGAGGCCCAGCTCGCCCAGGGCGCACAGGTGGACCAATGCGCGCAGGGCGCACAGGGACTGGTTGGAGCAGATGTTGGAGGTGGCCTTCTGGCGGCGGATGTGCTGCTCGCGGGCTTGCAGCGTCAGCACATAGCCGGTGCGGCCCTCGCCATCCACGGTGCGGCCCACGATGCGGCCGGGCATCTGGCGGATCATGTCCTTGGTGCAGGTCATGATGCCAAGGTACGGCCCGCCAAAGGAAAGGGGCAGCCCCAGGGATTGGCCCTCGGCCACGGCCACGTCCGCGCCCATGGCACCCGGCGTCTTGAGCAGGGCCTGAAGTACCGGATAGGCCGAGATCACGGACACGGCCTTTTTCTCTCTGGCAGTGGCGAAGAGGTCGGTGAAGTCGTTGATGGACCCGAAGAAGTTCGGGTTCTGGACGAGCACCGCGGCGGTGTCGTCGTCGATGGCCGCCTTGAGCCCGGCCATGTCGGTCTGCCCGTTTTTGTGGGGCACGGTGACCAGATCGAGGTCCAAATTCGAGGTGTAGGAGCCGAGCATGACCCGGTAGATGGGGTTGAGCCCCTCGGAGACGATGATCTTGCGCCGCCGGGTCTTGCGCACGGCCATCATCAGCGCCTCGTACAGCGCGGTGCCGCCGTCGTAGACCGAGGCGTTGGCGCACTCCATGCCCAGCAGCCGGGTCACGGCGGTCTGGTACTCGAAGATGGCCTGGAGCGTGCCCTGAGATGCCTCGGGTTGGTAGGGGGTATAGGCGGTGTAGAATTCGCCGCGCATGGTCAGCGCGTCCACGGCGGCCGGGATGTAGTGGTCGTAGAATCCGGCCCCGAGGAAGCTGGTGCGGTCGATGGCGTTCTTGCCCGCCAGGGCTTCGAGCCGGGCGAGCACTTCCATTTCGCTCAATCCCTCGGGGATGTCGAAGCTCGCCGGGCGCATCTCGGCCGAGATCTCGGCGAAGAGATCGTCAATGGAGGCGACCCCGATGGTGGCGAGCATTTCCCGGACTTCGTCTTCTGTGTGGGGAACGTACGGCATGGGCGATACCTGCTGGATGGTGGTGAAAACAGTGCGGCCGGAGCAGGAGCGCCCCGGCCGCGAAACGTGGCGCTAGTGGCTCTCGGACTCGACCACTGCGGCGTAGCCCTTGGCGTCGAGAAGTCCCTCGGGCGTTCCCTTGATGCGGAACTTGAGCAGCCAGCCGTCGCCGTAGGGGGCTTCGTTGACCTTTTCCGGGGCGTCTTCCAGCGACTCGTTGACCTCGATGACCTCGCCGGTCACCGGGGCGTAGATCTCGCTGGCAGCCTTGACCGACTCGACAGAGCCCATCTCGGTCCCGGCCTCGAAGGTGGCACCCACACCGGGCAGCTCCACAAAGGTCAGGTCGCCTAGCTGCTCCTGGGCGAAGTGGGTGATGCCCACCGTGGCGACATCGCCGTCGATGCGGCACCATTCATGGGATTTGGCGTAGAGAAGATTGTCGGGAATCATGGGGTTCGTCTCCTTATGGTGGCGGAAATATTCAGAGTGGCAAATGCTATCTGGAAAATATATCACGCTCCGATGCCGTTGAAAACAGTAAAAATTATGACGCTTTTTCGGTCTTTTCGTCCTTTGGCCGAATTCCGTGCGTCGGACGCCAAAAAGATGACGCAGGGACATGCGGCAGGCTGCTTTTCGTGGCCTTGAGGTTAATAGTAATACGAACGTCGTTGACCATGGCACGTTGCGAGTGTACCCTCCTGCATGCGTATGATTTTCGAGCGTCCTGCCGATGGCCGCGAGGCCGTGTCCCATGGGGACGATCAGCCCGGCTGCGCCTCGCGCCTGATCGTGGAGGCGGGCGGCCGGGTCTGGCTCCTCGACCGCGAGGCCGACATGGAGGCGCTCTGGGAGCGCATGGGCGAGGGCGACATGGGCGCGGACGAGCGGCTGCCCTACTGGGCCGAAGTCTGGCCCGCCAGCGTGCTGCTGGGCCGCCATATCCTGCGCAACGCCGGGGTGCTGTGCGGCAGGCCGTGCCTTGACCTCGGCTGCGGCCTGGGCCTGACCGGCATCATCGCCAGTCATGTGGGGGCGCGGGTGGTGGCCTTTGACTACGAGTGGCCCGCCGTGCGCTTCGCCCGGCACAACGCGGCCCTCAACAACGTCCCCCAGCCGCTGTGGACGCTCATGGACTGGCGCAATCCGGCCGTACGCGCCAACGGTTTCGACTTTGTCTGGGGCGGCGACGTGCTCTACGAAAAGCGTTTTTTCGAGCCGCTCATCCGGCTGTTTCGCCACGCCCTTGCCCCTGGCGGCAGGATATGGATCGGCGAACCGGTGCGCACCGTGTCCCGGCCAGTGTGGGATTTGGTGCGGCGGGAAGGTTTTACGGCCGAGCTGCTGACCGTGGAGAAGGTGGCCCTGTGCGGCCAGAACGCCACGGTGAACCTGTGGGAAGTTACCATACCCTGAATCAACCTGATCGGAGGGAAGCATGGGCAAGACCATTCGTTTCGGCGTGTCCCTGGACTCGGAATTGCTTGAGAAATTCGACCAGCATTGCGATGAGCGCAGCTACCAGACCCGCTCCGAGGCCATCCGCGACCTGATTCGCAATACCCTGGTCCAGCGCGAGTGGGAGCAGGCCGAGGGCGATCTGGCCGGGACACTGACCCTGGTCTACGACCACCACAAGTCGGGCCTGTCGCAGAAGCTGACCGAGATTCAGCACGACCATCACCATGTCATCCAGTCGTCCCTGCATGTGCATCTGGACCATCACAACTGCCTTGAGGTGATCATCCTCAAGGGCGATGCCGATGCCATCAAGACTCTGGGGCAGCAGCTCATCTCCACCAAGGGCGTCAAGCATGGCAACCTCGCCCTGACCACCACGGGCAAGGACCTGATCTAGCCCGGCCCGGAAGCACGATGCTTCGTCGGCCCCGGCTTCACCCCTCCTGCCGCGCGGCGGGCACGACTCGTCGTGCCCCCATGCCGGGAGACAGCGCAAAAAGACACATGGAAGACGTACAAAAACACGTGGCGGACATCGCCATGCCCATCGACCGGGTGGGCGTCAAAGGGTTGAGGCTGCCCATCATCGTCCGCGACCGCGAGGCGGGCATTCAGCACACCGTGGCCCAGGTCTCCCTGTCCGTGGACCTGCCCGCCGAGTTCAAGGGCACCCACATGAGCCGGTTCGTGGAGGCCCTGGAGCACTGGTCGGGCGAACTGGACTACAATACCTTTTTGACCCTGCTCGACGACATTGTGGGGCGGCTCCAGGCCCGCAGCGCCCATGTGCGCTTCGTGTTCCCATTCTTTCTGCGGCGCAAGTCGCCCGTGAGCGGGGCCGACTGCCTGATGGACTACACCTGCCGGGTGGACGGCGAATACCGCGACGACACCCTGACCTTCACCCTGGGCGCGGACGTGCCGGTCATGACCGTGTGCCCCTGCTCCAAGGCCATCTCGGACGAGGGCGCGCACTCGCAGCGGGCCGAGGTCCGCATCCAGACCCGGTTCAAGGGCTTTCTCTGGCTTGAGGATCTCATCGAGATCGGCGAGCAGGCCGGGTCGTGTCAGGTCTATTCGCTGCTCAAGCGCGAGGACGAGAAATACGTCACCGAGCGCGCCTTTGCCAACCCAGCCTTTGTGGAAGACGTGGTCCGCGCCGCTGCCCAGGGGTTGGACAAGCACCCCCAGATCCGCTGGTACCGCGTGGAGGTGGAGAGCTTCGAGTCCATCCACAACCACTCGGCCTTCGCGGTCATTGAAAGCGGGGGCTGATGTGGTGTATGGGTTGCGGAACAAACCCTGAATGAAGGAGATGACCATGAAACGTTGTGCGATGCTTGCCTTGATTCTCCTGTCCTGTGCCTTTGCTCTTGGCGCAACCGATGCGCGTGCCGAAGGGGGCAAACCCTTCCACGTTCATTTCACGGTGGTTCCGGCGGTCATGCCTGACGGCTCGGACCCGGGTCCGGCCCTGGTGGAGTTCCGGGCCGAGGTGGCCCGGCTGGCTGGCGGATATACCGAGCTTGGTCCCTCGCGCGGCGGCGCGATCCATTCCGGCGTCGTGGTCCACGAGGAGAGCATCGCCTTCCTCATCGGCGCGGACCGCGACCTGAGCGCCCAGATCAAGGCGCTGTTCAGGCGTCTCTTCGGCGATGCCAACGTGTTCATCCTCGCCTGGCCCGCCACGGTCACCTTCTAGGCGGGCTTGCGTCCCGCGCCGGGACGGGGTATGTTTGATTCTGGCTGCTTCCCCGAAGCCACCGAGGGGGTCTCTCATCATGTCCGACACCAGTCTCTCCGCGCTCACGGCGCTCTCCACGGTCCAGCAGGTCTCGGCCAACAACATCGCCAATGTGAACACCGAGGGCTTCCGGTCCAGCTCGGTGACGCTCGAATCCGGCCCCGGGGATCAGGGTGTGCGCGTTTCGGCCATTCGCGAAAGCTCCGTGCCCGCGCCCTTCATCGGCGGAGTGGAGGGGTCCAACACCGACATCGCCACCGAGATGGTGGACATGATCACCACAGGCCACGCCTTTTCTGCCAACACGGCCGTGGTGCGCGCCTCCGAGGAGATGACCGGCCAGCTGCTGAACATGATCGTCTGACCCCGGCTTGACAGTTCCTCATCCCGTGTTTTACGGTCGATAATGGCCCGTTTGCGCGCGCTCCGAAATCCGGTGTGGCGCAGAACGGGCCATACTTGCGATCAACCCGAGAGGAAGGACATGAACAAGACCGTCAGGACCGATTACGACGTCATCATCGTGGGCGGCGGCCCCGCAGGGCTCTTTGCCGCGTATCATCTGGCCGAGCACGGCGACCTCGACGTGCTGGTCATCGAAAAGGGCAAGCGCCCCCTGGCGCGCAACTGCCCCATCTCCGGCGACCAGGAGTGCATCAAGTGCCGCCCGTGCAACATCTTGAGCGGCGTGGGCGGGGCAGGGCTCTTCTCCGACGGCAAGCTCAACTTCATCCACACCTTGGGCAAGACCGACCTGACCCAGTTCATGGGCGTGTCCGAGGCCAAGGCGCTCATCGACGAGACCGAGGCCATCTTCAACCGCTTCAACATGGACGGCAAGATCTTCCCCACCGACATGGCCAAGGCCGAGGAAATCCGCAAGCAGGCCCGCAGAGTGGGCATCGACCTGCTGGTGATCAAGCAGAAGCACCTGGGCAGCGACAACCTGCCCGGCCACATCGCGGCCATGGCCGAGTACATTCAGGACAGGGGCGTGACCTTCCACACCTCGGAGACGGCCAAGGATGTGGTGGTGAGCGAAGGACGCGTTACCGGCGTGATCACCAACCGCCAGGAGTACACGGCACGAAACGTCATTCTGGCCCCGGGCCGGGTAGGGGCCGAGTGGGTGGGGTCATTGGTCCGCAAGCACGGAATCGAGGTCTCCCAGCGCGGTATCGAGGTGGGTGTGCGTGTGGAAGTCCACAACGAGATCATGCAGGACATCTGCTCGGTCATCTACGACCCGACATTCTTCGTGCGCACCACCAAGTACGATGACCTGACCCGCACCTTCTGCACCAACTACGGCGGGTTCGTGGCCCTGGAGAACTACCAGGACTTCGTCTGTGTCAACGGGCACGCGCTCATGAACACCAAGTCCGACAACACCAACTTCGCCTTTCTTTCCAAGGTGGTGCTCAACGACCCGGTGGAAGACAACCAGGCTTACGGCGAGGCCATAGGGCGGCTGGCCACCCTCATCGGCGGGGGCAAGCCCATCCTGCAGCGCTACGGCGACCTGCGGCGCGGCCGCCGCTCCACCTGGGACCGCATCCGCCACAGCTACATCGAGCCGACCATGAAGAACGCCATACCCGGCGACATCGCCATGGCCCTGCCCGAGCGCATCCTGACCAACCTCATGGACGGCTTGGAAAAGCTCAACAACGTGGTGCCCGGCGTGTCCAACGACGAAACCCTGCTCTACGCGCCGGAGATCAAGTTCTTCGCCACTCAGGTGGAGACGCGTGCGCACCTGGAAACCGCCGTGGACGGCCTGTTCGTGGCCGGAGACGGTCCCGGCGTGGCGGGCAACATCGTGGGCGCGGCGGCCACGGCCCTGGTTCCGGCCAAGGAGATCCTGCGCCGGGGGTAGGTCGCCATCCACTACGAACACAGCCCGGCTTGTCCGGGCTTTTCATTTTCTGACGATTGGGCTAGCCTGTGTTAGATAGTGTAGTCACGAGATTCCAGCCCAAAGGGAAATGCACCGGATGTGAATAGCCGCAAGGAACGAGGCTGAATTCTTCGCATACCGAGTTGCTATGCCGCGCCAACGCTTCAGGTGGAGAAATGCATTTTCAACCA
>JBDRSO010000042.1:0-3851 GCA_043824835.1 Pseudomonadota bacterium | reverse complement strand
TGGACGACCTCAAGGGCCTGAAAGAAAACGTCATCAGGGGGCGCCTGGTGCCCGCGGGCACCGGTTTGCCGCGCTACCGCGACATATTCATCCCCCATGCCGAGGCGCCGCCGGCCGAGGTGGGCGTGGCCCGCTTCACCGACGAAGAGGTGATCAGCGCCCTGAGCGAGGAGAGCGGCGGGACCGGCGTGAGAGCCGACCTGCTCAAGCGCAAGGTCAGCGACGGCGAGATTACCGGCTAATGTTGCGAGTTGAGTGATGATACCTCTTGACAGCGACGGGTTGGCAGGGTAGATATAGGAATTCCATTGACTGGCCCCCTTACCAGTTGCCCTCACACGGGGCAAAGAGGGGGCGAACGTGCTTTAATCGGGGTCCTGAGGGCCCAAAATAAGCGAGGCCGGGCAATGTCCGGCAAGGGTCTAACCACCCCAGCTTAGAGTTGATTTGGAGGCGAGGCTTTGCCGACCATCAACCAGCTCGTGCGCAAGGGGCGCGAGCAGCAGCGCAAAAAGAAGACTACGCCCGCGTTGCAGAATTGCCCCCAGAAGCGCGGTGTTTGCATCCGCGTATACACCACCACCCCCAAGAAGCCCAACTCGGCGCTTCGTAAGGTGGCCAGGGTGCGGCTGACCAACGGTATTGAAGTGTCCAGCTACATCCCCGGTGAAGGGCACAACTTGCAGGAGCACTCGGTGGTGCTCATTCGGGGAGGCCGCGTAAAGGACCTTCCCGGTGTCCGCTACCACATTGTCCGAGGCACTTTGGACGCGGTGGGCGTGGCGGATCGGCGACAGGGCCGGTCGAAGTACGGCGCCAAACGCCCCAAGTAACTTAGAGCTGGTGAAATCCCCGCGAACGGCGGGGAGCGGCGATGCCCCTTGCGCGTTATGAGGGGCATCTGTCGTGAGGGCCGAAGATAACGGAGCAAGCTGGTAGGAGCCCATGCCCAGGAGACGCGAAGTTCCCAAGCGGGTGATGATTCCCGACCCCCGCTACGGCAGCCAAAAGCTGGCCCGGTTCATAAACAAGCTTATGCTGAAGGGCAAAAAGTCCACGGCTGAGCGGATTATGTACGGAGCCATGGATTTAATCGCCGATCGGACTAGTGAGGACCCTTTGAAGTTGTTCGAGAAGGCCTTGGATAATGCCCGGCCCATGATCGAGGTGAAGTCCCGCCGTGTCGGCGGTTCCACCTATCAGGTGCCCGTGGAGATCCGGCCGGAACGGCGCCAGGCCTTGGCCATGCGCTGGTTGATCAACTACTCGCGAGCCCGCGGTGAAAAGACCATGGCCGAACGCTTGGCCAACGAGCTGATGGATGCTGCCAGCGGGCGCGGCACCACCGTGAAGAAAAAAGAAGACACCCACCGCATGGCCGAGGCCAACAAGGCCTTTGCCCACTACCGCTGGTAGGCGGCGGAAGCAAGAAGAGGATATCTGGTGGCACGCACCACACCCATAGCTCGTCAGCGCAACCTGGGCCTTATGGCTCACATCGACGCGGGCAAGACCACAACCACTGAGCGCATCCTGTTTTATACCGGGGTGAGCCATCGGCTGGGTGAGGTGCATGACGGCCAGGCGGTGATGGACTGGATGGCCCAAGAGCAAGAGCGGGGCATCACCATCACCAGCGCTGCCACGACTTGCTTCTGGAAAGAGCACCGCATCAACATCATCGACACCCCCGGCCATGTGGACTTCACCATCGAGGTGGAGCGCAGCCTTAGGGTGCTCGACGGCGTCATCGCGGTGTTCTGTGCGGTGGGCGGGGTGCAGCCCCAGTCCGAGACGGTTTGGCGCCAAGCCGACCGCTACGGGGTGCCCCGCATCGCTTTCATTAATAAGATGGACCGCGTGGGCGCTGACTGGCGCCGTTGCGTGGAGATGATCCACACCCGCCTCGGCGCCCGTCCCCTGGCCCTGCAAATGCCTTTGGGCCAGGGCGAGGACTTCGCCGGGGTGGTGGATCTGATTCGCGGCGAGGCCCTGACCTGGGACGAAGACTCCCAGGGCATGACCATCTCCGCCGGGCCGGTGCCCGCCGAGGTGGCCGAAGAGTACGCCGCCCTGCGCACCGAGCTCATCGACACGGTCTGCGAGTTCGATGACGCGCTGATGGAGCGCTACCTGGAAGGCGAAGAGCCCACCCCGGCCGAGCTTAGCGCCGCCCTGCGCAAGGGCGTGTTGGCCTCGGCGGTGGTGCCGGTGCTTCTGGGTTCCGCTTTCAAGAACAAGGGCGTCCAGCCCCTGTTGGACGCGGTGATCAGCTATCTGCCTTCCCCGGTGGATGTGACCCCCATGAGCGGTCTGAACTCCAAGGGCGAGACCGAGGAACGCCCGGCCGACGACGACGCTCCCTTTGCCGCCTTGGCCTTCAAGCTGATGAGCGACCCCTACGTAGGTCACCTGACCTTCCTCCGGGTGTACTCCGGCCGCTTGAGCAGCGGCGACAGCGTGGTGAACGCCAACAAGGACAAGCGCGAGCGAGTGGGCCGCCTGCTGAAGATGCACGCCAACCAGCGTGAGGAAATCAGCGAGGTGGGCGCGGGCGACATCGTGGCCGTGGTGGGGCTCAAGAACGTGGCCACCGGCGACACCCTGTGCGCCCAGGACCACCCGGTGGTTCTGGAGAGCCTGTTCATACCCGAGCCGGTGGTGGCCGTGGCCATCAAGCCCGCTTCCCAGCCCATGGTGGAGAAGCTGGGCATGGCGCTCAAGCGCCTGTCCGACGAGGACCCCAGCTTCCGGGTGGACTACGATCACGAGACCAACCAGACCGTGATTCGGGGCATGGGCGAGCTTCACCTGGAGATCATCGTGGACCGCCTGCTGCGCGAGTTCAAGGTCTCCGCCGAGGTGGGCGCTCCCCAGGTGGCTTACCGCGAGTCCATAACCCGCGAGGCCGAGGCCGAGGGCCGCTATGTGAAGCAGAGCGGCGGTCGTGGCCAGTACGGTCACGTGAAGCTGCGCATCCTGCCCGCCGAGGCCGGCAGCGGCGTTATCTTCACCGAGAAGATCGTGGGTGGCACGGTGCCCAAGGAATATTTCACTCCCATCGAGCGCGGCATCCGCGAGGCCTGCCAAAAAGGCGTGCTGGCCGGATTCCCTCTGGAAGATGTGGAAGTGGTGCTCTACGACGGGTCCTACCACGAGGTGGACTCCAACGAGCGCGCCTTTCACATCGCGGCTTCCATGGGCCTCAAGGCGGCGGCGGCCAAGGCCGGCGCGCAGCTCAAAGAGCCCATCATGAAGCTGGAGATCACCACCCCCGAAGAGTACATGGGCGACGTCATGGGCGACCTGAGCTCCCGCCGGGGCCGGGTGATCGCCATGGAATCGCGCCCCGGGGTGCAGGTCATCGACGCAACCGCGCCTCTGGCCGCCATGTTCGGCTACGCCGGAGATTTGCGCTCGGCCACTCAGGGCCGCGCCACTTTTAGCATGGAATTTTCTCACTACGACCCAGTGCCCGCTTCCATGGCGCAAGAAGTCATCGAGCGGGCGCGTGACGAGCGCGAGGCCCGACACCGCGGCCTGGCGGCTTGAAGAGCCGATTAGGAGGATATAGGGATCATGGCCAAGGCAAAGTTTGAGCGAAACAAGCCGCATTGTAACGTTGGCACGATCGGCCACATCGACCACGGCAAGACCACGTTGACGGCCGCGATTACCAAATGCCTTTCCACCCGTGGGGGGGCCAGCTTCGTGGCGTTCGACGAGATCGACAAAGCGCCTGAGGAGCGCGAGCGCGGCATCACCATCGCCACGGCGCACGTGGAGTATGAGACGGCCAACCGTCACTACGCCCACGTTGACTGCCCTGGTCACGCGGACTACATCAAGAA
>JBDRSO010000041.1:0-10058 GCA_043824835.1 Pseudomonadota bacterium | reverse complement strand
GAAAAACGGGCCGCTCGGCTGTGGAAATGTGGATAACTTCTCTTTGGGCGATGTTTCGGGGAAGCCATCCTTAATAGTCGTGAAGGTCCGCCTGCGGCTTTGACGGCGGTTCCAGCTTCGCCTGGATTTCGGTTTTGATTCCCTGGGATCGCTTCATGGCCAGGCCAAAGGCCGGGTGTGCGTGAAGCTCATAGGAAAAGTCGGAAATGCGCCGTCCTACCCTTTTGGGCTTTTTTTCAACCCATTTTGCTATAATCCGCGCCTGTTGGAGTGATTCTAGACTTTGACGGAAAAATTTGGCGTTGTCTGTAATCCTATCATATAATTTGAAACCATGTTTTGAAAGAAAGGAGTTCAGGTATATTGTATATGGTTCGCCCCCAGTTCTCGCCCAAGTGAATTTAGCTGCAAGGACTTTATACAAACGCCGAGCGTAGCGACCCGGCAATGACATTGCCAGTGTATAATCATATTGAGAAAATTGGCCGCGCTTAATTCCTTCGGCCATCAGAGGATGAAGTTGTACAAAGCCAGGTTGTTGCCTTGAATCGGTGGAAAGCATGAACTCCGGATAGGTGCTGCTCCCCCATTTGGCTTCACCTCCTACTTCTTCAATGATCATTTTGGCGTTGCCTAGAACCTGAATAGCCTCCTTGATCTCGTCATAACTGTAAAGGTGATTGGTTTTCTTGAGCTCACACTGTATCTCGTAAACCGTGACACGAACTTGAGTTGTATTTGCCTTTGCCATCGAATAAAGCCGTCTTTTTTCGATAGCTATTTTCAAGATCGCATCCTCAACCAATTCCTCACGGCTCCCGATGAACAATTCTTTTGTTCCTACCATCACGCCGTTTTTGTCAGGAACTTTGATACGCGCCGGGTGCAAGACAACTCTATATTCAACTTCATCAACCTTGAATATCCTTTCAATCGAATCCAAATGAACTTGATCTCTAGGTGCGCCACAAACGTATTTTGGAATTTCATGATACAGGTGAACAACATTGGAATACCGTTCCGTCACATCGTAGTAAAACAAGCTAAGTTGGTACGGAGTTGGGGCCTTCGCCGCTTGCTCTGTGGCCTTCGCCGCTTGCTCTGTGGCCATCGCCGCTTGCTCTGTGGCCATCGCCCTACTCCCCCGCCCCAGCACGCCTGGCGGCCACGGTCTCGGACTTTGATGGCCGACCAGGGCGGCGCTTGGTCTGTTTAATTACACTTTTGGGAGCGGCTTTTTGCTCTTCAATCCAAGCCTTGACGTCGCTTGGAAGCCATCGGGCCTCATTGCCCACTCGCAAAAAAGGTGGTAGTTTCTCTGGTGACTTGGTGGTCATGTTCCGAATGGTGATGGGGCTTTTTCGCAGAATTCTTGCCAAGTCGGTTCGATCCATCATCTCTTCTAAATCATGCATGACAGCTCCGTGTCAAAAATCGTGTCATTCGCAAATAAAAAAATAAGCGGCCAATGTGAACCAAGCTTAACCCACTCTCACTATTCGTGTCAACAATCGTGTCAGGACAACTTTATGAATGATCTTGAGATATTAGCAAAACTTCAGGGTATTACTCTTGCTGAGTTGGCTGAAAGAATCGGCACAGACCGAGGCAACCTGCGCTCAGGCTTGCAAGGCAAACGGCCCATCCCGGAAGAGACAAAGCGAAAGCTTTTTAAAGAGCTGGGGGTGACTGAAGATGGTCTACGGCTTATAACGAATCACGTCCACGTCTGGCACATCGTGAACGATAGCGTTCGGCTGAGGAACGTTGAAGAGATGGTCGAAGCACTGAAGCGCCTCACTTCGGAAGAACTCATCGGCCCGACATGGTTCACCACGCACGATAGTGTAGATGTTCAAATCACTGTCCTTTGGTGCACCGGACAGACCAACAAAATTGATCCTGTGTTTGGACCTAAGCATGAGCCTTTGTTCATATGCCTTGTCCAGAATTCAGCAGATGCCATCGACATCTCCCCTTCTCAACTCAGCCCGGATCGACCAAATAATATCAGGTGGCTACATGAATACTACGTCAATAACGAGTATAAGTCGCCGCTCGAAAACCAGGTTATCCCGGCATCAACCTTCAACCGGATCATAGAGGGCAGAGCAACCTACCGCGAGATCTCCCAGCTAATTGAAATGCCAAACAGGTGGACCTGGGACCGGATCGTGTTCTTTGCAAAAGAGTCAATGACCCCGGACGAGGTGGCTGGGAAACTCGGATTCGACACTAACCCACCTAAATTAGAGCGGTGACGCCCTTGCTCCAATTTTGCTCCACTCGCTCCACGAAAAAGCTAGCTGCCTGAGGTGAATTTTGACACGAATCAGTGAGCATTGAACAATATAAATTCAGCTACTTACAACATACAGTTCTTGCAGGATATTGTTTTTCAAGAACTTAAAAAAGAGACTGTTAATCACTAGGTTCGCGGTTCAAGTCCGTGCTGGGGAGCCAAGGAAATCAAGGGCTGATATGGTATAAACCGTATCGGCCCTTTTCCGTTTTCGCTCCAGGCCCATACGAAAAAGCCGCCCCGGGGCGACATGCCATCCCACATTTCTTTCGCATCGGCGAGATTTTTCCCCCGTTATGGTGTATGCTAGACTGTAAATCATTCGCACACGCGAGGGAAGCATGAAAAAATACGATGTGATAGTTCTGGGCGGCGGCCCTGCGGGCGGGGCGGTGGTCGCGTCCCTGGCCAAGGCTGGCAAACGGGTGGCCATGATCGAGGCCACGGCCTTTGGCGGGGTGTGCCCCCTGCGCGGTTGCAATCCCAAAAAAGTCCTGGCGGGCGGAGCCAAGGCCGTTCATATGGCCGCCAGCATGATGGGCAGCGGCCTGACCGGCTCGGTATCCATCGACTGGCCAGCCCTGATGCGCTTCACCCGGTCCTTTGTGGACCCGGTGCCCGAGCGGGCGCGCGCCGCCTATGCGGACAAGGGCATCGACACCCGCCTGGGCCGGGCCGCACTCATCGGCCCGAGCGAGGTCGAGGTGGAGGGCGACAGGCTCACCGCGCCGGTCATCTGCGTCTGCGTCGGGCTTGAGCCAAGCCCCCAGCCAGTCTCCGGAGCCGAGGCCATGCCCGTGAGCGACGACTTCCTGAGCATGCAGACCATGCCGCGACGGATCCTGTTCATCGGCGGAGGATTCATTGCCTTTGAACTGGCCCATATCGCCCGCCACGCAGGAGCCGATGTCACAATTCTCAACCGAAGCGAGCGCGTGCTTCGCCAGTTCGACCCGGTGCTGGCAAACGAACTGATCGAGGCATCCCGGGCCGCGGGTATCGATGTCAGGCTCAGCGCACCGGTCCGGTCCGTGGAGCGGACCGACGACGGCTGGCGGATTCGGGCCGGAGAGGACGACGAGACTGTGTTCGACGCGGACATGGCTTTCAACTGCACCGGGCGTCGACCGGCCGTGGCCGGGCTGGGCCTCGATGCGGCCGGGGTGGAGTTTGGTCCGCGCGGCATCGCGGTCAACAACCGGATGCAAAGCGTGTCCAACCCCAATGTCTACGCCGTGGGTGACGTGGCCGACCACGGGGCGGCCCTGACCCCGGTGGCCACCATCCAGGGGCAGACCGCCGCCGCCAACATCCTCGACCCGGATTCGGCTACGGTGGATTACACCGGCATTCCCAGCGTCTGCTTCACCCTGCCGCCCCTGGCCGGGGTGGGGTTGCTGGAAGATGAGGCGCGAGAGCGCGGCCTCGCCTTCACCATCAAGGAGACTGATCTGGCAGCCGCCTTTTCATGGAAACAGCTCAACGAGCGCTTCGGCCGTGCGCGGGTGCTTATCGACGAGGCGGGCGACCGCATCCTGGGCGCGCACATCCTCGGCCACAATGCCGAGGAAATGATCAACCTCTTCGCCCTGGCGATCCG
Organism: Pseudomonadota bacterium; assembly: GCA_043824835.1. Taxonomy (GTDB): domain Bacteria; phylum Desulfobacterota; class Desulfovibrionia; order Desulfovibrionales; family Desulfovibrionaceae; genus Pseudodesulfovibrio. Next base: position 6,156 of record JBDRSO010000041.1, on the reverse strand, counting down.
CAATGAAATCCCCCTGTCCCGGGTCAGGGACACCGTGTGGGCCTACCCTACCTGCGGCTATGAGTTGAAGTACATGGTCTGACGCGGTCCATGCCGCCGCACTGCGCGCCGTGGGGCGGCTCGCGCGGTCCGATAATGCTTGCCGCCCCCATCCGATTCGGATAAAAGCACCCCCTTATGAACACTCTCGCCACGACCACACTCATCCTCTGCGGCGGTGCCCTCGTCGCCTTTATTCTGATGGCGCGCGGTTCCAAGGGCCGCACCAGCACCCGCCCGAGCATCAACATCGACTTCGACACGGCCAAAGAACGCGAGGACAAGAACCGCTACTTCAGCTGATCCCCCGGGCACTCGTCCGCCCGCTTCTTCTTCGACGTGCCCATGCACGTCACCGTTCTTCTGACCTTCGCCTGTCCATCATCTTCATCGGGACCAACCTCTCGGTGGCGTGACCATCTCAACCATGGCCCGCAACAAGTTGCAGGCGGTGCAGATGTCGATATTCTTGTTCCTGCCCTCACTGCTGCTCTCGGGATTCAAGTTCCCCTTCAGGGGAATGCCCGAGTGGGCGCAGACCGTGGGCTCGGTACTGCCGCTGACCCACTACCAGCGCACCCTCGACTGACCGTAGAGATTATTGTTTACACCATCATATCAATGTGTTAACATAATCTTTATGCGTCACTTTTTCAGGGGGCACACCGCCCCATGACTTTTTCGCTCCTGGCCAGCCTCGCGGGCGGGGTGGGCCTCTTTCTCCTCGGCATGGGGCTGATGACCCGGGGGCTGCGTAGCGCCGCCGGCCCGGCCCTGCGCACCATCCTCGGCAAATGGACGCGCACACCGCTGCGCGGCCTCGCCTCGGGATTCATGATCACGGCCCTGGTCCAGTCGTCGAGCGCGGTGACCGTGGCCGTCATCGGCTTTGTCAACGCCGGGCTCATGACCCTGGCCCAGTCCGTGGGCGTCATCTTCGGCACCAACATCGGCACCACCGTCACAGGCTGGATCGTGGCCGCCGTGGGTGTCAGTGTCGAGGTCAAGGCCATGGCCCTGCCCATGATCGGCATTGGCGTGTTCATGGGCCTTGGCAACGGCCAATCCCGGCGCAAGCACCTGGGCGAGGCGCTGACCGGCTTCGGCCTCTTCTTCCTCGGCATCCAGGTATTGCAGTCCGCCTTCCTCGACGTGGGCAAGGGGCTGGACCTGACAGCCCTGCACCTGGGCTCGGGCATGGACATGCTCGTGTTCACGGCCTTGGGCTTCGGCCTGACCCTGCTCATGCAGAGTTCGAGCGCGGCCATGGCCCTGGTCCTGACTGCGGCCATGACCGGATTGATCACCCTGGAGAGTGCGGCTGCTGGCGTCGTGGGAACCAACATCGGCACCACCTCCACGGCCATGCTCTCGGTCATCGGCGCGACAGACAACGCCAAGAAGGTCGCGGCGGCCCACATCATCTTCAATCTCGTCACCGGATTCGTGGCCCTGCTCCTCATCCCGCTGCTGGTGGCCGCGGTCCGGGCCATAGGGGCCGCCGAAGCGGTCTGGATCGGCACCATCCTTGCCATGTTCCACACCGGCTTCAACCTGCTCGGGGTTCTCATCTTCCTGCCGCTGACGCACCGGCTGGTGGCCCTGCTCGATGCCCACATCGGCCGCGAGGAGGGCGAGATGTCACGCCCCAAATACCTCGACGACAACGTGCTCAAGACCCCGACCATGGCCCTGGAGGCTCTCTTCATGGAGCTTGGCAGGCTGGGCGAAATGACCCGGCTCATGGGGCAGAAGGCGCTGGCCGCCAAGTTCCGTTACAAGGATTTCAACCGGAATAAGGCGGCTCAGGAATCGCTGGTGGAGGCCATACGGAGCTTTTGCGCCAAACTCGGCAAAGTGAACCTGCCCCCGGCCGTGAACGACAAACTGCCCTGGGCGCTGCGCTCGGCCCAATATTTCGCCAAGTCGGCCAACATCATGGAGACCATGTCCCACGAGCACGCCCTGCTCGACCACCAACTACCCGGCGGCGCGTCCACGGCCGCGCGCGAGATGCGCCGCGAGGTGCGCGACATCCTCAACGCGGCCCACACCCCCTGCGCTGAAGAATACACAGCGCTCAAGCCCATGCTGGAGCATCTGAAAACCACCTATGACGTGCTCAAGGAGGAACTGCTCCGGCTCGGCACCCAGGGACGACTGGAACTGTCCAGGATGGTGCAACTGCTCGACTATTATTCGAGCCTGCGCGCCATGTGCGAGCAGGCTGTCAAAGGCACACTCGCGTGGTCCGGCCTGCGCGAGGCAGGCGTCATGTGTCATGCGGCTGACGAGTCCAACGAATACAGCTGGAAAACCCAGGCATGAACTGGTAGCCTTCGACAATCGCCACTCTCAATGGCCAGCCAAGGAGGCCCGCCTTGCAACAACGACACAAAGCCGTCATCCTTGCCGCCTGCGCCCTGGCCCTGGCAGCGGTCGCCTTCCTGCTGCTTTCGCGCGGATCGGACGGGCCGCAGGTCCGGCAGACCATAAGCCCCCCGGCCGAAGAAAACGCCAGCGCGCCCGCCTGGGTGAACACCGGCCAGACCCCCCTTCCCGACTACTCGCCTCGCGCAGCCGAGACCCACAACGCCACCGTGACGGGGGAACCCGAGGCGCAACCCACCACGCCCCCCCTCGCGAGCCTGGAAGTGCGCGAAGACCCAACAGTCACCCTCTCCTTTGTCCACGCCCTGACCGATTCCCTGCTCGCCGGATTCCACCCGCTGGGCCGTCAGGGCACTCCGGCCAACACGGTCTCGGTCAAGACCCTCAACATCTTCTTCGGCCGCGAGATGCGCGGGTTGCCCACGGTCGGCGACGACATCGACAAGTCGCGCAAGGCGGTTCTGGACTATGTCTTCTCACCGGGCATGATCCGGACCCTCCACGATCTTTACGCCCCGGCCCTGGTGGCCGACCTGACCGATACCGCCCTCCACGAGGAGCGGTCCTATACCGTGGGCGAGACCACGGAGATGCGCACCCTTTCCCCGCAGGAAACCGCGACCATGCTGCGCCTCGTGGCCCAGGACACGGAGCGGACGGCCACAGCCCTGAGGGGCGTGGGCAACGACCCGATCATCGTCGAGATGGCCGGCAAGTACCTCGGCGCTGCCCGGGCCGTCGAACGGGCCAACACCCGCCTCCAGGCTACCGTGGACGGCAGCGAGGACCCCGCCGAGGCAGGCCAGCGCCTCAAGCAGGCCATCCTCCAGCGGGAGCAGGTCAAGGCATCCATCGTCACCCGGATGCGCGAGTTCTGCCCCGGCTGCCCGGAGCAGGAGCTATTCTATCTGGCCCAGTGGGCATACCGCCGCGTCCTTGACGAGCCGGAAAAACGCCTGCCCACCTTTGTCGCAGCCGCAGAGGCGCTGGACGACCTTGCAAAGCGCCTACGCACCCGGTCGGCCGAGCTGGAATAGCCCGGCCCGGGCTCGCGCCCGCCTCATGATCACCGCAGGTTGCGGATAATTGCCACCCAAATGGTTGCGCAAGCAATTGGTCATGCTTACCATCAATTCTGGATCATTTACCCTTTCCACAAGGAGCAGCCATGTATTTCAAACAGATACTCACGCCCGGCCTGGGCTGCTTTTCCTATGTCATCGGCTGCCCCGCCGCGCGCGAAATGATCGTGGTGGACCCCAAGCGCGATGTTCAGGACTACCTCGACATCTCCCTTGAGGAGGGCATGCGCATCAGCCGAGTCATCGACACCCATGTCCACGCCGACCACGTCTCGGGCGCACACGAATTGCGCTCGCACACCGGCTGCGAGATCATGATGTACGAGACCTCGCCCGTCACCTTCGACTTCACTCCGCTTCGCGAGGGCGAGAAGCTGAAGGTCGGCAAAGCGGGCCTTGAGGTAGTTCACACGCCCGGCCATACCCCCGACGCCCTGTCGCTGCTGGTGACTGACTTCAGCCGGGGCAAGGAGCCGTGGCTCATCCTCACCGGCGACGTGCTCTTCGTGGGCGATGCGGGCAGGCCCGACCTTGTCGGCGGGGCCAGGCTCGACGAGCAGGTGGCCAACCTCTACAACTCCCTGTACGTCAAGCTGGCCAAGTACCCGGATCACCTCGAAATATTTCCTGCCCACGGCGCTGGCTCGCTGTGTGGCCGGGGCATGAGTTCCAAGCCAAGCTCCACCCTCGGGTTCGAGCGGCGGCACAATCCAGTCCTCGGCTTCAAGGACTACGATTCCTTCCATTTCGCCATGAGCCGTGATTTCCCCTCCCGGCCCAAGAGCTTCAGCCACATCATCGCCACCAACGCGACAGGCGCGACCCTGCTTGAGCGCTGCCCCGTGGATCTGGCCATGGAACCCGACCGTTTTGAGCGAAAAATGCTGGCGGACGGGGTGGTCATCGACGTGCGCAACACCGCGGCCTTCGCCGGATATCACATCCCAGGCTCGGTCAACATCGGCTTCGAGCCGAGCCTGGCCAACTGGGTGGGCATGGTGGTGGAACCCAAGGCCGATCTCCTCCTGGTGGTGGAGTCCCGCGACGACTACGAGCGCATGCGCACCGAGCTGCACCGCATCGGCTACGACACCATCCACGGGTATCTTAAGGGGGGCGTCTCCTCCTGGGTCTACAGCGGCCGCCCGGTGGACAGGCTGTCCATCGACTCGGCCCAGGATGTACAGAGCCAGCTGGAACAGGGCAAACCCTTGAGCCTCGTGGACGTGCGTACTCCTGACGAATTCGCCCGGGGCCGGATACCCGGCGCGACGCAAATCCCGCTCATCGACATCCTCGAAGGCCGATACTCGCTGGACGAGAACGAACACCACATCATCTACTGCACCTCGGGCTACCGCTCCAACATCGCAGCCTCCTACCTCCAGCGCCACGGCTTCTGGGACGTACGCGCCCTGGCCGGCGGCTTCCTCGCCTGGAGCCGCGCCGGGTATGCGGTGGAGAAATGACGGTATACTACGAATGAAAACTCAGCCCCCCAGCTTAGCCGGGGGCTCATCGGACTAATGCTGAACAGACAGAGTATGAAAATCAAATCTCTGGGGTCGACCTCACGTTTCACGACCTGCGGCACGAGGGCACATCTATGCTGTTCGAAAACACAGACTTGGACATTTTGGAGATAGCTGAAATCACAGGCCACAATAATTTACAAATGTTCAAGCGGTATAATCACTTAAGAGCGGATCGACTGGCTGATAGACTCGCGGAGAAATGCCGTTAATACCGTCCTCCAAGCGTTGCTCAATGGACCTTGGGATTTAAAACCTCCCAGACGGCATTTAATTCCCCCTCCCTCCCAACAAGAAATTCTTTAATCGCTTTGTGATCCCGCTCAGAAATCTTGCCACAAATCTTTGCACCAAAATCATCACATGAAACATTGATCACACAACGGGAATTAGGACTGCAGACATGGATATGAGGCGGAGGATGATCTCCATAATAAACATAAACCTTACAGACAGTTAAATCGAACACTCTCTGGACAACATCTGATTCAACGATATGAGATAGCCCGGTTTGCTGATCACAAATATTATTTAAGACTAACTCTATCCTTCCATGGTAACATTTTATTTCCGAAGTATTCCAACCATGATTAGGTAAGCTAAACAAAAACATATTCCACAATAATGCCATGCGATGTAGATTTATATCAGAAGCCCACCCATTAATCACATAAGGATTCTTCTCTATATGATAAAAATACTCTTGTGTTATGAAATCTGTATACGGCGCTTTATCTGACAACTCCAAAAAAAATTGAGCGCAATCAGGATCATTTTTTTTAAGCTCATTTACAAAATCTCGAAGCGTGTATTCCTCAAAGACCAGAATATCGCCTGGAACATCTTCATCATAAAAGATATATGCCGGCATCCCCTTGTATCTGCTGACCGCAAGAGAACGCACCCCTTCGATGGCGCTACGGAGTTGATCATAAGCTAAAGATCTACTTGGAGCAGGCAAGCTTAAAATATGGGGCTGTACCAGATAACTAGCCCATATGTTTCTTAACCCACTGTTTCAGTTGCTTAAACTGTCTTTGTGGATTGGTGTTGTTAAAACGCCACTCACACTCCTTCAAGAATAGAGGAAAGTTCTTGGTCGGAATGCCGTT
>JBDRSO010000040.1:0-2797 GCA_043824835.1 Pseudomonadota bacterium | reverse complement strand
CACGATGCCGGCGTTCCTGGTGCCGTTTATGTTCGTTCTCGCCCCCTCCGGCCAGGGCCTGCTGCTGACCGGTTCGTTCAAGACCCTTGCCCACGCCAACTGGGGCGAGATTGCGGTGGTGAGCGTCACCGCGATGATCGGCATCGCCGCGCTTGCGGGCGGGATGCAGAACTGGCTCTTCAAGAAAACGAACCTGTTCGAACGTTGTACGCTCATCCTGGCGGGCCTGCTGCTGGTTTATCCCAAGCCGCTGTTCGATTACATTGGGATCGCGCTGTTTGCCCTGGTGATCGTGATGCAGAAGCTGCGGAAGACTTGAGGTAAAGCTGATCGATCCCCGAAGCGGTCAGGAGGTTCCTGCAGGCGCCGTTGGTGAGATTTGCGTCAGGGGACTCAACATGAAGGGCTACTACAAGATGCCGGCGGCCACAGCCAATGCCATCGATTCCGAGGGGTGGCTCCACACCGGAGATCTTGGAACCATGGACGGGGATGGTTATGTGAGGACAACCGGAAGATTGAAGGAGGTGATTGTCAGAGGCACAGAGACGATCTATCCCACCGAGATTGAGGAAGTCCTCTTCAGTTATCCCAAAATCTCCAACGTGCAGATATTCGGGGTTCCAAGCAAGCTGTCGGGGGAGGACGTGGCGGCATGGATTAAACTGGAAGATGGGGCGTCGGCCACTGAGGAAGAAATTCTTCAATATTGCCATGGGAAACTTCCCGATTCCCACCTTCCACGCTATATAAAATTTGTCAGGGAGTTCCCAATGACCCCCCTGGGCAAGGTCCAGAAGTTCAGAATGAGGGAGATCGCCATCAAGGAATACGGATTGGAATAGAAGGAGGCGCGGGATTCAAAATACTTCTTGACAAGATAACGGCATTCTCCATACTTGGCTCATTCGCATAACACAGTCGCCGGTTTGGGACTACACTCTTTGCCTTACGGAGGGAGAAGAGAGGTGTCCGTTACCAGAGCATCGTTTTCGATCGTCTCCCGCGTTCAAACAGGCTCGTCATCGACGCCGACCCCGTCCACGTCGTCTTCTTCCCATCCATCCGTCGGTAAACCGAAACTCTTAGATCAACTGTGGGAAGCCCTGCGCTCGTGCCATTACAGCTACCGCTTGTACCCGACTTGGCTAACGCCGTGCCCTCGCGGTGTTTCGTGTAGTTCAAGCGGGTCTTCCCCGCGAGCAAGCTCGCGTGTACGTCAGCCGCTGATCCGCAGCGCCGTTAGCCGTCAGGGAGGACACATCGTGGCAGACATTCACAAAGTCTTCGTCAGTTACCACCATGCCAACGATCAGGCATATCGAGATGCGTTCGAGGGAATGTTCTCACTGCTCTCCGGTGTCTTCATTTCGAAGTCCGTGCAGATCGGTGAGATCTCTCCGCTACTCGCCACAGACACCGTTCAAGCGAAGATCAGAGACGAATACCTTCGCGACTCAACCGTTACCGTCGTACTGATCGGCACGCAAACGTGGCAGCGCAAGCACGTTGACTGGGAGATTTCGTCAAGCATCCGTTAAGAACCGTCCCAGGGAGAATCCATGAATCATAACGGCAACAACATTGAATCCCGCCTGTGGGACGCGGCGGATGAACTGCGGGCCAATTCCAAGCTGAAGTCCTCGGAATACTCCGTACCGGTGCTGGGACTGGTCTTTCTGCGCTATGCCGACCACAAGTTCCAGGCGGCGGCGAAGGAACTGGTGGGAACAAGCAGCGGGCGGCGCACCATCGGCCCGGCGGACTATCAGGCTCGGGGCGTGCTCTACCTGCCCGAGACGGCGCGTTTCTCGGCGCTGATCCAACTGCCCGAAGGGGCCAATATCGGCGCGGCCATCAACGAGGCCATGCGTGCCATCGAGGCGGAGAATCCCGACCTCAAGGACGTGCTGCCCAAGACCTACAACCGCTTCGAGAACGCCCTGCTCAAGGAACTGCTCAAGACCATGAACTCCGTCCCCATGGACATCGAGGGGGACGCCTTCGGCAAGATCTACGAATACTTCCTCGGCCACTTCGCCATGAGCGAGGGCCAGAAGGGCGGCGAGTTCTTTACCCCCACCGCTATCGTCAAGCTTCTTGTCAGCATCATTCAGCCATTCCATGGACGGATTTTTGACATTGCCTCCGGCTCCTGTGGCATGTTTGTGCAGAGCGCCCGCTTTGTCTCGGAACACAAAAAGAACCCCGGCGCTGAGCTGAGCATCTACGGCCAGGAAAAGGTGGCCGAGACCGTGAAGCTGGGCAAGATGAACCTGGCCGTGCACGGTCTGGCCGGTGACATCCGCCAGGGCAACGCCTACTACGAAGACCTGCACCGCTCCACCGGCAAGTTCGACTTTGTCATGGCCAATCCACCCTTCAACGTGGACCGGGTGGACAAGGAACGGCTCAAGGACGACCCTCGCTTTCCCTTCGGCCTGCCCCGCGCCGACAACGCCAACTATCTCTGGATTCAGCTTTTTTACAGCGCCCTGAACGACACGGGCCGGGCCGGGTTTGTCATGGCCAACTCCGCCTCCGACGCCCGCGGCTCGGAACTGGACATCCGCAAGCAGATCATCGAAGCCCGCGCCGTGGATGTGATGGTCGCCGTCTGCTCCAACTTTTTCTACACTGTCACCCTGCCCTGCACCCTCTGGTTCTTCGACCGGGGCAAGCGCAAGACCCCTCGCGCCGATCAGGTGCTCTTCATTGATGCCCGCCATCTCTACCGCCAGATCGACCGCGCCCACCGCGACTGGACCCCGGCGCAGATCGAGTTCCTGGCCAACAT
>JBDRSO010000039.1:0-44411 GCA_043824835.1 Pseudomonadota bacterium | reverse complement strand
GACGCTCAGGGCGATCCCATCAAGTGCGCCGTGGTCGTCAAGATCAGCGACACTGGCGAGTTCGTCTTCGAAGAGTCCGTCTGCCCGTAGACGGCCGCAGAAAAGACCACACCGGGCGGGGGCCTTCCGGCCCCCGCCCTTTCGCGACCCAACGGGCCGTCGGCCCCCTGGTCGAACTTGGCTCAAGTATTCGATATCTCTAAGGAAAAATCGCCGTGGACTTTATCATTCAAAACATACTCAACGCCTTGCAGTGGGGAAGTTTCTACGCGCTCATCGCCCTTGGGTACACCTTGGTGTACGGCGTGTTGCGCCTCATCAACTTCGCCCACGGGGACATTTTCATGGTCGGGGCGTACATCGCCTTTTTCCTCGCCTCGGCAATGCTTGGCCCCTCGCTGGGGCTTTCGCCGACCATGACCTTTGTCCTGGCCGTGCCCCTGACCATGGCGCTCACCGCCTGCGTCGGCGTCACCCTTGAGCGCATCGCTTACCGGCCCCTGCGCAGGAAGGGCGCCCACCGCCTGTATGTGGTCATCACCGCGCTCATGTGCGGCCTGATCCTTGAATACGGCAACCTCGCGGTGCTCGGCGCCAGCCGCCTGAAATTTCCGGACCTGATCGAAAAATCCATCTGGTCCGTTGGCGACGTCACCATGACCAACCTCAAGGTCCTCGTCATCGTCGCGGCCGTGGTGGTCTTCATCTTCCTGAACTTCATCGTCACCAAGACCAAGATCGGCATGGCCATGCGCGGCATCTCCTACGACAAGTTCGCCATCCCGCTGATGGGCATCCCCATTGATTCCATCATCGTCTTCACCTTCATCCTCGGTTCCGGGTTCGCCGGGCTGGCGGGCCTGCTGTTCGCCATGTCCTACCCGGTCCTTGAACCCTTCATGGGCATGATCATCGGCTGGAAGGCATTCATAGCGGCAGTGGTCGGCGGCATAGGCGACATCAGGGGGGCCTTCTACGGCGGCTTCCTGCTCGGCTTCATCGAGGTCGGGGTGGTCACGGTCTTCCCATCCACCTATCGCGACCTCTTCGCCTTCAGCATCCTGCTCCTCATCCTCTGGATGAAGCCAACCGGACTGTTCGGCATGCCGCAGTCCACCAAGATCTAGTTGGGAGACGCGGGAATGCAGAAATACTCTCTCAACGTCCTCATGGCGGCCCTGGCTGTCTTGCTCCTGGTGCTGGCCCAGTTCCAGATCCTCGACAATTACATCCAGGCGGTCATCATGTTTGTGGGCATCAACATCATGATGTCCACCAGCCTCAACCTCGTGAACGGCAACATGGGCGAATTCACCTGCGGCCACGCCGCCTTCATGTGCATGGGCGCGTACACCTCGTCCGTCCTGTCCGTCCTTTTCTTCGGCAAGAACTTCGGCGCGCCAATATTCCCTGAATCCATGGCCATGATCATTTTCCCGGTCATAATCCTTCTTGGCGGCGTGGCCGCGTCGCTGACCAGCGTCCTGGTGGCTGTTCCCGCCTTCAAGACCCGCGACGACTATCTGGCCATCATCACCATCGCGGTGAACTACATGGTCATCTCCGCCATCGAGAACATGGACTTCATCGGCGGCTCCCGGGGTTTCCAGGGCATGAAGGAAACCGTCTGGGCCATGAACGACACCATAAGCTTCCCCTGGATGCTTTTCTGGGTCATCACCTTCACGGTGTTCTGCATCTGGACGATCCGTCGCTTCATCACCTCCACCTACGGCAAGGGCGTCAACGCCGTGTGCCAGGACGAGGTGGCGGCCGAGATCATGTCGGTGAACACCAACAAGATCAAACTGGTCAACTTCATGATCTCCGCCGGGCTGGCCGGATGCGCGGGCGGCCTGTTCGCCCACATTGTCGGCTACGTCAACCCGCAGTCCTTCAACATCCTCAAATCAACCGAGGCCATGGTCATGGTCTACCTCGGCGGCATGGGCTCCCTCTCTGGCGCGGTCATTTCCGCCGTCGTCTTCACAGGACTGCTCGAAGTGCTCCGCTCGCAGGCCCTGGTGGACGCCATGCTCTCCCCGGTGACCTTCTTCTTCCCAGACTGGGACCCGTCGGCGGGCGTCATCAAATGGGTCTTCATTCCCCTGCTCCTGGTCCTGATCATGCAGTTCAGGCCCGAGGGCATCATGGGCAACAAGGAGTTATCGGACGTGTTCCCGAAACTCAAAAAATACTACACGTTCAAGTAGGGAGCCGTCATGTCCTTGCTCAAAATAGACGGTCTGACCCAGCGTTTCGGCGGCCTGCAGGCCGTGTCCGAATTCAACATTGAGATGAAGGGCGGCGAGTTGATGGGACTGATCGGCCCCAACGGCGCCGGAAAAACCACCATCTTCAACCTTGTCTCGGGTTTCTACCAGCCCACCGAGGGCACCATCACCCTTGACGGCACCCCCACCGCCGGGCTCAAGCCGCATCAGGTGACATCCATCGGCGTGGCCCGCACCTTCCAGAACATCCGGCTGTGGCACGACATGACCGTGCTCGACAACATCCGCATCGCCCAGCACTATCGCCTGGGCTATTCGGTATGGGATTCAGTCATTCGCGGCAAAAAATTCCGCGAGTGCGAAAAGCGCATCCTCAAAATCGCCGAGGAGCTCCTCGACGCCATGAGCCTGACCGAGTACGCGCGCGAATTCCCAAAGAACCTGCCCTATGGCCTGCAACGCCGGGTGGAGATCGCCCGCGCCATGTCCATCCAGCCCAAACTGCTGCTGCTGGACGAACCGGCCGCCGGGCTCAACTCGTCCGATATCGAGGGCTTGATCAAGCTGATCCGCTGGATTCACGACACCTTTGACATCACCATCCTGATGATCGAGCACCAGATGAAGGTCGTCACCAGCCTGTGCCAGTGGATAAAGGTCATCGACTTCGGGGCCACCATCGCCGAGGGCACGGCTGAGGACATCCAGAGCAACCCGGCCGTCATCAAGGCCTATCTTGGAGACGACACCCTATGAACACCCCCCTTCTCGAAGTCGAAAACCTTCACGTCAAGTATGGCAACATCGAAGCCCTGCACGGCATCTCCTTCACCGTGGGCGAAGGCGAGATCGTCACCCTCATCGGTGCCAATGGCGCGGGCAAGTCCACCACCCTCATGGCTGTGGCCCAGCTACCGCCGCCCGAGGCACCAAAGATCACCAGCGGCGACATCCGCTTTCGGGGCCAATCCATCCTGGGCATGGCCCCGGACCGGATCGTGGCCGACCTCCACCTCGCCCTGGTGCCCGAAGGCCGCCACATCTTCGGCAACCTGACCGTGGAGGAGAACCTCAAGCTCGCCACCTACGCCCGCAAGGATGGTGTGAACGAGCTCAATCGCGACTACAAGCGCGTCTACCAACTCTTCCCGCGCCTCAACGAGCGGCGCAAGCAGCGCTCTGAGTCCCTGTCCGGCGGCGAGCAGCAGATGCTAGCCGTGGGCCGCGCCCTCATGTCCGGCTGCCGGTTCATCATGCTCGATGAGCCCTCCATGGGCCTTGCCCCGCTGCTGATGTACGACATGTTCCGCACCCTCAAGGAGCTCAACGAGGAAGGCATGACCATCCTGCTCATCGAGCAGAACGCCAACCTCGCCCTCAAGTTCGCCCACCGGGGCTATGTCGTCGACACCGGCGAGATCGTGGCCCACGGCCCCTGCTCCTCCCTGATGGAAAACCCCGAGGTCAAAAAGGCGTACCTGGGAGGGTAGACGAAGGCCACAGGTCAATGGCATAGTAATGCCCGGCTATTCGATATACTGATGACAACGTGTTCAGCGGAATTCCGATCGTAATTCCAGCTTCGCACTTTCATATCAGTGTTTGAGCTTATGCATCAACAGTCCGCTGTCAGGCCGCCCAGCTTGGGCCCAAAGCAAAAACTGCGCTGCGAAGGGTGTATGCGTATCAGAAAGCTCCTTTTCAAACGAACAACACTGATAAAGGCTCTCCCCTATACGCTCAGTGCGATGTGCATCGTGTATCTCTTGTGGGGAATTGATTCAAACGAGCTTGCTATAGCGTTTCGCGCACTGTCGTCTCAGTCTGTTGTTGTTGCTCAGTGCATTCTATTACTCAGCTTCATCCCTAGCTCATTTCGGCTGGCTTTGATCACCAACAACGAAGCTGACAAGATGACATCTTTCCGAGCCGTTGCCGTGGGAATAGCTACCAACACCCTTTTGCCCTTGAGGCTTGGCGAAGTAGCCAAGGTATTCGTACTCAACAGAAATGCACATATGCCTATTGAGCGGGCAATGAGAGCTGTTTTCTGGGAACGGCTTGCGGACCTGAACTGCCTGCTGCTTCTCGCCCTAGCCACAGTTTCCCTACTCGATGTCCCTGTCGCCCTGCTCCCCCTGTCGATTATCGTAGGACTGCTTTGGGCGTCTCTTTACTGCCTGAAAACCCGGCCGCATTGGTTCGCGACTCTGACGGCTCGCTTACCTTCTGCATCCCTAAAAAACTTCTGCAACCGCGCCCTAGCTGCATTATCAGAGAGTAGAAAGATCAGCTACTACTTCAAGATTGCTGCTTACACCATTACCATCTGGCTTGTTTTCATGGGATTCATATATTATCTAGTCTCGACAGGCACTGGTCTTGACCTCAACAACGGCCAGATAATGACCGTAATTCTGGCAAGCATTTTGGGTGTGGCCATCCCTTCTGCTCCGGCCGGAATTGGCGTCTACGAGTCACTCGTGGCTGGTGCACTAATCGTGGCTGGTGCCAGCAAAGAACAGGCGCTGGCCATCGCTGTCGTACTCCACATATTGCAGCTGCTGATTCCGACGCTGATCGGCTTACTCTTCATGCCTGTCGCACTTTTCCGTTTGCGAGAACTTCATAGAAAGGCTGATTAGCACAATGAGAATTAGATACGCACCTCATATATTGCTTGGAGCCGTGAATCTGGCTGTACTGTTTTTTTTGTTGACATCCCAACCTGTCATTCATCCGGACTCTGCGTCATACATTGGGAAGTCACTTTTGAGAGCCCCGGTATACCCCCTCTTGCTTGAATGGTTTGAGAATTCATGGGGGCCAAGTTTTTTGAAGGCAGTTGTTGCCTTCCAAGTGATTGTAGCCACTGCGGGCCTTGCCGCATTTGCCTTTTCCCTGCATCGATTCTTCGGCATAGGGCCGACCGCAGCTCACACCTCATTCACCGCCCTTCACGTTCTCCTTCTCAAATTTGGAACCAGCATCCTTGCAGAGCCACTTTCGTTTGGCATTCATGCGTTTTTTATGGCGGCACTTGTGGGACATATTTTTTCTGGCAGGCACATATTTCTCACTGCTGCGATTCTCATCTCTGGACTTGAATTGCTTATCCGCCCTCAATTCTTGTATGTGTTTGTGTTTCTATTCGCATATGTCGTATTTTGGGCGATCTCCAAAAACAAGAAGGTCTATTCCTTGTTTGCCATAGGTATTCTTGTTGTCTGGTTTGGAGTTTTTCTTATCAGAAACTCATACAACTACATACATTTCGGCATATTTAATCAGTACTCTGCTGTAGGCGAGCATATCCTCGCCACACAACTCTACATTGCCTCTCCGGAAGATTACACTGTCTTTGAAAACGAAGCGGATTCAAACTTTGTCAGAATTGTTTTAGAGAGGATCGACAAAGACAAAGCGACAATACATCACTGGGATCAAAGCAAAAGTCACTACAACAAATCAATTGAAAAAATTTATTTTTTGCACATGAAGCCTGTCTACGCAGAGTTGTTTCCAACAGATGACCCAAATTTGCCGATAACATGCGATGCACATTGCAAAAAAATTGGCATAAACCTGATGAAAATCAACGCTGTAGACTACGCTAAACTACTTTTTAGCAAGATATACTTTGGACCTTTCAACTATCTTTGCATGCTTGTGATTCTTTTTATTTTGGCCACGATATGGCACCATCGCAGCAAATCTCCACATGCGCTGGCATATCTCGCAATATCATCATTAACAGCGCTGAACTACGGAATGCTGATTCCTTTCGCCCTCATCGTTAACAGGTATACCGTGTTCTCAGACTCGTACCAGATATTATTCACTGCCATTTGCGGCTTAGTGGCCTTGCGCGGCATCACCAAACACCAAAATATGGATGCCCGCGCACACGTTGAGGCTTGAGACGACTATGGCAAAGCTCTTGTTTCTACAAAACCAGAAAACAGAATTTTTCGGCCCTATGTACATCTCAGCCATTCTCAAGGAGCACGGGCACCATTGCCAACTGGCTCTCGGGGAGGCTTTTCAAGATTTCAAAAACGTCATCGAACAGTTCAAGCCTGACTTGGTGGGCTTTTCGGTGATGACCGGCGGACAGGATTGGGCTCGTGCCATCGCTCGCGAAGTCAAGGCAACATACAGCATCCCTAACATCTTCGGAGGCCCGCACCCTACGTTCTTCCCTGAATTCGCCCTAGAGACTGGCGTTGACGCAATCGTTCGCGGGGAAGGTGAAGAGGCCATGCTTGACATTATGGGCTGCGTAGAGCGAGGCGTCGCCTTCACATCGATCCCCAACGTGGTGTCCATGGACAATGGCTCGCTAAAGGAAATTCCGGTACGTCCTCTTCCCGACGATATCGACGTCTACCCCCTCCCCGACAGGACGCTTTACCAGGACGTTCCCGGACTCGGGGACAAGGACGTCCAACGTGTCATTACCGCAAGGGGGTGCCCCTACCTTTGTACGTTCTGCTTCCAGGACTCGATGCGCCGACTTTACAAAGGAAAAGGTAAACCTCTTAGAGTCAGGAGCATCAATGCTGTGATCAACGAGTGCCGCCAGATTCGAGACGAGAATAATGCCCGCACCATCTACTTCGCGGACGATGCTTTTGGCCTGGACAGAAAATGGATGTATGCATTTCTTGATCGGTACAAATCTGAAGTATCTCTTCCGTTTATATGCCTTGTTCGTGCAGATGTTGTCGCAAACGATTTTAATTACGCGAGGGCTTTGGCTGATGCCAACTGTCAGTCGGTTTTTTTTGGTATCGAGACAGGAAACGAACACCTGCGGAATGTCGTGCTAAAGAAGAACCTCAGTAACGACCAGATCAGGGCGGCCGCAAAGCGAATTCATGATGCAGGAATCAAATTTAGAACATACAACATTCTTGGACTTCCCGACGAGACGCTGGAAGACGCATTCAGCACGGTTGAATTCAACATCGAAATTAAAGCGGACTACCCATGGTGCTCAATATTCTCCCCCTACCCCGGAACCAAACTCGCTGAATACGCGCAAACACGAGGCTACATCGCGCCCGATTTCGACTACTCTGAACTGTCCGAATCATTTTTCGTAGCCTCAAAACTCAAACTTCCCCATGCGCGCGAACTCGCCAATCTTCAGAAGTTCTTTCAGACAGCCGTTCTCGCTCCCTGGACTTTCCCGTTTATCAAACAGCTCATAAAACTGCCGCCAAACATTCTATTCTCTCTGTGGTTTGGGTTCGTCTATTTTCTTGTCTTCGTACGAAGCGAACGCAGAGGCTTGGTAAAGTCCCTCGGCTATGCGTTGGCAAACGCCAAACACCTTCTTAAATAGCGACATGACCACTCACCCAGCACATTGCCCTGTCTGCAAGGGAACCTGTTTTCTGGATCGTTTCCTCATCAGCGGGATACCCATGCTTCGCTGCTCCGGATGCGGAGTACAACTGCTCCACCCGCAACCCTCTAACGAGCAACTTGCTCAAATCTACAACGAAGAGTACCAGCTCGCGGCCTCGACTGACAAAGAGATAAACTGCCTGGACGAGATGAAGACAAGGACAGCAAAACTCTACCTTGAGGCGTTCAAAGAACTCGACCTACCGGACAACCCAAGGCTGCTCGAAGTAGGATGCGGTTGGGGCCACTTTCTCAGCGAGGCAGTGCAGGCGGGGTTCGACAGCTATGGAATCGAGATATCTGGGCATGCTGCCAAACAGGCGGCGAAACGTCTCTGCGCTGAAAAAGTGCTAGTTTCCACGATGGCAGACGCAGGGTTTCCACCTAACTCCTTCGACGTTTGCGTTATGATCGACGTCATTGAGCATGTCAGAAACCCGAGACTCTTCCTGGAGGAGGCTGTCAGACTCATCAAGCCTGGCGGCTACCTGTTCCTAGTCACCCCGAGCACGGACTGCCTGTCAGCCAGGATCATGGGGCGTCACTGGCTAGAGTACAAGCCGGAACACCTTTATGCCTTTTCCAGGCGAAGCATGGCTCACCTTCTCAAAAGCATCAATTGCCGGGATCTGCGCTTCATGCCAGCGAAGAAGGCGCTCAATCTCAACTTCATCGTGGCCTATCTCGGACGCTTTTCCGTACCCGTGCTCACGTCAGTGTTCAGGGCAACTTGCAATTTACTGCCTCAAAACGTTCTTTTTCGACAGTTTGTCGTCCCAGCTGGGGGTATGCTCGTCCTGGCCCGTAGAGACGTCACAACTCCCAACGCTTTGCGGAAAAAACAGCAAGCCACTGCTCGCAATGCAACTTAGGCACGGCTCTCCATGACACCGGAAAATTCTTTTTCGATTAGACTTTGCAACGATTCTACGGTGAGCTTGTCCTGACAACGGATGGTCGGCTGCCAGCACTGCAACCGCTTCGCCCTCTCAACATTGATACAGGGCGAGCAAGGAATGTCTGCGAAGAACGTCACATGGCCCTCCCCCACCGGACCATACAACACAGGCGTTTCCGGACCAAACACAGCCGCGACTCTGGCTCCCATGGCCACTGCGAGGTGCAGAGGACCCGAATCGTTCGTAAGAACGAACGAACTTCTTGAGAACAATTCACCCAGGCAATCCAAGGAAAGCTGACCCGCCACATTCAGAACTCTGCCTTTGCCGGGTCGGACCGCCTGCACCACAGACTCCACATAGTCTCTCTCGCCGGGACTACCTACGAATACAGCCACCAAACCCCATTTTTCACACAACTTGCCCGTCAACTCCGCGAAACGCTCCGGAGCCCAACGCCGCTCGTAGGCTAGTTCTCCCGCATTGACGTTGACAACGATAAACATCTCTCCAATGCCGTGTGCCTCTAGCAAGGAATCGACCTCGCCCTTAGCACTGGCCGCAATTACCACCTCCGGGGGCAAGGCATTACTCTCTGGGGCAACCCCAAAGGGCTCCAATAAGTTATAAAAATTCGCCGTGACGTGACGGTAGTGATTGAATGCGATTTTGTGCGTGTGGAAATTGCCGCGCCAAACACCTTGCGAGTGATATCCAACACGAACGGCCGAGCCGGAAAACAAGGTCATGATCGCCGATGCCCGCGTATAAAACTCTAGGTCGATGAAGACATCCGCACGCAGTCTTCGCATGGCAAACATGCTCTTGAGAAAGGCGATGATCGCTCCGGGGACATTGCTGCCAATATCCAAAAAGTGGACACGGTCAACCCCCGGTAGCATTTTGACAACACCCCTGTTGCCGGATAGAGTCAACACCTCGATGGTCGCATTGGGAAAGATTCTCTTGGCTTCCCTGAAAAACGGCGTCGCGAGTATCAGACTCCCGATACCCCAGAACTTCACGCATAGAACCCGTTTGACCTTGGCTGGTTCGGGATGATCCCCCTTGCCGAGTAGCACCGAGAAGAGACTGAGCATCGAACAGGCAACCCCGCCAAGCAGGTTTTCCAGGTACTGCAATGTCTTCATCCGCACACAGCGATTATCGTTCTGAGGCGTCTTCATTGAAAGCGACACGTCGGGTTCTCCTTTTGAATCCTCCGGGCAAGGCCCTCTATATCCGGGATTATTTCTGCAGTAAATCTTCTCGGACAAACTACAATTTCCCCCCCGTCTCACTTCTCCACGCAGGCGGAGTCTTTCGTGCGAGGGGGTGGGATGTCGAAGCGATTGATGCCATCGGGGGGAGTCTCTCGGTCGAGGAAACCCTTGGCATCATGACCGACCTTTCCCCCGATACGATTTTCTGCCTCGTCGGGGCGGTTTCTGCCGATGAGGACCGGATGTTCTTGTCACAAATCAGACAAATCCTGCCTGAGGCAACCGTCATCGGATGTGGCGACACCTTGCTGACAAACGGAAACAAATGGATCGAGCAGGGACTCCTCGACGCTGTGGCCCTCGATTTTACCACAGAAGCATTTGCCCGATACGCCGAGGGAGATCGAAACAGACTACCGGAACTTCTGTACCGTCACGATGGGCGTGTTGTCAAAGGTCCACCCCTTGCCGACCAAATTGTTCGGGTAGGGAAGCCTCCACACCATCTATTTATTTCTTACGACTACCGCTTCCCTTTCACCAGAAAAAAACCTTTTGCAAGCCTTCTTGTAGACTATGGCTGCCCCTTCAACTGCAGCTTTTGCGTCATGTCCGGACTCAACTACCACCGCCGCCCCCTGAGCGAAGTTGCTGCGGAACTCGACGCACTCAAATCCATGGGCATCCAGGAATTCATTCTTTGGGACCAAACCTTTGCTGCCAAAAGGGCTTGGGCCATGGAGTTCCTGGAACTGCTTCCTGTAGGGGAAGATAAATTCGGCTGGACCTGCTACACGCGGCCAGACAAAATTGACCGGCCTCTCGCGATGGAAATGGCCAGACACGGATGTCACACCGCCATCATGGGTATCGAAACGGCCAACAACGACACCCTCAAGGCGCTTCGCAAGGGTTTCACCACTAAAGACACCCTCAGAGCCTTTGCCGTGTGTCGCGAGGCTGGTATCACCACGGTAGGCACTGCCATCGTGGGGCTCCCCGGTGAAACGCAGGACGATGTTCTGCGCAGCATTGATTTCGTGTGCAGAGTGGATCCAGACTACCTATCGGTCCATACCGCCGTACCCAGATCTGGGACAAGGCTCCGGGAATCCATGGTCGAGCAAGGCCTCGTCGAGGACTCTCTGGAAAAAATGGATCAGTGCGGAGAAAACGAAGTTCTTTCGAGCGACAGTCTCAGCAGCTATCAGATCAAATCGCTTCACCGCAGATTTACTCTTCGCTTCTATTTACGCCCTCGCTATCTGCTCAGGACCGCCGTCCGTCTTCTCAGCACCCCCTCCCTTATGCTCGAACATGCCCGACAAGGGTTGGTTCTGATGCTCAAGAACACAGCCCGACGGAGATAGCAACCCTTGTCTTTTCACCTTGAATGAGGCATGAAGTCCCAGTCATTATCCAGGAGGCACATCCATGTCGGACACCGGAAAGCACGGCGGCACGGGCAAGACCCCCAGCAGACGCCAGGCCATTGATACGGGCATGGCGCTCACGCTCATCTGTCTCATCGGCGGACTACTGACCGGGAACGTTACGTGGTTCTGGGCCGCCACCGGGGCGCTTCTGGTGAACATGACCTTTGCGGGGCTGTACCGGCTCCCGGCCCGAGTGTGGTTCGGCTTTTCCGCCCTGCTCGGCACGGTGATGTCCAAGGTCATCCTCACCGTCATCTTTCTCGGGCTCGTCACCCCCCTGGCCCTGCTGCGCAGGCTGCTCGGCCACGACCCGATGCAACTGGGGCAGTGGAAAAACGGCACCGGAAGCGCATTCGTCGCCCGCGATCACCGCTTCACCGCCCGGGACATTCAACATCCGTTCTAGGAGCTGACCGTGGACTTTATCAAGGATCTCTGGGGATTTCTCCGAGAGCGCAAGAAATTCTGGCTGCTGCCGATCATCCTTGTGCTCCTGCTGTTTGGCGCGCTCATCGTACTGACGAGCGGTTCCGCCATCGCACCCTTCATCTATACGGTATTCTAGGAGGCCACTTGTCCGAGGCCATTCTTGGAATATCCGCCTTCTACCACGACTCGGCAGCGGCCCTGCTGGTCGATGGAAAAATCGTGGCTGCGGCCCAGGAGGAGCGCTTCACCCGCCGCAAGCACGACTCGGCGTTCCCGACCAATGCGGCGCGCTTCGTGCTCGACGAGGCCGGCGTCGCCTTTGGCGACCTTGCGGCCGTGGCCTTCTACGACAAGCCCTACATCAAGTTCGAGCGGCTCCTTGAGACCTACAACGGTTTTGCCCCTCGGGGGCTGGCGAGCTTCCTCGCCTCCATGCCGGTCTGGGTCAAGGAGAAGCTCTTCATGCGCCACATACTCAAGGAGGAGTTCCGCAAACTTGGCCAGGGGAGTCCGAAGCTGCTCTTTCCCGAGCACCACCTCTCCCATGCAGCCAGCGCCTTTTTCCCCTCCCCCTTCGAGGAGGCCGCGATACTGACTGTGGACGGCGTCGGCGAATGGGCCACCACCACCATCGGCAAGGGCTCGGGCAACGCCATCACCGTCCTGCGTGAGCTGCACTTCCCGCACTCGCTGGGGCTGCTCTACTCAGCCTTTACGGCGTTTTGCGGGTTCAAGGTCAACTCAGGCGAGTACAAGCTGATGGGCCTCGCTCCCTACGGCAACCCTGATTCTGAAAGGGTCGCCCGCTGGATAGAGACCATTCATCACGAGCTTATTGACCTGCGCGACGACGGCTCCATGCTCCTCAACATGGACTATTTCGCCTATGCCACGGGCCTGACCATGTTCTATTCCGGCAAGTGGGAGAACCTTTTCGGCATCCCGGCGCGTCAGCCCGAAGACGACATCGACCAGGAGCACATGGACCTAGCCCTGGCCATCCAGCAAGTGACCGAGGAGGTCGTCTTCAGGCTTGCGGAAACGGCGCGGAGCCTGACCGGCTGCGACAAGCTGGTCATGGCGGGCGGCGTGGCGCTGAACTGCGTGGCCAACGGCAAGCTCATCCGACGCGGCACCTTTGACGATGTCTGGGTCCAGCCGGCCGCAGGCGATGCGGGCGGAGCCTTGGGCGCGGCCCTTGCCGCCTGGCACATCGGGCAGGACAAGGAGCGCACGCCCGTTGCGCCGGATTCCATGCAGGGGTGCTACCTGGGTCCCGAGTTCGGGCCGGTGAGCATCGCCCGCGCGGCGCGGCGTCATGACGCGCCCTTCACCCGCTTCGACGACTTCGACGCGCTGTGCACAAGGGTGTCGGACCTTCTGGCCGAGGGCAACTGCGTGGGCTGGTTCCAGGGGCGCATGGAGTATGGTCCCCGCGCCCTGGGCAACCGGAGCATCCTCGGCGATCCGCGCCATCCCGACATGCAGCGCAAGCTGAACCTCAAGATCAAGTATCGCGAAGGGTTCCGGCCGTTCGCCCCATCGGTTCTGGCCGAGGAGGCCGCCAACTACTTCGAGCTGGACCGACCCTCGCCCTACATGCTCATCGTCGCCCCGGTGGCCGAACACCGGCTCAAGGCCCTGCCGGACGGTTACAACGACATGCCCATGTACGAGCGGCTGTATGTCCTGCGCTCGGACATCCCGGCCGTGACCCATGTGGACTCTTCGGCCCGCATCCAGACCATTTCCGCCGACACCAACCCCCGCTACTGGCAGCTGGTGAACACCTTCCTGCACCGCCAGGGCTGCGGGCTGGTGGTCAACACCAGCTTCAACGTCCGCGGCGAGCCCATCGTCTGCATACCCGAGGATGCCTACCGCTGCTTCATGCGCACAGAGATGGACTGCCTGGTCATGGGCGACTTCCTCTTCCTGAAGCAGGACCAGCCGCCATGGCGCGAGCAGGGCGACTGGCGAGACGCCTTTGAGCTGGACTGAGTGGCCTCGCGCCCTACTCCAACCACACAAAAAAACGGCCCGATGGGGCCGTTTTTTTGATCTTGGTACTGAGTTGGTATCGAGCGGCGCTATTCCACCACAGTGGCCTTGACAATGAAGACCGGCTCCACCGGGACATCATCGTGGAAGCCCTTGCGGCCGGTGGACACGGCCTTGATCGTGTCCACCACGTCGGTGCCCTCCACCACCTTGCCGAACACGGCGTAGCCCCAGCCCTGCGGGGTCTTGGACGAGTGGTTGAGGAAGGCGTTGTCCTTGACGTTGATGAAGAACTGCGACGAGGCAGAGTGGGGGTCCATGGTCCGGGCCATGGCCAGGGTGTAGCAATCGTTCTTCAGGCCGTTGTCCGCCTCGTTCTCGATGGACGCGCGGGTCTCCTTCTCCTTCATGTTCTCATCCATGCCGCCGCCCTGGATCATGAATCCGCTGATGACGCGATGAAAGATGAGGCCGTCGTAGAACCCGTCCGCCGCATACTGCTGGAAGTTGGCCGCGCTCTTGGGGGCCTTGTCGAAATCGAGTTCGATGACGATGTCGCCCATGCTGGTTTCCATTTTGATCATTGTGTTGACTCCTTTGCGCCGGAAGGCCCGGCGGGATTGCTGTTTGTCTACTCTGACCCTGCTCCTGGCAACGGTGCCGCCGCGCCTGCCCCATCGCCATCGGCCGCCGGTTGGGCGGTGGCGTTGGCTTCGGGCATGGGCCGGGCTTCGAGCCGGGCCAGGGGGTTTTCCTCAAAGGCTCCCCTGTCGCGGATGGCGGTCAGGGGCGAGCCGAGTTTCATGATGTTCTTCTCCACCACCAGTTCCAACTGCGGCTCGACAATCCTGGTCTGGGCC
This sequence comes from Pseudomonadota bacterium, assembly GCA_043824835.1. Lineage (GTDB taxonomy): Bacteria > Desulfobacterota > Desulfovibrionia > Desulfovibrionales > Desulfovibrionaceae > Pseudodesulfovibrio. The sequence goes on along the minus strand of JBDRSO010000039.1, from coordinate 29,914 downwards.
GAGACGTTGCTGCCCCTGGGCTGGAACTGCACGGGCGCGGGCCGGTCCACAAATCCCGTGACCAGATAGGCCAGGGCGATTCCTGCCAGCAGCGGCTTGGCAAGCCGGGTGAAGATGCCGCGCTCGGTGGGCATGGGTTACTCCCTGAAGGCCTTGGCCACGGTTTCCTGATCCTGCTCGCTCAGGTAAGGGTGCATGGGCAGGCTGAAGATGCGCCCAGCGATGGCCTCGCACACGGGCAGGTCGCCCTTGGCGTATTTGAGTCCGGCAAATGCCTTTTGCAGATGAAGCGGCCTGGGGTAGTAGACGGCCGTGGGGACGCCAGCGGCCTTGAGCCTGCCCATGAGCGCCTCGCGGTGCGCCGTGTTGCGGGCCAGCACCGAGTCCTGGGCCCAGACCGACGTGTTGCCCGATGCCACTGTGGGCAAGGTCAAACCGTCGATGCCGGAAAGCAGCACCGCGTAGCGGTCGGCCACCTGCTGGCGCAGTGTGATCTCTTCGGGGAAGATGGCGAACTTGGCCAGAAGCACGGCAGCCTGGATGGAATCCAGACGGCCGTTGATGCCAAGACGCACGTTCTCGTACTTGTCCTCGCCCATGCCGTGGACGCGGATGGAGACCAGCAGCTTGCGCATCTCGTCGTTGTGGGCAAAGACCATGCCGCCGTCGCCATAGCAGCCCAGCGGCTTGGCCGGGAAGAACGAGGTGCAGGCCAGGTCGCCCAGGGAGCAGACCGGCTTGCCCTTGTAGGTGGCACCAAAGGACTGGGCCGCGTCCACGATCAGGAACAGCCCGTTGTTGTGGGCCAGCGGCTCGATGCGGCCGTAGTCCGCGGGCTGGCCGAAGAGGTCCACGGCAATGACGCCCTTGGGGGTCAGGTCCTTGCGGGTGTCCTTGATCTCGCCGATCCTGCGCCGCAGGTCGTCGGGGTCGATGTTGAAGGTCACAGGGTCGATGTCCACGAACACCGGGGTCGCCCCGAGCAGGGCCACCGCCTCGGCCGTGGCCATGAAGGTGAAAGGCGTGGTGAACACCGCGTCGCCCGGGCCGACTTCAAGGGCCATCAGGGCCATGACCAGGGCATCGGTGCCCGAGGCGCACCCCACGGCGTGGCGCACGGCCGAGAAGCTCGACAGCCGCTGCTCAAGCTCCGCGATCTCCGGCCCCATGATGTAGGCCCCGTGATCGAGAACCGCGTCGATGCCAGCCCGCACTGAGGGCTCGATGCGCTGATACTGCGTTTTCAAGTCGATGAAGGGTATGCTCATGTCTCTCTCGTTTTCGGTTACTGGATCACTTCGTAAATCCGCACAAAGGGAAGCCCGTCAACGACAAGCTTGAAATAAGGGGCGATCTCCGGATCGTCAGGGGCGCCGGTCATGAGCCGGGTCATGGTGGCCTGAAAGCCGACTGCGTCCAGAATTACGCTCTGCTTGGTGATCATGTTGATAACCAGATGCTGTGCCTTGGGCAGCAGCTGGGAGGACAGGGCGTTCATGGGATATGCCCTGCGGTTGATGCCGCCCTGGTCCAGCACCGTGATGTCGCGCACCAGGCCGCCGCCGCCCTGACGGTCCATGACCGCGCCGCGCTCCACGTTGAAGCCCAACTCGCCGGGCTGGAAATTGCTCACCGTGGCCTCGCGGGTGACGCCGGTCTCAAGGTCCCAGTTGCCAAAATGGGTGATCCACTTGGCCAGGGTCAGGTCGTTCCAGGAGACCACGAAATACTGCGGGGGCACCGGGGGGTAGTGCTCATGGCTCAGCTGCTCCTCCAGGGCGGCGCCCAGCCGGTCCCGAGGAATGGCGTCCCAGACCTTGGCCGTTGCCAGCCCGTAGGGAACAGGCGTGTCCGGATACTGGGCGGCAAAGCGCATCATGCGGCTGGCCCGCTGGGGCGACTGGTTGGCCATGGCAAAGCCCATGGGGTAGAGATCGCGCCCGGCGTGTTTGCCGCCGTCGGCCACGGTCCCCAGCTTGGCGTAATACTGCGTCGCGTACCCCCAGTCCCACCAGGTCCAGACCATGGCGTCGGGCTCGCTCTTTCGGCCCAGTTCGATCAGGGCTTCGGCGTGGGGCCGACTGAGCACGGGCGTGAGCGGCAGTGTCGAATACTGCCCTTGGAAGTAGATCAACATGGCCGCGCCGAGCCCGGCCTGCACCCCGAGATCGACCCACCTGCCGCGCTGCATCCGCTGCGTGGCAAGGGCCGCAAGCCAATACAGGCACACGCCGAGCATCACGCACAGGGCCGCCCCGCCGAACATGGAGAACCGGATGCCGAGCTTGACGCTGGCCAGTTGCAGACCAATGAGCGGCAGCAGAAAAACCGCCGCAGGCCGCAGCGCGACAACCACCAGCGAGGCGGGCAACGCCAACCAGCCGAGCCATGAGAAGAAGGCCCCGCGCTCGAGAATATCGGACATGGGCTCAAGCCTGACCTCGATGATGCTCTGCAACACCGAGGGATACACCGGCCCCATAACCGCTGCCCCGCTCCCAGATTCGACGACTCCGGCCGCCCCGCTCACGTAGGACAGCAGCTTGAGCACGGTGTTCCACACCGAGGTGTTGACCATGTTGGTGGACAGGATCACGGCGACCAGGGCGACGCCCCCAACCCACAGGGCATCGCGCCTGCGCTGCGTCCCCCGGGCCGAGGGTTTCCAGAAGAAGACGAGTCCCACGGCAACAGCCATGGAGAACACGAGGATCGCCCAGGAATACGGCACCCCTGGCACGGAAACGAGAAGGCTCGAAAACGGCCACAAACTGAGTCGGCCGTAGACACCGCCCGGGAACGACGCAATGGCGAATACCACCAGCCCCTGCAGGGCCAGAGCGCGCAGCCCGGGTCGGCAATTGACCAGGAGCACCGCGATGGTCATGAAATAATAGAGGATGACCATGTGCTGGATGTCTTCATGCCAGATGACGGCACAACGGCTCGCCAGCCCGAAGCCAAGGGCCATCCAGAGGAATCTGGTGGCATCAACGGTTTCCGGTTCGCCCGCATCGCCGACCAACCAGCCGGGACGCATCAGCCTGCCCGCCCAGAATGCGAGCATCCAGGCCACCAGCATGGGCATCAGCAGGGTGAACATGTCGGTATCGAAGTACCCGAGCCGCGTACGATAAAAGAACCCCGGGGTCAGGGAGCCGATAAGGCCTGCCAGCACGCCAGCATTGACGCCGCCAAGCAGCCATCCCCACAGGAAACAGGTCACCCCGACCAGCGATCCGAGCACGGCGGGAGTCCAGAAGCCGATGTCGCCAAGGCCGATTCCCGTCAACCCGTGCACCCATGCGGCGAATTCGGCCAGCGGATAGCCTGCCAGTTGTCCCAGCCCCTTGGCCTTGGCCAGCCAGTAATAGGCGTCGTGGGTGGCCAGGATGCGCTCGCCCGCAGCCCACAGCTCCGGGTGATCCCAGCGGCCAGCGAAGCTGATGCGAAAAAGCAGACCCACCACGAAGATGGCGATGCCATAGACACCCATGCGACGCCAGTGGTCCGACCAGCAGGGCACTGGACCCACATGGGCCATGCCGCTTTGATACAATTGAACAAGACGCTGCACGATCACCTCGTGTTATGGTTCAGGCTGGTTGCCAGGGGCCCCGAGAGCCTCTCCACCGGGCGGCTGCGGCCACGAAGCGCGGCGCCCAGCCGGGCACCGCCAAGGCATGGATATGTGTATACCCTGCAAACGTGTTTTCATAAAGCAGGCCATCGCGCCCTTCCCCGATGCCGCTTCCCCGCCGCATGCGCATGGTGGTCGGCAGGAGGCCGCCCTTGCCCGCCACGCACAGGGAGTAGTGAAATTCGTGCCCAAGGATTGTCTCGCCGGGCCGGAAAAAGAGGGATTCTATCTCTGCGACAGCCTCCGTGTATCCAAGCCCCTGCGGTTTCGCGCACAAGGTCGTGGCCGCCGGAAACACCCCGGCCATGGCGTGTCTGCCCACGCTCCCGTCCGCGCTGAGGCATTCCAGTTCGTCGCACAGGAGCATGAACCCGCCGCATTCGGCATAGATGGGCATGCCCGCCCGAGCCAGGGAGCGGATGCGCTCAAGCACGGGCCGGTTGGCCGCGATGCGCTCTGCAAACATCTCGGGGAACCCGCCGCCCAGGTACAGCCCGTCGATATCCGGCCACGCCTCGCCTGAGAGAATGCCCAGCCGGACCAGCTCGGCCCCGGCGTGACGCAGGGCCTCAAGGTTCTCCGGGTAGTAGAACCACAGGGCCTCGTCGTGCACATAACCGATGCGGGCCGCCTTTGGCCTCGAAGGGCCGTCAAAGAGAGGCGCGCTGGCAGGGTCCATCAGGGGTGCCCTGCGGGCCACGCCGAGAATGGCGTCGAGATCGAGCCACTGTTCGGCCGTGTCGGCCAAGGCGTCCAGAGCGGCATGGCCGTCCTGCGCGTCAGTGCCGTACTCCTGGTCCGAGAGCAGTCCCATGTGCCGTTCGGGAATGGGGTTCTTGGCGATCTTGGGGAGCATGCCCAGCACCGGGATATCGGTGTATTCCTCAATGCTGCGCCGAAGCACCGACCTGTGGCGCTCGCCAGCCGTGCGGTTGAGGATAACCCCGGCGAGGTCGAGCCCCGGCTCAAAGGAGGCGCATCCCTGGACAATGGCGGCCACGGTCCGGGTCATCTTGGTGCAGTCGATGGTCAGGACCACGGGCGCGGCCAGCCTGCGCGCCAGCTCAGCCGTGGAGCAGGAGCCAAGGGCATCCTTGCCGTCGAACAGCCCCCGGTTGCCTTCCACCAGGCTGACGTCTGTCCCCTGGGACCTGTGCCAGAACAGGGAGCGCAGAACCTCGTCGCTGTGAAAGAACGGGTCGAGATTGGAGCAGTCCCGCCCGGCCGCGATGGCGAGCCAGCGGGCGTCGATGTAGTCCGGGCCCTTCTTGAAGGGAGCCACCACAAGCCCGCGCCGACTGAAGGCGCGAGCCAAAGCCAGCGAGACAATGGTCTTGCCGGTTCCGCCGGAAAGCCCGGCCAGGACGAGTCGTGGAATCAGGTGCTGCACGTGGCCGCCGTTTCGGCTGACGTTTTAAACCAAGAAAAGCCTTGCCCGCCTGAGGTGACGGGCAAGGCCTTGTTGACGGAAGTGGGCTGGAGTCTAGTCTTCGCCCTCGGAAGCGGCTTGCTTGCCAGCGCCAGCCATGCCGTACATGGTGGTGGACCCGGAAGACCAGAACACCATCTTTTCTTCCTGAACCAGCTGGGTCAGAAGCTTCTTGACGTCACGGGTTTTCTCGTCGGGGAACAGCTTGGTGAAGTCGTTGAAGTAGAATTTCGACTTGCTTGCGGATTTTTCTTCACAAAATTTGATGATTTCAGCCTTTGCGGATTCTGGATCGAGTGCCATGACGGACTCCTTTTGGTTAAAAAGTCGGGGTACGGCACAGTCGCCGTACCCCGACATTTCTTTATTCTACCACTTGAACTGAGTAGTCTGGCGCCAAGTGTAGTAGGCGGGATCGCGGAAGTCGTCGATGAGGTGAGCGGAGAACTCCAGCTCGCACTTCTCGAAGAAACGCTCCCAGCCGATACGGTTGGCCCAGTCGCCCAAACGCTCGTACTTGTTGGCATCGGCCGCGTAGGTGTCGAGGATCTTCTTGATCACCTTGGTCATGGTCGGCCAGCGGGGCGGCTCGTTGGGGATGTAGGGCACCACGACCTTGGAGAAGGCCGGCTTGGTGACACGGTTGGAGATCTTGCCACCAACCATGAGGGCGATGCCGTCGCCTTCGCCATCGGACAGCGGCAGCGAGGGGCACATGGTGTAGCAGTTGCCGCAGAACATGCAGCGCTCTTCCTTGATGGCCACGGTCTTGTAGGTCTTGCCGTTGAGCTCGACCTTGGACGGGCGCACCGCACCGGTGGGGCAGGAAGCCACGGCCAGCGGGATTTCGCACAGGTTGTCCAGGTACTCGTGGTCAATGAGCGGCGGCTTGCGGTGAATGCCCAGGATGGCGATGTCGGAGCAGTGCACCGCGCCACACATGTTCAGGCAGCAAGCCATGGAGATGCGGACCGGAGCCGGCAGCTTCATGTTGGCGAAGTCGTCGAAAACGGCGTCCATGGTAGCCTTGACGGTACCGGAAGCATCGGTGGCCGGGGTGTGGCAGTGGACCCAACCCTGGGTGTGCACGATGTTGGTGACACCGGCGCCGGTGCCGCCCACCGGGAACTTCATGGAACCACCGGGGAACTTCTGGCCGTTAAGAAACGCCTTCAGGTCCAGGGCGGCCTTCTCGTTATCGACGATGAACTCGATGTTGTTACGGGTGGTGAAGCGCAGGAAGCCGCCAGCGAACTTGTCGGCGATCTCGCAGATTTCACGCACATGGGTGACGGTGATCAGGCGGGCAGAACCGCAACGGACGGTGTAAGCCTTGTCGCCGGAAAGGGCGGTGTGGCACAGAACGCCCGGCTCCAGAATCTCATGGTAGTCCCACTTGCCGAAGTTCTTCGCGATGACCGGGGGCAGGAATTCACCGAAGTGACGAGGCCCGATGTCGGAAATCCGATTCTCCATCGGTTTGTCGGGATTGTATCCGGAAGAAATGAAAGCCATTTTGTTTTCCTCCAATGGTTAGCGCTGGTGGCGTTTACGGAATTCGGCGAGATCGCGGTCCCAACCGCCCTGGACATCTTCAGCCTTCCAGAAGATGTAGGGGTTGTGACGGGGCTCCTGAACCTGACGGGCGTCAATGGGCACGCCAGCCGCATTAGCCAGGGCGGCGAAGCCGAGACGCTTCATGGTCTCACCGATACGCTCACGGTTCTTGCCCTCTTCCATCCACCAGTCCCAAACGCCTTCAACGACATCCTTGATGGCCTGGTAGTCGTCGTCCTTGTTGACCTCAATGAAGGGCACCAGCAGGGAACCCATCTGAGGACCATCAAGGATCGGGGCTTTGGCACCGCAGAAGATGGACACGCCGCGCTCGTCACCGATCTTGAGGGCCTGAGGCATGGTGTTGATGCAGTGCATGCAACGGACGCATTCCTTGTGGTCCATGACCAGTTTGCCACCCTCGTAGCTGACGCACTTGGACGGGCACAGGTCCACGACTTCCTTCTGGATGTCGAACTTGCCCCAGTCGCGACCGGCGTGGGCGCCGGCGTTGGGGGCGATCTCACCGCCAACGTAGGCGGCAACGGCTTCCTGGTTGATCTTGATGGGACCCTTGAAGGTGCCGAGGAAACCGAGGTCGGAACGGGCGATGGCGGCCACGCAGCCATTGGGGCAGCCGTCAAACTTGAACTTGAACTTGTAGGGGAAAGCCGGACGGTGCAGCTCGTCCTGGTATTCCTGGGTCAGGTTGTAGCACAGCTCCTGGGCGTCGTAGCATGCGTACTGGCAGCGGGACATGCCCATGCAGGAGGCGGGGGTACGCAGGTTGGAGCCGGAACCGCCGAGGTCGACGTTCATGTTGTGGGTCAGTTCCCAGAAGATCTCTTCCAACTGCGGGGTGGACGTGCCGAGCAGCACGATGTCGCCGGTGGCGCCATGCATGTTGGTCAGACCGGAACCGCGCAGGTCCCAGATGTCCATGATGCCGCGCAGGAACTCGGTGCTGTACCACATGCCCATGGGCTGGGCCACACGAACGGTGTGAAAGTGGGCCACGCCCGGGAACATCTGGGGCTGGTCACAGTAACGGCCGATAACGCCGCCGCCGTAACCGAAGACGCCGACGATGCCGCCGTGTTTCCAGTGGGTCTCACCGTCCGTGTAGGACATCTCAAGAACGCCGAGCAGATCTTCCGGGCAGTCTACGGCCACCTGGTATTGAACGCCCTTTTCGTTCTTAGCGCGAGATGCGGCCTCCTGTTTGATGTCGGATACGAAGCTGGGCCACGGGCCGCTTTCCAGCTGATCCAACAAAGGAGTTTTGTGTTTCGCCATTCCCTTAACCTCCATTGTTTGATTAAGATGTTGCCATCAACCATTGTAATCCGGACCATCTTTCGAACGTGACGATCAACCAGAGCCCGGATGCCTTTGCTACGTTGCGCGAAAAGCACAGAATACGGCACATGCGCCATTATTCACAAGATATGTAGGGATGACAATGTACTGGACGTTCCGGTTTATTGTCAACCGGTAATTCCCCAAAACATCTTGCCAATCCTCATTCGGCGGGTCTGGTGCCCGCCACGGGAAAGAGCCCCTTCCCGGAGGCGGCAATCGGGTTGCCAACCTCCTTGACCGATACCCCAAAAGCAAGGCAGGAGCAACACAAAGTTCAATCTCGGCTTCTGCTGATGATGCCTCCCGGCTCGCCTCTTGCGCAAATCGCTCTGGAGTTGTAATCGACCCCGGACAAGACAACGCCGACACGCCAGCGGCCAAAAACACGGACCAGACGCAATGAATTCACACGACACCTGCAAGCGCTGCGGCGACTGCTGTCGCAGCGGCGGCCCCGCCCTGCACAGGCAAGACCTGCCCCTGATCCAGGACGGCACCATCCCCCTGGCCGACATCGTCACCCTGCGGCCGGGCGAGCGTGCATACGACCAGCCCTCCCACAGCCTCCGCCCCCTGGATTGCGAGATCCTCAAGATCAAGGGCCGTGACGCCACCTGGACCTGTCTCTACTACAGCCCAGAGGGCCGCGCCTGCGGCATGTACGACGCAAGGCCCATCGAGTGCGAGCTGCTTTTCTGCCGCGACACCGCAGCCATCACCGCCATGTACGACAAGGAGCGGCTCACCCGGGCCGATCTGCTCCCGGCCGGGCATCCCCTGCTCGAACTCGTGGCCGAGCACGACGCCAAGTGCGCCCCCCTGGCCGTGGAAGAGGCCGTCAAGGCGGCCCGCCAGGGCGATGCCGAGGCCGGGGCCGCCCTCAAGGAGATGGTGGTCTTTGACCAGGAAATGCGCCGGCTGGTGGCCGAGCGCGGTGCCATGTCCCGCGACATCACCGAATTTCTTTTCGGCAGGCCGCTGCGGACCCTGCTGCGCAGCATGAACGTCAACGTCTACGAAGTGGGCGGCTCCATCCGCTTCGACTTCGGCACGGGAGAGAAGTGATGAAAGACGAACGCGGGCACTACTACACCCCGTCCCTCCAGAGCCCCGAGGTGCGCATGTACGTGCGCGACAACAACGGGGTGATCGAGTTCAGGCTCTACAACCCCACCGAGCCCATCATCTGGGAAAAACACCAGTGGGTGCCCTACGGCGCCATCCTCCAGGCCGCCGAAATGTTCAAGGCCCGGGACACCGGAAGGAATCCCCTGGCCCTCTATGATCTGGAAATAGCGAAGAAGCTGTTGAGCGATGCGTAGGGGATGTCAAAACTGAAAATAAATGAACGGGTTGAACCCTGTGGGGCTAAAGACGACTGAAAGCCACAGCAGGCTGAACAGGATTGTCGGTGAATACCATCGTGCCCGCTCAGGGAGGAGAACCCTCTCCCACCCCCCTGCGGCCTTCATGGCGTGGACAGCGGCCATGCCCGCGAGCATGAACGGGACTATGGGGTGATACTAGTGTTGCGTTCCGCAACACTAGAGTTTTCCTGGACACCCAATTGGGCGCAAGAAGAACCCTACAGGAGGTGCCCGATGGTACGGGAAAGTTAGCTATTGCCTTTGCTCCCCAATTCAGGGATGCTTCAGCGACAATTCAACGATCTACTGAGGTAGTCTATGCTCGTGCTCTCCATCGACATCAGACACTGATCAAGAAGAAAAAAATTAAATTAAGAGAGGTACGTGTTGTTTCTTCTGAATCAAACAACACATCGAATGGTCTTGCGCCACGACCCAGAGATTGGACACCTATGGGTTCCAAATCAGAAAGCCCGCATTCTTCACGAGCGGGGAGGTTATTCTGTGCAGACCAACTCCAGTGGATTCCGATCCGACATTGATTATGAACCCCAAAAGGGATCCCGACCCCGGATCCTTTTCTTCGGCGATTCCATGACCGCCGGCGACGGCTGCAACAACCACGAACGTTTTTCCGATCAACTTGGACGCCTGCTTGGCGCTGAAACATACAATTACGGACTATCCGGCTCTGGCACTGATCAGCAGTTGCTCATCCTGGAGAATTTTGCCCTCGATGTGGAAGCCGACCTGATCATACTCTGCGTCTATGTAGAGAACGTGCAACGGAACATGGCCCAGGTACGCCCGACCATCGACCGCGCTACGGGAAGCACAGTCCTTGTGCCCAAGCCGTTCTTTCGCATGGGCGACGAGGGACTTGAGCTGCACGGAACACCCGTGCCTTTGCAACGCCAAGTGGTGCCGTCGTCGCAGCGGAAAGCCAACCATACTTCGACGATCTTGACGGCGGCGGCACTCCTGGCGAACAGGCTGCGCGATTCCCCCGCGCTACGAAAGGCGCTAGGGCCTCTGCTCTCTACTAAGACCTCCGATCACTTTAGAGTGCGCTCTTTGCTGCCTCGACTTATGGGCTTTCAACCGCTGCCGGAGTATGACTCGCCAAACGGCGACGCCTGCCGCCTGCTGGCTGCTCTCATTAAGCGATTTAAGCAGAGTTGCGCCACCATCCCGTTACTGGTTGTCCCCATCCCGTCAGTTGACCATGTCCTGGGCCGTGCCAGGGCGAATTTCCAGCCTTTTTTCACCTCACTGGAGAGCTTAGACCATGGCCTTCACGTCGCTGATTGCTTCGCCTATCTGCGCACACTCCCGCATAGAGAGCGAACCCGCCTCAGTTTCGATTATGACTGCCATTATTCACCCCGCGGGCACTCAGTAGTGGCGCAATTTCTGTGCAACACCATCCTCAACCGGGGGCTACTGACGCAATCAAGCTCGGCTACCCCGGCTCCGGCCAAGGCTCAGGTCCAAGCATCCTACATCCTGGGCCTTTCTTGCTTTTACCACAACTCGGCCGCCTGCCTGCTACGCAACGGTGAAATCGTGGCCGCAGCCGAAGAGGAACGCTTCAGCCGGGTAAAAAATGACCGACGCTTTCCTACTCAGGCAGTGAACTATTGTCTCGAAGAGGCCGGCATCGACACCCGCGAACTGGAATCCGTTGTTTTCTATGACGACCCCTACCTAACTTTTGAGCGTATCATAGCCACGGTGGCGGAATCTAAAGCGGCTTCGCGGGACATGTGGCTGCGCATGGCACCATCCTGGGCCTGCTTCAAACTAGGCATCCCGCAACTAATCCGGCAGCATCTGCACTACAATGGACCGGTATACAAGGACCTGCACCACCGCGCCCATGCGGCCAGCGCCTTCTTCCCCTCCCCATTCGAGCGCGCAGCCATCCTGACCATTGATGGCGTGGGAGAATGGACCACGGCTTCCATTGCTCGCGGGGAAGGAAATACAATCGTCCCGATGAAAGAGATGCGCTTTCCACATTCTCTGGGTTTGCTCTACTCCGCCTTCACTCAGTTCCTTGGTTTCAAGGTCAACTCGGGAGAGTACAAAATGATGGGGCTCGCCCCCTACGGCGAACCGAAATACGTGGACCAGATTCTTGCCCACGTAGTGGACTTGGCGCAAGATGGATCGCTCAGGCTCCGTATGGAGATGTTCTCCTTCCTCACTGGCCAAACAATGGTCGGCGATGGGTTCGCAAAACTCTTTGGCCCTCCAAGGTGCAGTGAAGGAGCCATCACCCAGCGCGACCTAGATCTTGCCCGCTCGGTACAGGCCGTGACCGAAATGGCGGTCCTACGCATGGCGCAACACGCGCACGAAATTACCGGGGAAGAATCGCTCTGCCTAGCGGGCGGTGTGGCGCTCAACTGCGTTGCCAATGGCCGTATACTCCGCGAAGGCCCCTTCAAGAACATCTGGATACAGCCCGCGGCCGGAGATGCGGGGGCCGCCCTCGGTGCCGCCTTAGACATCTGGCACATGGCCGGGGGTAAACATAGGCATGTCCGGGCCAACAGCCAGGATGCACAACAGGGTTCCCTTCTCGGACCTGCATACCGCGAGGAAGAGATCGCCGCGTTTTTGGAAAGCCGGGGCATCCCACACGTTAAGCTGGAGCGCGGCGAACGAGCTAGAGCAGTGGCAGAACTGCTGGCCGCGGGCAAGGTGACGGGCCATTTTTCTGGCCGCATGGAATTCGGCCCCAGGGCACTGGGCTCACGAAGCATCTTGGGCGACGCCCGCAACAAGCAAATGCAGTCTGTACTCAACCTGAAGATCAAATACCGGGAATCGTTCCGTCCCTTCGCCCCAGCCGTACTGGAGGAGTTGGCAGACTCATATTTCGAACTGGACAGGCCCAGCCCGTACATGCTTATTGTTGCGCCAGTACATGAGGCCAGACGTCTGCCATTCACACTAGCCCCCGACAAGGACGTCTTGGAGATAGTACGCCAACCCCGCAGCGACGTACCCGCCATAACCCATGTGGACTATTCAGCACGCATCCAGACGGTTGGCACAGAGAGCAACCGCAGTTGTCGTGAGATTCTGGAGGCTTTCCATAAACTCACGGGGTGCGGGCTCCTCGTGAATACCTCCTTTAATGTCCGAGGCGAACCCATCGTCAACACCCCCGAGGAGGCTTACCGCTGTTTCATGCGAACAGAGATGGACGCCCTGCTTCTGGAGGACTTCCTGCTACTGAAGCAGGAGCAACCAGCATGGGAAGAGACGCTGGCAGAGGCTGCCCCAGTCGCCAACCTCCACGGAGCCAGCTTCCTGCGTGAGTTGGAACGTATCTTCGACGAGGAGGTTCTGCCTGCAGCAAGTCGGCTGGATTCCCCGCTCAAACTGACGGACAAGCCGCCCCTTCCCTCCGGGTGGAGTAATTGGAACGCAGAACTGCCCCTGCCGTTCCTGGAGTCCAAGAACGACCCGGAGCACACGGCTCAAGAAATCAGTGCGGCCTGGGATAACCGAGCCCTTGCGGAGCACTTCACCCCTGTTCTGATCCGACTGCTGAAGGCGGGACAGCGTGAGAGGGAACTCGGTGACAACTTCGAAAGTGTCCCCAACAATACCTATGTTATGTTTTAGAAGAACGACATCTCCCATGAGACTTGCATTGGTCATTTCCTCGCTCCGGCAGGGTGGAGCCGAGCGCGTATTTTCCCTGACGGCCAACGCCCTTGCCGCGCGGGGTCATCAAGTTACCCTTTTTACTCTTGAAAACGAGTGCCCATCGCCATTCTACCCGCTTGCAGAGTCGGTCTGCCACCTCCCCCTAAAACTAGCCAAGAAATCCAGCAACTACCTCGCCGCCCTAGGCAACAACCTGAGACGGGTTACCACCCTGCGGCGGGCCATCCTCTCGGTTCGTCCCGAAGCCGTGCTATCCTTCATGGACGCTACCAATATCCTCGTCCTCATGGCAGTAGGCCGAGATCTGCCAGTGGCCGTTTCCGAACGCGTGCACCCCGTCCACTATGATATCGGGCCGATCTGGCGTAACCTACGCAGAGCAACCTATTCCCGAGCCGCAGCCATCGTGATACAGACCGCCGACATTCAGCACACCCTTCCCGCTGTCCTGCGTCCGCGGTGCGCCGTCATCCCTAACCCGGTGGTCAAACTACCAAACGTCACCCCTGTGCCAAACCTAATTACACAGGGACGCCTGTTGCTAGCAATGGGCCGACTTGCCTCGCAAAAGGGCTTTGACATGCTACTCCAAGCTTTTGCTCCCATCGCGCAAGACCATCCAGACTGGACTCTGGTCATTCTTGGCGAAGGCCCAGAGCGTCCTTCTCTGGAATCCCTGAGGGAAGAACTTTGCCTAAATGAGCGAGTCCTTCTCCCAGGTCAACTTGATGCACCAGGATGGGCTCTACGTCGCGCCGATCTTTTCGTCCTATCCTCACGCTTTGAAGGATTCCCCAACGCCCTTTGCGAGGCCATGGCCTGTGGCCTGCCAGCTGTGGCTTTTGACTGCCCCAGCGGTCCTAGGGATATAATTCGGCACGGAATGGACGGCCTGTTGGTGCGGCCGGGTAATGTGAAGGAACTGACCGATGCACTGTCACGAATTATGTCCAACGAAAAACTGCGCCACTCCTTCGCCAAACAAGCGCCCAACATTCTAGAACGCTTCGGACTTGAGAAGGTAATGGACATGTGGGAAAACTTGTTGATACGAATTGCCAAAGGATACACGGGGCCATGAAAGAGAACTGGGGAAAACAGGTTGCATGCGGGCAGCGCTTCGCATTCGGGATTAACTGGGCGCGTTTTCTGCCCAACCTGGATGAGAGACGCATCCGCAGGGCCGAGGATTCACTCAAAGACCTGCTTGCTCTGACGTCGCTCGCTGGACGGACTTTCCTTGACGCTGGCTCCGGCTCCGGCCTTTTTTCCTTGGCTGCATGTCGCCTTGGGGCAAATGTCATAAGCTTCGACTTTGATCCGGGTTCCATGGCCTGTACTGACCAACTTCGCAAGAACTTCTTCGCAGACAACTCCGACTGGACAGTTCTGGAAGGATCGGTGCTGGACCCAAACTTTCTGGACCAACTTGGTCACTTTGACGTTGTCTATTCCTGGGGCGTGCTGCATCATACCGGACGCATGTGGGACGCAGTTGATGCCGTAGCAAAATGTGTCGCGCCGGGCGGCTTGATTGCGCTGGCCATCTACAACACTCAACCGCTGTTCACTCCCGTTTGGAAACGCATCAAGCGACTTTACTGTGCCTCACCCGCGCCGGGCAGACTAGCCATCGCTGGGACTTGGGCAGGCATCTGCGTAGTCCGCTCCCTGGTGGCAGACCTAGTGCTGTTGCGCAACCCGCTGACAAGATACACGGTCAACAACGCCCCTCGCGGCATGAGCTTCTGGCGAGATGTTGTGGACTGGGTCGGTGGATACCCGTTCGAAACAGCGACCCCAGACGAAGTCGTCCGTTTCATGGGCGAGCGCGGATTCACCCCCGTCAATGTCCGCTCCGTTGGGTGCAGGCTCGGTTGCAATGAATTCGTCTTCCGACGCGGGGGGAAGTCTTAGCCATGTGTGGCATCTGCGGCATTATTTCCCCTTCGGGGGGAGACATGAGCGCAACCCTGGGGGCCATGACCGCGACCTTGACGCATCGTGGCCCGGACGACACCGGATTGTTTATTGATGCACCCTCCGGCGTCGCCCTGGGACATCGACGTCTGTCGATCCTCGACCTCTCACCTCTTGGGCACCAGCCCATGGCTTCGGCCTCGGGACGTTTCGTAATCGTTTTTAACGGCGAGATATACAATTTTCAGGCGCTTCGGACAGAGCTCAAACCCCTGGGGCATTCCTTCCGGGGCGATTCGGACACCGAGGTACTGCTAGCGGCCTTCGAAGAGTGGGGCGAAACTGCGCTTACCAAGCTAAACGGCATGTTCGCACTTGCCTTGTGGGACCGTAGTGAGCGCACCCTCACTCTCGCCCGCGACCGCTTGGGCAAAAAGCCCCTTTACTGGGGTCGGGTTGGTGGCAGCTTCCTCTTCGGCTCGGAGTTGAAAGCCCTCTGCGCCCACCCTGACTTCACCCCGAAACTGGACCGCGCTGCCTTGGCGCTTTACTTCCGCCTCGGCTACATTCCGGCTCCGCACAGCGTTTACGATCACGTGCGAAAACTTGCGCCCGGCAAGCTGCTTGTTCTTCGCAACGACCGCGAACCCGAGGAACGCACGTACTGGTCGGCTACGGAAGTCTTTGCCCAAGGTCTCGCCAACCCGTTTGCCGGCACCGAGAACGAAGCAGCCTATAATCTCGAAATCTTGCTGCGTGACGCCATCAGCCTACGCATGGTGGCAGACGTACCTCTAGGCGCATTTCTCTCCGGCGGCATCGACTCCTCGCTTGTGACTGCACTCATGCAAACCCAGAGCCACCGCTCGGTGCGAACGTTTTCCATCGGCTTCGAGGAAGCGGCCTACAATGAGGCCCCACACGCCCGGGCCGTAGCTTCGCACCTAGGCACGAACCACACCGAGATTGTCCTAAGTCAACGCGACCTGCTGGACATCGTCCCCTTGGTCCCGCGCTTTTGGGACGAGCCCTTTGCCGACTCTTCGCAAATCCCTACCTTCGCCTTGTGCCGCCTAGCCCGCCAGCATGTTACCGTGGCCCTGTCCGGCGACGGCGGCGACGAACTCTTCAACGGCTACGAGCGCCACCTGTTTCTGAATTCCCTGTGGCACAGGCTTTCCGGAGTGCCCAGGCCCATTCGGGCTGCGGTCGGAACCCTGGGGGGATTGCTGCCTGAGGCCGCCTTCCGCATACTGGGCAGCCTTGGCCCAAAAATCCACTGGAGGCTTGAGGCGCTCGGCGCTCGGAACTTCGAGGATTTCTACCGCTTCCTCTTCTCGCACTTCCGTAATCCCAAGGACTTGATGCCAGGCTGCCTTGAACCGCCCACAGCTTTCGACCTAGACCAGAAGCAGCTGGCCCGCGCCGCTGGGGACGACCCCTTGCGACGTATGGGACTCATTGACCATCTGCTTTACCTGCCAGACGACATCCTGACCAAGGTGGACCGCGCCAGCATGGCAGTGTCCTTGGAAGTACGGTGTCCTCTGCTTGACCACAGACTGGTGGCATTCGCAGCCAGCCTGCCCACGGCCTGGAAGGTCAAAAACGGCGTGGGCAAAACCATCCTGCGCAAGGTGCTGTACAAGTATGTACCAAAGGCCCTAGTGGACCGACCCAAGATGGGCTTCGGCGTGCCCATCGACATTTGGCTCAACAACCAACTGCGAGACTGGGCTGAAGACCTGCTCGACGAGTCCGCCCTCCGTGCTGACGGGGTACTTAACGTCCGCTTAGCCCGGCGCATCTGGACCGAATACTTAGGCGGGGAACGTAACTGGTTTCCGCACTTATGGGACATGCTGATGTACCGGGCTTGGAGACGCGAATGGCCAGGAACGCTGTGATGTTTAGGCGGAACACCTGCAGGACAGATATCAGCACCCCGGAGGCTCTACTACCTCTGTCCTTACGTATAGAGCATGTGCTAAAAGAGAGCGGGCTCTGCTTGGATTGGCCCTGGCTCCTGCGCAGGGTGCTGACAGGCGGGCTTTTGCGCATAGTTCTCATGCGCTTTCTGCGCCTCAAATTCTCACCGCTCATCCTGGACCGCGTGCGCGCCCTACCCCTGCCCCTTGAGGAGCGCTCCACCTTGTTCACCCAGGCCATCTCGCTCATCAATGCTCGCGAGACTTACAAGACCACCGGCCGGGGTCGCACTCGGCAAGTTGATGCCGCTGTGCTACGCCGAGCGAAGGTATTTCACCCACTGCGCCTGCTGGAGGTGGGTGTTTCCGATGGTGTCTCCAGCCTGGAGCTACTTACCGCCCTGCCGCCGGAGGCCGAGGTCACCCTCACAGACCGGCACCCGGTATTCACCTGCCGAGACTTTGGGCCAGCCTCGCTCTTCCTCGACGGCTGCGGTCGCGTGCTGGGTCTTAAGTTGCTGTGCCTATATTTCAACCTGCCTTTGAGGGCGCACCTCGACCCCTCCTCCGGGCGAGCCATCCAGACTGCCAACCCAAGGCTAACCGAGGGCGACCCTCTTTTATCCATCAGCCGCTTTGATGTTTCCCACGACGTGGCGCCTGAGCCATTCCACTTGATCAAATGCGCTAACGTGTTCAATAGGAAATATTTCGACGACGACACCATACGCATGGCCGTGGCCAACCTAGCCCAAAGTCTTGTAGATGGCGGTTTTTTAATGCTCTCGCAAAACAATGCCCGCTACGAAAACGGTGAAGCCTATTTCGTTCTGCAACGATGCAACACAAATATGTTCCTGGTAGAGGAGCAGGGCGGACACGAGGCCCTTGACTTGTTCAAGGAGGCCGGAACGTGAGGATACTACTATCCATCCCCAGCCTTATGCTTGGCGGAGCTGAACGCCAGTTGACAGAACTGGCTGTTGGACTCTCGATGCGCGGGCACACAGTGCTCGTGGTCGCGCTGGACCAAGGAGGACCACTGGATAAAGCATTAGGGAAAGCGCAACTCGTTATACTCGGCAAACGGGGCCGCTGGGACAACTTCCGTGTGGCTCTCCGCCTAGCCTCGCTGCTGCGCTCCTTCAAGGCTCACGCACACTATGCCTTCCTGACCACTCCGTGCGTCCTTGGTGCCCTACTCAAGCCACTGGCCCCAGCCTCAAAATTGGTAATGAGCGTGCGCGCCACTGACGTGGAACACAACGCCTATGTCCACAGTAGCGCTGAGGCCCTTCTGCATAGAATTGAGGCTCGACTCGCCAACCAAGCTGCCCTAATCATCTCCAACTCACATGCTGGCAAAACGGACGCCCTTGCACGCGGTTTTCCGGCAAACAAGACCATAGTGCAGCCAAATGGCATTGACACCACTCGCTTTAGGCCGAACAAAGACCTCGGCGAGGACTTGAGACAGTCTTGGGGCTGCAGCCCGACCAATATACTCATCGGCCTTGTAGCACGACTGGATCCCATGAAGGACCACCCGAATTTCCTCCGTGCGGCAGCCTTGCTGGCTACCAGTCATCCAGAAACACATTTCGTCTGCGTTGGCGGCGGGCCTGAAACCTATACCGCCGAACTCCGGCACTTGGCCGAAAGATTTGGACTGACCAAGCGCCTAGTATGGACCGGAGTCCACACCGACATGCACGCAGTGTACAATGCTCTAGATGCACTTTGCCTCTCCTCAGCATTTGGCGAAGGTTTTCCCAACGTCTTGGGCGAGGCAATGAGTTGCGGTGTACCCTGTTGCGCGACGGCTGTGGGCGACGTGGCTTTGGTGCTGGGAGAAACAGGTGTCATCGTTCCTATTGGCGATTCCGAAGCCCTGGCCACTGGCCTTGATGTATTGCTCAGCCGCATGAACAGAGAGGGTTCAACCCTGCGCGCGGCCTGCCGCCAGCGCATTGTTAGCTGCTACTCTGTGGAACGTATGGTGACAGAAACCGAGGCGCTCCTCATGGAGCTGTGCGGCCAGGTTCGGCCATGACTCCACCACCGCCCGGCCAGTGGCTTGTCGGACTCACACTGTCTCTGCTCGTGGCTTGGGCCGCAGGAGCACTATTCCTGGACACGGTGCAACCTGTGGTCTTTGATCCCAAGATCAACCGCTGGGTGGCAAAGCCGGGCACGACTTCACGCACCCGCGGCGAGGGGTGGGCCTCGTCGACCATTGGTGAACACGGTATCCGTGGGTTACGGGGCGGCATCTTGCCGCAAGGGCCCAAGGTTGTCTTCTGGGGCGACTCCTTCGTAGAGGCCTTGCAAGTTGAGGATAGCGAACGTATGGCTCAGGTTTTCACCGCCCTGGCCCGTCAGGACGGTTTGGTTATGAGCGGCGTGGGCATCGGCAATGGTGGCGACACCCTCATCGACGCCGTCTTACGATTGCCCGATTATGCCGTGAGCCTAGCTCCCGTTACTCTTAACGTTCTGGTCCTGAGCAGGCTTGAGGATCTGCTTCCAGACAAACTGCGCCCCTGCCGCTCACGCTTTGTCTCCACGCCGGGATTCCGGCTGGAGCGCATGGACTGCCCACCTTCGCTCATAGCAAGACGTCTGGCCAGCCCGTTTCGGACTCTGGAACTCGCCGGAGCCTTTGAAGTCTTCCGCAAGCTCAAAGCAATCACCCTGCGGCTGGACCCTGGCCCGGCAGCATGCGCCCCGGAGGAGGAACGCCTAGCACCAAAAGCCGACGAAGATGCCGCTTTCAATTTTCTGCTAAACTACATCCGGGAGCAATCCCATAGCCCAGTGCTATTACTCCGCATCCCGCCGATACCGACGCTGGAACAAGGCCGTATCAGACTAGCCGACCCGCAACCTAAATTCTCGCAAAAAATTGCCCAAGCCTGCGAGCGAAATGGTGTCGGCTTCCTAGATCTTGCCCCAGCCTTCGCAGCGCATTTCCAGACCACGGGCCGCTTCGCGCACGGCTTTTTTAATTCCCCGCCCGGTACCGGCCACCTCAATCAGGATGGACATCAGATTGTCGCCGAAGCCGTCCTGAACTACATCAAGAAGAACAGAAATGCCCTTCTGGCGCCCTGAATTCCTCCTGTTCCTAGGTCTCTGCTTGGTTCTGCTACGATTATCTCCAGCGCCTTGGCGAAAGCTGCTGCTGACCCTGGCTGGACTTTATTTCTATGCTTGGTGGGACTTACGCTTCGTACCACTGCTGGCGGGAATGGGCATGGCAGATTGGGCCTTGGCCCTAGGGATGCAGCGCCTTGGGTATTGGCGTAAGACAATGTTTCTGACAGGCCTAGCCCTGCACCTAGGACTCCTGGCATTCTTCAAGTATGCGGACTTCTTCCTCACCGCTCCAGCCGGATCCACACTGTGGCTAATCATGCCCCTTGGACTTTCCTTCCAGACATTCTCCGCCATTACCTATCTATCGGCCGTGTATTCAGGACGCATGCAGGCCCGCAAAAACCTAGTGGACGTAGTATGCTTCGCTACTTTTTTCCCAGTAATCTCAGCCGGACCCATTGTGTCTGCCGACAAACTCATGCCCCAGTTGGACACCTTACCCAAACCTGCCATCGACGACCTCTATGAAGGTCTCTTGCGCTTCAGCATAGGCCTGTTCAAAAAACTAGTCTTGGCCGATCATCTTGGACTCTATGTGGCCGAGGTCTACGGCAACGTCGGGGCCTATGACGCCTCCTCAACCTGGGCCGCAGTCTTAGCCTATGCCCTACAGATATACCTAGACTTCTCTGCCTACTCGGACATGGCCATTGGCGTGGCCCGGGCAATGGGTGTGCGCCTTCCAGAGAACTTCAACTTCCCCTATGCGGCCAAAAACCCTTCGGAGTTCTGGCGACGCTGGCACATGAGCCTGTCCTTCTGGTTCCGGGATTATGTGTACATTCCACTAGGGGGGAGTAGGCTGAGTACGGAGCGCACATGCGCCAACCTTATGCTGGTGATGCTAATCTGCGGCATCTGGCATGGTTCGGGCTGGACCTTTGCACTCTGGGGGGCACTGCATGGCCTAGGACTCTGTGCGCACCGCCTTTGGCGGCTGTGGCAGGGGCAATGCGAGCATTCACCCTTTCTCGGAAGCATCGCCTGGGCCGGGTCGACCCTGTTCACTGGCCTTTGCTGGATTCCATTCCGGGCCGAGGATTTAGGGCACACGCGACGTATAATCTCGGCCCTAATGAGCGGCGGTGTGGTGCACTGGATACACCCCTTTATCTGGGTAGTACTAGGAGTTACGGTACTAGCTCACGCACTGCGGGTCCGTGACCATGAGAATTTGCTGCTGCGTAGCCCACACTGGTTTGTCCCGGCAGGGATACTGACCCTAATCTGGCTCTCGCTTATTTTCGCCACGGAAGGCTTTTCTCCATTCCTGTACGCACGGTTCTAGCCCACCAGCCCGGCCTTACTCTTTGGCAAATACACCGCTGAGACATACTTGCCAAACATCCAGGCCGCCAGCCGCATGTCCCACATGCCGGCATAGAATCCTAGTCGCAGCCTGAGTCGAGCCAAAAGCGCAAAAGGCAAGGCCGGAATTTTCAAAGGATGCAGAAGGCTCAGCAGAGGCTTGCGGGCCAAAAGCACTAGGAAGTCAGCTCTGCGAGGCAGGTCCGGGCTACCGTCAATCCAGCGATAGTTCTGTGCCTTATCCAAGCCAAAGAAATCTCCACGCACGCATTCGCCCCACTGCTCGAAGGTCTCAGGCTGACGAAAATTCCAGTGCGCCACGGCCTCGTTGTAGAGTTCACCACCGGGGTACACGCGATAGTATTGCGGTCCGATGATCTCGGCTTTGGGGTCATGGGCGATGATCCTTCGGATAAGGCCGAGGGTATCCTCATAATCACTTCGCATTTCTCCAGGCACACCCATTAGGAAGGAATAATTACCAATAATGCCTGACCCGGCAAGGGCCTGGGCCACATGCAGAATATGCTCCACGCGAATTCCCTTGTGCAACAACTTGAGTACCCTGGGTGAACCAGACTCCATGCCAAATTTTAACCTGCGGCAGTTGATGGACTCGAGTTTCAGCAGCAGGTCCTGGTTGATGTAGTTCTTGTTGAAGTAATTAGCGCGACAGGTGGCGTCCCACCGGAATCGAAAGCCGCGATTGCGGTACTCCCCGATGAACGCCAGCACCCGCTCCTTCGAGTGAAAAAAATTTTCATCGCGGAAATACACAACCGGCGGGTTGAAGCGGTGCACTAGGCTCTCCAGTTCATCCGCTAGGACGTGGGCTGGCTTGCCCACCCACTTGTGCCCGCAGACCGCATTGTAGCAGAAGGCGCAGGCAAAAGAACAACCGCGCCCGGCCAGAACTTCCATGTATTTCAGCAAGTGCCGCTGCTTACCCTCGGGCAGCAAGTAGTAATCGGTAGAGACTTCAGGGGGTGCCCCGTCAGAAGGGTTGCTGCGCACAATCCCCGCCACATCGCGCCAAAACAAACCAGGTATGGCGGCTAGGCGCTTCGGCGTGTCCAAAACTGGACATGCGACTACGTCGAGCAGAAGCGCCAAATCCGCACAGGCAACCTCACCTGGTCCGCACACTACATAGTCCACTAGGGGGTGCAGGACTGTCTGTTCCGGCAAAAGCGTGGGGTGTGGCCCGCCAAGAATCACAGGCAATTCTGGCCGAAGAGCTTTGACCCGTGCTAGCAGATCAAGCACCCAGGCCACATCGGTGGAGAAACAAGACACCCCAAGTAATGTAGCTTGCGGGAGCAGCCGGGAGAGTTCGGCCTCGAAAGAGGATCCGTCCAAGTAACTTGCGTTGATCAGGGCCACAGGTATGTTCCGTGCCGAAAGATGGCTCCCCACTGCCAGAATGCCCCATGGGAAAGGAGAGAGACCACAGTGGTGGTCCGGCTCTATGAGCAGTACAAAGGCCATGCTAATTACTCTTGGGGCTGCACCAGATAACTAGCCCATATGTTTTCTAACCCACTGTTTCAGTTTTTTAAACTTGCTTTGCGGATTACTGTTGCCTAGCCTGAGCGATTCTCCAGCCTGACACAACACCAAAGCTGGCATATCGCCTTGTTTTTGTTTACGATCAAACGGGGCATTCTTCGCCGCACCATGAGCAGGTGGAGGCCATGTCCGGCGCATGATGCAGCAGGGCGTATATCTCGGATGCCTCAAAGACGCCGAGGTGGGAGCCCAGAACGTAGTTAACCAGCATCGAGCCGCTGAATCCCAGGCTGATGATGGCTACGATTATAGTCTTATCCGTGGAGTTCACGATGCGGTTGCTCCTTTGCCTTGTCGCAAAAGGGTGTCGGCGACAACGAGTTTTCCTGCAGCGTTGAGCGTATGAAAACCTGCATATTCTTTTGAATTTTGGTGCGAGGCCTTGCAGACAATGGTTTCCTTGTACCTTTCTGGAGTGAGTTCGTCCACCCGGCAGATGACCACTGCCTGGCCGTAGCTGGAGGAGCAGTCCTGTGAAACCCTGAAGAGTGAGTTCCCCTGGCGGAAAAAGTGGCCGCCTGGGCGTGCTCTTTCGCAGTCCACGAGAACGGGGTTGCGTTTATGCTCTCGCCATGGGCCTTGAAGACTGTCGGCATAATAGACATAGAGCTGGTCGGCTTTATTCGGGCTTGGAACCATGAAGAAAAGCCAGAGGAGTCCCTCGTGGCGCACAAGCGTTGGATCCTTTGCCGCAATACCCTCCAAGAGCACGCGTTCCTTCTCCCATGCGTGGGGAAAGGCTCGGCAACGATAGAGGACGATCTGGCGTACTTCAGATGATTCGGGAAGCATGTACAGAGTGTCGGCCTCTTGCCAGAGGAAGGGGTAGGACAAGTGATGCGGCTCTTGCAACGCAACTGTGGGTGTTCCAAGCCCAGCTTCATGTATTTCGGCAACGCAGATGCGCCCCTTGCCCGTGCTTTTGAGGCACTCTTCAAAAAAGACATAGTGTCTTTCCTTGTGCTCGATGGGAAAGGGATCGGCCCAGAAGCGGTCCGAGGGTGGGGGCAGCCGGCGAAGGTCATCAGGGCGACCCGCGGCCTCAAGCAGCGTCGCGGAAAACGTGTAGTTCAGGATCCAGCGCGGAAAAGATTGGAGCCGACGGCGATTGCCGATCTTTCTGAAGGCCGCGCGGCATGCTAGTGCCATTGAGGCGACACTGCCGCAGACCGGGGGGGGGGAGCATGTTTCGCATGGCCTGTCGATCAAAGCGGCCTTGGAGGCATTGGTCAGCCAAGTGTCGATCATGTCCATGAAATGGGCTGCGATGTCCAAGCTGGTCAGCGTGTAGGATGCAGGGTTGATGCGGTAGACTCCTCCCCAGTGTCTTTCGCCGTGGGCGTCGCTGACGACGAGGTCAAGATGAGCCGAGGAATACCCACCAAGACAATCATGAAAAAGGCAGTCGAGCGACTCTGCCAACGGGATGCCCTGATAAAAGAGGCTGGCGATCGGGATGCGCGAGGGCAGAAGGGGTTGGGCCTGCTTTCCCGTCGCAAGATTCAGGAGGGCGTCATATTCGTGGGGTAGGCATTCGGACTGGGCCAAAGGCGATCGCGCGGCAGGGGCGCATGCATTGGCGATGGGCAATGCCGCTGCGTGGCGGCGTTCGTGAAGCATGCCTTCCAGTTTTTCGTAAGCCTGCCGGAGGGTATTTCCTCGTGTTTGCGGCAAGGAGGGAACAAGGAAAGGATGAACGTCCAAGTCTACACTCGACGAAAGCAAAGAGAGCAGGCGTCGCAAAGGGCCATTGGGCCCGGGAAGGGGAGTGAAAATTGCAAGACGAATGGGCTTCATCGTTTAATGCCGGAAACAACCATGCCCGTTCCAATCCAACGGAGCGGGGTGTGTGCAAGCCCCATGAGCCTTTGGGCTATACGGCCATTGAGATGTTCAAACCATCTGTCCAGGGGATGTGGAAGGATGTTGAAGCCATAGTAGCCCACCTGCATGGGGGTTATCCCGCATTGCTCAAGAAGCGCCTTGATGTGCTTGCGCGTGTATTCACGATGGTGGATGGGGGGAGAGTAGGGGCGCCCAAGGATTTTTTTGATCAAGCGAATCGAGCCATCCCTGAGCGCCGGGTGAACGGTTCGATGAAGAAATCTGTAGGGTGCCAGGCGGTTGGGCACGGTTACGATCATTGTTCCTCCGGGCCGGAGAGTTCGTGCCATCTCCCCTATACCGAGGAGGTCGTCGTCAAGATATTCGAGAACGCCCATGCAGGTAACCACGTCGAAGCATTCATCGACATATTCAAGGTACTCCACCCTACCAACGGAGAAGGCGACGTTTTCCTCCCCCTCATGCCGCCTGCGGCCCTCCTCAATGACCGATGGGGCCACATCGACCCCCTCGAAGGACATCTTGTTGTTCGTGAAGAACGGAACCATGACGCCTGGGCCGCAACCAACATCAAGGCCCATTCCCCCCGGCACAGGCGTGATGAAGCTTTGGACGATGTTCCTGCGCGCCTTGAAGGCGTAAGGGTCATGGTCCTCCGTATCGTAGTGGTCCATATATTTTGTGGCCGCGTCGTCAAAATATTTGGCTACGATTCGGGCTTGCGTGTTCTTATGATCATAAGAGGTCGTCATGTGCTGGTTGCCTTGTGCTGTTGGGTAAGTATTGTTAGCCGAGTGGCCTATGCGTCAGTCGAGGTTTCGAATGGAATGTAACCAAGCTTGAAACATCAATATGCCCCATAGGGCATACGGCCTACTGACTCGGTCGTGAATATGGTCATCCCAGATGCCGCGGACGGTCTTCGGGTTGAGCATGCCTTCACTACGCAAGCGGTTTTCACTGATGAGCGACTCTGCCCAGTCCCGCAATTCATGGCGCAGCCATGTATCGATGGGCATGTCGAATCCCGCCTTCGGCCTGTCAATCAAGGGCCTTGGAACGAGGCCGTTGAGCACTTGCCGCAATACCGACTTGCCGCCGCGTTCGTCGGTCTGCATTGCCTCGGGGAGGCGGGCAGCGAACTCCACAACCCTGTGATCCAGAAAGGGTACGCGGCATTCAAGGCTCACGGCCATGCTGGCCCTGTCAAGCTTTGTCAAGATACCGTCGGGCAGGTAGCCAGTCAAGTCCCAGAAGGCCATCTGGCGGACCTCGCCTCCACTGACGAGAGAGCCAGGATCCGTGTATTGGGTCGCGGGATCGGTTCCGTTGAGGACGAGATCTTCGGGGTGGAGTTGATGGGACATGGCGTCGCGATAGAACTGGCCGAAGCTTTCGCAGGCCAGCAGATCAAGCCGCCAGTGAAGCTTAAAGACGTGGTGCCCGGACGCCTTGAAAATGCGGGCCGGGAGAAGTTTGCGAAGTCTTGCGGCCAGCGATCGTACGGAGCGGGGGACTCGAGACGTCTTGGCCCACATATTGGTGTTGAAGTATCTGGAATATCCGGCAAAGAGTTCGTCGCCGCCATCCCCGGAAAGGGCAACGGTGACCTGCTGCCGGGCGAGTCGTGAGATGCAGAACGTGGGCACTTGCGAAGGGTCGGCGAAGGGTTCGTCCCAGTATCTGGGGATGTCCGGGATGGTTTCGAGCAGTTCTTTAGGCGAGAGGTAATGCTCGGTGTGGTCGGTGCCGAGGTGGGCGGCAACGGTGCGGGCGAAGTCGGCCTCATTAAGCTCGCTGCCTTTGAAGCCAATGGTGAATGTCTTTACGGGGCGCGAGGAATGCCGCTGCATCAGCGCGGTGACCACGGTTGAATCAACCCCGCCCGACAGGAAGGCCCCGACAGGGACGTCGGCGAGCATGCGCAGGCGAACCGATTGTTCAAGAAGGGCTTCAAGCGTCCTCGCGGCGTCTTGAGCAGACCCTTGAAAAGGTGCCTCTGCGCCCTTGCGCCAGACCTCGTGGGCAGACCAGTAGCGCGAGATCGCAGGAGCGGCATCGGCCTTGAAAAAGCTGGCGATGCTTCCGGGCGGAAGCTTGCTGATACCTTCGTAAATTGAAAAGGGAGTTGGAACATAGTTGAATCTGAAGAACAGGCTTAGGGCGTTTATGTCGATAGCCGGCCCGTGCCCAAGCAGGCTCCGGAAGGACTTGAGCTCGGAAGAAAAAGCCAGTCCCTGCGGGGTGTGTCCATAATACAAGGGCTTGATGCCCAGCCTGTCTCTGACCAGATGCAGGCGGCGGTCCTGCGAATCCCACAATGCAAAGGCGAACATTCCTACAAAGCGTTCGACAGATTGCTCAAGACCCCACTGCGTGAAGGCGGCGAGCATGACTTCGGTGTCGGAACCGCCGCGAAACGCGTGCCCGAGGGATTCCAACTCCGACCGGAGTTCGCGGTAGTTGTATACCTCGCCGTTGTATGTGAGCACATACCGCCCGGACTCCGAAATCATGGGCTGGTGTCCGAGCGGTGAGAGGTCGAGGATGGACAAGCGTCGGTGCCCGAATCCTACGCCTGCCTTTGGGTCATGCCATAACCCAGAATCGTCTGGACCCCGATGCGCCAAAGGGGCATTCATCTCGCCGACGCTTCGAATCAAGGCCTCCGCATTGGAGCCGGGTTTCCAGATTCCGCATATTCCGCACATCAGGTCATCTCGCTTGGGTGGGATGCTTTTCAGTACTTCGCTCAAGGACCAGGGCGAAAAACCCAGGTCGCGTCGAGCGGCCATGGTATCCGTGCTTTTGGCGCACTGAAGCCTTGGAATCTAGTCCGGAACGAGGGGGGTGCTTGAAAGTGAACAGCGAGAGGATTCGGGCCAGAAGCGACAGCACGGGGATTCTCATATGGAGAACGCAACACTAGCGTTTGACACCCAGTGCAAACTGAGCAAATCCCGCCCAGCGGAGCACTGGAATTTTTGTATTTATCAACCACTCGCGAAACGCAATGTGTTTCCGCAAGAGGCTTGCCCCAGGTAAACCCTGTCGTTCAAGATATTGGCAAAAACGGACAGCCGGTCGCATATCGAGCAAGCAACCTCTTGAAACATGCTGCTCGACATCTAAGCCAGTTTCTTTCATCCAGCGTCTAAGAACTGATGGACGTAGCGCCGGATGCCCAGGAAGCATTTCTTCCCAATGCTCGTCGCAGTGAACCCGTTTCAACCATTGACGACGACTGGCCCTTCCTCGGAAAAAATTTTGGAATTCCCGAGGATAAAAATAAATTGAACTACATGGGGTACTGATCGACGCCACTCCCCCCGGTTTGAGGATTCTATAAATTTCTTTCAAGACATTACGAGGATGGTCAACATGCTCAATTACTTGAGAACATATTACTATATCGACAGAGTTTTCAACAAGGTTGCAGTCACTAACATCAGCACGGACAAATTCGACAGGAAAATCTACATTGATATACTTCTTTGCTCTGCAAAATAAATCTTCGATGGCGTCAATGGCATAATATGACTTAAGTCCCTGCCCGGCGAGAAAATTAACAAGTGGCACTTGACCGCAACCCATATCAGCAATTACCGCCCCACTCAAATAAGGGCTCACGAGGCGTAGATGTTCTAGGCTAATATCAACTCCGTGATAATGAGTCCAGTCGACAACTTGTGCTTTCACGGGATCGAATAGAGAAAGAATCTTGTGCTGGTCTATGATGTCTTCCAGTGGACCGAGACGACAGTCAGGCTCCTGCAAAAGGAAATCATATGTGTCTGTTGACATGTTTTCCCATCCACAGCCGGAACAGAGTAGGCGCTTTGGATCGATCTCTTGAATTTCTTTTTTACACACAGGGCATAGGAACATCAGTGGCGGCATGTAGGTAAGCCTCCTGCATAGCTCAAGTGATTGGTTAGTGGGTATTATTGCAATAAAGATACGAGGCTATTGCCTTCGCTCCGTTCTTAGTATAATCTGAGCTGAGAGACTCTCCGGCACGACACCACATCTTTATTGCGCATAATCCTGTTTTTGTTTACACATAACCTGAGCGATTCGCTAATCTGATACAGCATCAAAGTTGGCATATTGGATTTTTCTCATTTTTTGATATGTATTTTACGCTATTGCGTGGCAGTAACGCTGTTCAAGGATGCACCCTGCTTGCCTTTTGTCAGGACGTATTCATTGCAGGCCGCCCCTCCTCCACATGTTTTCAACTTCTCAAGATTCAAGCCTTTGTCTTTGCAGAAGTTGAATATTTCTTCCGGTTTGGCGACCTCGAAGGGGTAGCCCCCGACCCAGTCCACCAAATCGTACCAATAGGTCATGCCCCGGGTGGCGGGGCGCAGGCTGCGCCAGTAAGCGAAAGGGCTTTTGAGCCGGAGAATTTGGCCGAGCGTGGGTTTGGCCTGCATGAAGACGGCCACTGTACCCACGAGAAGGGGGCGTAGCCATTTCGGTGAGGCCACATAGGCCTGTTTGACCTTGCGCCAGCGGTCGGAAATGCCGCCCTGGTCGTTGTAGATGGAAATGAAGAGGGTTCCGCCGGGAGCCACGGCCTCGACGGCATGGGCCAAAGCTGTCCACATCTGCCCGGTGTGATGAAGAACGCCCCATGAGTACACGATGTCGAACTGCCCCAGGGTAGACATGAGGTTGGCGTCGAGAACCGAGCCCTGGAGGATGCGCCAGCTGGCGTCATCAGGATGAAAGGTCTCTTTCAGCCCCTGGGCGCAGCGAACCGAGTCGGGGTCGAAGTCAAGGGAGGTCACACTTGCTCCAAGGTTCCGCGCTGCCAATGAAAACAGCCCGCTGCCGCAGCCGATGTCGAGAAAGCTTTTGCCCTTGAGATTCGGCCCGAGCAAGGCGGCGAGCGATTGTTCCGCCTGCCGCAACCGATCTTGATCAAGGTGCCTCAAATAGGAACTCCAGTTGCGGCCAAAGTCGAAGCGTTTATCCAGTGGGATGTCTTGCGATTTAGAATTTATCCGTAAATAATCCCTATTTTTCTCAAGGCGATGATCGCAGCAGCCAAGTGAGTTAGAGCCATGTGTGATGAAAGAAGCTTTTCAAATCGTACCAAGAGCTTCCTGAAGCGGTTGAACCACGACAAGCTCAC
>JBDRSO010000038.1:0-16375 GCA_043824835.1 Pseudomonadota bacterium | reverse complement strand
CGCCTAGCCGATGAGGGACAGAGCCATCCTCGGCAGGGAGTTGGCCTGGGCCAGCATGGAGACAGCGGCCTGGGTCATGATCTGGTTGCGGACGAACTGGGTCATTTCCTTGGCCACGTCCACGTCCGAGATGCGCGATTCGGCGGCCGTGACGTTCTCGGCCTGGACTTCCAGAACGGTTACGGTGTTCTCAAGCCTGTTCTGCAGGGCACCGAGGTTGGCGCGGATCTTGTCCTTGGAGATGATGGCGGTGTTGAGCACATCCAGAGCCTGCTGCGCCAGGGCCTGGGTCGAGATGGACGCGCCAGCGCCGGTTCCTGCACCGAGACCGACACCCAGGGCCGAGGCCGTGGAATTGTCGATCTGGATGTAGTAGTAGTCCTCGGAGCAGTCGTTGCCGGTACCGAAGTGGACCTTCAACTGGCCGGAGACAGCCAAGGTGGAGCCGTCGTGGGCGCCGGACAGGTTGCCGTTGAGCAGGTAGATGCCGTTGAAGTCCGTGGAGTTGGCGATACGGGTGATTTCCGAGGCCATGGCCTGGTACTCGGAGTCGATGATCAGGCGCTGGTCGGAGTTGTAGGTACCCGTGGCCGCCTGCATGGCCAGTTCCTTCATGCGGATCAGCTTTTCGTCGATGACGGCCCGGGCACCGTCAGCCGTCTGAATGAGGGAGATGGCGTCGTTGGCGTTGCGGATACCCTGCGTCAGGGAAGTGATGTCTGCGCGCATGAGCTCGCGGACGGCCAGACCGGCGGCGTCGTCAGCGGCTGTGGTGATGCGCAGACCAGAGGACAGACGACGGGTGGACAGTTCCAGGGCTCCATACGAAGAGCCGAGGTTGCGGGCGGCGTTCATCGCCATCAGGTTTTGGTTGATAACCAGAGACATAATTTCCTCCTTGAAAGTGTTTCGGCTTCCTTGCCTAAGGACTGTTTCTCCGGCGGTGTGGATTGCCGGCAGACCTTTCTTGAGTTGCCCTACTGATCGTCCGGCCATGAGAAAACTTTAGGTTAGGTGAATGTTTTTTTTGATTGCGAAGTCAATGTGAACAGAGGCCGGCAAAAATGACCGGCCCTGTGGTCCGCAGGGCGTGAAAAAAAACGGTGGGGCGGGTGAGGGGGGGCTAGTCGCCGAAGGTGTCGCGCATGGCCGCAAGCAGGGTGCGCAGCCGGATCTCGTAGGTGTGCTTGGCCAGGATGCGCGCTCGTGCGGCGCGGGAGACACGCCTGCGCCGGGCCGGGTCGGCCAGCAGTTCGGCCGTCAGGGCAGGGATGTCGTCCGGGCTGTCATAGGCCACGACTTCGGCTTCCGGCTCGAAAAGGTCGTCCATCTGTTCCCGCCGGTCGGTGAGCACGAACCCCCCGCAGGCAGGGATGTCGAAAACGCGCTGGTTGACCGCTCCGACCATCTGGCGGCTGGTGCAGTTGAGGCTGACCGCCGACAGGGGATAGAAGCGGGGCAGATCTGCGTAGTAGTCTAGGGGCGGCAGCCTGCGCCAGCAGGCGGGGTCGTCCAGCTGGGCGAGCCACCCTTCGTCGCCCACGATGAGCGGGGCGAAGCCGAGGATGCCCCTGACGCAGGCCAGTCGGTATTGGCGCGTGGCCTCCCAGGTGAGCAGCGATTCCAAGGCCAGCCTGCGCTCCGGGGTGGGCAGTTCGTCAAGGGCGGCGCGCCAGTCCGGGCGGTGGGACGCCAGGAAGCCGCGCACATCGGTCTGGCCCGATGCGCCGAACTCGGCCGCCACCTTGGGATATTCGGCGCGCATGGTCTCGGGCAGGCCCGCGTTCTCCAGCGTCTGGGCCACGGGCCGGGCCATGGAGTTGCCCACAAAGGAGACCTCGGCGGCCCACTGCGACGGGGCGGCAGACCCGAGCCCGGGCCGGAATCGCTCCGGGTCAGTGGCCAGGGGCAGGTACTCCACCCGGGCAAATCCACGGGCGCGCAGCATGGCAAGGTTTCCGGCGTCAAAGGTGAAGACCGCCGTGTTGTCCGCTCCGGGATGGGCGTAGTCGTGCAGGATGAGGGCCGGGTTGTCCACGAACCAGGAGGCCAGCGGGAGTCCCAGCTCGGCCAGGAGTCCGGCCAGCCGTCCCTCGCGGTCGAGGCCGAAGTGATTGACCGTCAGTACGAAGTCGGGCCGGAATTCGAGAACGGCGTGCAGCAGAGCTTCGATGAATCGGGCGCTGCCGGTGGCGGAGCGTTCCAGGGGGAGGATGCGGTGGGGGATTTCGAGCCGGGTGAGGGCGGCGAGGATTTCTCCGCACAGGAAGTAGCTGGAGTCGAAAAACAGGACGCGTGGTGTCTGCGAGCGGAATTTCGGATACGCGGCCTCGGCCCTAAAATCGGCCTGCGCTCCGGCCTTGATGGCCTGGGAGATGGGGCCGTAGTAAGCCGCATCGAGCCTCTGGTACAGGGGGATGATCACCGGGTGCAGCGGCGCGTGGCCGTGGGCGGCGCGCCAGCGCTCAAGACGGTCCAGCACGGTCTCGGGTGCGTCGTCGTCGATCCAGGTCACGGCCGGATGCTCGCCCAGTTCGCGGCGTACCCCGGTGACCGCCTCGATGTCGGCCTCGCGGTCCACCACGGCCACAGGACTGCCCCCCGAGGCCAGGGCGCGCAGGCAGTGGCCCAGGCCCGCGCCCATGAGCACGGGCAGGTTGCCCGGCTCCACGGCATTGGCCAGGGCCTGTTCGCGGTCTGGGCCGCTTCGGCCCCACATGTGCCATGTCTTGCCGTTCACCTGGACGCGGACATCGCAGAGGCCGTCCGGTCCGGTCAGGGGATGGGCTGTGTAGGGTGCTGGGTGTGGCATTGTTCTGCGGGATGTGGTCCATCGGCGGACCCGGTCGTGTTCTATAGTAAATGTAATGGGGCCGCGCCTGTGTCCGGCGCGGCCCCGCGAGCGGCTATTCCGAGCCGAAGAATCCCTTGACGGTGGAGCCCAAGGATTCGGTCCCCTTGCCAACTTCATCGACAGCCTTGCCCAGGGTCTCTGAGAGTTGTTTGCCGAACTGGGTGACCGTGCCGGTGACATCGCTGGTCATCTCGGCCAGGACCAGGGCAAAGGCCTCAGCCGGGGTGATCTTCTTGTCCTTGCCGATGTCCTTCATGTGGATGTCGGGCATGGCGATGCCCACGCCCTTGTCCGCTCCAAAAACCTCAAGCAGGGAACCCCCCAGGTTGATTCGTCCGTTCTTGACGATGAAGTTGTTGATCTGGATGGATTTTTCCGAACCGGTGGCCTCCTGCTCGGCAGGGGTGGCGTTCTTTTCGCTGGCCACGGTCTGCTTGATGTTGTTCAGGATGGTCTTGAAGTTGTCGGTGTTGCCCCGCTTTTCGTAGCTGATGATCGGACCATCCACGATCACTTCCTCAATGATGATGGTGTCCGTGGTCAGGGATTTCTTGACCACGCTCACCCAGATGGTCTCGCACTCCAGGGCGCTTGGCATGGTGAATCCCTCGGGATTGCCGAGCAAGAATTTGTTGAGGGAACCTGAGCCGGAGAGGATGGAAATGTCAGCCGAGCGGAGTCTGACCTCGGTCTTGGTGATCCGTGGGCCGTAGGTCTCGGTCGCGGTCTTGACGATTGAACCGAGGTTGAGAATGGCGAGAACGATTATGGCGATGACGCCGATGATCAACACGCCGATGCCGATGGTAAGGAATTTTTTCATGGGCGCACTCCTGTGATGCGGGGGGTTACCAATCGTTGCAGCCTAGGCCATCCACGCGTCAAGTGCAACGGTCTTGTGCCTGGAGGCCAGATATGATCAGGCCAGATCGGGGAATGGCGGGCTGGCGAAGTGGCGCATGCGGCCGCTCTCCACCCCGGGAAGCCCGGCGTCCATGGACGGCCCGAGTTCGTCCAGGCCTATTTCGTCTGAATCGAAAAGAGCGGGTTCGAGCCTGAGGCACAGGGCGGCCGCGCGCTGCGCCGCCTCGTCCATGAGTTGGCCAAGGGTGGCCGTGTGCGCCTCGCCGGTGACCGGGTGGCGAAAGGCGATGGGTCCGGCCAGCGCCTGGGCCTGGTGCAGAAGCTGGGGTGCATAGGCCAGGGCGGCCAGCTCGGCCGCAGCCCGGGGCAGCCGGGGGCGCAGGGCAAAGGCCGCGCGGGCCAACGCTCGGTTCGAGTACGCAGTCTGGAACAGGGCAAAGACGCGCCATGCCCGGGTCAGACCGGCACGTGCCGCGTCCGGCTCCATTTCGGCCATGGATGCCAGCCCGGTCACGGGCAACCCGCGTTCGAGCAGGGCCGGGCAGCGGCGCAGCATGAGCCGCAGGCTGTAGCGCGTTCGGCCGAGCATGTGTGGGCAGGCGACCATGTCCATGAGCGATTCCAGGGCGCGGTGGCGCTGTCTGGCCATGGACCGGGCGGCCGCATCGGATGCGTAGTAGTCGCCGGTCAGGTGCCAGACCAGCGGGTGCATGACCGTGTCGGCAAAGAGGTGGGACACGACCCCGACCAGAACGGCAGCCGCCAGGGGCGAGCCATTGGTTTGCGCATGGGCCGCCAACATCCTGACCAGGGCGAAGGTGTCCTCCCCCTTGGCTCCGTGCAGGGTGTGGGACAGCCGCTCCAGAGGGGCGTCTGCGGGCCAGGCTGCGTAGAACAGGGCGTCGTGAAAGACCGAGCCAAGAAGCAGGCCGTGGCCCTCTGCGGCGAGGCAGGGGCCGAAGCGCGTTTCCGCAAGGTGCCGGGCCGTGCGCCCGGCTATGTCGAAGTGGATCAGGTCCTTGGGCATGGCGTCCTCAAACCGTTTGCGTTGCCGCCATCCTACTTGATACTCTCGTCCCCGCAAGGGAAACATTCGTCAACGTGAGGAGCGCGCGTGAAGTACGATCATCTGATCAAGGAAGAGGTCGAGGTGGACGAGGCCGGGGTCACACGGACCCATGGCCGGGGTGGGCGGCGCGAGGATTTTGCCGACGCTTGGAAGGCCACCGGGCGGGTGGTGCTGCTGGGGCTGCCCGGTAGCGGCAGGGCGGCCCTGGCGAGGCTGCTGGCCGACCGGCTCGGGATCGGGGCGGTGACGCCCAAGGACGCACAGTCGGCCGTGGCCGCTCTGACCGGCCCGGCGGCGGTCATCGTTCTGGCCGATGAACTGGTGGTTGACCCGGCGGTTCAGCCACATATCCACGGCGCGGGCAAGGTCTTCTACCTCATGGTCGATTCGCGCACCCTGGCCGCTCGGGTCGTGGAGCAGGGCGGTGACAGGGACCAGGATGCCGTGTGGCGGGAGCTGTCGGCCCGGCTGGCGGTCATGGAGCCGGTCTTTTACGGCGTGCTTCACTTCATTCTTCAGGCCGGGAGTCCATCTGAAGAGGTGGCCGAAGACGCCCTGGCCAAGATCGCGCTCTAGCCGAGGCTTCCCTTGCGCCGTTCGATTTCCAGGTCCAGGGAGCGCAGGGTGATGCGGATGTCCTCAAGCAGGTAGAGCAGGCTGACGATCAGGCTTATCAGCGAGCCGCCGAAGAGCACCTCGACCCAGAAGTGCAGCGGCACCTCGAAGAGCAGGCTGGCGTAGAGCAGCAGCATCACGCAGCTGACGAAGATGATGGCCAGGATAGAGAAGAAAATGGCCCAGCGCATGATGGAGCAGCGTTTGCGCAGCACGGTCACTTGGTCGAGCAGGAATTTCACGTCCCGCTCGGGCGCGGTGGGCAGCATGTCGAGCAGCCGCCGGATGAGGTCCGTGGGCCTGGCGATGCGGTTGGTCATGGAGAGCAGCAGCAGGCCGATGCCCGATATGAGCACGAAGGGGGCGATGGACCCCTGGAGAATGGTGACGAGTGTCGTGGTTTCCATGGGGCCTCTTTGCTCCCAATCCGGCGGACCGTCAAGGGCAAAGCGTGTGGGGACAGCGGCCAGAGGGTGACAGCATGGACGCTTTGCGATACACAGTGACACCTGTCAACGACACCAGCCGCCACGGAGCCCAGCCGATGCCCGAAAAGAACCTCAGGGTCGAATTTCTCACCATGACCCCCGACGCCCTGCCGCTCATTTACGCCGCCTTTCGCCAGTGCTACCACGCCGGGTTCGTGGCCGACATGTGGCCCCGGCTGCTCTCGGGCGAGATCGACCGCGAGACCCAGGCCGAGTTTGTGCGCAAGACCATGGAGTCGGGCCACGACAGCCCGGTGGAGCATGTGTCCATGACCTTTGCGGTGGAGGGCATCTCGCGGGCCTGCTCGCACCAGATCGTGCGCCACCGCATCGCTTCCTACTCGCAGCAGAGCCAGCGCTACGTGGCCGAAAACGACCTAGACTACATCATCCCCCCGGCTGTTGCCAGGATTCCCGAGGCCAGGGAGCGCTTCGAGCGGTTCATTGCCGAGGTCCGCTCGGCCTATGGCGACCTGCGCGAAATCCTGGTGGCCCATGGCCGCAAGGCCAAGGCCAACGAGGATGCGCGCTTCGTGCTCCCCCAGGCTGCCGAGACCAAGATCGTCATCACCATGAATTGCCGCAGCCTGCATCACTTCTTTCATCTGCGCTGCTGCAACCGGGCGCAATGGGAAATCCGCGCCCTGGCCGACGCCATGCTCAATATCTGCCGGGAGAGACTCCCGGCCCTGTTCTCCACTGGCGGTGCCCGGTGCGAGCAGCTCGGTTATTGCCCGGAATCGCCAAAATTCGCCTGCGGCAAGTATCCGACCCGAGCCCAGGTCGACTAATTCTTTCCAACAGCCTGGGATTTTTTCCTACGGGTTTCGTGCCCGGAACACCTTGCACTTTTTCTGTCAAGGTGTTTTTTTCTTGAATTCCCACGATTTTTTTGTGTTCATAATGGGCAATACGGTCCCGATCCTTGCTCTGGGCGGGCTCATGGGTGGCGGGTGTGACGGTCCTGTTAACATGAGTGAAAACGGTTATCACTCATTAAGAAAAATAATCATGAAATTCAGACTATTGAACAAAACCCCCTCTCTGAGGGGTGGAATGTGATCAGTACAAGAACTTAGAAAAAAAATCTGAGCGGAAAGAAAAATCATCCAATCTTCGAAAATTCGTCGAAATACAAGTTTATGGCTGTTGAAAAGAAATCCACATGCTGTTGATAAATAGAAAATCTAGAAAAAATCGAAACGCCGGGAAGCCTTGCCATGCGCCTGTTTCACCGGATTGAGACCGGGAATCGACTCTGCAAGCCAAATTGTTTTAATATCGTTTTATTCCATGCGTTTGCAATTGCTGTTCTCGGTCGCCGACTGTAGAGAACCCGAGCCCGGCTTTGATCACACGTTTGAAAATCAAGAATTGTCTTGGGGCGGTCAATCCACTATCTCACACGACATGATGAAAGTTGCCTGGAAGCAAATACGCAATTCGCTCGAAAAGAGCCTCAACCCCGGTCTCTTCACTGTCTGGATCAAACCCCTTGACGGCGTTGTCGAAGGCGGCAGGCTGACCCTGACCGCCCCTAACGAGTTCGTGGCCAACTGGGTGCGCGAGCGACTGCTCCAGGTGATCCGCGAGGCCGCAGCCGAGGTCATGGGCAGTGATCCCAGAATCACCGTGGTGGCGGGCAAGCCCGCCCCGGCGGCCGCGCCGTCAGCCCGGGAGACACGGGGGGCGGCACCCGCCCAGCTCGGCCTGCCCATCGCCGAGGCCCCGAGGCCCGTGGCCGTGCACAACTGGCGTTTCTCCTTTGAGGACTTCGTGGTCGGCCCGTCCAACGA
Source organism: Pseudomonadota bacterium (assembly GCA_043824835.1). Lineage (GTDB taxonomy): Bacteria > Desulfobacterota > Desulfovibrionia > Desulfovibrionales > Desulfovibrionaceae > Pseudodesulfovibrio. The sequence goes on along the minus strand of JBDRSO010000038.1, from coordinate 8,689 downwards.
GCTGGCCTGCGCAGCCAGCAAGAGCCTGTGCGACAGCGCCTTTTCCTCGGACCATCTCTTTCTGAGTTCCGGCCCAGGCTTGGGCAAGACCCATCTGCTGCAATCGGTGGGCAATCAGCTCTGCCGGGCCGCCAATCGAAAACGGCTCAAGGTCGCCTGCCTGTCGTCCGAGGACTTCGCCACCCGCATGGTGCTGGCCATCAAGTCCCGGCAGGTGGACGTGTTCAAGGCGCAGTTCCGCGAGAACCTTGATGTGCTGCTCCTTGAGGACGTCCACTTCTTTCAGGGCAAGGAGAAGATGCAGGAAGAGCTGCTGTGCACCCTCACGGCCCTGCGCGAGCGCGGGTGCAAGGTGCTGCTGACCAGCTCCTTCATGCCCAAGGAGTTTTCCGGCGTGGACAACCGCCTGGTTTCGCGGTTCTGCTCCGGTTTCCTGGCCCATATCAACCGGCCCGACATGGAGACCCGGCGGCGCATCGTCATGGAAAAGGCGCGCAAGCTTCAGGTGTCCGTGCCCGTTGAGGTGTCCGAGCTGCTGGCCGAGCGCATCACCACCGACATCCGCCAACTGGAAAGCTGCCTGACCAATCTCGTACTCAAGGCGCGCCTCCTGAACAGGGCCGTGACCCTCAACCTCGCCTGGGAAGTGCTCGACAACTACGCCGTGCATCACGCCGCGCCGGACTTCCTCAACATCGTGGAGTTCATCTGCAAGAGCTACGGCCTCTCCGAGGATGAGTTGAAGTCCAAGAGCCGCAAACGTCAAGTGGTCCTGGCGCGCAACACCGCCTTTTATCTGGCCCGCAAGCACACTGATCTGTCCCTCAAGGACATCGGCGACAAACTCGGCCGCAGGCACTCCACGGTGCTCAAGGGCATCACCAAGGTCGAGCGCGAGATTTCGCTCCAGACCCCGCTGGGCCGTCAGATCGAAAAGACAACGGACCGTCTGACCCCCTGACGCGGGCCGCTTCGGCAGGGGACACGCCCCACATGGCCTCCCGGATGACCGGCTCGTGCGAGCCGACCATCAGTCGGGAGGCTGTTTCGTTATTGGTCGGAGGGCTCGCCGTGCTGGCCGAGTCCGAGATCGCGCAGGCGTTTGACCGCCTCATCCGGGTCAAGGCCGCGCTGTCTGGCGAAGTGGGGCAGGTTCGCCTCCGCGTCCGAGGGGCGGACATAGCACGGCTCAAGCGGGGCGTGGGCGTATTGGGCGGTTATGGCCGCCGCCAGCAGCAGCTCGGGCGAGGGGGTGTCCCATCTGGCCGGGAGCAGGGTCAGGCCCGGCGCTTGTGTGATCAGGTCGGCGAAGAAGTCCGGGTTGCGGCGCAGGCCGCTGCCCAGGAGATGGGCGGGGGTGTCCTGGTTGGTCATGCGCTCGGCCGCCTCGGCCAGGGTGCAGACCGCCAGGGGCGCAATGGGGGCCAGCGATGGAGTGTGGAAGCTCTGGAGGTAGACCAGCCCGCGCCGGGCGTAGGTCACGACGTGCAGGGGAGTGGTCAGGATTGGGCCGGGGCCTGCGGCCAGCAGCGGCAGGAGGTCGATGCCGGCCAGGGAGGCGCCGGTGCCCGAGGCAATGCCCTGGGCCGCAGCCAGGACCAGACGCAGCCCGGTGAAGCTGCCCGGCCCGCGCACGCAGGCGATGCGCGCGATGGCCGAGGCGGTGATGCCGAACCCGTCCAGCGTCTCCTTGAGCCCCGGCATCAGGAAGCGCAGCGACTGCCCGGGCACGGTCCATTCCCGCGAGGCGAGCAGGGTCCAGCCCGTGTCCGACGGCTCGCCCAGCGCCAGTTGGAGGCGGTCCTCGGCCCCGGCCAGGGCCAGGGTCAGGCCGCGGGGCTTATGAGAGCAGACGGCGGACATCATTGAAGATGGCCAGACTCATGAGCATCAGCAGCAGGAGAATGCCCACGCGGGTTGCCGCCGCCTTCCAGCGGTCGCTGATGGGGCGGCGAAAGATCATTTCGAGCAGGAAATAGACGATGTGGCCGCCGTCGAGTACCGGGATGGGCAGCAGGTTGATGATGGCCAGGTTGATGGAGATGATGGCGATCATGCCCAGCAGGTCGTAGAACCCGGACTGGGCGCTGCTGTGGACCATCTGGGCGAGCATGATTGGCCCGCCGATGGACTCCACCGGAATGAGCCGCTCGATGATGCTGACGAATCCCTTGACCACGACCTTGGACATGGTCCAGGTGTGGGTCAGGGCCATGCCTGCCCCGAGGCCCTCCACGGGCCGGTATTCGATGACCCCGCCCTGGCCGATGCCCACCATGGGCACGGTCACTTCCTCGCCGAAGAGGTTCTTGACCGTATTCACCCTGGGGGTCACGGTCAGGTTCAGCCGCTCATTGCCGCGCTCCACCTCGAAGCGCAGCGGCGTCTCGTTGCCCGCGCGGATCGTCTCCACCAGTTCGTTCCAGGAGTCCATGGGCCTGCCGTCCACGCTCAGGATGTGGTCGTCCTTGCGCAGACCCGCCTCAAAGGCCGGGCTCTCGGGCATGACATCGCCCACCGTGGGCATGACCACGCCCTGGCCCTGGGCCATGGCCAGAAACCAGTAGATGAGGAAGGCGAGCAGAAAGTTGAAGAGCGGTCCGGCCGCCACCACGCACAGCCGCTGCCAGGCGGGACGCCCGGAGAAGAGCTGCTCGTCTGGAAAATCTTCCTCTTCCTCGCCCTGTTCGCCCGCCAGCTGCACATAGCCGCCAAGGGGGATGGCCGAGAGTTTGTACTCGGTGCGGCCGGAGGTGAACCCGGCCAGCCGGGGACCAAAGCCCAGCGAGAAGGTCCGTACCCCCATGCCGAAGAAGCGGGCCACGGCGAAGTGGCCGAGTTCATGGAAAAAGATCAGGCCGCCAAGGGCCAGGATGATGGCGATTGCGCTTGTCAGCATAGAATCCTCATGCGGCCGCCCGCAGTTTCGTTATCGCGGCTCGGAAAGAAATAAGCATCAATTCGCGTCAGGCCAGAGGGCGTGGCGGATTTCTTCCCGGACGGCGCAATCCAGGTCGAGCACCGCCTCCGGGGTGGATACGTCCACGGGCTGGTGCCGGTCAAGGGCCGCTTCAATAGTGGTCGGGATGTCGGCAAAGCCCATGCGGCCGTCCAGGAAGGCGGCCACGGCCACTTCGTTGGCCGCGTTGAGCACTACCGGGTGGCTCGGCCCGGCATCAAAAGCCTCCCGCGCCAGCCTCAGGCAGGGGACAGCGCCCAGGTCCGGCTCTTCAAAGGTCAGGCAGCCCACACGGGCCAGGTCGAGTCGGGGCACGTCCACCCCGAGGCGGCGGGGAAATCCCAGGCAATGAGCGATGGGCACCTGCATGTCGGGCATGCCCAGGTGGGCCAGCTGCGATCCGTCCACGTATTCCACCAGGGAGTGGATAATGGACTGGGGATGGACCACCACATGGACCATGTCCACCGGCAGACCATAGAGGTGGCAGGCCTCGATGACTTCGAGCCCTTTGTTCATGAGGGTAGCCGAGTCGATGGAGATTTTTGCGCCCATGCTCCAGTTGGGATGGGCCAGGGCCTGTTCGCGGGTCACGCCCTCAAGCGAGGCGGCGTTGCGTCCGCGAAAGGGGCCGCCCGAGGCCGTGAGAATGAGTCGCGAGATCTCGTCGTCGCGATCAAGGCCCATGAGTCCCTGGAACAGGGCGTTGTGCTCGGAGTCCACGGGCAGGATCACCGCGCCCGAGGCGTGGCAGGCGGCCCGGATGATGTGGCCGCCGAGCACCAGGGATTCCTTGTTGGCCAGACAGATGAGCTTGCCAGCCCGGGCCGCGGCCAGGGTCGGCTCGAAACCGGCCGCGCCCACGATGCTTGACAGGACCGTGTCCACTTCGTCCAGTCCGGCCAGGGTGGTGAAGGCATCGGGGCCGACAAGTATCTGCGGCGAATACCCGGTGGGCAGTCCCGCCTCAAGCTCGCGTCGGGCCGCATCGTCGAGCACGGCGGCGTAGCGGGGGCGCAGTCGGGCGCATTGCTCGGCCAGCAGCGTGCCGTTTCGTCCGCCCGCCAGGGCCGTGACCGTGAAGAGGTCCGGGTGGCGGGCCATGACCCTGAGCGCGTTGACGCCGATGGACCCCGTGGCCCCGAGCACGGCCACGGAGCGGGGAAAGTTGGGCAGTTTGGCGGTCTGCGGCCAAGGGGAGATGTACGTCTTCACGATGGTCCAGTGGCTAGAAGAAGGTGTGGGCCATGCGGATCAGGCCGTAGGTCGGTACCACCAGGAGCAGGCTGTCCACTCGGTCGAGCAGGCCGCCGTGGCCGGGCAGGAGCGAGCCGGAATCCTTGATGTCCAGGGAGCGCTTGAGGGCGGACTCGAAGAAGTCGCCCATCTGCGCGGCCAGGTTGAGGGCCGCGCCCAGCAGCAGCCACTGCCATATCTGGCCCGTGCCGAAACTCAGGCCGAAGGCGGTGGTGGCGAGCATGCAGGCCGCCATGCCGCCCATGCTGCCGATCCAGGACTTCTTGGGGCTGACCGTGGGCCAGATCTTCTTCTTGCCCCAGAGGGTGCCACAGTAAAAGGCCGCCGTGTCCGAGATGGCGGCGGCCCCGATGACGAGCAGGATCTCGTGGCGGGAGAAGGCGAGGAGGAAGTGGAAATTGAGGGGGATGTAGATCAGCCCGGCCAGGAAGACGAGGCAGGGCTTGAAGGAGGAGGCCGCGTCGCGGCTGTAGCGGGCGAGGAACAGGAACGCTGCCGCCCAGAAGGCCCCGATGAGGACCATGGGCGGGTAGCCAGGCTCCCCTGCGGCGAACGCGCCCAGCAGCAGGAAGGTGAAGGCTGCGCCGAGCCCCTTGATGGTCGCTGCCCCGGGCAGGGGCTGGAACATGGAGTAGAATTCCCAGAGGGCGAGGGAGCAGAACAGGGCCAGGACCACGAAAAGCACCCATCCCTGAAAGACGAGGGCAAGGGCTGGGATGGCCGTCAGGCACACCGCGGTGGCGAGCCGTTTTTTGTGCAGGGAGATGGTCATAGCTGATCTTCGGCGCTTTTCATGTGATTTCGCGTTGGTGCGGGTGGAAACTGTGTACGCTATTTGCCGCGCGGGGGCAAGACGCGGTGTCGGTCCCGGCTATTTTCGATGACCATGTCGGGTCAGCCAAGCTGCTCGTCGGTCAGGCCGAAGCGGCGACGCCGCCCGGCCAGTTCTGCAAAGGCCTTGTCCAGCTCGTGGGGAGTGAAGTCTGGCCAGTAGGTTTCAGTGAAGTAGAACTCGGCGTAGGCGCATTGATAGAGCAGGTAGTTGGACAGGCGCTGTTCGCCGCTGGTGCGGATGATCAGGTCCGGGTCGGGCTGTCCGGCGGTCCACAATTCGGCCGCGAACGATTCCTCGGTTATTGCGTCCGGGGGGACGCCCTTGGCCGCCAGCGCCCTGGTTGCCCGCAGGATCTCGTCGCGGCCCGAGTAATTGAGGGCCAGGTTCAGGGTCATGGCCTCGCACTTGGCCGTCTGGCGCATGACGTGCTTGAGGGTCTGGCGGACGGCCATGGGCATGCCGTCGAGTTCGCCGAGTACCTTGAGCCGGATGGACTGCTTGCGCAGGCTCGATTCCTCGCGCGTGAGAAAGGTGGTCAGCAGGTCGAAGAGGGTGCGCACTTCGTCCTTGGGCCGCGCCCAGTTCTCCTTGGAGAAGGTGTAGAGCGTCAGGTGTCTGACCCCGAGCTCTCGGCAGTGGGTGACCACGGCGCGGGCCGCCTCGGTGCCGGCCCTGTGGCCCTCGGTCCGGGGCAGCCCGCGCTGTTTGGCCCACCTGCCGTTGCCGTCCATGATGATGGCCACGTGGGTGGGGGCTGTGATGCTTTGCAAAGGAGATTGTCCCTAAATTTCCAGGATTTCTTTTTCCTTGGCCGCAAGCACGCTCTCGCTTTGCTTGACGAAGTCGTCGGTCAGCTTCTGCACGTCGGTTTCGCCTTTTTTCAACTCGTCCTCACTGATTTCCTTGTCTTTTTCCATCTTCTTGAGGGTGTCGTTGAGGTCGCGGCGGACGTTGCGGATGGCTACCTTGCATTCCTCGGTGTATTTCTTGGCGATCTTGACCAGATCCTTGCGCCGTTCCTCGGTCAGGGGCGGAATGACGATGCGGATGATCTTGCCGTCATTGACCGGGTTGAGCCCGAGGTCCGAGATCATGATGGCTTTTTCCACCGGGCCGAAGGCGCCCTTGTCCCAGGGCTGGATGGTGATGGTCTTGGCATCGGGCACCGAGACCGAGGAGAGCTGGCTGATGGGGGTGGAAGTGCCGTAATAATCGACCATGATGGTGTCCACCAGGGCCGTGGTGGCGCGTCCGGTGCGCAGCTTCGCAAAGTCCTTTTCCAGAGCGCCAATGGCTCCGGCCATGCGCTTTTTGCCATCGTTGAGCACTGTTTGCATGTCAGTTTCCTCCTTGGACGGTCGTTCCGATGTTCTCGCCGCTGGCGGCCTTGCGGATGTTGCCTTCCTTGTACAGATTGAAGACGATGATCGGCAGGTTGTTGTCCCGGGCCATGGTGATGGCCGTGGAGTCCATGACTCCCAGCCGTTTCTCCAGGGTTTCCATGTAGGTGACGGTGTCGTAGCGGACGGCGTCGGGGAACTTGAGGGGATCCTTGTCGTACACGCCATCCACCTTGGTCGCCTTGAAGATGGCGTCGCACTTGAGCTCCAGCGCGCGCAGGGCGGCGGCGCTGTCGGTGGTGAAGTAGGGGTTGCCGGTCCCGGCCGCGCAGATGACCACGCGCCCCTTCTCCAGGTGTCGGATAGCGCGCCTGCGGATATAAGGCTCGGCCACTTCGGCCATGCTAAAGGCGGTCATGACGCGGGTGCTGCATCCGTTTTTTTCCAGCGCGTCCTGCACGGCCAGGGCGTTCATGACCGTGGCCAGCATGCCCATGTAGTCTGCCTGCGCCCGCTCCATGCCCTTGGCACTGGCGGCCATGCCGCGGAAGATGTTGCCACCCCCGATGACCAGGGCCACCTGGATTCCCGTGGTCGCCACCTCGGCTATCTCCCTGGCGAACTGGCCGATGGCCTCGGGCTCGATGCCGAAGCGCTGCTCCCCGGCCAGGGCCTCGCCGCTGAGTTTCAGCAAGATCCGCGAATACCGCATCGTTTCCATTTTCACCTCAAGGTCTTTGCGTGTCACTGATGAGCTTCGCCAACTGGCGATACCATGTTTTGCGATCAAAAAAAACGGGCCGTGCGGCCCGTTTTCATTTTTTAGTCGTCGCTGGCGGCGTCTTTTGGAGCGCCCTCGCCTAGGGCCAGTCGATGGAAGCTGGCTACCTCGGCCTTGCCGAGCAGGTCCTTGATGCTCTTCTTGTCATCCTTGATGAAAACCTGTTCGATGAGGCAGACTTCCTTGTAGAACTTGGTCAGGCGGCCCATGACGATCTTCTCTGCGATCTCGGCGGGCTTGCCCTCGTCCATGGCCTGCTTCATGTACAGCGCCTTTTCCTTGTCCAGGGTATCCTGGGCCAGTTCCTTGGGGCTGATGCAGGCGGGGTTCATGGCGGCGACGTGCATGGCTATGTCTTTGGCCAGATCCTCGTCGTTGGAACCCTTGAGCTCGACGATGGTGCCGAGCTTGTTGTTGGAGTGGATATAGACGCCGATAGCGTCATCGGTGGCAATCTTGACGAAGCGGCCCACACCCATGTTCTCGCCCAGCTTGGCGATGAGGTCGGTCACGTCGGCCACCTCGGCGGGCAGGTCGGCTGCCACGCCGCTGGTCACGTCAAGCCCGGCGATCTTCTCGGACAGGGCCTTGGCAAAGGATCGGAAGTCCTCGTTCTTGGCCACGAAGTCGGTCTCGCACATGAGTTCGGAGAGGACCACGGTCTTGCCGTCGGCAGAGACGTAAGGGGTGACCAGACCTTCGGAGGTGGCGCGTCCGGCCTTCTTGGCGGCCTTGGACAACCCCTTCTCGCGCAGATACATGATGGCCTTTTCCTCGTCGCCGCCGGACTCGACCAGCGCCTTCTTGCAGTCCATCATGCCTGCGCCGGTCTTCTCGCGCAGTTCCTTGACCTGAGATGCGGTGATGCCCATGCTTACTTCTCCTCGGTAGTGGCCTCGGCCGGAGCTTCGACTTTTTCTTCGGTTGCGGCTTCAGCTGCGGGGGTCGCCGCGGCCTGCTCGGCGGGAGCGGCCTTCTTGGCGGCCTTGGCCTCGTCGGAGCCCTTGGCGAAGTCTTTCTGCGTGGCCGCGCCCTCGATGCAGGCGTCGGCCATGTGGGCGGCGAAAAGTTTGATGGCGCGGATGGCGTCGTCGTTGCCGGGAATGATGTAGTCCACCATGTCCGGGTCGCAGTTGGAATCGACCACGGCCACAACCGGGATACCGAGCTTGCGGCATTCCATGATGGCGATGTGCTCGCGCTTGGGATCGATGACAAAGGCGGCTCTGGGGGCGTCGCCCATGTCCTTGATGCCGCCCAGTGCGAGGTTGAGCTTCTTGACCTCGCGGCTCATGCCCACGGCTTCCTTCTTGGTGTAGCGCGAGATGGAGCCGTCCTCGAACATCTGCTCAAGGTGCTTGAGGCGGTCGATGGATTTCTTGATGGTCTGGAAGTTGGTCAGGGTGCCGCCCATCCAGCGGTGGGTGACGAAGAACATCCCGGCGCGCTGGGCTTCCTGGGTCACGGCCTCCTGGGCCTGACGCTTGGTGCCGATGAACAGCACCTTGCCGCCCTTG